>CASWRE010000075.1 GCA_949471785.1 uncultured Lachnospiraceae bacterium | reverse complement strand
GCTTCCATATACTAACTTCACTTCACAGGCTGTCTTGAAATGGCTTTTTCAAGACGCTGGCGTTTATTTCAACTTGTGTCCATTATAGTCACGATTGTTATGCAAGTCAAGCAAAATTGCATATAACGCTAATAACAATTTGTTATACCTTTCTCTTGTTGCGGATGATTGGTGAAGAGATTTGCGTCATTTTTCCTAAAAAACGGCTGCTGATCATACAGAAAACTCTGTAAAATGCGGCGCTTAATTTTTAAGTGGTCAGATTAGTGGTCAAATATTCTCATGACAGACAGGAGGTAAAAGGCAATGCCGAGAAAAGGCGAAAACATTCACAAGCGGCCGGACGGCCGCTGGGAAGGGCGCTATCCCTTATTTTACAAAGAAGATAAGACCATCCATTACGGATCTGTATATGCCAGAACCTATAAAGAAGCGAAAAGAAAGCTGGAAGCGGCCAGGCAGAGCCATCCTTTTCTTTATCAGAGGGAAGCGGCCCGATGCGAAACCTTCCATGCGCTCATTTTGTTATACCTGGAGGACGCCCGGCAAAATCTGAAGGAGAGCTCCTATGTCCTTTACCGGAGGCGCTGCGAGCAATATATTCTCCCCGCGCTGGGCGATATCAAATGCACCTCCCTCACCTCGGACAGGATTGCCCGTTTTCTGGAGGAGAAAAAGCGGACAGACGGCCTGTCGGACAGTACGACTGCCGGCCTGCGCGCTACGCTGGGAGCCATCCTGCGGTATGGCTTTTCCCATCGCCACATCGCCTATATAGAGATCCCCCGGCTGAAAAAGCCGGAGAAACGGGCCGACCCGGCCGTCATTTCCGAGGAGGACTGCGTCAGGGTGAACCGTTACCTGGAGGCGCATACGGGCCTGCGCTCCCTGGGCATTCGGCTGTGTTTCGCCACAGGGATGCGGCTGGGAGAAATCTGCGCCCTGAAACGGTCGGATATCCGTCTGGAACAGGGAATACTGCAGGTATCCGCCACTATGGGCCGGATACAGGACATGGACCCCGCGTCGGACAGAAAAACAAAAGTCGTCGTCACTTCCCCAAAAACGGTCCACTCCTGCCGGGAAATTCCCCTGCCGACCAGTCTGCTGGAGGAGCTTGCACAGCTGAAAATGGCCCCGGACGCTTATCTGCTGACGGGGGAGAGCGGACGGTTTTGCGAGCCTCGCCGGATGACGGCTTATTTTTCCCGGGTGCTGGCAGCTTCGGGAGCGTCACATTATCGTTTCCACTCGATCCGCCATACCTTTGCCACCCGTTCGGTCGCCATGGGGTTTGATACGAAGATACTCAGTGAAATTCTGGGCCATGCCAACGTGGCCTTTACGATGAGCCATTATGTGCATCCGTCCATGACCGAGAAAAGGAAAATGCTGGACAAACTGGCCGCGGCCTGTCTGCAGATGAATGGTCAGGAGAATGGTCAGACATCCCGCCGGAGCTGATATCGTATACCTTTGAGCATACAGTCTTGAAAAAGCCA
>CASWRE010000074.1 GCA_949471785.1 uncultured Lachnospiraceae bacterium | reverse complement strand
TCATGGCATAATACCGTGCCAGGTCATCCCGGATCCGCCGGTAGCCCTTGTCCGGGCTCTCGTCGTGGATTTGCTTTACCAGCCCGGCCAAATGCCGGTTTTCCACAGTACGGGCACCCGCTTTCCCGGAGCGCCACTGGTAGTAGCCGGCCCGGGAGATATGCAGCGCACGGCACGCTTCCGCCACGGGATACCCTTGTTCCTCCGCAGCCCAACGCACCGCTTCATACTGCCGCTCCTGACGGAACTGCCTCAGCGATCCCCCCTCTCCAGCTCCTGCACTTTTTTTAACAAATCCAGCTCCATCCTCAGCAGATAGTTCTCACGTTCCAATCTGCTCTTTTCGATTCGCAGTGCCTCCTCGGCTGTCCGGGGCGTCTGAGACACAAGCCGTTTCCCACGCCGGTCCTCCAGACCTGCCACGCCCATCTCCTGATACCGCTTCACCCAACTGCGTACCACCTGGGCGGTCGTCCTATATTTTTCCGAAAGCTCAGAAAAATCTTTCCCCTCCTCCAGATATTCCCTGACTGCCTGGACGCGCTCCTCCATCGTATGGTTCCGCCTCGCCATAGATACTCCTCCTGTTTCTTTCGGTTGTTCTCTATGACGATGATACTCCTTTGCCCAGTCCAACACAAGGTTTCCGGAACGGAGCTTGTATTTTTCCGCGATGGCCATGGAGCTGCCCTGGCCCGACAGATATTCCTCTACCACCTTTTGCCGAAGTGCCTCACTGTATGTCCGCTTCTGCGCGTTTCCGTTTTCAGATAGTGCCGAAGCTCCTTCCGCTCGATAACGACTGATCCAGTTGTGCATTGTGGAATGACCTACCCCGGCTCTGCGCGCCGCTTCCCGCATCCGCATCCGACCTGCCAGACACTCTTGGATCAGATATTCCTTTTCCTCCAAGTCCATCTCAATTCGTTTTCCCATGCCTGCTCCCCTCGTTCTCGTTTTTGTTGTTTCGCTGTCTGTCTTATAGGGAGCATATCATTTTGTCCCAAAGGCGGAGACTTTATATTACTCTTTGACAGTTGGTAATGGCAAGTCGAAAGCTAAATAATCTTTAATCAAGTTATATAAAAGAATTAGTTGAATTTCGAGTTTTGCTTTATAATCTGTATAGGACATATTAAATTGACTTTCTACAAGGCCACAAAGTGGAAGTGCAAGAATAACATTTTCTTCGTAAATGAGAGAATTTCCGTTTTTATCCGTTAGGCCAAAATGCATCATACAATTTCTAAAGTCCGTTTTCCTAAGATTATCTGCATTTGTAAAATCAATGCTATTGAACATATTAGTAAGTTTTGCGTCGTTTATAGCAGTCGGATTCTCGATGTAGTATTTCATTAAACCATCCAACCGCAACAAGGCATAGTGATATGTGATATATTCAAGTCTAACTAAAAGCCCTGTTTCATGGATAATTGCAGGTCTTAATGCGTACAAAATAAAACCGATACTTGAAAGAACGTGCAGTAAAAATAGTCTCACAATTTTATATTTCAGCTTGTCGAAAAATGGCCTGTCTGGCTTCATAACCAGACAGGCCGCAAA
>CASWRE010000073.1 GCA_949471785.1 uncultured Lachnospiraceae bacterium | reverse complement strand
ATATTTCTACCTCGCCGTCTTTGACGCCCTGGGGGATATCAAAGGCCGGTGGACAGGGACAAAGCAAAAGCTGGTGGGATTGATCAACAGGAACAAAGATTTTACTGAGGAAGAGAAGCACTATCTCCGGTTTATCCTGAAAGTCAGCAATGCTTTTGAGGCGGTGCTGAACCAGAAGCCCATAGGACTGACGGCGAAGATGGAAAAACAGTACAGAGAGCTGGCCGGCCGGGTGGATACGGAACGGATGCACCGCTATCTGTGCCGCCAGACGCGGAAATACCACAAGAAGCTGCATACGGATGTGGCGGACGGTTTTTCCATAGCCGAGCGGGCTTACCGTTACGGCGACCACGGGATCTATCTCTCCATAAAGGAGAAACGGAGACGGGTCTTTGTGCCGCTGACGGATAACAACCAGTATGGGAGCCAGCTGAAAGTCAAATTGTATCCGCCGGAAAACCGCCTGGAGCTTATGGTCCCGGTGTATGTATCCATACGGAACCACGAAGATTATCAGGAAGAGGTGGGCGTGGCGCTGGGGTTCCATACGATGCTGACCACCGACGGGGGACGCCGCTACGGGGATGAGCTGGGGCAGTATCAGCTGGCCTATTCGGACTGGGTACGCGGGCAGACCGCCAGCTACAACCGCAATCGGAAACAGCATCCGGGGCGAAAAAAGTACAACGCCAGAAAACGGCGGCTGGAGGGACGGCTGCACAGCTACATCAATCAGGAACTAAACCGTTTCTTTGCGTCGGAAAAGCCGGGAATTGTGTATATGGCGAAGCTGCCCGGGGCAAAGGCCGGAGGGACGGATAAGAGGATCAACCATTCCCTGGGACAGTGGCAGAGAGGGTATATCCGGAAGCGGCTGGAGCAGAAGTGCAGAGAGCATTCGGCCGAAGTGGTGAAAGTGCTGGGAAAAGGCATCGGGAAGGAATGCAGCCGGTGCGGCGCGACCGGGGTGAAGCAAGAGAATACTTTTATCTGTCCCGTGTGCGGGTATCGGGAAGCGGAAAAAACCAATACCGCCCGTAATGTGAAGAAGCGGGGGCAGGGAGATGGCGCGCTGCGTTGAATGGACGTATACCAAGAAGCCGTTTGGGCGATGCCGGCAATGAGAACGGCAGGTTGTATGGATTAGGATCATGAGCCTCCCATTTTGATAAATTCCGGCGGTGAGCCGGGGTTTTACCGAGAGGACTTAATGGCGGGGCATGATAAGGCGGGCGGTTATGTCCGTTATAGAAAAACCGCTGGTGCGTTGACACATGTGCATGGCCGGACAGCCTGTGGTGTTGGCTGTGGAAAAGGCGGCAGAAGCTGTTCGTGGAAAGATTTAAAATTTATGCTGCAGCGTTTTGTCATACACATGTGCCAGCGCGCCAGACACGGCATTAGAAGGCAGGATACGGCGAAGGACGGAGACTGCGTATTGGGTATGCCAGGAGCCTGTGAACATGGGGCTATGACAGCTGTAGCGAAACATGACGTAGCAGGAAGCGAAGCAGAGTGATCTGCACCGTCTGTCTATAGGAGAGACGCCAATATATTTTATTTATTGAAAAAGTATATATATCTTATTCAATAAAGCTGGCGTGGAAATGTTACATGGATGGTAACTGTTCAGTACAGGCCGAAGCACTTGCTGCTGAGGCCGTAAAAACATGA
>CASWRE010000072.1 GCA_949471785.1 uncultured Lachnospiraceae bacterium | reverse complement strand
CATGTTTTGCACCGAACTGCCAAATAGTTTTCGAGATTTTTTCAAAAAAGATTTAGATATGGTGCGTATCTTGACCGCTGGGTAATGGAATTCCATCTTCAGAGGAGTATAATGGCACTGTAATCTAAATGAATCGGGAGGAACACGGAAATGAAAATAGATATTGACGCTGTCGTAGCGGAGTTCAAAGAAATCATGATGGAGGCGGTTGGGCTTCTGCTGAACATGATATGCCTTCAGGACGACAAGCAAAAGGCCGATGACAGCGACATCAGGTTTCTGCGGCGGGAATATTACCTGGACCTGATGGACGGAAGATTCGGGGTGGTGGGCTGCCTGTTCGGGCTGTCGCTTATGAGGAGGGAGCGGAAATCGAAAGCGTCTATGGGAAACCGGTCCTGACACCGTCACAGCACGATGCTGCCCGCAGCCGCAAAGAAGGGGAATCCACTGTTCCGGATGAAGAAGCCGGGAAAATATCCAGACTGCTGCTCGCCAGGAACCGGGAGGCCTATAAAGCTCTTGCGGCGGAATGCGGAGAAGGCAGTGCGAGCTTATCATTCAAAAATTGACAAAAAATAGCGCATACTGTATGTGGTCAGTGGGCGGCATCCCACTGGTGGGCTGGCACCTAAAATCCGAAATGCATGCCGGACCTTGGGCCGGAAAGTTGGCGGGCAACAGAAAAACCCGAAATGCGTAAAGCAGAACAGTATTTACACTGGATGGAGCTGCGAGTCGGCGGACGACAGAAAAACCAGTCATTAAGAGGGGGACAGACAGCGCCGTGGCGTTACAGTCTCCCTTTTTCTATTTTCTGTGAACTGTCCAAAGAGGAAAAATTTGTGGTTGACACCTTTTATAATAAGGGGTACAATAATAGTGTAAACGTATCTGATTTGCCCGTTAAAGGCCGTCTTTTTTCCAACTTTTGCTGGTCGTAACTTTATATTTGCTTACAAAGCCGTTGTCTTTTTTCTGACAGCGGCTTTTTTATATATATTTTCAAAAAAGTAAAGAGAAAAGGAGCACTGATGATGAATAAAGAGCTTATTCTCAAGGCAATCCAGAACCCCAAAATTGTCCGGCTCATTTACCGGGCTCTCGCGGAGGACCCCGGACCCCTGCGCAGATATGGCGACGGAGCAATCCCTGACAACTCCGTCTACTGTGCCGTCATAGTATATTTGGACCGAAACGGGAAGCAGTACAGTATGGCGGCATTTGACAACGTGTCTATATACCTCCATTTTGGAATGCAGGCCCTTCACGCTTGGATGACAGGAGAAGATAATCTCATTGAGACCGACATAATTTCCCTCCTCCTGAGCGGCGGCACTAATCTGCTGAGCAACATGCGTTGGAAAACGGAGCAGATAGCCGGCCGCAAAACGGCTCCAGTACCAAACGCCGGCCTGTCCCTGGTGGCGTGCCTCAGTGCGGATATCCCGGCGATCGCACCGGTGGAGCTTGCGGAGATGACTCGGCTGTTCCGGGGCGAAGCTATCGACCCCGCCACTGAACTGGGCCAGACAATCCTGGCACTCGCGGAAAAATGAGTATAACCCCTGGCGCGGATTCGCCGCCGGCGGTGTCCTGAAAAATCAAAAAAGAGATAGGAGAATGATATTATGAATCCTTACATTGCTGTTATAGCGGACGCCGGCGTGGCCCGCCTTCTGATGGCGGAGCTGCTGGGAACGGCCCCAGAGGAGCTGACGC
>CASWRE010000071.1 GCA_949471785.1 uncultured Lachnospiraceae bacterium | reverse complement strand
GGAAAATGGAAAATATGTGCAAAGTATTAACACGGGACGGAAAGAGGAAGACCCTGGCTGTAATCAATATCTTCCGTCAAAAACAGCGGAAGAAAACGGATACAACGCCTGGTGTGATTTATTCTATCAGTTTTCCTATCATATCGCGGACAAGGAGACGCTTACTGTCGGGGAACGCGACTATTGTATCGGCAGTATGATGAACGGGATACGGGATTTTTGGAACGAAACAGATCTTGAAGAAATGTTAAGCATGACAAAAGATGATGTGATAAGTAAGCTGAAAGAAATTGCAGAAGAGTACAGTAATGATGACATCTCAATTACAATTTATGAAGATTCTGTAGGTTTTGAAAAGATGGACGAACGAAACAGGGGAAGGCGGGATATCTATGCAGTGGAAAGGGTTGAGCATCAGCCCCTGTAATCTATGTCCGAGAGAGTGTCTGGCACACAGGGCAGAGGGACAGCGGGGATTTTGTCAGGCGGATGATGGGATCAGGGTGGCGCGGGCGGCGCTGCATCCGTGGGAGGAACCGTGCATTTCCGGACCAAAGGGTTCCGGGACGGTATTCTTTGCGGGCTGTAATCTGCGCTGTGTCTACTGCCAGAATTATGAGATCGCAGCCGGCGGAAAAGGAAAAGCGGTGACAACAAAGCAGCTGGCGGACATTTTTTTAAACCTGCAGGCAAAAGGGGCGGCCAATATCAATCTGGTCACGCCGGATCATTATGTGACCGGCGTGGCGGAGGCCGTGCTGCTGGCCAGAGACAGCGGGCTTGCGCTGCCGGTGGTCTACAATGGCAGCGGCTACGAGAAGCGGGAAATGATCAGGGCGCTGGCAGGCATCGTGGACATCTATCTGACGGACTTCAAGTATATGGATCCGGCGTTGGCGGCCAAATATTCGGCGGCGCCTGACTATCCGGAGGTGGCAAAGGGGGCGCTTGGCGAGATGGCAGACACAGTGGGAGAGCCGGTCTTTGATGAGAATGGTATGATGCAGAGGGGCGTGATTGTCAGGCATCTTCTTTTGCCCGGGCACAAGAAGAATGCCAGGGATGTGATCCGGTATGTGTTTGGGACCCACGGCGACGCTGTGTATTTGAGTCTGCTGAATCAGTATACACCGTTCGAGCGGCTGCGGGAGATGCCGGAGTATCAGTCCATTTGCCGTAAAGTGACACGGCGGGAATACGATGCTGTAGTAGACTATGCGCTGGAACTGGGGGTTCGAAATGCTTTTGTGCAGGAGGGGGATACGGCGAGGGAGAGCTTTATCCCCGCTTTTGACGGGGAAGGGACGGATTTATGATTGGCTCATTGATATTTCTTACCGGGTGCTCGCAGGCAAAAGTACTGAAGAATGGCTTAAAAGAAATAGAAAGCGCAGCTTTCTATTGGGATTATTGAGATTTGGTGGGGTTCATTACGGTGGGTAGTAGACCCCTCTTTTCCGGCTTCGGGTCAGGTTGGACCGGAGCAATAAAAAATCGTCAGCGTCAGCCAGCGGTTCCATCGTTACTATATTTTGTTTTATCCTTCGTTGTCATTCTGCGGCAGATCAGGAAACAGAATCCGAAGATAATCCCGTCTGCCATAGAGAACACGGTCAACGTACACGTCTTGCCCATTCACACGGTAAAAAACCATGTAATTTCCACTGGTGAGAAATAGGTAGTCGCTTTCTATATCTGCCACAGAGGACAGCAGAGCGCCGATTTCTGAAAAATTTTCCAGTTCATCAACAGTGTCCATGATTTTGTTTACAGTGTTTTCAGCGGCTTGCGGATTACATAATTCAAAGGTAATATACTCCCAGATTTCGTCCAGGTCGTTCTGGGCTTCCGGGGAGTAATAGATGTTATTCTTCATTTGCCTTTGCCCGGAAATGTGCTCTCACATCCGAGGACGAAAGCCATCCCTTTTCCTCTCCAGATTTTTTTCCTTTTGCAAGCTCGCCCATAAGCTTCAGGGTGGCCCGTGTTTTTTCATAGTCCTGCATGTCAATGATTGCATAGCGCCCGCGTCCGTTTTTGGTGAGAAAGACCGGTGCGCCCACAGATACGTCACGGAGCACATCACTGTAATTCCTCAAATCAGAGATTGGTTTGATATTCGGCATAATCACATTCTCCTTTCCTGCCCTTAGTATACCCTGATTTGATGTAAAATTCAACAGCATATTTTACAACAGTATTTTAGTAAGCGCCCCATATGCCCGGCCTCCCGGTTGGCGATGGTGGCAAAGGGGATAGGGGCAAGGCTGGTCATCAGGTAA
>CASWRE010000070.1 GCA_949471785.1 uncultured Lachnospiraceae bacterium | reverse complement strand
CCTGCGGGGAAACCAGCGGGATTGGTATTTTGCAAAGCTGGAGGAATTGTTTCCGGGGAAAGGTCTGGCAGACAAGTACTCGAAACGGTACGGCAATTATTATGAATGCCGGAGCCCGCAGGCGAAACGGCTGTGGGAGTATTTCGCGGGGGAGTGTGAGAAGCGGGGGATTGCGTACCGGATGGAGGATATTATCAGTCAGTATAAGAGGGCTTACAGGGTGGAGCAGTTGAGACTGATTTTTTAGAATTTACTGTGAATAGTAGTTACTGGTTACGCCCCGACCAATCGCTACGCTGATTGGTCAGTGTGTGACATGTAACAATGTTTTTCTTGATATTGTTGTCTAATTGCTATATGATATAAATAAGCTTAGATGTAATAGGAACTGCAGCGAGAACTATAAAAAATTGATTCCATACATGCAGACGATCTGACGTATAGAAAGTTTTGGTAAAGGAGGTAGGACAAGAATGAATATGACGGAAGTTGCCAGATTTCTCTTGGGTTTGAGGGCTGCCGGATGGTCAGAAAAAGAAATTAATGATTTTATGCTTTATATCGAATCAGGTGAAGAACAATACAAACCAAAACCAAGAGAAAAGAAAGCGGATTAAAAGACTGGGAAGAGCGTACTTAAAATCGTTCTTCCCTCTTTTTCGCCCATCCTGCCGGCCGAACATCGAGAAGCACAGTACAAGCTGCCGCATGAATCATAACAAATAACTAAATATTTCCTAAATGTTTTCTTAACCGCCACATCGCTGTTTACACCACATTTCCAACATGCTACAATACCTTTATCAATTTCCGGTCTATGATTGGAATTTTGCAATATGGAGGATGAATGTATATGAACCGAATTTTATGGAAGCATGCGACAATGAAAAAATGGCTGCAGTATTTCCTTGTATTTTTATTGGCATTTACTTTGTCAGGCTGCGGCGCTTCGCCGGAATCTGCCGAAAAAACCGGCAATACTGCGTCGTCAGGTAAAACTTTAGATGCAGCCCGGTCCGAAGATGAAGAAAATCCGAAGATAGATGAATCTTCCCAGGAATCCGATGATATTCCGCATCAGACTACATCAGACGAAGACTCCGAACTGCAGGAGGACGGCGTTTACACATCCAGGGATGAGGTGGCGCAATACATCTTTACGTACGGCCATCTCCCGTCCAACTTTATCACCAAAAAAGAGGCCAAAGCCCTGGGATGGGAAGGCGGGGGCCTGGAACCTTATGCGCCGGGCAAGTGCATCGGCGGAAGCCGTTTCGGCAATTATGAAGGGCTGCTGCCGGAGAAGGAAGGCCGTGTGTATACGGAGTGCGACATCGACACGCTGGGGGCTGACAGGCGCGGCGCCAAGCGGATCGTTTTTTCCAACGACGGACTGATTTATTATACGGAAGACCACTATGAATCTTTTGAACTTTTGTATGGAGAGGAATAAATATGCGTATATGTATATTAGACGGGGAAAACATCCTGAATAGAGAAATGCTGCACGACACACTGGCCGCGGCTCTGGATTTCCCTGACTGGTACGGCAGGAACCTGGACGCCTTGTACGACTGCCTGACCGATCTGGCGGAGGAGACGGAGATCCGGTTTCGGAACGAACAGGCATTGGCGGAGCATCTGGGAAATTATGCCGGGGCCCTGCAAAAAGTCATCTGCACCGCCGTGGAAGAGAATCAGAACATACAATGTATTCTGAATCATGCATGAATTGATATAAATATAACAAAGCACTGAAACCCGAAGGAGGATCTATGGACTTAAATAAAGAAAACATGCGGAAAATAAGGGAACTGATTGTCTTTACGATCGTCATTCTGATCGGGCTGTGGAAATACACCCTGATCGTGGATTTCCTGGGATTCATCTTAAATATCATCTTTCCGTTTTTGCTGGGCGGCGCGATCGCCTTTATCCTGAACGTGCCCATGAGCTTTCTGGAAAGCAAAATATTCGGAAATGACGGCAAAGACGGCAGGCCAGGTTTCAAATATGCCAGGCCCTGCAGCCTGACGCTGACAATCCTGTGTGTGATCGGCGTGATTGTCCTGGTGATGTTTGTGGTGATCCCAGAGCTCGGTTCCACCTTTATGGGCCTGGGCAAGACGATCCAGGATTTTACCCCGGCGGCCATGGCGTGGGTTGAGGAAATATTCCACAACAACCAGGGGATCATGGCGCTGCTGGAGGATTTGAACATGGACTGGGACAAGATCCTGGACGGGGTTGCGGCCTTCTTTAAAAACGGCGCGGGAAGCGTGCTGGATACGACTATGTCTGCGGCAAAAAGCATCATCAGCAGTGTGACTACATTTTTCATCGCATTCGTATTTTC
>CASWRE010000069.1 GCA_949471785.1 uncultured Lachnospiraceae bacterium | reverse complement strand
CTACTGCCTAAAGAGGTGGTGGTAAATCTAAATATCAACGTGTCAGCACACTAGTGTCTTGTCTCTCCCGCTTCCTTTTATGGCAGGTAACTGTTTCGTACCCTTACGGCTACTATGATAATACCATATTCAATGTTTCAAATAAAACCTCCATATTCAGCGGTTTGGCTATATGGCCGTTCATGCCGCACCGCAGGGCCTCCTGCCGGTCTTCTTCAAAAACATTGGCAGTCATAGCTAGAATCGGTATCCGGGACAATGTCCTGTCCGGAAGCTCCCGGATCGCCTTGGCCGCCTCGTATCCGTTCATCAAGGGCATCTGTACATCCATAAGCACAATCTGGTAATACCCCGGTTCGGACTTCTCCAGCATTTCTACCGCTATTTTCCCGTTTCCCGCAATTTCCGTAGTAAATCCGGCGTCTCCCAGGATTTCCGCGGCAATCTCCTGATTCAGCTCATTATCCTCCGCCAACAGAATACGTCCCGGACGGAAGCTGACCCTTGGAGCATCATCATCGGTCTCCTCCTCTTCTTTTGCGCTCACAATGGAATGCAGGCAGCTTTTGAGTTCCGACATAAACAACGGCTTGCTGCAAAAAGCGGTAACACCGGCCTCCTTCGCCTCGTCCTCAATTTCCGACCAGTCATAAGCCGTAAGGACAATGACCGGCACATCTTCACCTGTCTCCTTCCGTATCCTCCTGGTGACCTCGACCCCGTTCATGTCAGGCAGGAACCAGTCAATGATGTACACGCGGTAATCATTCCCCCGCATGACGGCCTGCCGGGTACGCAGTACTGCCTCTTTACCTGAAAGCGTCCATTCCGCCTGCATTCCCATCTGACCCAGCATATAGGACACACTGTCACAAGTATTAAAATCATCATCCACCACAAGAGCCCTGCAATTCTTTAATTCCGGAATATCCAGTGGTTCTTTCTCTTCCGCGTTCAGACGGAAAGTAAATGATACCGTAAATTCCGTTCCTACGCCCTGTTCGCTTTTCACATCAATGGTTCCGTTCATCATGTCTACGATATTTTTCGTAATCGCCATACCCAGGCCCGTTCCCTGGATACCGCTCAGGGTCGTATTCTTCTCCCTCTCAAACGGTTCGAAAATATGGGACACAAACTCTTTGCTCATGCCGATGCCGGTATCTTTGATAGCAAATACATAGTTTGCGCATCCCGCCGGAGCCTTGGCTTTCTCCAAAATCCGCATACTGATCGTTCCCCCGGCCCCCGTATATTTGATGGAATTACTCAGCAAATTCAAGAGAACCTGATTCAATCTCAGCTTGTCGCAGAAAATATCCTCATCCAGCACATCCACGGTATCAATATAGAAATCCAGCTGCTTGGCGCGGATATCCGCCTGAACGATATTGCGCAGCCCATGCAGGATATCCGGCAAACGACAGGGTTTCTCATCCAGATACATTTTACCGCTCTCTATGCGGCTCATATCCAATACATCATTGATCAGGCTCAGCAGATGTTCGCCGGACGCCATAATCTTCTTTAAATATTCCTCCACCTGTTCTCTGTTTTCGATGTGTGCCGCAGCCAGGGCCGTAAAGCCGACAATGGCGTTCATCGGCGTGCGGATATCATGGGACATATTGGAAAGGAACACGCTCTTGGCCTTGCTGGCCCTGTTGGCCTGCAAAAGCGCATCCTCCAGCAAGCTCTTCTGTTCCATTTCGTTTCGTATCTCTTCATCCACACTTCGCAGTCCCAACACAATGCCATGGCTGTCATTCCAGACGCCGGCACGCACTGCCTTGATCTGGAAATACTTCATCTCACCGTCCTGAAGCGTACGGTAATTCACATAATACAGCTTCTTCTCCGTCAGCTCCGCATCCAGCCGCTCACGGGAAAATGCCTGCAGCAGCATGTTCCGATCCTCTTCATAGGCATACTTCTCGATATATTGCTCCAAACTGCCCGTCAGAGATATCTCCCCGCTGAAAAAGGGCCCGTATTTTTCGCCATACCCGTCGGAAATCCGAATCGGCATGCCAAGGCCAGTGTTCAGCTCATAATAGCATACCAGATTATAATCAATGCTCAACGCCTGGATCAGCTCCATCTGATGGCGCTCATTCCGTTCCTCCTGCAGCTTCTGGGCCGTACAATCTAAGAGAAAACGCTGATAGAAAAGCTCTCCGTTCTCCCTTATCATCTTGATATTCCCCATCACATGGCGCAGGCTCCCGTCTTTATGCCGCACCCTGTACTCCACGCTGACGCTGTCCCCTTCCGTTTTCAGGGACCGGATACGCTTGCGGAGAATAACCTTATCCGCATCCAGGACAGAAGCCGCCACCGTATCAAAGCCCTCCGCCAGCATCTCCTCTTGAGAACCATAGCCCAGGATCTCAAGAGCCGCCCTATTAACGCTTATAATGCGATGGCCGTCCAACGTATGGCACATCACGCCGCACTCCATACTGGTAAAAATAGTCTCCAGCATAAGGTTTTTTCTTATAATTTCCTTTTCATACGCACGTTCCTGGGTCACGTCAATACCGATTCCCACGGTACCCATAACGCTGCCATCCAGATCGTACAGGGGCGATTTGTAAGTCGTGAGCAGACGTTCCCCGGCTCCTGTCTGAATGGTCTCCTCCGCCATACAGGTCCTCTTTTCAGTCATGACCACCCGCTCGGACTCTATACAGGCAGGATCGTCCCGCTCCACATCCCATATGTAAGCATGGCCCCTTCCCTCCACCTGCTGCTTCGTCTTATTGACAGTCTTGCAGAAACTGTCATTTACTTTCTCATGGATGCCGTTCTTATCCTTATACCAGATCAGGTTCGGGCTGTTATTGATGGCTGCCTCCAGGAAATGACCAGTCTGCCACAAATCCGCTTTCCTTTTCCTGTTCCGCTGCCATTTACAAAAACGGAACCGAACCTCCTCCTCCGACATGGGCGTCGTCCATATATCCTCGATCTCCGGCATATACTCTGCCAGATCCGATATCTGTTCTTTATCCGCCAGCAGAATCAATTCCGCCGTTTCCTTCTTTCCGGCAAGCAGAAAACGTACCGTTTCCTCCCCGCCGCAGCCATGCAAATCAGCCAGGATCACATCAGCCCCGGCCGTCAGATCCGTCTCCGGCTCTTCACTTTCCTGAAACGTATGGGTGAACGCGGGCAACGGCGGTATTCTCTTTATAATTTCAAATATATTACTAGATCTACCTATTAAGTATAGCTGAACATGACATTGATACATTTTTCCTCTCCCATATCCCGATATTAAAAAGGAACCCATTCCTATACTATAACAAGCGGAAGAAAGCCTGTCAATATTGCGGATATCGCCAAAAACCTCTCTGCTTCTGGTATTATCATGTATGAAAACATACAAAGGTGAGTTGAAAAAGTAAATTCCATTTTGCAAGACTAAATTCCACTTTGGAA
>CASWRE010000068.1 GCA_949471785.1 uncultured Lachnospiraceae bacterium | reverse complement strand
AAAACTTCAACAAAATATGCTATCCTATAGTTGTAAACCACTACAGACTATGAAAGGAGGCACATGATGTTGAAGTTCCAAGATGATTATACCACTCTCATAGCAACTTTTGAAGACTTTATTTTACTTGTTTACACAATCATTGATGACCTGTATCAACAGTTTGTTCCCACATCTGTCTTAAAACGACGAAACGTAGGTACGGCCAAACTGTCTGACCCTGAGATTATTACCTTGAGTATTTGCGGCGAACTCATCGGTATAGACTCCGAAAATGCCTGGTATTCCTTTGTAAAACGCAATTACCGGCATCTTTTCCCAAATCTGTGCTGCCGTACCCGGTTCAATCGAACCAGAAGAGCTCTTTTACAGGTTACGGAACTGCTCCGTCAGAAAATCAACAGGGTTTTTCCTGTTCCATGCAGCCGCTATTTTGTAATCGACAGCTTTCCGCTTCCAGTCTGTAAGTTCGGACGGGCGCGTTACTGCCGTTCCTTTCGGCTGGATGGGGCCGATTATGGAAAATGCCCGTCTAAAAAAGAGACGTATTTCGGCTTTAAGGTCCATGCTCTGATCACGTTGGAAGGATATATCACAGCGTTTGAGATTACTCCGGCGTCCGTGGATGATCGGGAAGGGCTTCGTGACCTGGCGGAGAACCGCCTTGGCCTGGTTATCCTTGGGGACAAAGGCTATACAGGGAAGCTTCTTTGGGAGGATATGATGAGGCAAGGGGTCTGTCTGATGTCATTGAAACCTTCCAATTATAAAGAGAACTGGCCGAAGGAGGTGAGACAGCTGATCTTTCGTTTCCGCCGAAGGGTCGAGACCGTATTTTCGCAACTCACGGAACAGATGAATGGTGAAAGAGTCCTGGCGAAAAGTTTTCGTGGGTTATGCACCCGACTGCAAAACAAGATTTTAGGTCATAATCTATGCATGGCCTTTAACAGTATCTTTCGGGAACCCTGTGATATTGGAAAAATCAAAGAACTTATTTTCTAAAATTTAAGCCATCAAACATTGGCAGGGACTTTTTGGGCTTTTTTAGCCCTTTAAGTATTGCCATTGAAGTAGCACAACAAGTTAAATTATGAGCCTGTTGCCGCTGAAAACTTTCAGCATTTTACCACGGATTTTCTGTCCCTGCTCCGGGACCTGGCCGAGGCGAACAACCCAGGCAGTCAGACGGATATTGGCTGGCTCTATATTCAGAAGTCATCTCTGGAGGAAGCGCGTCAGTATTTGTCCGACAGCTATGGGGTTCAGTGGAAAGAAAACCCGGAATTCGAGTACGAAAAAACAGGAACCTATGAAGGGAGAGAGACATTTTCGCTGATTTTCATGGATGGCGGGATTTTGGGCTACAGAGGCCAGCAGGTGGATGATGTGACGGTTTTCGGGATTTACCCTGGCATGGACGAAAATACAGCGGTCACCACGTTAATGTCCTATGGGTTTTATCCAAAGGAGAATCTTGAGAACTACATGATTACAGGGGACGGACTGGGAAACGCGGCGGTTTCCTATAAAATAGAGGATGGAATCATAACGGAAATCAGTGTCAGCGCTTATTGTTCTTATACAGGATAAGGAGCCGGATTTGTACTTGCTCCAGAAGAGCCTCTTCTGGAGCAAATACGATAATCCCCTGACTTTTTAAATCTCCCAGCCAAAGACTGTCAAAACGCGCTGTATTCCATCAATTTCTTTTGATCCAAAACCGTCACATAGCGGTTGCCGGTGGCGATGACCCCTTCTTTCCGCAGCTGTCCGAACATCTTGGCCACCTGGGCCCGTGAAACATTGATAAAGGAGGCGATCTCCTCCTGTGTCAGGGCGATTTTCCGGGTTTTTTTATAATCCGGGGTATCCAGAAACAGGAGAAGGAAAGCCGCGAGCCGCCCCGTCAGATCCGCGATTCCCATGTTTCCGGCAGTATAAGCCACCTGCCGCAGAACTTCCCCATAATAGACTGCCAGGTCAAAACCCAGTTCAGGGTTTCGCAGAAGCATCTGCCTGAGCATCTCGGGAGTAAAGGGAAGGACCTGCATGTCCGTGATGCTGGAGATACTGACTACGGAACGGCGCGCCGCGTTAATGCAGTCCATCCCGATCAGCGTATCTTTTTTCATAAAATCAATAATCCGCTCATTTCCGTCATTGGTAGTGATATAAACCTTGGATATCCCGTCTAACATGTAGTACATCCAGCCGCTGGTATGGCACTGGGAACACAGGACGCACCCTTTCCGGATTGTCATGGGAGGCGGACACATGTCCTGAAATAATGATCTGTATTTCGAAAAATGCCCCTCAAATACGAACTGTATATTGCCCATGATTTATCCTCCTCGTAATGGTAAAAGAGCCAGACAGGCAAAAACTTATCGATAATATTTTAACAATAATTCTCTTAAAACGCAATGGATTCATAGATTATTTTTTACCAAAAAGTGTATATGGATATACAAAAATAATGGGGAATGTGTCTCAGTATAGACGGAAAATAATCTGTAGATTTGTTAAAATTATATAGAAAATTATTGATCGGCTTACAGAAAGGAGAGGAGCATTACATGGGCAGGGATTTGACGTTACATATCAATGGGCAGACCTACCAGTTTACCATTGGACGAAAGCTGGGACAAATTCCGAAACACTTTTAGAGACGCTCAGGGAGAGGATCGGGCTTACGGGAAGCAAGATGTCCTGCGGGCAGGGCGCGTGCGGCTGCTGCGCGGTATTGATGGAGGGAAAAGCCGTGGCCTCCTGCATCACCCTGACAGCGGAGTGTGAGGGGAAAGAGATCATTACCATTGAAGGCCTAAGCGATCCCGTTACAGGAGAGCTGGATCCCATTCAGGAGGCATTTCTGGAGCATAACGCGTTTCAGTGCGGATTCTGTACTCCCGGTATTATTATTGCCGTAAAATCATTGCTGAACAGCAATCCGGATCCTTCGGAGGATGAGATCAAAGAGGCATTGTCCGGAAATTACTGCCGCTGCGTCAGCCACTACCAGGTGATCGAAGCGGTAAAATCCGTCTTAAAAGGAGGGAAAACAGCATGACAGAATACCGCCATATCGGAAAGGTCCGCCGCCGTCAAGATGGCCGGGCCATTGTAACAGGAAAAGCCATTTACTGTGATGATATAAAGCTCAACAACGCTTGTGTCGCGAAGATTCTCCACAGCCCCTATCCTCACGGGGAGATCATTTCCATTGATACTTCCGCGGCAGAGGCTCTGCCGGGAGTAAAAGCCGTGATGACCTATAAAAACGCCCCGGCATGGAAAACAGGTGTGCCGGCTCACAGGCCGGTTATGGATCAGCATGTGCGTTTTACCGGTGATCCCGTGGCAGCGGTGGCGGCCATTTCCCCCCAGGTCGCGGAGGAGGCCCTGGAGCTGATCAAGGTAGAGTATAAGGTTCTGCCTCCTGTTTTTGACGTGGAGGACGCCATTAAGCCAGGAGCGCCGGAGGTGTACCGCAAAGAAGACAATATTGAGTCCAAAGGC
>CASWRE010000067.1 GCA_949471785.1 uncultured Lachnospiraceae bacterium | reverse complement strand
TAGACATTTTAATTGGATTTTGCATCGTAACTGTGAAGGTACTGAACAGTTACAATTCAGGCATGATTTCAGGAAGGGAGAGGCTCCGTGAAATGCGGGGATATGAAGAAGTATGACAAAGGCGATGAAGGTGAGAGGATGTAGGATAGGCGAGGGGATGCCCAAAATCTGCGTGCCGGTTATGGGGAGCACGGAGGAGGAGATTATCCGCCGGATCACGGAAGCCGTGGACAAAGGCCCGGATCTGGTGGAATGGCGGGCGGATTTTTTTGCGGGGATTCACGACGAGAAACGCGTGCGCGGCGTGCTGGATGGCGCGAGAAAATATCTCGAGAAAACCCCTCTGCTTTTCACGGTGCGCACGGAAGGGGAAGGCGGCGCTCTGGCGGCGGACGCCGATACGTACGACAGGATTCTCCTGGGAGCAGCCGGGGACGGCCCGGATCTGGTGGATGTGGAGATTATGCCTGATGCCGCTCATGCTGCCGTACTGATCGAGTCGCTTCACAAAAAAGGCGTTGCGGTGATCGGTTCGAACCATCATTTCCACGAAACGCCGGATTCCGTGGAGATGAGGAAAATTTTGTCTGACATGGAGCGGGCCGGCGCGGATATATTGAAGCTGGCGGTCATGCCGAATACGGCGGAGGACGTCCTCCGGCTTCTCGCCGTTACGGAAGCGTACCGCCGGCAGACAGAAAAGCCTCTGGTTACCATGTCCATGGGCCGGCTGGGCGCTGTCAGCCGTTTGGCCGGAGAGCTCGTCGGCTCGTCGGTTACGTTCGGATCGGTGGCGCAGGCATCTGCTCCGGGGCAGATCGATCTGGCTGATATGAGAAAAATTCTTGAGCTTTTACATGGCTGAATTTTACATGTCCGATAGAAAATCCTTTTCCCGTAGAAAAGAAGGGTGACACTGTCGAAAGTTTTTTTGAGAACAGGTTCCCCATTTTGACAAATAAAGCACTTCCCCACTTCTATAATGGGATTCATCCGAGTGACAGATGGATGCTGAAGGAAGCGGGGAGGTGTTTTTTTGCATTTGCCGGCGGAATTTTTCAGGATGTGGTTCGGTCAGGCCGTAATCGGTTACGCGCTATTTGATTGTCTGTGCAGGGTGCGGCGTCATCCCGTGCCGACGGGCCGGAAGCTTCTGGCTGCGATTTTGGAGCTGTTCATATTTTGGGGCCTGCTGTTTTGGGGAATTTCCTGGCGGACGGTGGTGATCGGAAGTCTTGTTGCCGAAGGCATACTTTTACGGCTGGTATGGGGCAGATGTACTTTTACAGGGTGGCTGGCTGCCCTGGGGACTAAATTCCTGTTGACCGTCTGTTTGGGCGGCGTCTGTTTGGGCGCGGCGTTGCTTGCCGGACGGATCTCTCCGGTGATGTATCTGTTCGTGACGCTGGGACTGACCGTCATCGTGCGGATACTGACCGGTATCAGAAAACAGAAAGCGGGACGCAGTATATTTCCGGTGGGATTGTCCGCCGGAGGACGTCTGGTCTGGATAAAGGGGCTTTATGATACGGGAAATTGTCTGTACGACGGCGCCCGAAAACTGCCGGTATCCATCGTGAACCGCCAGTTGATCCGGGAAGGTTTCCCTGAGCTGGAGGCGTGTATGGGGAAGTTTTTACACGGGGAGAACACAAGGGGCCTGGCTTTTCATTACTTGCCCTATAAAAGTCTGGGATGCCCGGAAGGAACACTTTTGTGCTTTACGGCAGATTATCTGCTGCTTGGAGAAAACGGAAGAAAAGGAATGACAATGCATCCGAGGATTGCTGTTTCCGACAGCAGCGCGTTATTTGGACCGGCTTATCAGATGATACTGAATCCGGATGTTTTGCAGGAATAGGAGGAATGAAAAAATGGCGTATTATGCAACCGGCAGAAGTGGGAAGGCCTCGTGTTTCCCGGGATTTACCAGAATGGTTATACAGAAAACAGGAGAGGTTTGTTACATAGGGGGGTCGGATATACTTCCCGCCCCGCTGCCGCCCGAGGAAGAGTCCGAGATGATCGGAAGGCTGGCGGATCACGGAGATGATGACGCCAAGAGCAGGCTGATCGAGCATAATCTGCGTCTGGTTGTCTATATTGCCCAAAAATTTGACAATACCGGTGTGGGTGTGGAAGATCTGATCTCCATCGGTACCATTGGCCTGATTAAAGCAATCAATACGTTTAACCCGGAGAAAAAAATCAAATTGGCCACCTACGCTTCCCGTTGTATTGAGAATGAAATTCTCATGTATCTCAGGAGAAATTCCAAGACCCGGCTGGAGGTGTCTATCGATGAACCGCTGAATGTGGACTGGGACGGTAATGAGCTGCTTTTGTCGGACATCCTGGGTACCGATGAGGATATTATCTATCGTAATCTGGAGCAGGAAGTGGAGTGTCACCTGCTATCCCGGGCCATTTCCCGGTTGAATCGTCGGGAACAGACCATCATCCGTCTGCGGTTCGGTATCAACATGCCCGACGGTCAGGAGAAGACGCAAAAAGAAGTGGCCGATATTTTGGGAATTTCCCAATCTTATATTTCCCGTCTGGAAAAGCGAATTATGAAACAGTTAAAGAAAGATATCGTGAAGTATGAGTAGGAAAAGACGGAAAAACAATTTGTCAAGGCGCTTTATTTTTTAAATTTTTCCGCTTCTGGTATATTCAATTAGCCAAATGAGAATCATTTTAGTATCACACATGACAGGAGGATTCTTATTATGGCGTTGAATAAAGTGGAGATTTGCGGTGTCAATACGGCAAAACTGCCTGTACTCAGTAATGAGGAAAAGGAAACTTTATTTGAAAAAATCCGGGCCGGGGATACCGAAGCCCGTGAACGGTATATAAAAGGAAATCTCCGCCTGGTGCTCAGCGTAATTAAGCGCTTCTCAGGCAGTAATGAAAATGCAGATGATCTGTTTCAGATCGGATGTATCGGGCTAATTAAGGCTATTGATAATTTTGATACAGAATTAAACGTGAAATTTTCAACCTATGCGGTACCAATGATCATCGGAGAAATCCGGCGTTATCTCCGAGACAATAATAGTATCCGAGTGAGTCGTTCGCTGAGGGATACGGCTTATAAAGCCATTTACGCCAGGGAAAATTATGTGAAGAAAAATCTTAAAGAGCCTACAATCAATGAGATTGCCGAGGAGGTGGGGATCAACAAAGAAGATATCGTTTATGCCATGGATGCCATTCAGAGTCCCATGAGCCTGTATGAACCGGTCTACACAGAGGGCGGGGATATGCTTTATGTGATGGATCAGATCAGCGACAAGAAGAACAGGGAAGAAAACTGGATAGAAGATCTGTCCCTGAAAGAAGCGATGAAAAGACTCAACGACAGGGAGAAATATATTGTGGGGCTGCGCTTCTTTGAGGGAAAGACGCAGATGGAAGTGGCGAAAGAGATCGGAATTTCCCAGGCTCAGGTCAGTCGCCTGGAAAAACATGCTTTAAAAAATATGCGTCAATATTTATCCTGATACGTCCTCCGGCAAATAATCAAAAGTGTTTGCCGGGGGACATTTTCTGTCTGTTGACCTGTCTCTTCCAAAAATAAAAGGTGAGTTGAAAAAGTAAATTCCATTTTGCAAGACTAAATTCCACTTTGGA
>CASWRE010000066.1 GCA_949471785.1 uncultured Lachnospiraceae bacterium | reverse complement strand
CACCCGTTTGTCTTTCATCAGCCGGCACAGAAGGTCAAGCTGCTTTTTCTTATCCTTCGGCACTCCGTATTTCCATTCTTCCGGCAGGATCGGCAGATCGCCATAACGCCATTTGGCATACTGTTCCCCGTAAGCCTCCGGCTGCGCAAGCTCCAGAAGGTGCCCCACGCACCAGCTTACCAGATAACCGCCGCCCTCCATGTAGCCGTCTTTTTTCTCATTCGCGCCCAGGACCGCCGCCAGCGATATGGCGACGGAGGGCTTTTCCGCAATTACTAACTTCAATTCCTGTAAACCTCCATTTCTTTGAAATAGAAAAGCCAGCATGGCAGCCGCCCTTTATAAGCCCGGTTCCTGCCGGGTTTTCTGACTTTCTCTGGGTTCCTTTGCCTCCTTTTCCCGGATCTTTGCTTTATTTGCGGAAAGCCGCTCCAAAAGCCCTTTTTCCTGTTTTCGCCCCAGGGTTTTCGCTGTCCGGTCATAATACTGCACCTTATCGGAGAGCAAATCCTCCGGCGCCACTTGGGAAGCATTCACTTCTTTTACCATATCCTCCAGTTCCTTTGCCTGCATATTCCCGTTATCCGGCACAATCAGGACTTCATGGATGGATGATGGAAGGACGTAAAAATCGGAACCGACCAGCTCCCCGATTTTATCCAGTACGCCATCCCGCGCCAGGACCCCGGCGCCATCCAATCTGCTCTGGTTCGTCAGGACATACATAGGCACAGCGCCAGTTTCTATCGGTTCCGGTTGGTTAAACAGATTCGTAGGTTTAGCAGAAAACATAATCTCTGACATCACATCATGCATCGTATATAAGCAGACAGGGCTCCTGGCATTTTCTGCTGTAACTGCGTCATGGTGAAGCTGCTCCGGCGTAATCCCCCAAAGTCCCAGCATGTCATTTGTAATTATAGCCGAAGCTGTCCCTTCGCTGCCCTCCATGACCTGAATCCGGTAAGCTGCCGCCAGTTCCCCACATGCGGTACAGGGTTTGTCTTTCAGATATTCCTGATTCTTTTCCGGGTCACACAGACGGATAGCAAGCAGCGGCCTGGCTGTTTCATAATCCTCCAATCCCTTCACGTCAATAGGAAGCTCCAAACTGCTCTCCATTTTTATCTGTGCGATTTCCTTCATTATGTCCTCCATCGGACGGCCTTTTCCAAACTGTTCCCCATAGTGCTCCAGATAAATGGTTGGCGTAACCGTTTCATCGTCCCTTCGGATGATGAGCCCGGTAAGGGTCCGGTCATTCCCTTTTGTGACTTCTTTTAAGGAAATATCTGCATCCTGGTAGTCCGCCGGCAGATATTCCCGTATATGGTTTTTGATATATTCTGCAAATTCCTGGTTCATTCATTTTCCTCCCGTTTCCTGTTTTCTGACCATTCATCTTCCTGCTTTCCGGCTTGTAAAAGACACATCAGCACGACGCCGGCAGACATTCCTCCAGTGAATGTAAGAAAGTGTGTAATCATGCTCCACATAAAAAATCCTCCTAAAATTGGGTAAAGAAAAACGCCCACCGGAAAGTGAGCGTATCATCAAGTATCAGTTTTTTGTTATTTCATTTTCTTCTCGCTCCGGGTTGCCCTGGCAGGATAATCTCCCCAACCGGGATTTCCCGCAGCTCTTTCTTCATCTGGTGCGCAAACCGGATTGTCCTGACCGTGCCGCCTTTTTCCCTCCCGTCATACACTGCGATCACCCGGTCCGAGTGTTCAGCCATGTAGCGATTCCGGTGGGAATAGACGCTGGGGTGGTATTTTTCCTGCATGACAACAACATCCGCACAGGCCTCCAGCATTTCATAAGTCCGGCTCTTTTCCATCAGGCTGTCCAGGCGCTTTTGGTAGGGAACAACCGCGATCAGCTCCAGCGCCGGATTCGTCTTTTTCTTTTCCAGTACGATCTCTGCAAAATACTGGTCCACGCCGTCCGCAAAGCCGCTCATAAAGCGGGTAAACCCGTCCGCAACGGCAGAATCAATTTCACGCCGCAGGGCCGCCTTTACATGGCCTATCTCTTTCTGGGGTAAATCCCTGTGCCCGGTGACACAGCATGTCTTTCCTTCCATCTTCTTTTCCTCCATCCGATAGTTATTATTCTTTATTTCTCAAATTATAATAGATTTATTTTAGCGTTTCAACGCAAATACCCTTTTTTATTTTGCGAATAAGGACAGGGTGTAAGGTACAATCTATTACGGAATAGGAGGTAAAGGCAATGTATGAAAATTTCGTCCCGGAACGGCTGGCAAAGCTGCGGACTCAAAAAGGCGTGTCTGCACGCGATATGTCATTGTCATTGGGACAGGCAAATAACTACATTAACAACATTGAAAACAAAAAGTCCCTTCCCTCCATGCAGTCCTTCCTTTACATCTGTGAATATCTGGGCGTGACGCCCCAGGAATTTTTTGACGAGGGGAACCCGGCCCCGCAAGCCTTGCAGGAATTTATTGCAGAGGCAAAAAAACTGGATTCCAGGTCACTTTCTTATATCCTAGGGATTATGAAAGAACTCAATAGCAGAAAATAAGCGGCCACGGTGCTGGCCGCTTTTTGCTGCCTTTCTTTTATTTTATCCTGCAATCCCCCCGATATGCCCAATCCCACTACCGGCGATAAGCCAAGAATCACTCCCGGAATGTCACTTTTTTATTTTCCTGTACTTCCAAACCCATCTGTGCCGCGCTGCTCGCCAAGCTCTGTAACAAAATCTGCGATCACAACCGGAGTAATTACAAGCTGGCCCACGCGGGAGCCTTTGGAAAGCTCCTGGGTCTGGCTGCTTACATTGCTGATGATCGCGTGAATCTCCCCGCGGTAGCCGGAATCCACCGGCGGCAGCTCACAGACCAGCCCTTTTACCGCCATGCTGGTGCGCGGGAATACATAGCCTGCATATCCGTCCGGCACTTCAATCCCAAATCCAAGAGGGACCTTTGCGATCTCGCCCGGCTGCAAAGTACAGTCATAGGGCATGTAAACATCCGCGCCGGCATCGTTCCCATGCGGACGGAAAGGGCGGCGGTCCTCCGGCACGCCAAAGTCGATCAATTTGATCTTCATGCGCCGCCTCCTTCCAAAAGCGCCGGATAGTCCGTTTTCAGAATATCTCCAGGCGTCATATCCGCTTTCAGCATGTTTCCGCAGGTCATTTTCCCCTCCAGGCATTTGTCCTGTTGGCAGAAGGGGCCTGTGAGATCAGGGGCAAACAGCACCGGGCTTAAAGTATAAAGCTCCTGCCAGATTTTTAAGAGCACGATCCGGGTCTCGTCCGTATTGCGCCGGCATACCCGCTGGCCGATGATGTGTTTCCACTGATAGGGCGTGGCGCTGATAACCAGCACATTCCGAAGTCCCTGGGGTGTGGCATATCCCGCCGCGTCATGGCCGATCCCCTCGGCGCACAGCTTTTCGTAACAGCCCATGCCTTCGTGGCAGCTTTTTAAGTACAGTTCCCGGACCGCAGCCGTGGCGGTTATAATCTCATAAGGTATGGCAAAATCCGCCTGCCCCGCATAATTGCTGTACTGCAAAGACGCGCTCATAAACTTTACTTCGTTCTGGTGCCGGGTGATCTGCGAAAGGAACCGCCTGCTTGCCCCTACAACGGCAATGGTAATTACCGCAAATTTCTGGACCGTCGGGTGGGGAAGGGCGCTGATGGCCGCCACAGTATCAT
>CASWRE010000065.1 GCA_949471785.1 uncultured Lachnospiraceae bacterium | reverse complement strand
CTGCGCCTTTTATCGAAAATTGCCATGCAATTTCCGATAAGCTATATTATCAGAGGCAAACCTCCTCTGATAATCAGATTGACGGCGCATTCTGCGCCTTTTATCGAAAATTGCCATGCAATTTCCGATAAGCTATATTATCAGAGTATACCTCAGGATTCGTGAAGGTATACGTCATATATCAATATAGAAAGGATGGTGCAGTTATGTATAATGACAAATTGCACGAAAGTTTTCGGTTCCCCCGAAAAAAAAACTCTCTGTTAAAGGTGGCTGCTTATATCCGTGTTTCCACAGATATGGCCGACCAGAAAAATTCCTATGAAACCCAGGAGCGCTATTTTCACCAACTCCTCCACTGCAATCCGGAATGGGTGTTCGCCGGTATCTATTCGGATTACGGCGTATCCGGCACGTCCGGCAAAAAGCGCACGGGATTCAAGCGCATCCTGCGACACTGCGCAGAGCACAAAATCGACCGCATCATATGCAAATCCATCTCCCGATTTGCCAGGAATACACTGGATTTTATGATGGCTCTGGACGTCCTGCAGAAATCCGGGGCAACTATCTTTTTTGAAAAAGAGGGCCTGGACACTTCCGATCATACCAGCCACTTTATCCTGACTACCCTGGCCGCTATCGCTCAGGAAGAAAGCCGGAGCATATCCGCCAATATTCGCTGGAGCAATGAAAAGCGTTTCCCCAGAGGAGACGTACGAAATCAGGCCATCTATGGCTATCGCTATACCGGTGGTTACACTGTCTCAGAGAACGGATATCGCTTTCGCTCTGTGGAAATCGTAGAGGAAGAAGCCGCCGTCATTCAATGGATTTTCAAGCAATCCGTACAGGGCGCCACCTGTGGGGACATTGCCCGGGCGTTGAATTATCGTCACATACCCGGACGCCCCAGTTCATATACCAGGCAGAGACAGAAGCATTCTGCCAGAGGACAGCTGCGCAGTGATATCGACGAAGGCTGGACCGCCGGACAGATCCGATTGATCCTTGCCAACGAACGTTACAGCGGGGACGTCCTCATACAGAAAACCTACACGGAAAACTACCTGACTCACCGCATCAAAAAAAACCGGGGGGAACTGACACAATACCAGGCCCGGAACCACCATCCGGCTATCATCAGTCACGAGCTGTACAAAGAGTCCCGGAACGCGCAAAAAGCGCATACCCCTCCTGAAAATCGTCTCTCCCGCTCCCCGATTGTCCACGCCTTTTCCCGAACTCTTATTTGCGGACACTGCGGTAGATTCTACCATGTGCGAAACACTCTTCAGAATCCGATCTGGTTCTGCCCTTCCACAACCCGGAACAACGGAAAAATCCTCTGCCACAACCAAAAAGTATATGAGGAACAGCTCATTCGCATGTTCCGCCGGGCCATACTGGAACGTTTTCACCTCATGGATACTTTTCCCATTGACCGATTCGATGTGGCGGATATTATGAGCGGGCATTTCACCAAAAAGGCAAACACAGACGCCGAATTTTCCGGCCAAGCCCAAAACTTCCTGCCGCAAATGCAGGCACGGCTGGAAGCCATACAAGAAATGGATTTTGCCGAACGGGATCGGGCGTTTCTGCAGCGTCGGCTCCGGGATACATCTGCCGCCCCAACCGATAACGAACAAAAACTCCTGGCCAGACAGCTTAGCGGCATGGAAGACTACTGGCAACAGCTCGAAGGCGGTTATGATTATCGAACCCAGGCCCTTCAATGGATGCGCACGCTGCCGGAAGGGAATGACGGCCTGATTGAATTTCTCAATCACGTAACTGACCGCTATATAAAAGCCTTTGTCCTCTCCATCACCATCTACGATCCCCTGCGGTACACAATCCACTGGTTTGACGATAGCCGGACACAAGTGAAAATGTTTAGCAACATCAAAGATCATCGCTGCTCAGACAGCCACCACAACAAGGAAAGGAATTTTACATGAATCTTACATACGATATACCCCTTGGCCACCCTGCTCCACAAACCACCCATCCATCTCCAGTCTCCCAAGTCTCCATTATCCCTGCCACAAAACTCCCGGTATCCAAAGGCGGACAGCTAAAAGAGCAGGAAGATGTCCGCATAGCCGCCTACTGTCGCGTATCCACAGGTGACGAAGACCAGCAGACTTCTTACAGTAACCAGAAAGCATTTTACACCCGGTTAATCCAGGCGCATCCCAATTGGAAATTCGCCGGAATTTATGCAGACGAAGCCATTTCCGGAACATCCCGGAAACGTCGGAAAGAATTTAACCGGATGATTGATGATGCCATGGACGGAAAACTGGATTACATCATCACAAAGTCGATCTCCCGCTTTGCCCGCAACACGGTAGATACATTGAATTGCGTCCGGCAGCTCAAACAGCAAAACCCACCCGTGGGCATCTTTTTTGAAAAAGAAAATATTGATACTCTGGATGCCACCGGAGAGCTGATCCTGACCATTCTATCCGCACTGGCTCAGGATGAAAGCCGCTCCATATCCGACAATATCCGCTGGACATTCCAGAAAAATTTCCAGGCAGGCATCCCTCAAATTAACCTGAACCGAATGCTGGGCTATGACAAAGGGACAAAAGGCGAATGGATCATTCATCCTGAACAGGCAAAAATCATCCGCTTTCTTTTTGACAGGTACGCCGCCGGGCATTCTGCCAGCGCCGTCGCCCGGGAAGCAAACCAAAACGGCATGCGGACCATCAACGGCAAAGCCTGGACCGCCGGAGCCGTTCTGGATATCCTGCGCAACGAAAAATTTGCAGGAGATCTGGAAATGCAAAAAACCGTCACCAAAGATTTTCTGACCCACCGTTCTGTCAGAAACACCGGTGAAGCGCCTAAATATTACATAAAAGATCATCACGCTGCCATCATCGACCGTTTCACCTGGGACAAGGTACAGCTCATGCTGGCGGACCGCCGGATGCCATCCGAGCCCAAGCCGGACAAACCAAAAAAAGCGGCGCTCAGCGGTTCTCCTTTTTTCAACCTGATCTGCGGAGCTCAGGCAGACGGGCATGAATGTCAAAGCAGTCTTTTTCGAATGACCTATTCCGCCTCCGCAACCGGTTATACAGACAGGCGAAGTCTCGCCGCAACAGGCATGGACTTGTCTGCCTACAGAGAAAAGTATTCCTACGCTTTTCCCGTCTGGCGATGCAGCAGTAAATATCACCAAAAATCCGCTGCTCATTGCACTTCTCCTTCTGTGATTCAGGAATGCGCTTTGGAACAAAGTTTCATGGAAATGCTCTACCAGTTAAAGCTGGATTATGAGCTCAACAAAGATACCTCCTGGCTGATACGGAAATTTCGACATATCTGCGGCCACTCCGATATGCGGCACAGCGCCAATTACTACTCTACCCGGCGCAAAGATGTATTGGATGCCCAAATTCGCGAACTGGAGGAAAATCTGCGGTCTCTCACTGTCAAGCCCACTGCCAACGGTCAAGTCCCTCTCGCCGGCGAATTACAGCTTCGCCTGGATGTCTGCCGACAGGAGAAGGAAATCCTGCTGGCAACACAAGAAGAAAACTTTATTCAGAAAAGAAATTTTGATTTCTTTCTACAATGTCTCCAAAAGCTGCCCGAAACAAATGCCGCCGGCATGAAATTAAATATTCATGGTTTGGCCCCCTGCGATAAACAATCCGACAACACGAATAATGCGGTTGAATCCGGATCATCTGTCCGCATCCTCTCTGCCGGAAAGACTTCAGAATGTCAGGATGATCTTGCCGCCGCCCCGGATTACCTTACTTTTGAGCGGGGCATCTATCTGGCCTTTATCCGGAGCGGCAAAATCTACGGGGATACCGCAGAATATACAACCAATTTCGGTCTGACGCTCATCTGCACCGGCAACTGCCGAACCCTGAACAGTTTCCTCGGTTTCCGCCGATGCCGTGAAGACGGTACCGTCGAATTACTGGACACTGCCTGGAAAGTGAACGGCAAAAAAATACAATACAGCAGAAAGGCCAAAAAAGCCGAAAAAAGTAAGCAGCACAGTTTACCGGACAAATAATATTTGTAAAAATCATTTTAACCGCCGGAATATCCGGCGGTTTTTAGTACCATATAAGTGTAAGAGATAAAGCATATCATTAGT
>CASWRE010000064.1 GCA_949471785.1 uncultured Lachnospiraceae bacterium | reverse complement strand
TCCTCGCCGATAGGCGTTTCCAGAGATACCGGCTCCTGAGATATTTTCAGGATTTCCCGGACCCGCTCCACAGACATATTCATCTCCTCGGCAATCTCCTCCGGCGTGGGCTCCCGCCCCAGCTCCTGGAGCTGCTGCCTCGACACGCGGATCAGCTTATTGATAGTCTCCACCATATGCACGGGAATACGGATCGTCCTGGCCTGATCGGCAATGGCTCTGGTGATGGCCTGACGAATCCACCAGGTCGCATAAGTGGAAAACTTAAAACCTTTACGGAAATCAAACTTTTCTACGGCCTTGATAAGCCCCAGATTACCCTCCTGAATCAGATCCAGGAAAAGCATACCCCTGCCCACATACCGTTTGGCAATGCTGACGACCAGACGAAGGTTCGCCTCCGCAAGCCTCTTTTTCGCCTCTTCACCGATATACACTGTCATATGCAGACTTCTTATTTTTTCCTCTGTCTCTGTCTTCTCCTCCTGATCCTCTGTTCCCTTCAGCAATTCCTCCAGGTCTTCTATATCTTTTGCAGCATCCGCGCCGGCCTCCATCTGTTTCGCCAGATGAATTTCCTCCTCTGCGGTCAAAAGGGGCACTTTGCCGATTTCTTTCAGATACATGCGGACCGGGTCTTCAATACTGACGCCTTCCGGCACAGTCAGATCCAGGTTCTCCACATCCAGCTCTTCTTCCTCTTCTATAGCGGCATCTTCATCATTCAGAAGCAATGCCTCTGTTTCTTCCATGGCATTCATACGCAGGATATCGATACCGTTCTGTTCCAGATAGTCAAATACCTTCTCCATATCCTCCGGACTCAACGGGAAATCGCGGAAATAATCGTTGATTTCCTGATATTCCAGAATATTTTTTTTCTTTTTCCCCATTTCCAGAAGGCCTTTCAGTTTCTCCGAAAATTTTGCCATATCGATTTCCATAGATTTCCATCCTTCCATACATTGTTTTTATTTTATCCTTAATTAATAGAAATATGCAGTTTACCTGTCTGTACCCGAAACTCCTCCAATTCCTTTTTTTCTCTCATCAGAGCCGTCAGGCTCTCCGGGTCGGAGGGGTCCCCCCGGGCCATGCGTTTCTTCAGGCTGTCAGACTTTATCCGAAATATCACATCTTTCAGGGCCTGCTGCCGCTCTTCGTCAGAATCCAGCCGAATCCCGGCGTGCAGTACCGCTGCCGCCCTCTTCTGCTCCTCCACATCTTCAAAATGACTGAGTATGCCGGCCGGATTCGGTTCGCCCGTATCGTATTGCTCAAACAGCAGGCCGGCCATCCGGCGGTACATCGGTTCCGTAAAATCATCAAGGGATATGTATTGTTTCACCCCCTCATAGATGGACGGGTAGGAAGCCAGCCAGGTCAGCATCAGCCGCTGGGCCATATCCGCCCCTCCTGAAGGCTTCACGGCGGAAGGCCTGGCTCCCGTCGTTACCGGTTGTGGTCTGGGCTCGATCCCGGCCCCCTGCATTGCCAGCCGATTCACCAGTTTGCGAAGAATATCGATCCCGATACCATACCGTCCCGCAATGGCCTCTAAATACGTATTCCTCTCAATCTCATCCCCAAGCCGGCAGAGCCTCCGAGCCGCTTCATGAAGAAAGTCCGTTTTTCCCTGAGGGTCTTCCATATCATAATTAAGCTGCAGCTTATCTACTTCATAAAGAAATCCGTTGACCCCCCGTTCCAGCCGCTCTTCAAAAGCTTCGGCCCCCTCGGCCTTGATGAATTCGTCGGGGTCTTTATAAGGAGACAAGTCGATCACTTTCGTCGAAAGCCCCGCTTCCCTCAGCAGAGGTATCGCCCGCAGAGCGGCTTTCACCCCGGCCCCGTCACTGTCATAGATTACCAAAACTTCATTGGTAAAGCGTTTCATCAGACTGCATTGCTGGGAAGTCAGCGCCGTTCCCAGGGAGGCCACCGCATTGGTAAAACCCGCCTGGTGCATGGCGATCACGTCCATGTATCCCTCACAGATGATGAGGTTCTTCCTGCGGGATTTACGGGCGATATGCAACCCGTAAAGGTTTCGGCTCTTATCAAAAATTCTGGTCTCCGGCGAATTCAGATACTTGGGTTTCCCGTCTCCCATAACCCGTCCGCCGAAACCAATCACCCGGCTGTTGATATCCATAATCGGATAAATGACCCGATTCCAAAACTTATCCGACATGCCCCGCCGCTCGTCCACATTAAATAATCCCGATTGCTTCAGCAACTCGTCGGAATACTGCTTTGCTTTCAGATATTTATACAGGCCGCTGCCATATCGATCCGAATAACCGAGACCGAACCGCTTCATTGTCTCCTCGGAAATCTGGCGGTTTCTCAGATAGTCGCAGGCCTGCCGGCCCTTGTCCGTTCTGAGCTGGACATAGTAAAATTTAGCCGCCTCCTTGTTCACCTCCAGCAGGGCCAAACGCAGATCCGCCTCCTGTCTGGCCTCCCGCGAATACTCCTGCCTGGGCAGCTCCATACCCGCCCGGGCCGCCAGCTTCTCCACCGCTTCCGGAAACGTGGCATTCTCGTATTCCATCAAAAAAGTATACACATTCCCTCCCACCCCGCAGCCGAAACAGTAAAACATCTGCTTGGACGGAGAGACAGAAAAGGACGGAGACTTTTCATTGTGAAAAGGGCACAGGCCGAAATAAGAGCTTCCTTTTCGCTGTAACCGCACATATTCCGACACCACATCCACGATATTATTGCGGGCCCTGACTTCCTCGATGATATCATCCGAATATCTCATATATGTACTCCCGTTACCTTTATATACAGGCTTTTCTTCAAAGTTCCGTTAATTGACGTCCCAGCCTTTAAGCACAAATATATCCGTATATTTATGGATAAAATACTGATCTGTCATTCCGGAAATATAATCGCAGGCCGCCTGCTCCACCGACTCGCCTCTGGCCATCAGATCCCGGCACTCCTCCGACATCTCCCCCGGATTCTCACGATAATAATCCAAAAGCTCCCCCAGCATACGGATGGCTTTTTTCTCCTCCGCCTTGACCAGCGGACTGGTATATACATCGTCAAACATCAGTCTGCGCAGGCTCATCGTGGCCTCATAGATCTCCCCGGACATCTCTACACGATCCTTCCCCAGACTATTCGCCACTATATCACGAACCATCGTATCCAGCCGCACTCTATTGGTACCGCCCAGCTTCATCCGCAGCGTAATCGGTATGTGACCCTCACTGATCACCCCTGCCCGCATGGCATCATCCATATCATGGTGAATATAAGCGATCTTATCGCTGAGACGCACAACCTGTCCCTCCAGGGAGGCAGGATTCCCTGCAGTCTGGTGATTGAGTATACCGTCCCGCACCTCTCTGGTCAGATTAAGCCCCCGTCCGTCCCGCTCCAGCCGCTCAACCACACGCAGACTCTGAACATTGTGGCGAAAACCCTGAGAACAGTATTTATTCAGCGCTCTCTCCCCGGAATGGCCGAAAGGTGTATGGCCCAGATCATGCCCCAGGGCGATGGCCTCGGTCAAGTCTTCATTCAGATATAATGCCTTCGCAATGGTACGGGCGATCTGGGAAACCTCCAAGGTATGGGTCAGCCTGGTCCTGTAATGATCTCCCTGGGCCGCCAGAAATACCTGCGTTTTATTATTCAGCCTGCGGAAAGCCTTGGAATGCAGGATACGGTCCCGATCCCTCTGGAAATCCGTGCGCAGCTCACAGGCGGGTTCCGGCCTGTCCCTGCCCGCCGAAGCGCTGCTGCAAGATGCATAAGGACTCAAAATCTCCTTTTCCCTGATTTCCAACTGCTCCCGGATCGTCATATGTGCCTCCCTCTGGGGATAAACGCCGCATTCATAACATAATTTCGTAACTGTTCAGTATCTTCACAGTTACGATGCAAAATCCAATTAAAATCGCCTGTAGCGATGGGATTTTGCACACTTGAATCATGTTTTTACGGCCTCAGCAGCAAGTGCTTCGGCCTGTACTGAACAGTTACATAATTTCCTATATTCTTTATTTCGCACTAAATCGGCATTTCCTTTTTTTCTGTACCTTTTTCTTTTCTTTTTTCACAAAAAACAGTAACAGACCAACGGAACTGCCGCAAAAAACAGACAGCAGGCATTAAAACCGCCCGCTGTCTGTCTCATCCTGTTCTATTGTAACAATTCCTTTCGTAACTGTTCAGTACCTTCACAGTTACGATGCAAAATCC
>CASWRE010000063.1 GCA_949471785.1 uncultured Lachnospiraceae bacterium | reverse complement strand
TGTAACTATAAATTCCTTGATTTTTTAAGGAAAATCACTTGACAATATAGGGAGGTACTTTTCATGAAAACAGCCGTTATTTATCATTCTGTTACCGGTAACACGAAAAACATGGGGGAAATCATCGTTCAGGGTATGAATTCTGTGCAGGGCGTCGAGGCAAGGAGCTTTGACATTGAACATGTGGATACCGCATTTGTAAAAGAAGCCAAATGCGTGGTATTCGGATCGCCCATCTACGCGGCGCATATCACTGGACAGATGATGAATTACCTGCTGGCGGAGGCCGGAAAACTGGAACTTGCGGGAAAGCTCGCTGGGGCCTATGCGACCGCCCAGTATGTTCACGGCGGAGCCGAACTGGGAATCCGTGAAATGCTGGATCACTGTATGGTTATGGGCGCTCTGACTTATTCAGGCGGCGCCTCCTGGGGCAAACCGGTGATCCATCTGGGGCCGGTAGGCATTGATCATACGCTGGATATTGACCAGTTTGCAAAAAATTTTGAAATTTACGGGACACGTATGGCGCAAAAAGCGATGGAGCTTTTTGCCTAAAGCCACATTCGCCAGAGGAATTCGCGGCAGCACATCGATAGCTCTTTGAGGAAACATCCTTCCCATCAGGATGTCATCTACGCAAAAGAACGGAGAAAAAATAACGAGCCCTGGAAAGTTCTGGAATATTGTGCTTCCCCTGGAGAAATTTATGATATAGTCATCGAAGATATGGACAGACAGGCCAGGGGATTAACGGGATGATCTCAGAAAATCCTGTATAATCCGCTTTTCTGCCTGTCGAAAGGAGACCTTGTTATCATGCGCACAGCCATCATCAGAGACGCAAGGCTTGAAGACGCAGAACGCCTTTTGGAAATTTACGCCTACTACGTCGCCCATACGGCGGTCAGCTTTGAATATGATGTTCCCGCCCTTTCAGCATTTCGGGCCCGCATGGCCCATACGATAAACCGATACCCTTATCTCGTCGCGGAACAGGACGGAATCATTCAGGGCTACACATATGCAGGCGCTTTTGTGGGACGCGCCGCCTATGACTGGTCGTGCGAGCTGACCATATATCTTGACCATACAGCGGTAAAACATGGTCTGGGCAGAGCGCTATATGAAGCCCTGGAAAACAGATTAAGCCGCATGGGAATCCTGAATCTCTACGCCTGCATCGGATATCCGGATACAGAAGATGAGTATCTCACGAAAAACAGCGCGGCCTTTCATACGCATCTCGGCTTTTCTGTCGTCGGGAGATTTCACCAATGCGTCTGTAAATTCGGGCGCTGGTATGATATGATCTGGATGGAAAAAATCATCGGAGAGCATGGTCCCGACCGGCGACCTGCAGAATACAGAAATACTATTAAAGAAGGTATTTTATGAAATTTGTTATGTCATACAGCTGCGGCAAAGACAGCACATTGGCGCTGCATAAAATGATCGAACAGGGACATAAGCCCACGGCCCTGCTCGTCATGGTCAACGAAGCGGTGGACCGTTCCTATTTTCACGGCGCCGACCCCCATATGCTGTATCAGTATGCAAAAGCCCTTGACCTCCCCATGATCCAATGCCCCGCCAAGGGAGAGACCTATCATACGGCCTTTGAAAAAGGACTTTGTCGGCGAATACCATACCCTCGTCGTGGATGGTCCGGTATTTAAAAACTCTCTGCATGTTCATGTTAACAAAATCATGGAATTCGGCGATTACGCAGTGGCTGATATCCGGATAGAAACATCTGCGTAAGGATATTATTGAGGAGAATCGTTTATGAAGTCTATATATAGAATCGTCTCCTGTCTGACGGGATGCGTCCTGCTGGCCCTGACGGGATGCGGTGGAAAAGGCAATACCGCCGAAAGCGAGGATAACGCGCTGGTGGTCTTTAATTACGGGGATTATATCGATACCCGCGTACTGGATCTTTTCGAAAAAGAAACAGGTATTACCGTCAAGTATGAGGAATATGTGACGCCGGAGGATATGTACACCAAATACCAGTCCGGCGCCATCAATTATGACCTGATCTGTACCTCCGAATATATGGTAGAAAAGATGATCCAGGCCGGGGAAACGCAGGCCATCGACACTGTTTCCATGGAATATTACAGAAATCTCGACCCGGATTATCTAAAATTCTGCCGCGCCTTTGACCCGGACAACAGCCGGGCCGTGCCCTATTTCTGGGGTACCCTGGGTATTCTATACAATACGGAAATGGTAGAGGAAACGCCCGAGAGCTGGGACATCCTGTGGAATCCCGCCTACCGGGACACACTGATTATGGAAAACAGCATCCGGGACACTTTTGCCGTTCCGCTGAAGCTCAAAGGCCATTCTTTAAATACCACGGATATGGATGAAATCCGGGAGGCCCAGCAGATGCTCTTTGACCAAAAAGAACTGGTCATGGCCTATCTGGTGGACGAGTCCCGGGACGCCATGATCTCCGGAGACGCCGCCATGGCGGTGATCTACTCCGGCGACGCCACAGCGGCCATGGAATCCAACGAATCGCTGGATTACAGTGTGCCGAAGGAAGGCTCCAATATCTGGCTGGACTGCTGGCTGATACCCAAAACGGCCCGTCATAAAGAGGCCGCGGAAAAATTCATTGATTTTCTGAACCGGGAGGATATCGGGCGAATGAATTTCGACTATATCTACTATGCCACGCCCAACAGGGCCGTCTACGAGAGCCTGGACGAGGAGACAAAAAACGACTACACGATCTTTCCCGACGATGCCATACTGGAAAAATGCGAGGTGTATAAATATCTCGGCGAAGATATGGAGCGGACATACAGCAGACTGTGGAAAGAATTGAAATCGTATTGAAAATGAAAACTATCCAATCTCATGAAAGAGGAAATCATCATGCGCATCGACTTTCATACCCATACATTCCCGAACGCCATAGCGGCGCGTACCATCGCCAAATTAGAAAAAAGCGCCCGCACGGCCAGCTATGCAGACGGCACGGAGGACGGGCTAAGGGCTTCCATGGAACAGGCCGGGATCGATTACTCCGTAATCCTCCCGGTGGCTACCCGCCCGGGACAGACGGAAACCATCAACCGGGTAGCTATAGAGACCAATGACCGCCACAGAGAAACCGGCCTGATATCTTTCGGCGGTATCCACCCGGAAAACTCGGATTACCGTCAGATTCTGCGCAGTCTGGCTGCCAGCGGCATCCGGGGCATCAAGCTCCATCCGGTCTACCAACAAACGGACTTTGACGATATCCGTTATATGCGTATCATCGACTGTGCCTGTGAAAACGGGCTGATCGTCGTCACCCATGCCGGTTACGATATCAGCTTTCCGGAGGGCGGACAGGCCACGCCGGCGCATATTCTGACTGTTCTGGATACGGTAAAGCCCGACAGGCTGGTATTGGCCCACATGGGAGGCTGGCGATGCTGGGACGAGGTGGAACGAAATCTCGCCGGAGCGCCGGTGTGGCTGGACACCTCTTTCACCACCACGCCCATCCGTCCCGCAAAGGATACCTCCCGCACACCGGAGGAAAGCTATACCCTGCCCGCAGAACAGTTCTGCCGCCTGGTGCGCAAACACGGCTGCGGACATATCCTTTTCGGCAGCGACAGCCCCTGGAGCGATCAGGAGGAGGCGGTGATGCTTCTTAAACAATCCGGGCTGGCTCCGGAGGAATGCTTGGCTATTCTGGGAGGAAATGGGGAAAGGCTGCTGCAGTTTTAATGTCTAAAATTCGAAACAGCAGCCTATAGCGACAGGTTAATGACCGAACACGCCCATCTCCGCCTGAAACTGCTCGATCGTTCCGGCCCGGGCCGCCTTTTTCCCCCATTTTTCCAATTTGGCCAAATCCTTTTCCCCGGCGATGCGGGCCTTTAGCTCCTCCGGCACATCTCCCAGGTCGGCCAGAAAAGAAATCACCATATCTGCTTTTCCTTCTGCTTTTCCTTCTGCTTTTCCTTCTTCAATCATTTCCCTTATGGCCTGACACATATCCAGCGTTTCCTCCTCTTCTCTTCTTTTTCGTACAAGCACCGGCATATTGGTCTGGCTGTTTACCAGGTCAAAGCCTGCCCTGGACATATGCCGAAAAACCGGCATATGCTCTACAATTTCCCCCAGCCTCCGTTTGCTTTTCTGATATTTAATAAACAAAAATATTGCAGCCAGTTCTTCCGGAAATTGCAGCAGACGGTCGTCCGGCGTATGGCCAACATCCAGCAGATGAACTCGATAATCCTCCACATATCCCCGAATCGCTTCAGGCAATCCCTCCATTTGCAGCATGTCATGAAGGCAAGTAGGGCCATCCCACTTTTTCGTCCCTGTATACAAATACAGATCCAGCACCGGAATGAGACGATCCTCTTTTGACAATCCCGAAAACCTTCCGTCCCCGCTCAAATCGTTGTCCTGACGGTGCCTGTACGCCAGCTTTCGGATCTGACGCTGATATTCCAGGGAATCATAATCCAGCGCCCGCGCCGGGGCCTGGTAATCTACGTATGTAGAAAGCTCCGTCCCGACGATCAGCCGATAGCGGCAATTTCCTATCCGCACAGCCAGATCCCTGTAGCGGCTGGACAGCCTGACGCTCTTTCCCCCACCCCCCTCTCCGATTTGATCAAGACGGCGATCCTCCATTTTTACGTCCGGAGCATGAAATTCTTCCCTTCCTGCCATCAGCCATCCGTTAACCAGCCCCGCAAAGCGGGCGGGATCATCCAGGTAGCGAAGCCATTTGTTTTCCGCAGCGCCCATAATTCCTCTTTCCGGCGGTATACCGGGAATGACCGGCCATGCCCTTTGCATCCGCCATATAAAATTAAATTCCGTGAAATAATGGCGAAATGCCAGACACGCCGGAATGGCGCGTAGAATCAGTTCATCCTTGTCAATCAGGATAACACGTTTTTTCACAAAATGCAACAGAATATTTTAAATAATTCCGGATTCATGCTTGGCGCTCAATTGCGAATTTAAATTCCACCCCTATATGGAATTTAATCCTGCAAATCTTCTTCCTCTCAACAGTGGAATTTAATCTTTCCAAATGATCTGTTAAAATCTTTTATATAAATATGGCTGCTTCCTCCCAGCGGGAAGGAACT
>CASWRE010000062.1 GCA_949471785.1 uncultured Lachnospiraceae bacterium | reverse complement strand
GGACATCGCATTTCAGACCAATATTCTGTCCCTGAACGCCTCGGTAGAGGCGGCCCGGGCGGGTGCCGCCGGAAAGGGCTTCGCGGTTGTGGCCAATGAGGTGAAGCAGCTGGCCGCCAAGAGCGCCGAGGCCGCGCAGAGCGCTACGGCGATGGTCAACAACACCAAGGCGATTATCCAGACCGGCGTGGCGCTGACTGCGGATACCGCGGACTCCCTCCGGGCGATTTCCGACGTCTCCGCCCAGATCAGCACGATCTCGGATCAGCTGGCGGCGGCGGTGCAGGGGCAGGAGCTGGCACTGACCGTAATGGAGGAGCGGATCGCCACCATCTCTGACATTGCGGACCGCAACCTGCAGAACGCGGGAGAAACGGAGCAGTCCAGCGGCTCGCTGGCCAGAGAGGCCGAGGCCCTCCAGTCCCAGGTGAAAAAATTTGTTTTAAAGGAGAGAAGCGGCGTATGAGACGAATGATTGCCATGCTTTTGGGCCTGATGCTGACGGCGTCGCTGCTGGCGGCCTGCGGAACCGGGACCGGACTTCAGGATGGATATTATACCGCTCAGGCCGCTGAGTTCAGCCACGGCTGGAAGGAATATATTACCATTCTGGTGAGGGATGGGAGCATCATCTCGGTCGAGTATAACGCGGAGAACGCCAGCGGCTTTATTAAAAGCTGGGATAACGCGTATATGCAGACCATGCTTCATGCCCAGGGCACCTATCCCAATGAGTATACCAGATATTACGCCAATCAGCTTCTGGAGGGTCAGGGCGAGGGCAGTATCGACGGGATGACGGGGGCCACCTCCTCCCATGAGTCCTTTCAGATACTGGCAAAGGCTGTGGTGGAGCAGGCGCGGAAGGGAGACTCCAGCATTGCCTTTGTAGACACGGCCCACTGAGAAGAAGATCAAGCCGCGGGCCGTCTGCCAGATTGGGGCGGATGGCCCGGGCTTTGAAAGCTGTCCCCGGCAGGGGCGCGGGGACAGCCGGAAGCGGGCAAAAAGGTGTTGTCAAATGGGGCGGCTTGGTATATAATTTACCCGTGAACATGTCACGGGGGGAAGTGATTACGCTGGATGACACCAAAATGCGAATCATTGCTGCGGCCATCAAGGCGGTGCGGCAGTATGGCCTGGAGGGGGTGCGCATCCAGAATGTCAGCGAGCTGGCGGGCATCTCCTCAGGCGCGATTTACCGCCACTTTGAGGGCAAGGACCAGCTGCTGGTGGAGTGCTTTACCTATGTGGACAGACAGGCGGCGGCGATTTTTGAGCATTTGAGGTTTAATCCACTGCGGATGCTCACCGACCCTATGGGGGCGGTTAAGGCGCTGTGGCTGCCCTATTTTCGGTTTTGGACGTCCCACCCGGACGAAACCGTGTTCTACCACCGCTTCCGGGACAGTACATTTTTCCCGAAATATGACAAGAGCCGGGATGTGACCTATTTCAAAACATTTATGGGAATGGTCCAGGCGTTTAAAAAGGCCTTTCCCAGTTTGGACAGAGTTAATCAGGATCTGTTGTGGCTTCACGTCCTCACATCCACTGTGATGTACGCGAAGTATGTGGTGGAGGAAACGCTGCCGAACGATCAGGAAACTGAGGACACGGTGTTTCAGCTGCTGACTACCGGGCTGAGCGGCTACTTGAAGCCGGATCAGCCCCAAAAATCAGGGCGGAAATAAAAATGTGCCGCTGTAAGGCGGTTCATTTTTTGCCGTGTGATAGTGAATATTCACTTCTGACCGGGCGGACTTTTTGCGGCCGTTCGAGGCCAAAACAGAAGGATTCAGAGACCGTTACAGTAAACATAGTGAGGAGCGCAGGTATGGAAAAGATATTAATCGTGGATGACAGCCTGGTACAAGCGGCACAGCTGAAGTCTATCCTGGAGGACGAATATGATGTCACCGTGGCGCAGAGAGCGGAGGAGGGCCTGGCCGCCGCCAAAGATGGCCAGTTCTCGCTGATTCTGCTGGATGTGGTGATGCCCGGTATGGATGGCTTTACGCTGCTGAAAAAATTGCAGGAGGAGATCGTGACCCAGAGCGTCCCGGTGATCCTGATTACCAGCCTGTCCGGGGTGGCGGATGAGGAGCACGGCCTTATTTTAGGGGCGGTTGACTACATTACAAAGCCCTTTGAGCCCTTGATTATTAAGGCGAGGGTTGACACCCACATCAAGCTGTACCGCTATCGCAGGCAGATTGAGCAGCAGTCTATGACAGACCAGCTGACCGGAATCGCGAACCGGCGCAGATATGAGCGGTACAGCGTGGAAAAATGGAGCGAGGCGATCCGTCTGCGTGTTCCGATCTCCATCTGTATGTTTGACATTGACCACTTTAAAATGTATAACGACACGTTTGGCCACCCCGCCGGGGATAAAGTGATTGCCGCCATAGCCAAAACAGCCGCCTCCTACCTGCAGCGCAGTACGGACTTTCTGGCCCGCTACGGTGGGGAGGAATTTGTGGCATTGTCGATGGGCGACCCCTCAAAGCAGATATTTGAACATTGGAAGAAAATCCGCCGGGCGGTGGAGGACCTCCATATTCCCCATGAGCCCTCCGTGGGGCAATGGGTGACAGTCAGTATAGGCGGGGTTACTGTTATTCCGGATAGAGAACGCACCTATGACTTTTACCTGAAAATTGCGGATACTATGCTGTATGACGCCAAGAAAAGCGGCCGAAATCGAGGAGTTTGGGCCAATGAACAGTTAAAACAGGTATTTGAAAAATGACGCTTGATTGCCGGGGAAGTCAAAAATGACCGCCGGGAATCAGGTTTGGAAAGACGGAAAAACGCCCTCTGATTTGTGGCAAATCAGAGGGCGTTTGCCTTGGCTTTCGGAGGCGGAAGTTTTTTCACGATTGAGGGCAGCCTGCTGGAAATACTGGTTTTCTCCGATGGGTGAATTTGAAATATTGGCGGGTGTCTATGCGTGAAATATGGAGGAAAAACCGCCGGAATGGACAATACAGGCACCGTTATGGTTTATTTTTCCTGATTGCAGCAAATCGTACATGCCCCAGAATGTCTTTGCGTTATATACACGATCCAGGAAAATTCCTTCATGTTTTGCCATGTAATGGATCATTTCATCGGATTCTGGTGTGGGAATGCTCCAGCCGCCGCCCCGATAGGCCTCATGAATGGTCATGGCCTGTTCTAAGGGGATGGATGCGGAACACCCCAGACGTGTTTCCATTGCGGCAATCAGTTGATAAATAATTTGTTCTAATTTCTCTTTTTCATGCTCCACAGTTATTACATGGACATGAAATGGCACATTCAACAGTGCGGCGCCAAAGACTACCCCTGCGGCAAGGCCGCCATTTCCACCTGGGACGAATAGATCAGAGATGGGGCACTCCTCCATAGTCTCCATTAATTCCAGCACCAAATGAATATATCCAATGGCTCCGTTGGGTACTGTGGCCCCATTTTCTATGACATAGGGCTTTTTTCCCTGCGACGCCAGCCGCCCGGCAAGTTCCTGAACATAATGATCCCGAGTGCTGTCGGGCATGGTTCCAATGTAATGTTCCTCGACCTGGGAGAGACGATTCAACAGAATATTTCCTGTTGCGCATTCGGGCTCTGGGCTGTTATGGACTAAAATACACTCCAGGCCGCAACGACAACAGGCAGAGGCCGCAATCGCACACAGATTTGAGTTTTGCTGGCCTGAAGCAATGATGACATCGCATCCTTTTGTGATTGCTTCACCCAGCAGATATTCCAAAGGTCGGACCTTATTTCCTCCCGGGCCCACTCCATTCAGGTCATCTCGCTTAATATAAAGCGGCCCGATTTCCAGATCAGCCTCCATATTGCGCATTCGGTACATCGGAGTGATAAATGAGCATAGAGATTTATGTGGCAAAGCCTGTAGTGCTTCCTTGATTGCGGTCATTGCTGCCATAGCCTTCTCCTTTCCATACTGTATGAATTTCTATGTTTCAATCGTTTTTGCGGGAATTATATGGTCATTATAGATGGTACTCCTCAAAAAGTCAATAAGCAAGATACTTACTACCAAATAAAATAATTGCTAATTTTTAGCCAACAAATTTTTGCCTGAACAATTTGAGATTTATTACAATGTTATGGTTGACAGGCTGCTCATTCTCCCTATATAATATTTGCATATAAATTATTTAAATACTAATTTTTAGAGCACAAGATTCAGACGCTGTTTTGAATGTGCAACAAGGAGGCACCTTTATGAAAAGGTATTCTTCCATTTTTTGCTTTTTTACTGACCGGTTAAGACGCTGTATAATCGCTTCGTGCGGTCTGTTCCTGTTTTCGTTTGGCTACTATTTGCAGTTGGTTGCAGATATTGGATTGCCGCCTTGGCAGGCGCTGAATCAGGGGCTGGCCCAGCATCTCCCCATCACATTTGGACAGGCATCTATTTTGATATCGGTTCTCATTGTCTTTACAGATATACTGCTGAAGGAGGCCATTGGTCTGGGGACCATTTTGGATGCGTTTATAGTGGGCTGGGGCGCAGATTTTTTTATTTGGCTTGATCTGATTCCCCATCAAAAGAACTTTTGGTATGGTATTCTGGTGCAAATTGCCGCTCTGGTTATTATGTCCTTTGCTGTCAGCATCCAAATGAAGGCTGCGCTTTCCTGCGGACCGCGCGATGCGCTGATGGTGGCTATCGGAAAACGTCTGCCCCGTGTGTCTATTGGAACAATCAGCATCAGCGTATCTTTGATTGTCCTTTTAATCGGATTCCTGCTGGGTGGATCGGTGGGCGCCGGCACAGTTATCAATTTAGTGTTGTCCGGTATCATTCTTGATTTTGTATTTAATTTGATTCATTTTGAGCCGCGCGCTGTTGTCCACGAAAATCTGCTCCAGACATGTTCGGAATTTATCCGTGTGGTTCGAGCTTAAAATGAAATGAAACATCTGATTAAAAAAGAAAGGACATTGTGGAGATGAAGGCAGAACCCTTTGACCCTGAAAAGGAACGAATGGCCTTATTTGGCCTGACGGAAGAGAGCAGTGATGAAGAGCGCAGACAGGTTACCTTTGAGGCCGCCGCAAAGGCACGCACCCTCAGTGTTACAACAATTTCGCCTGACCAGCGCACAGCCCACGCCAGAATTCTTTCGTTTTATCTGCTCTCAGATGGAAACCTGTATACCGGAACCGCAAGGGGAAAAGCTGTCCATGCGGATTTGCAGGCGAATCCTCGAGTTACCTTGACAACCGCTTTTTATGAGGAGGAACGTTTGCGCGCCTATGGCATTCATATCACGGGCACGCTGGTGAGAGCGAGTGACCCGGCGATGATTGAAGAATACTGGCGTATCAATTCCGGTACCAGACAGATGTACATCAAAGGCTTGGAGCTTTTTGAGGTTTTGAAGCTGAAGAGCGGGAATGGAGAAATACAGCATGTCTATACTGCCGGCCACATAGCCCGCCTCCGCTTTGGCTTTGGCGGGGAACCGGCGGAACCGGCCCGCTATTCGATTGGGCCAAATTGTACACAGTGCGGCATATGTGAAGAGGCCTGCCTGACAGGGACCATTCACAGAGGAGTAAATGGCTGCTACATACGTACGGTTGACTGCCTCGGCTGCGGTAAATGCAGAGAGGTTTGCCCCGTACCAGGCGGGATTCAAATTTATTCAGACGGTGTGTACCATTGAACTGTATTTTATGAAAAACAAAAGGACTGCGGTTTAGGCTGCAGTCCTTTTGTTCATCTTTGCCGGAGGGCTCAATTATCGGGAACGGGCGTTTTCTTTCATCAATCCACACTGATCTTTTAGCCGCTGGATCTCTTCTGCGGTCATGCCATTCATGATTGCCGCATTGGCTTCAGAAATAGCTTCCTCAATCTCATCCTGAAGTTTACGGCCCCCCTCTTCCAGACATACGAAAACGGAACGCCGGTCCTCCTGACTGTAGCGCCGGACAATCAACTGTTTCCGTTCCAGCCGCTCCAGCAGGCCAGTGACAGTGGATGAGTCCACCTGAAGAGTTTGGGCCAGCTGGGATGGGGTCTGTGTATCCTCCTCCCACAGGCACTTCAAAAGGGAGTACTGGATCGGCGTTACTCCAAAGGGCTGCAGCTTATCTCGAAAATAGGAATGAACCGCATTTTGAGTGCTGTTCAAAATAAAATTAATACAATCATACAGTTCCATAAAATCTCTCCAAATCGTGATCTTTTTTCCTATTCTATAGGAAAGAATCCTGGAAGTCAAATACAAAATATTATTTTTCTTTGTGAGATTTCCTTTTTGCATTGATAGTTCCGAACAAAATTTTAAGCAAATATTTTGCATAAAAACTATTTTAGAGACACGCTCATTAGAATACTTACAACTTTTTGACCATGATTCCATCTTTTAATCGAAATATTTTTGTCTATTTTCGTCAAAAGGACGAAATATTTATTTTGGCAAGAAATATGTTGACAAAAATTTTGCACACAAGTAAAATGGAGACAAAGTTATTTTTTGGCCATTTGGTAGATAAAATGCCAGATTTGCAGGAGGTAGTTATGGACTTCAAATTAAGTAAGGCACACTTGCTTCAGCAGGAGCTGTACCGCAGATTCGCGGAAAATGAAATTCGCCCACTGGCCAGAGAAATGGACGAATCAGAATCCTACAACATGGAACTGTTGGCGAAAATGAAGCGATATGGGTTTTTTGGAATCCCCTATGCCCGTGAGTATGGCGGTGCAGGCTCCGACACATTGGCCTATACGTTGTGTATGGAGGAGATCTCCAAGGTTGATGCCAGCTCGGGAATTACAATTTCGGTTCACACCTCTCTGTGCTGCTCCTGCATCAATGATTTTGGTACAGAGGAACAAAAGCGTAACTATCTTACCCCGTTGATTAACGGCGAAAAAATCGGCTGTTACGGACTGACGGAGCCGAACGCCGGCAGTGACGCAGCGGGTCAGCAGACAGTTGCGGTCCGGGACGGCGATGACTATGTCATTACAGGCTCAAAGGTATTTACTACGAACAGCGGGTTTGCGGATACCTTTGTCATGTTTGCCCTGACGGACCGTTCAATCGGCACCAAGAGTATGACCGCTTTTATTGTTGACCGGAACGCGCCGGGACTGACGGTCAGTGCGGATATTCCCCGTATGGGCATCCGTGCCGCCAGCAACTGCGTGGTCACCTATGACCATGTGCGAGTTCCCGCCGCTAATGT
>CASWRE010000061.1 GCA_949471785.1 uncultured Lachnospiraceae bacterium | reverse complement strand
CCCTGTGGGAGCCGGCCGAATCGGCTCCCACAGGGTTTTCTGCTGTTTTGTATATTTTATACGTCCGCGTATGTTTTCTCTCCATTTGCAGATACTTACAGAAAAGAAAAGACGGAGGTTTCGCAAATGGAACAGGATCAAGGAGCAAAATCAGAAAATATATCGGAATTAAAAGGGAAAATTTACCTGCTGTCTATCACCGGCGAGGTGGAAGGTCATGAGTCTCTCGGTGACAGAGCTAAAACCACGAAATATGAGCATATCCTGCCGCGGCTGGCCATGGTGGAAGATGACGAGAGAGTGGAGGGACTGTTGGTTTTGCTGAATACCGTGGGAGGCGATGTGGAAGCGGGCCTGGCCATTGCTGAGATGATCGCTTCGTTAAGCAAACCGTCTGTATCTCTCGTGCTGGGCGGCGGTCATTCGATCGGAGTACCCCTGGCCGTATCGGCGGATTATTCCTTTATTGTGCCCAGTGCTACCATGGTCATCCATCCGGTGCGCTCCAACGGTATGTTTATCGGCGTGATGCAATCTTATAAAAATCTGGAGAAGACCCAGGACAGGATCACGGGCTTCATCGAACAGCACTCCCATATCACACGGGAACGAATTGAAGAACTGATGCTGGACACCTCTACTTTGGTCAAGGATGTGGGAACTATGCTGGACGGGGACGACGCTGTCCATGAAGGGATCATTGACGAGGTAGGAGGAATCAGTCAGGCATTAGCAAAACTGTACGAATTGATGGGCGGGAGAGAGTAGCGTTTCCCCGAACGCCGTTGCGCCCCGTGTATGCGTGTACAACCGTTCGGGCAAACCCGTCCGAATGGTTACGAAATCCAGCCTATGGAAAGTTTGCTTTCAGCAATGGGCTGGATTTTCTGTGGAACTCTCAAAACTAAAACAGTGATTGTATACAGGGCGCATTTGTGTTATAATATTTTACTGGTTTTAGAGAGAATAATGAAATATCACGGAAGATAAGGGTTACATATGCTTATACTGGAGTCGATCCTGCTGGGGATTTTGCAGGGAATTTTTGAATTTTTGCCGGTGAGCAGTGCAGGGCATCTGGCGCTGTTTTTTCAGCTTCTGGAGATAGACATGCCTTCGTGCCTGTCCGTACTGACTTTGGCGCATTTGGGGAGCCTGGTGGCGATTGTCCGATTTTATATGAAGGATATCAGAAAAATTTTAGCAAAATTGCTGCGTATCCCTGCCGGGTTTATAGAGAATACCCGTATTTGGTATCACAATAAAAAAGAAGGAGATACCAACCGCTATAAGTGGATATTCCATTCTAATTATGGTAAATTGGCTCTTCTCGTTACTCTGGGCAATGTGCCCACCGTCATTTTCGGACTGTTTTTTGGAAATCTGGCAGAATCGGTTGTGGACAGTTATCTGGCTGTGGGCATTGGTTTTCTGTTTTCGGCCGTATTTTTGCTGGTATCTACGTTTCTTCCCAAAGGTGAACGGGTTCCGCGGGAACTGCATGTGTGGGAGATTCTTGTGGTCGGTACCTGCCAGGGGGGAGCCGTCTTTCCGGGCGTATCGCGGTTTGCTCTGACCTTGTCTGTATTTCTGCTTTTGGGTATGACCAAACGGTCGGCGCTGAAATGTTCTCTGTTTTTATCGCTGCCGGTGATACTGGGGGCTTTTATCCGGGAATGTCCGGGGCTTTTTTCCGAAGGCTTTTCCTGGGAACTTCTGGGCGGTTATCTTGCCGTTTTTGCTTTTGCTGCGTTTATCGGCATGCTTATGATTCGCTGGTGTCTGAATCTGGTGCTGGACAGAAAAATGACGCTGTTCGCCGCCTATTGTCTACTGTTGGGCATATTTTCGATCGGATGCCATTTCGCCATTACAGGATAGCGGGAAATATGTGCCACAGAACGGTGGCAGGGAGGTATATTTGGCAACAAAAAAGAAAACGCAAAGAAAGAAAACAACGACGCCGCGGCGCAGAAGAACATCCTCGAAAAGAAGGCAGGAATTGTTTGTCAGGGAGTGCATCCTGTGGTTTACGCTGGCTGTCTGCCTGATTCTGTTTTTGAGTACGTTCGGCATTTGCGGGGTGATTGGAAATCTCTGCGCTTCATTGTTTTTTGGCCTGTTCGGCCTTATGGGATATGTGTTCCCTGTTTTGTTTTTTGTATGGGTACGATTGGGGCTGGGTAATCAGCCTCTCCAGGAAAAGTTTCGGTTAAATGGCAGTCTGCTGGTTTTGTTTTTTTGCATATGCGGCATGGCGCAGATGCTTTTTGTGGGAAATACGGCGGATAAGGCTGCCGACCTGTACAGGGCCGCCGTCAGCGATCATGTATGCGGCGGTATGGTCGGCGGCCTGCTGGCGAAAGGGCTGAGCTACGTTGTGGGAGAATCCGGCGCGTACATATTGTTATCTGTCGGTATGATTATCAGCCTGGTTCTTTTGACCCGCAAATCTTTTATGCAGCCCATACGAGACGGCAGTGAAAAAGCCGTTCGAACGGTCCAGAAAAAGCAGCAGGAAATAGTCCAGGAACATCGCGACCGAAATAATGCGAGAAAAAATCTTCGACAGGAAGAGCGGGAGCGCAGAAAAGAACAGGCTCAGGCCGGCGTACACTTTGAGCTGACAGATTTGAAACATGGCGAGGAAAATCCGTCCGTACCGCAGGAGGCGGAGGACAGCCTGCGCAGTCAAAAGAAAACGAAAATTTCTGCCATGGATATCATACGGCAGGAGGCGGAAGCAAAGGCTCAGACAGAGTTTCCGGCGGAAACCGAACCGATACAGGAACCGACGCCGGAAAAGAAACCGGAAAAGAAACCGGAATTTCATATCGAGCGCCCTCTGTCACCGGTAGATCCCGCCCCGATGATGGGGGATGAATCCGAAGAGCCGATACAGGAACCGGAAGCCGGGTCCGGGGAAAAGAAGAAACAAAAGAAAATGACGGTGAAGGAGAAACATCAGCAAAATCAGGAGATTCTTTCAGAGATTGCCGATCAGGAACCGATACAGGAAGAATATCAATTCCCTCCCATGAAGCTGTTGCAGAAAAGCAGAAAAGGGAAAGGCGGAGACAGCGATCAGAAACTGTATGAGACGGCTCAAAAGCTGGAGAGTACGTTAAAGAGCTTTGGCGTCAAAGTTACCGTGACCAACGCGAGCTGCGGACCTACCGTAACCCGTTATGAGCTGCAGCCGGAACAGGGCGTGAAAGTCAGCCGTATCGTCAATCTGGCCGATGATATCAAATTGAATCTGGCCGTGGCCGATATCCGCATCGAGGCGCCTATCCCCGGTAAAGCGGCTGTGGGTATCGAAGTTCCCAACGAGTCAAACAGCGCCGTTTACCTGAGGGATCTTCTGGATACCCCGCAGTTTAAGGCCTTTGATTCCCGTCTGGCTTTCGCTGTGGGGAAAGATATTGCCGGCCAGCCCGTAATCACTGACATCGGGAAAATGCCCCATCTGCTGATCGCCGGAGCCACTGGTTCCGGTAAGTCGGTGTGCATCAATACTCTGATCATGAGTATTCTCTTTAAAGCCCATCCGGATGAGGTTAAGCTGATCATGATTGACCCCAAAGTAGTAGAATTAAGCGTCTACAACGGCATTCCCCATCTGTTGATTCCAGTAGTCACCGATCCCAAGAAGGCGGCGGGAGCTCTGAACTGGGCCGTGGCCGAGATGGAGGATCGTTACAATAAATTTGCCAAATATAATGTCCGCGATATGAAGGGCTATAATAAAAAAGTAGAAGCCATTGAAGACGTGGAGGATGAAGAAAAGCCGGTAAAAATGCCGCAAATCGTCGTAATCGTAGACGAGCTGGCGGATTTGATGATGGTGGCTTCCAAGGAGGTCGAGGATGCCATCTGCCGTTTGGCACAGCTTGCCAGGGCTGCAGGTATCCATCTGATCATTGCTACCCAGAGACCCTCCGTCAACGTTATTACCGGATTGATTAAAGCCAATATGCCTTCCCGTGTGGCTTTTGCCGTCAGCTCCGGCGTGGATTCCCGCACAATTCTGGATATGGTGGGGGCGGAAAAGCTGTTGGGCAAGGGCGATATGCTCTTTTATCCACAGGGTTATCCAAAACCGGCCAGACTGCAGGGCAGCTTCGTGTCCGATAAGGAAGTGAGCGCCGTTGTGGAATTCCTGACAGCCAACAAAGAGCCTGTATCCTATGACGAATCCATATCCGAAAAGATTACCAATACCACTGTGGGCGGTACTGTATCCACAGAGTCCGACAGAGACTCGCTTTTTGCCGAGGCGGGCAGATTTATTATTGAGAAGGACAAAGCTTCTATCGGTATGCTTCAGAGAATGTTTAAGATCGGGTTCAATCGGGCGGCGCGGATTATGGACCAGCTCTGTGAGGCAGGGGTGGTCACCGGCGAGGAGGGAACCAAGCCAAGAAAAGTTCTTATGACAATGGAAGAATTTGAGGCATTATGATAAATAGAAATCCGGTAACTGTGAAGCATTGTACAGTTACACAATCCAGATGAAAGGGGCGATAGCTTATGGAATGCAAAAAATGCGGTTTTCCCCTGGATGACGGGGTACTGGTATGTCCGCGATGCGGAACGGAAGTGCAGCTGGTGTCTGATTATCAGGTGTTCGGTGATTTCCTGGACCAGCATTTGGGCAAAAAAAGCAACAAAAAGAAAGATCAGGAGCCGGTGAGCCGGCTTGACGGCCCAGAAGAGATCTACCGTGTTTCCCGTATGCGGAGAGCGGAGCAGAAAAGGCAGAAGAAGCGCAGGATACGGCTGGCTGTTCTGATTACTTTTATCGTGGCTGCCGCCATCATTTACGGCGTCCTGCAGCTTAACGCACGGTATCAGAACGAGAATTCCTATGAGTATCAGATGAAACGCGCGGAAAGGGCTTACGCAGATCAGAAATATGATCAGGCTTATGACCGTGTACAAAAGGCCATTGGCCTGGAGGCGGAGGACGCAGACGCCTGGCTTCTGAAAGCGCGAATCCTGATTGAACAGCGGGAGACGGATAAAGCGATATCGGCCCTGCAGAAAATCATAGGCCTGTATCCGAACAACGCTTCGGCTTTTGAATTGTTGATCCGGATTTACGAAGACCAGGAAGATACCGACGCAATCAAATCCCTGCTTTCGGACAGCAGCGATAAAAATATACGCGCCCAGTTTGCCGATTATATCAGCGAAACCCCCAAGTCAGATCTTGAAGAGGGTGAATATGACGATTACCAGACATTTTCCCTATCCAGCGAGGAGGGAAGTGTGATATACTATACGTTGGACGGCAGCATACCCGATGAAAAATCCAGGGTATTTGATCAGAAGATCCGTTTGGACGAAGAGGGAGTCACTGTTGTGCAGGCCATAGCCGTTAACAAGAAAGGGATTTCCAGTGATATTGCCCAGTTCACCTATACGATCGCGTTTCCTGTGCCCGATCCACCAAAGATTTCACCCAGTTCAGGGGAATTTATTCGGGGGATGGACGCAGAGATTCAGATCATTGTGCCGGACGGCTGTAAAGCTTACTATTCGTTTGACAAAATGCCGACCAGCGATACGGGAACGCGGTACACCGGCGAACCCATACCGATGCCGGAGGGCGAGCATACCTTCTACGCGATTCTGGTGAACGGCCAGGGAAAGAGCAGCTATGCAGCCAGCGAGACTTACAGCTATTCCGGATAATACCCGGGATAGCCGTATACGTCCACGTAAGCCATGTATTCAGCGCCGCGGCGTTAGAAAATATTCCAAGGAGGAGATTATGTACAAAATCTTAGAGTCCGAGAAACTGGCGGATAACATTTATTCCATGATCGTGGAAGCCCCACGTGTGGCAAAACACTGTGAACCTGGCCAGTTTATCATTGCAAAAGTTGATGAGGTCAGTGAGCGTATACCGCTGACGATCTGCGATTACGACCGCGAAGCAGGTACCGTGCGCATTGTGTTCATGCCGATCGGCGCGTCTACGATGAAGATGAAGCTCCTGAAAACCGGAGACGCTTTTCAGGATTTCGTCGGGCCGCTGGGCCGCCCCTCTGATCTGATTGGTACTCCCGTTGAAGAGCTGAAGAAGAAAAGTATTCTTTTTATTGCCGGCGGTGTCGGTACGGCTCCCGTATATCCACAGGTAAAATGGCTCCATGAGCATGGCGTTACAGCGGATGCGATTATTGGCGCGAAAACGAAAGATCTGGTGATTCTGGAGGAACAGTTCAAAGAGGTCTGCAATCTGTATGTGACCACTGACGACGGTTCTTATATGCGCAAGGGTATGGTGACGGCCTGCCTGGACGATCTCGTACATAAAGAGGGCAAATCCTATGATCTGTGTATTGCCATCGGGCCAATGATCATGATGAAATTTGTCTGCAAGATGACGAAAGAGCTGGGTATTCCCACCGTTGTCAGTATGAATCCGATCATGGTGGATGGTACCGGTATGTGCGGCGCTTGCCGTGTGATGGTGGGAGACGAAGTGAAATTTGCCTGTGTGGACGGGCCGGAATTTGACGGCCATCTGATCGATTTTGACCAGGCCATGCAAAGACAGGCTATGTACAGGACAGAGGAGGGCCGCGCCAAACTGAAACAGGAAGAGGCGGAGACCCATCACGGCGGATGCGGACATTGTGGAGGTGACGAATAATGGCTGATGTATTAAAGAGAGTACCTGTCCGGGAACAAGATCCGGCAGAGAGAGCAAAAAATTTTGAGGAGGTCTGCCTGGGATACAATCGCGAGGAGGCCGTAGAGGAGGCAGTCCGCTGCCTGCACTGCAAGAATGCCAAATGTATTCAGGGATGTCCCGTGTCCATCAATATCCCTGATTTTGTCGCCGAGGTAAAAGAGGGCAATATCGAGAAAGCATATCAGGTGATCAGCGAGTCCAGCGCCCTTCCGGCAGTCTGCGGCCGCGTATGTCCCCAGGAGAGCCAGTGCGAGGGCAAGTGCATCCGCGGTATCAAAGGTGATCCTGTATCCATCGGAAAACTGGAACGTTTTGTGGCTGACTGGGCCAAGGAAAACGGTATCAGGCCCAAGACTGCTGAGACAAAGCTTGGTCGCAAAGTGGCCGTGATCGGCGCGGGCCCCGCAGGACTTACCTGTGCCGGCGACTTGGCAAAATTAGGCTATGACGTGACGATCTTTGAGGCGCTGCACAAAGCGGGCGGCGTGCTTTCCTATGGTATTCCCGAATTCCGTCTGCCCAAAAGCAGGGTTGTGGACGAGGAGATTGAGAATGTAAAATCTCTGGGGGTAAAGATCGAGACAAACGTAATCATCGGAAAATCCGTGACTATCGACGAGCTGCTGAAAGAGGAGGGCTATGAAGCCGTATTCATCGGTTCCGGAGCCGGACTTCCCATGTTCATGGGTATCCCCGGCGAAACGGCTAACGGCGTTATGTCCGCCAATGAATTCTTAACCAGGAATAATCTGATGAAAGCTTACCTGGACGAGTATGATACGCCGATCCGCAAGGGCCAGAAGGTAGCCGTCGTGGGCGGCGGCAACGTGGCCATGGATGCGGCCAGAACGGCTCTTCGTCTGGGGGCGGAAGTGCATGTCATTTACCGCAGAAGCGAAGCGGAGCTTCCCGCCAGGCAGGAGGAGGTCCACCATGCGAAAGAGGAAGGGATTGATTTCCAGCTCCTGACAAATCCCACCGAGATCCTGGTCGATGATAAAGGCTGGGTAAAAGGCATCCGCTGTATTCGCATGGAGCTCGGCGAGCCCGATGCTTCTGGCAGGAGAAGACCGGTGGAAATTCCCGATTCCGAATTTGAGATCGAGGTAGACACGGTGATCATGTCTCTGGGCACCACGCCGAATCCGCTGATCTCCTCCACCACCTACGGGCTGGATGTGAATCGCAGGAAATGCATCATTGCCGACGAGGAAAACGGCAAGACTTCTAAAGAGGGCGTTTATGCCGGCGGTGACGCCGTAACCGGGGCCGCTACGGTAATTCTGGCCATGGGGGCCGGAAAAGCGGCCGCCAGAGGTATCCATGAGTATCTGGCAGCAAAAAATGATCTGTACTAGAAAATGAGGTCAGAAAATGTTAGAGCAAAAAGATCTGGAAATGATCGCTTCAATCATCGATAAAACGGTTGACAAAGCAGTTGACCGTGCGGTGGGCGTGGCCGTCGATAAAGCAGTTGATCGTGCAGTAGGTACAGCCGTCGATAAAGCGGTTGATCGTGCAGTAGGTA
>CASWRE010000060.1 GCA_949471785.1 uncultured Lachnospiraceae bacterium | reverse complement strand
ACGGCTTACAGCGATTTTTTGTTTTACTAACTGTCAAAGATGGGATTTTACCATAAAAAGGTTCGTAGTCAAGCCGATTCCTTTGTTATTTTATTAACGTATCTGTATCCGTTACTGTTCAAGGGTCAGGAATGCGCATATACTGCGCATTCCGTAAGAACATGATTCAGGAGTGAGGGCCGGCTTTTGCGCAGCAAAACTTGGAATGCCGACCCGAATCGTTACTTTGAGCGGCCCCAGGCCGTGAAAAGTAATCTGTATCCGGTTACTGTTCACGGCCAATCCAGCTTTCTGTCCCCGCGGAATCATCAGGCCTCCCTGTCATTCTTCTTCCCTGAAAATGACAACATCTCCTTTTCTCCGGGCGCTTACCCTGTATTCTCTGCGGAATATCAGCAACCGTTATTAGCTTTTACGCCTCGTCTATCGCCTTTCCGATATCATGACGGTAATATTTGTTCTCAAAATCCACCCATCCCACAGCCTTGTAAGCGTTGGCACGGGCTTCCACAAGGTCGCTGCCCAGAGCGGAAAGTCCCAGCACACGGCCTCCGTTTGTGACGATTTGGCCGTCTTTAAAAGTGCTTCCGGCATGGAAACAGTAATAACCGTCATGCTCCTTGACCGTTTCCAGGCCTTTGATGGGGAATCCTTTCTTATAAGAGACAGGATAACCGTCGGAGGCCAGCACCACGCAGACACAGGCATTGTCCTCAAACTGCAGTTCAATCTGATCCAGCGTCCCGTCAATACATGCTTCAAATACGTCGACGATATCGTTTTTCATCCGGGGCAGCACCACCTGGGCCTCGGGATCGCCGAAACGGGCATTATATTCCAGCACCTTCGGCCCTTTTTCCGTCAGCATCAGGCCGAAGAAAATAATTCCCTTAAAGGGCCTTCCCTCGGCGGCCATGGCATCCACGGTGGGCTGGAAAATATATTTATTACAAAATTCCTCCACTTCCTCCGTGTAGAAGGGGCTGGGCGAAAACGTGCCCATGCCGCCGGTATTCAGCCCTGTATCGCCGTCTCCCGCCCGTTTGTGATCCTGGGCGGAAGTCATCGGCCTGATAGTTTTTCCGTCCACATAGGAGAGAACCGATACTTCCCGGCCGGTCATAAATTCTTCCACAACCATCCGGCTCCCGGCCGAGCCGAATTTTTTCTCTTCCATAATGGTCTTCACACCCTCTCTGGCTTCTTCCAGAGTATTACAGATCAGAACCCCCTTCCCCAGAGCCAGACCGTCCGCTTTTAAAACGATGGGCATCTGGGCAGTCTGCAGATATTCCAGCGCCTTCTGCGGATCGTCAAAAGTCTCATAGGCCGCCGTGGGGATATGGTATTTTTTCATCAGATCCTTGGAAAACGCCTTGGAGCCTTCCAGAACAGCCGCATTTTTCCTGGGCCCAAACACCCTGAGACCGGCCGCCTCAAAAGCGTCCACCACGCCGCCCACCAGGGGATCATCCATGCCGATCACCGTCAGGTCAATCTCTTTTTCCCTGGCAAAGGCCACCAGCCTGTCAAACTCCATAGCCCCTATATTCACGCATTCGGCATACTCCGCAATTCCCGCATTACCGGGGGCGCAATAAATCTTCTCCGCCTTCGGACTCTGAGCCACTTTCCACGCGATGGCATGTTCTCTGCCGCCGCTTCCCACAATTAATATCTTCATCTTAAGCTGCCCTCCATAAATCTCATCCTACTCACCGATGCGGACCAGGCCGTCTGTAACAGTAACTTTCCCTCTGGCAATCAGATCAATCGCCCTGGGCATGATCTCCCACTCCGCCTGTTCCATAACCCTGTGCTGCAGGATCTCCGGCGTATCCCCCTGCCGCACCTCAACGGCCTTCTGCAAAATGATGGGGCCGGTGTCCGTTCCTTTATCTACAAAATGCACGGTGGCTCCCGTCACCTTTACTCCCCGGGCCAGAACCCCCTCATGCACTTTCAGGCCATAATAGCCTGTACCGCAAAAAGCGGGAATCAGCGCCGGATGGATATTGATGATCCGATTCGGAAATGCGTCCACCATAATCTCCGGGATCACCACCAGACACCCTGCCAATACCACCAGATCAGGACGGTAACGCTGCACGGCCGCAAGCAGAGCCCGGTCATATGCTTCTCTGTCCGGAATGGCCTTTCTAGTCACAACTTCCGCAGGAATCCCCCGTTTGGCCGCCCGCTCAAGAGCATAGGCGCCGGCGTTATTGCTGATCACGGCCTCCACCCGAGTATCCGTAATTTTCCCGTCGTCAACGGCATCCAAAATAGCCTGCAGATTGGTACCGCCTCCGGACACCAGCACTACGATTCTCAACATAAGACCACTCCTTTATCCCCGGCTTCGATACGGCCGATCACATAAGGAGTCTCTCCAGCCTCGCGGACAGCCGCCATGGTTTTCTCCACATCATCGGGGGACACAGCCAGTACCATACCGATACCCATATTGTAGGTATTGTACATCATCTTCTCCTCGATCTGCCCTTTTGCCGCCATTAACGGGAAAATCGGAGGAATCGGATAGCTGTTTTTCTCGATAACCGCCTGAACGCCATCCTTTAACATCCGGGGCACATTCTCATAGAATCCGCCGCCTGTGATATGGCTGCAGCCCCGAATGCGCACTCCGGCTTCCTTTACCATGCGCAAAGCTTTCACATAAATTTTCGTGGGCGCCAGAAGAGTCTCGCCCAGAGTCTTGCCCAGCTCGTCATAATACGTGTCCAGGGATTCCCTGGTCATGTCAAACACCTTGCGCACCAGGGAAAAACCGTTGCTGTGTACGCCCGAGGAGGCCATGCCCACCAGCACATCGCCGGGAGCCAGCTCTTCGCCAGTGATCAATTCCTTCTCATCCACGATCCCCACCGCGAATCCGGCCAGATCGTATTCATCCTCGGGATAAAAACCGGGCATCTCCGCTGTCTCACCGCCAATCAGCGCCGCACCGGACTGGGCGCAGCCCTCAGCCACACCGCTGACGATGGCCGCAATTTTTTCCGGATAATTTTTGCCGCAGGCAATATAATCAAGGAAAAACAGCGGTTCTCCTCCCGCACAGGCGATATCGTTAACACACATGGCAACACAATCGATACCCACCGTATCGTGCCGATCCATCAAAAATGCCAGCTTTAATTTCGTACCCACGCCGTCCGTGCCGGACACCAGGGTGGGCTTTTCCATGGTCTTGAACCGTTCCATGGAAAAAGCGCCGGAAAATCCGCCGATACCCGTCAGTACCTCCTGCCGCATGGTCTTTTTGATATGCTCTTTCATCAGTTCCACCGATTTGTATCCGGCCTCAATATCCACACCGGCATTTCTGTAATCCATATAGGCCTCCCATTTGTTCAAAATACTTGTAATTGTTCAACACAGGTCAAAACACATACTGCCAGAACGCAGATACATATCAACTGTTCTTTGCATGTATCTGTAAAACTCTCGAACCGTTACCGATAATTTTTGTAACCGACTTCTTTCAGCTTTGCGTCCTTCGCCACAACCTGTTCCTTCATCTCCACCGAATAATCTTTCAGCCTCTGTAAAAGCTCCGGGTCCGAAGTCGCCAGGATCTTGGCCGCCAGAATACCCGCATTCGCCCCGCCGTTAATAGCCACCGTAGCCACCGGAATACCCGTGGGCATCTGCACGATGGAATACAGGGAATCCCGCCCTCCCAGGGAAGTGGTGTGCATCGGAATTCCGATGACCGGCATCGGGAAAATAGCCGCGCACATCCCCGGCAGATGGGCCGCCATGCCGGCTCCGGCAATAATCACCTTAATCCCCTTCTCTTCCGCCCCCTTCGCGTACTCATAAAAAATATCCGGCTCCCTGTGGGCGGAAATGATCGTCATCTCATAATCCACGCCCAGTTTTTCCAACATGTCGGCAGCTTTTGCCATTACCGGCATATCGGAGTCACTGCCCATCACAATTCCAACTTTCGCCATGTCGTTTCCATCCTTTCCCAAATCTATCGCCTGACCAATAAAAATACCCATAGAGTTGCTATGGGTATTGTAACGATATGAAAAGTTAATGTCAATACTATCCATACTCATGGAAATTATTTTTCGTAGCAGTTGAACCTGCGGTTTTACTGTTACTATTTTTTATCTAACGGCTCATTCAATGCCTCTGTTCCCGGCAGCACAAACCGTCCCTCACGAATAATCGCCGTTTCACGGCCGTCAGGCAGAATGACGGCCAGAAGGGCCAGCTCATCATAAGGAATCGTGATATCCGTATGGCAGTTCAGATACGCTTTTGACGGATCTTCCTTCCGCAGAAGGGAAATCTCATTATCCCGGGCAATAATCTCCTTACCGTCGGGATTGTACACCGCTACATCTTCCGCCCAACTATAACAGGTATCGCCCACCGCAAAATGAGGGCCTGTCTTCTCCGCAATCAGTATGGGCAGCCGCCCCTCAATATGATATTCGCGCCCCATACGGTAAGCCGTAGTGTTGGTGCCAATGGCGAACTCACCCAGCGGCAGCGTATCATGATTATAGAGTACATTTTCCTTAATGTAGGCCCGGTTTTCTTCTTCCGTCTCAAAATTCGTACAGGTATACGACATAATCTGTCCGTCCGTAAAGGACATCTCCAGATTTTTGTAGGGCAGTCCATTTAAATATACCTGCTTCACGTGAAGAAGCCCCTCTGTGCCGGCCAGCATCGGACTGGTAAATACCTCGCCCACCGGAATATTTACATCAGCCACACAGTTTTCAAAAATCGTCTCTTTTGAAGGATTCCGCAGAGCATGGAGGGCCACCCGCAGATCGGTGCGGTTGCCGTTTGCCCCCTTCACCTTCACGGCCACCCCCTGATCCAGACAGTCGATCATACGCTGCTGGATGCGCTGATAGAGGCGGGAGTCCAGATTATTGACCTTCACGGTCTCCGCAAAAATTTCCTCATACCGGGAACCGATCTCCTGCACCGGATAAGCAATAATCGTAAAACTGCGCTCGTCCCCCGGAATATATCGGTTCGTGATCTGCCCCAGCTCATTGCGGCAGCGAGCCGACAGCTTCTGCTGGGCGTCGGTATATTGCAGACACGCCTTCTTGGGCTCCGGAACAAAGATCTTCTCGCCGAAAGTCTCCAGGCAGGCGGGCCCCGCATGGCCGCGGGCAAGATCCTTTACCCGCTCATAAGCCTCCCGTGTGGCCCGCAGCTTCCTGCACACAAAATCCTCATCAAGAAACAGGGCGTCATCCATCCGGTGGTCATAATCATATTGAGGATTCGCCTGAGTTCCCACGTAACCGATACGCCCGTTCTGGCTTTTGCTGACCGCATGGACGGCGCTGCGGAAAATCGTTGGCTTCAATCCCATACTAGCAAACTGCCTGATCGCCGCCCGAATCATTCTCTCAAAACCGATTGCATAGCGAATATTTACCGTGCGCTTCTTCGACAGGTCAATACCCGCATGGACAAATCCCTCCCTGTATCCCTGCGTATAAGTACGGGCCATAGCCTCTATTTCTTTGTCAGACATGGCGCGCAGATATTCCGCCGTGCGGATCTCATTTTCCGTAATATATTCTCCATAGCGATACAGATAGGAAAAATCCGTCAAATCGGAATTCATAACAATATCCGTGGCAAAAGAAATAGAGGGGTCCACCTGTTCGCGCACCCGTCGTTCCACCATATCTTTGCAGTAATCATAGTAATACCAATAAAGAGTCTGCCGTACATGCTCCGGCTTTGGCGGCTCTTCGTCCGTAAAATCCGTATAAATCTCCACAAACAATTCAAAAAGCGCCGTAAGCTCTCCCCAGCGTTTTTCATAGGCCAGCGGTATCGATCCGCGAAGCTGGGCATAAAGGAAACACAGCATCTGTCCCATCTCCCGGCCAAAACAGGCGGCCGCCCAGACCGGATTCCCGTAGGAATGATCATACTGCCCGGGCAGAATGTCCCCGTACAGGGAATCACACCGTTTCTGTAAAAGCTCCAAAGAAAGGCCCCGGCCCGGTTCTTCCTCCGCCGCAATCTGCCCCACCTGATACAAAAAGCAGGCGATACTGTCAAAATATTCCCGATAGAGCTCCGGCGCCGCCTTTTCTCCGGGAATTTCCCGGATTCTCTGAGACACCAGCTCCCAGCGTTCTTTCACCATCTCATTCATCCCGAATCGTTCCTTTTTCCACATTTTTGTCAATCACCTGCCGGATCACCCGGCCCATCGCTTCCGAAACATCCAGCGCACGTTCATTCCTTTTTAAAATCTGCGAGCGTGTCACGCCATGGCTCACCCAGTCCTGTCCACCGTTGGCGTCGCTCAGAAACAGGGGCTGATAATTGTCCAGCAGATGGGCAAACCGGGCTTCCGCCGTCTCATATGCCTCGAATTCCTCCCAGACTTCGCGCATCTGCCGTCCCTGATCCTCTGGCAGCATACCAAAGATCCGGTCTGCCGCCGCAAGCTCCCTGTCTTTTTGCGTAGCCTTGGCCTCCTCATCATAAGCATATGTATCGCCCGCATATATTTCTACCAGATCATGGATCAATACCATCTGCACCACCCGCAGCACATCCACAGGATCGTCGACATATTCCGCAAGCACAAACGCCATCACCGCCATATGCCAGGCATGCTCCGCATCGTTCTCCCGCCTGCCGTAACCCAGGATGTGAGTCTGACGAAAAATCTGTTTTTCTTTATCAATCTCAAGTAAAAAATCCAACTGTTTCTGTAATCTTTCGTTCACTGTTATCCCCTTCAGGCAATCGCCCGGCTGAATTTCCGTTTCATATTCCTACAAGATAAAGGCTCAGCCAGGTCACGGCCAGAATCCCGTTGATCAGCGAGCCGATCACACTCCCTCTGTGCTTCCTGTCCTTCTCTGAAAAACTGACCAGCCCCGTGACAAAGCCGCAGAGAGCAAAAAGCATAGCCGCCAGACCCATAGCCCCGAAAAGGATACCGTTATTCCCCTTCGTGACCAACGCCGTCACCACAGATACCAGAAAAATCCCCAGAGAAAGCCCGGCATAGGTAAGGGAGGCCAGTCCTCCTTCCGCCTCCTTTTTCCCGGCAAATGCGTATTTAAACCTTTTTCTTCGCATATCGTTTACTCCTCACCCCCCGATACACCGCCCCCAGCAGATAACCGAAGACGGTTCCCAATGTATTCAACAGGATATCATCCACATCAAAACTCCCTACACGGAGCACCAGCTGCAGCGTTTCTACCCCCAGCGTTACCACAAATCCGGAAAAGATCACCAGAAATCCGTTCCGGAAAATCTTATGCAGATCCGGCAGTACAAACCCATAGGGCATAAAACAAATCACATTGCCCGCCAGATTCGTGAAAACCGCCATGGCCCCCAACCTGTGACGATATACCCAATATCTGCGTATCTCCTTAAAAAGCACCAGATTGTAGCGATATTCCTCTGAAACGTTTGCACGCCCATACCAATCCGAAAACAACAGAAAATACATAAGAACCAGCATATACAGCATAAAAAAAATCCGGCTGATAAGCTGAATCCGTTTCGTCATTTTGATACTCACTTTTTCCTCCACACGCAAATCTGCGCCATGCGGACCCCCCGCCACTACATAAGATACGCCTTCCGTATAGTGGTTTTTCTGCATACTAAGGTATTTAAAATATCCCGTCTACTATCCATCCTATGCCCATGGCAGACGAAATATGACTGCCATTTCCGGCTCTGCGCCGAAAATAGCAGCCCTTCAGCCGGCTGTACACCGACCTGCGTCCGATCAGATCATCACTTTGGCTTTTTCGCCCAGTAATCTGGCGCCATTGACCAGCAGCAGGACGCCTACAGATACGCCTGTCACCAAAGCGACAATTCCCAGAGTCAAATTCAATGCACCGGAGTGAGATAAAGTTTTATAGATTTTTTCATTCATCAGATTACCTCCCGTCTTCTGCGCCATACTGGGCATAGTATGCATCAATTGCTTTTTTTAATGTATGATCTATAACGATTTTTCCTTTGTATTCTCTGTTATATAGATGTTCCACCACCTCTGCCATGGTTACGATGGCCGTTGTCTTAAGGCCATACTTCTCCTCAATCTCCCGCAGAGCGCTCTTTGTGCCCTGTCCCCGCTCCATGCGGTCCACGGATACACACAGCCCCAGAGGCTTCACATCCCCCTGGGCCTTTAAGATCGGCAGCGTCTCCTGAATCGACGTACCGGCCGTAGTCACGTCTTCAATAATGACGATCCTGTCCCCATTCTGAATCGGACTGCCCAGGAGGATGCCCTTATCGCCGTGATCCTTAACCTCCTTGCGATTGGAGCAATACCGGATATCCGCGTCATACATTTCACTGATAGCCATGGTTGCGGCCACAGTGAGGGGAATACCTTTATAGGCCGGTCCAAACAGCACATCGAAATCCACCCCGAATTTTTCCTGAATCGCCCGGGCATAATACTGTCCGAGTCTTCTCAACTGAGCTCCCGTCCGGTAAAACCCGGTATTAACAAAAAAGGGCGTTTTGCGTCCACTCTTCGTCACAAAATCACCGAACTTCAATACGCCGCAATCCACCATAAATTCGATAAATTCCTTTTTATATGCTTCCATCTGTCTGTTTTCTCCTTTATTGACAAGCCCGATCGGTTTGTGAATCAAGCCTGACAGAGACTTTCTTTTCTCTGGCTGATCCTCTTTCCCTTCTAAGGGCTCTCCATATTCACCAAGCTTTCCGTGCCGCCTGACAAAACAAAAGACAGGCATGGATATACTTGGTAAGTATATCATTAAACCTGTCTCCTTTCAACCGACAAATCCGTATTTTTATAATTTCCCAAACACCCTAATATTTTCTCAATTGCGAATTTAAATTCCACCTCTATATGGAATTTAATCCTGCAAATCT
>CASWRE010000059.1 GCA_949471785.1 uncultured Lachnospiraceae bacterium | reverse complement strand
AAACTATTACATAGTGCTAGTCCGTCTTTATTTCCACTTTTTTGAAATAATTCTGTAAATAATATTCTATCTGATTCATGCACAACAGAGAAGCCATATATTCTCTGGCATGCAGCGTAGATACCACCAGCAGCGTTTTCCCGGCTTTCGGATTACCCAAAATCACGTCATAAATATTTCTCCCGTCCGTGCTTTTTCCGATAACCTGATAACTCACCAGCCCATAATAATTTTTTGCCAGCAATTCTATGTCCGATTTCATTTCCGTATATGTATATTTCTGGTGATTCACAGACACGGCTTTGACATTCCGGTAAGTGACCGACGCCGCTTTACCTTCCACGATTCCCGCAGCGGACCGGGCCTCGGGAATAATACGATACTGATAATCACGGCCATAGGACAGCCCCTGATCAGTGAAAGAACCCCCGGTAACCGTATCCGCCAATAGATACATGCCGTCTCCCTTTTCTCTCCGATAAATCCGGTAACAGGAGGCATGTGAGGATTCTTCCCAGGTAAGCTTCACCCTGCTCTTTCCGAGAGCGCACAGATGAATCCCGGAAATACCCTGCGGTATATTCTGTGTTTCCGTTTCTGCATTCCCCGTTCCCGCGGCGGCCATTATACGCCGTGGTTCCATGACAGCGAAAAAGCCGACAATCTGCAGAATCATGATAAACAGTATCAGCTTATCATACTTTTTCATTTGCGTCCCCCCGCCCCTTTAGAAATCCACCCCTTTAGAAATCGCAGGGTTTCCCGGAAATTTTTCTGTCCTTTTTACCGGGCTTTACGGCATAACATTTTGCGCCCGTCCCTTTCAAAAACTGCCTTAAATTTATAAATTCGGTTTCACCAGCTTCGGTCGGAATCCCTTTGCTTCCAGGGCTTTGAGAATCTTCTGCTTGTGCTCCGTACCAAAGGCCTCCATCGTAATCTTAAGCTCCACAGCCATATGACGGTTGGTACTGAAAAACTGGTTATGGTCCAGACGGATGACGTTGCCCTTGAGTTCGGCAATGACCTTGGATACCCGCACCAGCTCGCCGGGCTTGTCGGGCAGAAGGACGGATACGGTAAACACTCTGTCCCGGGCAATCAGACCGTTTTGCACCACGGAAGCCATGGTGATCACATCCATATTGCCGCCGCTCAAGATCGGCACCACCTTTTTCCCCTGGATATCCATATGCCGCAGGGCCGCAACGGTCAGCAGGCCTGAATTTTCCACAATCATTTTATGGTTCTCCACCATATCCAGGAAAGCCACGATCAGTTCATCGTCCTCCACGGTAACGATATCGTCTACATACTGCTGAACATACGGAAATATCTGTTTCCCCGGCGTTTTCACCGCCGTACCATCGGCAATCGTATACACATCGTCCAGGGTAGATACCTCACCCCGCTCCAGTGAAAGCTGCATACAGTTGGCGTTCAGAGGTTCTACGCCGATCACCTTAATGTTGGGTTTTAATAATTTTGCCAGGGCAGCCACACCTGTAACCAGTCCGCCGCCGCCGATGGGCACCAGGATATAATCCACCAGTGGAAGCTCCTGAATGATCTCCATGGCGATGGTTCCCTGCCCCGTAGCTACAGTCAGATCGTCAAAAGGATGAATGAACGTATACCCTTTCTCCCTGGCCAGCTCCAGAGCATACTCGCAGGCAGCGTCATAATTATCCCCGTACATAATCGTTTCGGCCCCGTATCCTTTGGTTCGCTCCACTTTGATCAGAGGCGTAGCGGTGGGCATCACAATGGTGGCCTTCACACCGTATTTCTGGGCCGCGTAGGCCACCCCCTGGGCATGGTTGCCCGCCGAAGCCGTGATCAGCCCGCGCTCCCTCTCTTCCTCTGTCATAGTTGAGATTTTGTAATAAGCGCCCCTCAGCTTATAAGCTCCGGTAAACTGCATATTTTCCGGCTTCAGGTACACCTTGTTTCCACTTCTGTTGCTGAGATATTCGCTGTAAATCAGCTTCGTCTCCCGTGTTACCTGATGTACTACCTCAGTTGCCTCCTCAAATCTTTCCAACGTAAGCATTTCCGCCATCTCTCACTCCTCCGTACTAAACAGCGCCTGTACAAACTGATCCGGATCAAATTTTTCCAGATCGTCAATAGTTTCACCCACACCGATATATTTGACCGGTATCCCCATTTCCGACTGGATCGCCACGGCGATACCGCCTTTAGCCGTACCGTCCAGTTTCGTCAGTACAATACCGGTAATATGGGCCGCCTCCTGAAACTGTTTCGCCTGGGCCATGGCATTCTGTCCCGTGGTTCCGTCCAGCACCACCAGTGTCTCAAGATAAGCTTCGGGATATTCACGCTCAATGACACGGTAAATCTTTTTCAGCTCTTCCATAAGATTTTTCTTGTTATGGAGACGCCCCGCCGTGTCGCAAAGCAGGATATCCGCATTCTTTGCCTTAGCGGACTGTACCGCGTCGTAAACGATGGATGCCGGATCGGCGCCTTCCTGGCCGCCGATCATATCCACTCCGGCCCGGTTTGCCCACACGGAGAGCTGTTCTCCCGCCGCCGCCCGGAAAGTATCCGCCGCGGCAATCATCACCTTTCTGCCCTGACCCTTAAACTTTCCGGCCAGCTTGCCGATGGTGGTGGTCTTGCCCACGCCGTTCACACCGACAACCAGAATCACGGACTTGCGGTTTTCAAAGACATAGTCGTCCTCTCCCACCTGCATCTGCTCCCGGATACTGTCAATCAGCAGCTGCCGGCACTCCGAAGGTTCTTTGATATGCCGTCCGCTCACGTCCTCACGGAGACGATCCAGAATTTTCTCCGTCGTCCGGACGCCGATGTCCCCCATGATCAGGATTTCTTCCAGCTCCTCATAAAAATCCTCGTCAATTTTGGAAAATCCCGTAAATATGGCGTCCATGCCCGATACGATATTGTCCCTGGTCTTGGAAAGTCCCGCTGCCAGCCGTTTAAAAAAACCTTTCTTTTCTTCTGCCATTCCCGTACTCCTACTGTTCCAAATCTTTCTCAATCAGATCCACGGACACCAGCGTGGAGACGCCCTTTTCCTGCATGGTAATACCGTACAGGCGGTCTGCCGCATTCATGGTGCCCCTTCTGTGTGTAATAATAATGAACTGTGTATATTTTGTCAACTTATGCAGATAATTTGCATACCGATCCACATTGGAATCGTCCAGCGCCGCCTCGATTTCGTCCAGCAGGCAGAACGGCGACGGCTTCATATTCTGAATGGCAAACATCAGAGCTATAGCCGTCAGAGCTTTCTCTCCGCCGGAGAGCTGCATCATATTCTGCAGCTTTTTCCCGGGCGGCTGAGAAGTGATGCGCACGCCCGCCTCCAGTACGTCCTCATCCTCCACCAGCTCCAGGGCGCCGTGGCCTCCGCCGAACAATTCCTTAAACGCTTTGTCAAATTCCTTCTGAATCTCCGCGAATTTCTCGTTAAACTGCCGGCGCATGCCCTCGTCCAGCTCCCGGATAATATTTTTCAACGTATCCTGGGCTTTAACCAGGTCTTCATGCTGGCCGGAAAGAAAAGCATGTCGTTCGGATACTTCCCTGTATTCTTCTATTGCATTTACATTTACCGGCCCCAGGCGACGGATCTCGTCCCGTACCTCATTCAGCCGCTTTTTCAGCTCTGCCCTCTCCGGCAGGCCGTCCATGCGCAGCTCCTGAGCCTGTACAGGCGTGAGTTCGTATTCATCCCACAGATAGCTTACCTGAGTTTCCTGATTTTCTTCCAGTTTCTCTATCTGGCTGTTCAGACGGAAACATTCCTTGTCCAGCCGATTTCTGTGATCAGAAAACTCCTCCCTCCGGGCAAAAAAGCCGCGATGGGACTCCTGTAGAGTCTCCTTTTCTTTCTGAAAGACCTGAAGCTGTTCGGCCAGCTCCTTCTCGCGGGCCGCTCCCCTGGCCGCCTCCGCCTCCACCTGGGCGATCTGCCCCAACCGGGTCTTTTCCTCTTCATCCTGTTCCTTTTGACCGGCAAAGATAGATTCCCGTTCTTCTTCAAACTGTCGGATCTCCTGTCGGATACGGGCAAGATTTTCCTGTCGGAAATTCATCTGCTGCGTGAGCTCGGACAGTTTCAGATGCATCGCCTCCAGGCCTTTTGCCAGTTCGGCCTCCCGGTCATGCATGGTTTCCAGCAGCTCTTCCTGGGAAGCGGCCTCGGCCTGGCTGTCTTTCTCAGACGCTTTAAGCCCTTTCATCTCCTGACGAATCGAATCCCGGAATTCGTTGATCTCCCGGATCTGCCCCTCGATCTCGGCGCTCTCCCCTTTCAGCTGACTGTAGCCGGACTGGATCTCCCGGATCTTCTCCTCGGCCTGCTGAATATTCACCTCAGCCGTATTGAGCTCCAGCTGCCGCGCCTTCATCTGCTCGGCGACGGTCGCCGATTCATCCCGAAGGCCGTTTCTGAGCGAACGGTTATGATCCAGCCGCGCCTGCTTTTCTTCCAGATCCGTACGTATCTCTTTCACCTGGCGGCCCAGCTCGTCCAATTCCCGGCGGCGTCCTAAAAGGTTGCTGCTGTTTTTAAACGCTCCGCCAGTCATGGACCCGCCGGGGTTCAAGAGCTCTCCTTCTAAAGTGACGATGCGCAGAGAATACTGGTATTTCCGTTCCAGCGCAATACCGTGATCAATCGTATCCACCACCAGCGTCCGGCCCAGCAGAGAACGCATCAAAGTCCTGAAACGCTCCTGTGTATGTACCAGCCCGTCCGCCGTCTGAATCACACCTGGCTCTTTCAAAACCTCCGGCCTGCCGTAATCCCCTTTGGACCGCACCGACGACAGCGGCAGAAAAGTGGCCCTGCCATAACGGTTTTTTTTCAAAAATTCGATCATCTGCTTGGCAGTTGACTCATTTTCCGTGACAATATTCTGGATCGTGCCGCCCAGGGCCGTCTCAATGGCCGTCTCATACTTTTTATCTGTTCGGATCAGATCGGCCACTACGCCGATCAGACCGCCCACCTGCTTTTTCTGTTCCATAACGCGGCGGATGCTGTTACCATAACCGTCATATCGTTCGATCAGATTCCGTAAAGACTCCAACCGGGAAGATTCCCGATGGTATGCGGCCTGCCGGGCATCCACATCCTTCTGCCCGTCTTCGATCTGTTCCTGCAATTCTTCGATCTGACGTGCGATCTGCTGCCTTTTCGCCTCTCCCCCGTCGATCTCCTTTTTCATGGCCCGATGAGCGTCACGGTAATCGATTAATATATCCTGCTGACGCTCCTCGTCCTTTTTCAACACCAGCAACCGCTGGTTTAACATGGTACGACGAATATTGATCTGCTCCAGCATGGCGTCATAGCGCTGCATTTTTCCTTTGGCAGAAGCTTTCTTGTTGAGCAGGTCGATCTGCTCATTTTTCGCCCTGTTCACGGCCTCTGAACTTCTGGCGATGTCCTCCTGCAGGCCTTCCAATTCCTGCCGGCTCCTGCGGCACTCTTCTTCCGCCGCGGACAGTTCCTTTCTGGCGACAGACAGCTCGTCGCCCAGCCCGCCCTCCTGTCCACGGCGGGAGTCCAGTTCCTCATCAATCGTCTGACGACGTTTCTCGTGAAGCTGCCGGTTCTGCCTGGCCATATGGATCTGCTCCTGCAAAAGCTCGATCTGGCCTTCCATCTGCTTCCTGGCCAGAGCCCGCTCCGACGCCTCCTGTCTGGCCTCCTCGAGCTGCTGCTCCAGTTCCTTCAGCTGCTGCTCCAGTCGGTCATACTCCTGTTTCGTCTTTTCCAACTGCAGATTGGCGTCTGACAGTTCCTCCCCGGCCGCTTTGTATTTCTCCCGGACAGACGCCAGCTCTTTTTCATTGCGCTCCTTTTCCAACAAAAACACATTGACGTCCAAGCTTTTCAGTTCATCCTTTTTCTTTAGGTAAATCCTGGCGGATTTCGACTGATTTTCCAGAGGAGCGAGCTGTCGTGTCAATTCCGCAAGAATATCGCTCACACGAGTCAGATTTTGCTCTTCCTCCTCCAATTTTTTGAGTGTGGTCGCTTTTCTCCGCTTGAATTTGACAATACCGGCCGCCTCGTCAAAAAGTTCCCGCCGGTCCTCCGGTTTATTGCTTAAAATTTTATCAATCTGGCCCTGGCCAATGATCGAATACCCCTCCTGACCGATCCCTGTGTCATAAAAAAGTTCATGGATATCCCGCAGACGGCAGGCGGCCCCGTTCATCTGGTATTCGCTCTCGCCGGAACGATAAAGGCGGCGGGTCACCGTCACTTCCTCGTAGGACGTATCCAGCTTATGATCGCCGTTATCCAGCGTGATCGCCACGGAGGCGTAACCTAAAGGCTTCCTCAATTCCGTGCCGGAAAAAATGACGTCCTGCATATTTCCTCCGCGGAGCTGCTTGGCGCTCTGCTCGCCCAGCACCCAGCGCACCGCATCAGCCACATTGCTCTTGCCACTGCCGTTAGGCCCCACGATGGCGGTGATCCCGTTGTGGAATTCAAATTTGATTTTATTGGCAAAGGATTTAAAACCCTGTACCTCAATACTTTTTAAATACATGCTTTGCCTTCCTGATCGTTGATTTTGCAGAGCGCCTCATATGCCGCCCTCTGCTCCGCCGCTTTCTTGGTATGTCCCTGTCCCGAGCCATATTCTTTATCTCCGATATACAGCTTTACAAAAAAGGACTTATCATGATCCGGCCCTTTTTCTCCCACCAGTCTGTAGCAGATCTGACCTTCCATCCGGCCCTGTACCCGTTCCTGCAGGATAGTCTTACTATCAAAAAAGAGCTGCTTATGCTCCATATCGTTCAACACATAAGCCAAAATAAACTCTTTCGCATTAGTAATCCCACCATCCAGATATATGGCGCCGATGGCAGCTTCCAGAGCGTCGGAAATGATGGAATCCCTCTGACGCCCCCCCGTAGCCTCCTCCCCATTGCCCAGCAGCAAATATTTTTCCAGCCCGATTGCTCTGGCGCTCATGGCCAGAGACGGCTCACAGACCAGGCTGGCCCTGAGTTTCGACAACTCTCCCTCCGGCTTTTCGGGAAATTTCTGATACAGATACTCGCTGCTTACCAGCTCCAGCACCGCATCTCCCAGAAACTCCAGCCGTTCATTACAGTCCAGCCGCTCCATTCTGTGCTCGTTAATATATGAACTGTGACACACGGCCATCCTGAGCAGCTCCCGTTTCTCGAACCGGTAATTAATCCTCTTCTCCAAATCTTCCAACTTCATAATCTCTCCTTTACACAGGCAGTAAAGGAGACAGGTGACTGCCCATACCCTGTCCGGACCGTCCTCCTGTCCCCTTTCTTACCGTTGAAGCGCCGACTGCGCCCCGCCGTTTCTCTGGCCGAAGCCTTTGGTACTATACGTTTTTGATCGCCTCCACAGCGTCGCCCACCGTAACCATTTTCTCAGCGATCTCAGTAGGAATCTCGATATCGAATTCCTCCTCCAGGCCCATGATAATCTGAAACACATCCAGAGAATCCGCACCCAGATCATCCACAAAGGTCGTATCCATAGTGATTTCGTCTTTGTCTACGTTCAATACTTCGGAAATGATATCCTGCAATTTTTCAAATTCCATACCTTACCTCTCTTCCTTCGTATTCATGTGTTCTTTGATTTTTTCACTTATGTTTTGCTCTTTGAATTGAATACACTGCAAAATAGAATTTTTTATTTCATTGGCATCCGAGCTGCCATGGGACTTGACCACAAGTCCTTTCAGCCCCAGAAGGGGGGCTCCGCCATACTGGGAGACGTCAAAATCTTTGAGAGTCGCCTTCAAAGCCGGCTTGACAAGCAGCGCGCCGATTTTACTGCGCAGGGAAGTCATCATACCCTCTTTAATCTTCTTTATCATCGCGTTCCCTACGCCCTCGTACATTTTGAGAATGACGTTTCCCACAAAAGCCTCGCAGACCACGACGTCTGCCTGACCTGCGGGAATATCCCTGGCTTCAATATTTCCCACGAAATGAATGTCTTTACATTCTTTTAATAAGGGGTACGTCTCCTTCACCAGGGCGTTGCCCTTCTCCTCCTCGGCGCCGATATTTACCAGCGCCACACGGGGAGATTTCACCCCCATAATGCTTTCCATATAAATGGAACCCATCCGGGCAAACTGAATCAGATGGCTGGGTCTCGCGTCCACATTCGCACCGCAGTCAATCAGCAGGGCATTCCCTTTCGCCGTAGGAATCAGGGGCGCCAGCGGCGCGCGCTCCACACCTTTTAATTTGCCGGCAAAAAGCTGGCCGCCCACCAATACCGCCCCGGTGCTTCCCGCCGAGACAAAGGCATCGGCTTCACCTTTTCTGAGAAGTCCCAGCGCCACCACCAGGGACGAATTCTTTTTTGACCGAACGGCATGTACAGGCGGCTCGCCGGTCTCAATGACTTCCTCTGCCGGCACGATTTGTATCCGGTCCGCCGGGTAGGTATACTTCGCCAATTCCGCGCGGATGGCCTCCTCTCTGCCCGCCAGAAAGATAAACAGATTATCCCTCGCCTGCAGGGCGTCCACAGCCCCCTGAACAATCGCCTGGGGCGCATGATCGCCGCCCATAGCGTCCACGGCAACTCTCACAAGTTCACTCATGTTCTCCTCCAACGCAAAGCCTGTTAACAGTTCGATCAGTCACTGTTACAAACCGTTTTTTTGTGCCCCTATGCCGGGAAAGCCGGGCCGGACACTGCTTTGCACTACAAGTAAATATACTAGACATCCCTGTAAAATGCAACATGAATTTCCGTTTACCCTGACCCAACTGTCATTTTTTAGAATTTATTTAGAAAAAAAAGTGAAAAAGGGCCCTATCCGCAGATATGGCCCACAAATGCCTGATTTTATTCTTGCCCTCCTTCGCCTTCCTCCATCTCTTCGGCCTGGAGAACACTCATTTCCTCCTCATCCTCCACAATCACCGTAGCCAGCTGGCTCGTGGACATACGGATTTTCCCGTCCTGTGTGCTGGTGGCCACACAGAAATAGTAAAATGTACCGGCCTCCGCTGTGGAGGGGGTATAAGTAGTCTCCGTAGCTCCTTCAATGGGCTCCCCGCCCCCATTGCTGGCCGCGTTGTTGTTATACCACTGGTAGGATACGGCTCCGCTGCCCGCCGTGGCATCCACCATCAGTGTCTCGGCATTGGCCCCGACCTGATAGGTTGCCACCTGCCCCAGATCCACGCCAAACACAGGCGCCTCCATGGTCTCATCCACCGGACGCACCACCTTCTCCGCTTTCATCTGATGAATCTCCTCAGCCGTCATAGCGCTGCTCTCATGGGAGCCCCACAGCAGATCCCAGGATTCCGCAAAGGAACATCCGGTAAGTGTATACAACATAAAAGCTGCCAATAGACATGCGCCAATCTTTTTACTGTTTTTCATCTGTATTCCCCTTTTAATTATTACAATTTTTTATCATTTTCGTTTCATTTTTTTATCTTTCTGTCGCATTATAGCACAGAAAAAAAGGATGCGTCAATACATCCGGTAAATAAGAGGAAAAAAATACGGAATGAAAAGGCTGCCGTGAACAAAGGAAGCCATAACGAACTGCCAACGGCTTCTTACATTTATTCTGCCGGCAGATCTACAACGGCATAATCATGGTGGACGGCAGGCAGGATTCGCTCCAAAAGGTCCACAGTGCGCAATTTCAGGCTGGATGTATTCACACAGGGATGGCAGCCAATAAAATCGCTGTTGACAATGGCACGGTCAATGATCAGCCTTACACGGTTTTCGCTGTCGTTCATCAGTCCTAACACGGAAACCGCGCCGGGTTTAATATGAAGGCAGCTTTCCATAGCGTCCGCCTTGGCAAAGGAAAGCCGCGCGCAGCCTGTCTGTGCGGAAAGCTCCTTCGCATGAAAAGATTTGTCCCCCGGCATCAGCAAAAGATAATATTCTGTTTTCTGCCTGTTACACAAAAAAAGATTTTTGCAGACCGCAACGTCCAGAACCCGCTCAATCTCTTCACAGGCTTCCATCGTCATGACCGCCTCATGATCAATACGCCCGTATTCCACTCCCAGGCGATCCAATAAATCGTATACCGCCCTTTCCTCCGGCGCCCGGCCGGCACAATCATCAGGTCTTCCATATAAAATTTCCATTCACGTTCTCCCTTCACCATTTTCCATTCAGGCCGCTATTACAGCAAGACCCGGACTTCACAGAGATAATTCCTGTCCATATAATCAAACAAATGCAAACCGATTCCGCCTCACGACGGACACCCTTGCCTTCGGCTATATTCTTCCCACTACCGGGCGGATTCGGAACTTTCACCCGTTAGAAACGTGCGCCGCCG
>CASWRE010000058.1 GCA_949471785.1 uncultured Lachnospiraceae bacterium | reverse complement strand
CAATAATTATTTTTTATTTCGATATATTGATTTTTGAAATATTCTATGGTAAAATATTTTATTAAGGAGATTTAGCATGGCATATAAAAACAGTTTTCTAACTGGCATTACCGAACTATTGGTGCTCGCAATCTTGAACGAAAGGGGAGACAGTTATGTATACGAAATAACTAAATATATCTCGGAGCATTCCTGCAATTTACTATCATTATCCCTCAATACGGTTTATACTGTGATGTACAAACTGGAAAATGAGCAGATGATCAGCGAATACGCAACGCTAGTCGGAAAAAAAAGAACTCGTATTTACTACCACATCGAAGCAACTGGGAAAAAACGTCTTTATGAATTGACTCAAAACTATGACCAAATCACTAATGGCGTAGATTATATACTTACTTCATTCGCAGATAAAAAGGATACAGAAAATGGATAAGCTATGCAAACAATATATCAATAATATCAAATCTTTATTTCCCATAATGGGTAAATCAGAAAAAAAAATATATCCAACAATTAATTCCAGAAATTACAGACTATATTGAAACCCAAAACATAACCGCAATCGAAGCATTATATCATGAGTTTGGTACCCCTCATGATATTGTAAGCAATTATTTCTCGCTAACCGACATGGATGTTTTAGTGAATAAAATTTGTTTTAGCAAATGGCTCAAACGTGGCATAATCATTTGTGCTTCTATTGTCTTGATTATTTTTTTTTATCTGGGGATTCACCACATTTCACGCTTATGATATTTTTTTAAGGGAGCAGGCACTATTTCAAAATACCAGCATCAATTAATCTACAAAGGAGAATATTATGAAAATCAAAAAAACATTTTTTCTATTTGCTCTATTAACACTTATTTTCTCATCCCCCGATGGTGTGTATGCAAAATCTACGTGTGAAACTATATATCGAATAAATGATAATTATTATACAGAAACTATTATACAGGATACGCTTCCAGAAAATCATGCAATGTCAAATATATCATCGCTTCGTAACGCAGGCAAGACAATCACAAAAACAAAAACCACCAAAACCTGCGCCAAAGATGGCACTGTCCTTTGGAGTGTTTCTATCTAAAGCAACTTTCAGCTACAATGGTTCTTCTTCAAAATGCATTCGTTGTTCACATAGCGCCAGTGCGCCTGCAAAAACCTGGAAAATAAAGACCGTTTCCTCCAGCAAGAGCTCCAATTCCGCAACAGCAGTAGCTGTTGCCACACACTCTTATGGCCTTATCTCAAAAAATTTCAGACAATCCGTTACCATTAAATGCAGTAAAAACGGCGTGATTTCATAAAGCTTTATTCTGTATTTCCTGTTCCACCAATGACAAAAAAGAGATGAGATTCGTTCTTCACGTAATCTCACCTCTTTTTCAATAAACACCGCGCATCTTTTTCTTTCACATTTCTTTCGCCGTCTGTCTGCTCCGGTAATCTTCTATGGCGGCCTTCACCGCCTCTTCGGCCAGCACCGAGCAGTGAATCTTATTCGTGGGGAGTCCGTCCAGGGCTTCCACCACGGCTTTATTCGAGAGTTCCAGCGCTTCGTCGATACTCTTACCCTTGATCATCTCGGTGGCCATGGAACTGGTGGCAATAGCCGAACCGCAGCCGAAGGTATTGAATTTCACGTCCGTAATGATATCATCCTTTACCTTAATGTACATTTTCATGATATCGCCGCACTTGGCGTTCCCCACCTCGCCGACGCCGTCGGCATCCTCCATCTTTCCCACATTCCTGGGATTTTGAAAATGATCCATCACTTTTTCACTGTATAACATGATCTACCTCCTCGATTTTATAATAAATGGGGTTTCTTCCCCGTCTCCAGTTCCTCCCAAACCGGCGACATATCCCGCAGATAGGACACAACCTCTGTCACACTCTTAACGATATAATCCATCTCCTCCGGTGTGTTCTCCTCACCGATAGACAGCCGCAGAGAACCGTGGGCCACCTCATGGGGCAATCCCAGAGCCAGAAGCACATGGCTGGGGTCCAGGGAACCGGAAGTACAGGCCGAACCCGATGAGGCCGCAATCCCCCGGGCATCCAGATGTAAGAGCAGCGACTCTCCCTCAATACCCTCAAAGCAGAAATTCACGATGCCCGGCAGACGTTTCTGCCTGTCGCCGTTTAATTTGCTGTGAGGAATCTTCTCCAATCCCGCAATGAGCCGGTCCCGCATGGCCGCCGTCTTTTCGTTGGATTCTTTATGTGTTTCCCAGGCTGCCGCAAAAGCCGTAGCCATACCGGCGATAGCCGGAAGGTTTTCTGTCCCGGCCCTCTTGCCCCGCTCCTGGGCGCCACCCTCAATCAGGTTCACCAGACGTATGCCTTTCCTGCAATAAAGAGCGCCCACACCCCGTGGACCGTTAAACTTGTGAGCCGAAACGGCAAGCAGGTCAATCTTCATATCTTTCACGTCAATGGGCAGCCGACCGGCCGCCTGCACGGCGTCTACGTGAAACAGTACGCCCTTCTCACGGCAAATCTCCCCGATCTCCCGGACAGGCTGCACGGTGCCAATCTCATTATTGGCGTACATCACCGACACGCAGGCCGTATCCTCCCGAATGGCCGCCGTCACATCCTCCGGGCGCACCAGACCGTCGTCATACACCGGCAAAAGCGTCACCGCAAACCCTTCCTGCTCCAGCCGTTTCAGGGTATGGAGCACCGCGTGATGCTCAAAGGCCGTAGAAATCAAATGGCGCTTTCCTTTCTTCTCTCCCACTTTCGCCGCCGTAAGGAGGGCCTGATTATCCGCCTCACTGCCCCCCGACGTAAAATAAATCTCCCTGGGATCTGCATTCATAAGGCCTGCCACCGTCTCCCGGCACTCCGCCAGCATCTCCGCCGCCTCCTGCCCCGGCCTGTGCAGACTGGACGGATTTCCGTAAAACCTGTCCATGCAGTCCATCATCTCCAGCTTCGCTTCCTCGCTGATTGCCGTGGTCGCCGCATGATCCGCATAAATGTATTTCATAATGCCTCCTTCGCTTACTGAAGTATATATTTTGACTAAGCTCCTTTTCCATCCACAAATTATCACACAATTCCTATTATGTCAATATACTTTATGTTTTCTTACTTCAGCCAGTGTAGCACACACAACGGAAGGATTCAAGGAGGACATCATTTACGAATAAAAATGCACCGCTGACGACGCGGCGATAATCCGAAATCTGATGAATACGAATGATGATATTACAAAATAATAGAAATAAAAAAGGAGCATCTTTATGAGAACTTTAGAGCAGCAATTTTATCACTATGGCGTAGTACCGGTAGTGGTATTGGAGGACGCCAAAAACGCGCTTCCCCTGGCAAAAGCCCTGACAGAAGGCGGGCTTCCCTGCGCAGAAGTGACATTCCGCACAGATGCGGCAGAAGAATCCATCCGCCTGATGTGCAGCGAGTATCCCGACATGGCGGTGGGCGCCGGAACGGTGCTGACCGTCAGGCAGATCGATCGCGCCGTGGCCGCCGGCGCCAAATTCATCGTAAGCCCGGGATTTGATCCTGATATCGTAGATTATTGCCTGAAAAAAGATATTCCCGTATTTCCGGGATGTGCGACTCCTTCCGAGGTAGCCCAGGCCGCCAAACGCGGTATGAAACTGGTAAAATTTTTCCCGGCCGAACAGGCCGGAGGCATTGCCATGATCAAAGCCCTCGCGGCTCCCTATACCATGATGAAGTTCATGCCCACAGGCGGCATCAGCGCTAAAAACCTGAAAGACTACCTGTCCTTCGACAGAGTCCTCTGCTGCGGCGGCAGCTGGATGGTAAAAGGCGATCTGATCCAAGACGGAGACTTTAACAAAATCCGCGAGCTGACAGAAGAAGCGGTGGAACTGACGGCTTCACTTCGGAAATAAGGAGGGCACATTCATGGAATTGAATCTGAGATCAGAAAAGGAATGCAGATATGACGCAGTCTCCCTGGGCGAGGTAATGCTCCGCCTGGACCCCGGCGAGGGACGGATCAGGACGGCGAGAAATTTCCGCGCATGGGAAGGCGGCGGAGAATATAATGTGGTGCGCGGACTCCGGAAATGCTTCGGCATGAAGACCGGCGTAATCACAGCCCTCGCAGAGAATGAAGTGGGGCTTTTGATAGAAGATTTCATCCTCCAGGGCGGTGTGGACACTTCCCTGATCAGGTGGATGAAAACAGACGGCATCGGGCGCGTCTGTCGGAACGGCCTGAATTTTACCGAGCGGGGATTCGGTATCCGGGGCGCTGTAGGCTGCTCCGACCGGGCAAATACCGCCATTTCCAAAGCCACTCCGGAAGATTTTGACTTTGACTACATTTTCGGAACTCTGGGGGCCCGCTGGTTCCATACCGGCGGTATTTACGCGGCCCTGTCCGAGCAGGCCTGCGAAACCGTCCTGGCCGCCATTAAGGCGGCAAAAAAGTACGGCGCCGTAATCTCCTATGACCTGAACTACCGTCCCTCCATGTGGAGCGCCATCGGCGGACAGGACAAAGCCCGGAAAGTAAATAAGGAAATCGCCAGATATGTGGACGTCATGATTGGAAACGAGGAAGATTTTACCGCCTGCCTTGGGTTCGAAATCGAGGGTAACGACACAGACTTAAAGAAGCTGAACCTGAATGGCTACGAGAAGATGATTCAACACGCCGCCCAGGTTTACCCGAACTTCCGGGTGGTGGCCACCACCCTGCGGGAGGTAAAGACCGCCACCGTGAATGACTGGAGCGCCATCTGCTGGGCCGACGGCGAAATTTTCAAAGCCAGAGACTATAAAGGGCTGGAAATTATGGACCGCGTGGGCGGCGGAGACTCCTTCGCCTCCGGTCTGATCTATGGGCTGATGACTACGGGCAGCGCCGAAACGGCGGTCAATTACGGTGCGGCCCACGGCGCCCTGGCTATGACCACACCGGGAGACACCACCATGGCCGGCAAAAAAGAAGTGGAAGCCATCATGGGCGGCGCCGGCGCCAGGGTGCAGAGGTAATCCCGTCCTATCATATGCCTATTCACTTAATTCTATATACCGTTACGCGGGCGGATGGCCTAATCATCCGCCCGTTTATCTATTTGCTTTTATCCCCACCGTGCTTTATAATAAGAAAATATGTAACTATCGGGAACTTCCGCAGTTACGAAACGTCATACATATACAAGGAGGACTTACCCATGGGAAAAATATTCCGTTTCCACTCCGACGTGGATACCGACCAGATCATTGCTTCCCAGTACATTTTATTTCCCACTATTGATGAAATGAAAACGTACGCCTTCGAATCCCTGGACCCAACTTTTGCTTCCAGGGTGCAGCCCGGGGATTTCATCGTGGCCTGTGAAAATTTCGGCTGCGGTTCTTCCAGAGAACAGGCCCCCGGCGTACTGAAAGCCCTGGGCGTTAAAGCCGTAATCGCAAAATCCTTTGCCCGGATCTTTTACCGCAACGCCATCAACATCGGCCTGCCGGTGATCGTCTGCAAGGAGCTCTACGACCAGGTGGCCGATCAGGACCATATGGAGCTTCTGATGCAGGAAGGGCTGATCAGGGCAAACGGCCAGACCTTCACCTGTACGAAACTGCCCGACCAGATGCAGCGCATCCTGGATCAGGGCGGATTAATCGCATCATTAAATAAGGAGGATTAAGGTTATGGGAATGACAATGGCTGAAAAAATTATCGCCTGCGCCGCCGGTGTGGATACCGTTCACGCCGGGGACATCCAGACCGTCACGCTGGACCGCCTGATGAGCAACGACGGCACCACCCATCTGACCATTGACATGTACAACAATGATCTGAAACATCCCCGCATTCAGGATGTGGAGAAACTGGTCTGGATTGTGGATCACAATATGCCCTGCGACAGCCCCAAAACCGCGGGGACCCATAAGAAAATGCGGGACTTTGCCCGGGAGCATGGCATCACCTTTTATGAAGGCGAGGGCGTCTGCCACCAGATCATGCTGGAAAAGCATGTGCGGCCCGGGGAACTGATCTTTGGGGCAGACAGCCACACCTGCGCTTACGGAGCCCTGGGGGCTTTCGGCACCGGCGTGGGCTGTACAGATTACCTCTACGCCATGGTGACCGGCTCCTCCTGGCTGCTGGCGCCGGAGACAATCCGCTTTAACCTCACCGGGGAACTGCCCCAGGGCGTCTATGCCAGGGATCTGATCCTGACTATCATCGGACGCATCGGAGCCAACGGAGCCAACTATATGGCCATGGAATTTGCCGGAGAAGGCCTGCACAGCCTGACCATGAGCGACCGCATCTCCATCTGCAATCTCTGCGTAGAAGCCGGGGCCAAAACAGCGCTGATGGAAGTGGACGATGTCGCCATGGATTACCTGAAAACCCACGGACGCGAGCCGAAAGCCTGCTTCACCAGCGATCCCGACGCCCGTTTTGCCGCCGTCTACGATATTGACCTCTCGGAAATCCGGCCCGTCGTGGCTAAACCTCATTTTGTGGACAATGTGGTTCCCGCCCGCGAATGCCTGGGCGTAAAAATTGACGAGGCATTTCTCGGTTCCTGCAATAACGGACGCATCGAGGATCTGCGTGTGGGCGCCGCCGTCATCAAAGGCAAAAAGGTCGCCCCTGAAGTGCGTTTTCTGGTGGTTCCGGCCAGCCGGGAAGTCTACCAGCAGGCCATGGCCGAAGGGCTTCTGGACACCTTCATGGAGGCCGGAGCTATTGTGATGAACCCCAACTGCAGTGTCTGCTGGGGAAGCTGCCAGGGTGTGATCGGCGAGGGCGAAACCCTGATCAGCACCGGAACCCGCAACTTTAAGGGCCGGTCCGGACATCGGGATTCCTTCGTCTATCTGGCCTCCTCCGCCACCGTAACCGCCTCCGCCGTCCGCGGAGAAATCACCACGGCGGATACTCTCTAAAATCACGACAAGGAGAATCAATATGAGCGAAACTTTTTCCGGAAAAGTCTGGGTACTGGGAGATGATATTGATACGGACATCATCATACCCACCGAATACCTGGCCTTAAAATCCGTAGAAGATATGAAACCCTACGCTTTCTCACCTTTGCGGCCCGATCTGGCGGGGCAGATGAACCCCGGAGACATCATCGTGGCAGGCAAAAATTTCGGCTGCGGCTCCTCCCGGGAGCAGGCTCCGGAAGTCATCAAAGCCCTGGGCATCCGCTGCGTGGTGGCCCGCTCCTTCGCCCGGATCTTTTTCCGCAACGCCATCAACAACGGGCTGCTGCTCATCGAAAACGCCGATCTGCATGACGCCGTAACGGAAGGCGACACCGTACAGGTAGAAGTCAACCGTCAGATCACCCACAACGGCAAGTCCTACCCCATCGCCTCCCTGCCCGCCAATCTGGTGGAGATTCTGGAGGCCGGCGGGCTGGTAAAAGCCATGCGCAAGAGAAACGGACTGGATTAGGAGGAAACCATGGGGCATACCATCATTGAAAAAATCATCGGCCGGAACACCGGCAAAGACGTAAAACCGGGGGATATCGTGACGGTGAATGTGGACCGGGTCATGATCCACGATATCTTCATCCCCTTTGTGGCAGATAAATTTGAAGAAATGGGCTTTACCGAGCTGTGGGACCCGGACAAAGTGGTGCTGATCTATGATCATCTGGTCCCGGCCAGCCAGGTGGATGACACCAGGCATTTCCGCACAGGCAACGCATTTGTAAAAAAATATGGTTTAAAAAACATCCACCGCTCAGACGGCATCTGCCACCAGCTGATGACAGAGGCAGGATATGTAAAACCCGGCCATATCGCCTTCGGCACAGACAGCCACACCACCACTTACGGATGCGTGGGCGCTTTCTCCTCAGGCATCGGCTACACAGAAATGGCCTCGGTATTGGGTACCGGACAGATGTGGATCAAAGTGCCCGAAACGATCAAAATAACCGTTAACGGAAAGCTGCCCGAACATGTGACATCCAAGGACGTAATCCTGCGGCTGATCGGCGATCTGGGCGCGGACGGCGCCACCTATCAGGCGCTGGAGTTTACCGGAACGGCCATTGAGGCCATGTCCGTTGCCAGCCGTATGACCATCGCCAACATGGCCATCGAGGCCGGAGCCAAATGCGCCGTGTTTACACCCGATGAAAAAACCGCCGACTACTGCGGCATCACCCTCACCGATGCGGAGAGATCGCTGAAGGGCGATCCCGACGCCGGATATGTGCGCGAAATCTGTTATGAGGCGTCGGATCTGGTTCCCGTCATGGCCTGTCCTTCCCAGGTAGACAATATCCGTCCTGTCCGGGAACTCGTCGGCGTCAGCATCGACCAGGTATTTATCGGCTCCTGCACGAATGGGCGTCTGGAAGATCTGCAGTGTGCCGCCGCCATTCTGAAGGGCAAAAAAGTGGCTCCTTTCGTAAAACTAATCGTAACCCCGGCCAGCCGAAAGATCTACCGGGAAGCCATGGCCGACGGCACACTGGCTGCTTTAAGCGAAGCCGGGGCCATCATCACCCATCCGGGCTGTGGTCTGTGCTGCGGCAGGGCCGGCGGTATCCTGACCGACGGCGAGCGAGTGGTAGCCACCAACAATCGCAACTTCCTGGGACGCATGGGCACCTCCAAGGTGGAAATCTATCTGGCTTCTCCTGCCACCGCCGCCGCATGCGCCGCTGCAGGAAAGATTGTAGAACCGTAAATTTCCATGCCAGGTCCCTTTCATCCGGGTCTGACAGGTCTCTTCCATGAGCACACAAAAAGCGATCAACCTGTTTTTCACCGTTGATCGCTTTTTCTATTAAAATGCCTGTTGTCTATACAGATTCTTCTGATCCTTTTATCACTCCAGTACCACACTTCCAATAACAGGAATCTTGTACATTTTACACAGTTCCAGCTCTTTCTGGATGTCTGCATAGGGGGAAGCATCGACCATCTCCACCAGCACAACGCCGTCTGCCGATACCATACGCTCCAGAGACTCCGGATCATACACCACCGATTTCCCCTGGCAAATCGCTTTCACCTCACCCTGCAGTTTATCGCAGAGCAGCTCCCGGATCTGCTCGCTCTTTTCATCATGGCAGGCGCTGGTCACGTAGACCGACTGCATGTCCGCCTTACCGGCCGCGATACGGATACCGGCGCAAATCATTTCTATACGCTCTTCCTCCGAAAATTTCGGCCGTCCTCCCGCAAACAGCGACACAATGAAACGGTCAATCGCCCCCAGGAAACGATTGCCCACCTCAGACACCGTCAGGCTTCCCAAAAGAGGCGTGCCAAACACCTCTTCCAGATCCTCCTTTACCCGCAGTGATGCAGAGATCAGATACCGGAAGGCAATCCAGCAGCAAGCCAGAAATGCTCCCACAAAAATCCCCAGCACAATGTATTTCAGGTTAATCATCTTTGCCTGCGGTTGATCAGCTGCATCCTGTTTGATTTCCTCTTCCGCTTCCTGCCCGTCGCCCGTCTCTTCGACTAACTCCTTATCCAGCAGCGCCGCATAATATTCTTTCTGCTCATCAGTCATCGTTGAGGTGATATTATTCATTGCGCCCTTGATATTATTCAAACCGGTTATCTGGGTCTGCTGGGTGGACAGCAGAGAAGCGCTCGCGCCCTCATAGTACTGTTTATGAAGCACCGAAAGATCAAAATCGCCGTACAGCGCTTTTAACCCTGCGGTCTCATTTTCCACTACCTGCTGAATGATTGCCATCATCTTTTCGCAGGCCTCTTCATCCTGCCCCATCACGGAAATCGTCATAATATCATCCGCAGACTGATAGGCGCTGATCAGCTCCTGGACATAGGCGCTATCTATATTCCACTGCAATTCCTGCACAATCCGTACACAAACCGTTGTATTGGTAACTTTTGAAGCAAAAGAGGCGATAATGTCGCTGGTGGTATCCCTGGCCTCAATGACCGGATAAACCGCCTGATAATGATTATCAATATAATACTGCACCGTAATCGTGGGGACGCTGTTCGGATCTAACTGCATACGAATCGAATTCGTATTATAATCCAGAGCATTTTGATAATCCTCCCGATACGCAAGATACGTCCCTACCGCCGTTTTCACCTCGGCAACCTCTCTTGCCGACAGCTTCTCCTCCGCCTCCGAAATCGCAAGAAGCATCTGCTCCTCATCATCTTCCGGGCTTTTCAAAGCTTCCTGAGCCTGCTTGGCCGCCCGTGCCGAACGGATATATCCCACACCGTCCAACGCCACCGCGCCAATCAGCATCCAGACAAGAATCATCCGCCATTTCAGCAGAATTCTGAGCAATAAATCTTTTACGCTAATGGTCATCTCCTCCATATTTTTCCTCCTGTCACCCTCTGTCTTATGTAATATTTCCCGGATTATATAAAAACATCTTTCTGTACACCCCATATCCTGTGGCCGAAATGCTTTTATTCAAACGTTTTTTAGTATAACATGGGTCATTTCTTTTTTCAATACTACGCGGGAAATCCGTTCCCCTATCAGAAGAAAAACTTCTGATAATCAGATTGACGGCGCATTCTGCGCCTTTTATCGAAAATTGCCAT
>CASWRE010000057.1 GCA_949471785.1 uncultured Lachnospiraceae bacterium | reverse complement strand
CGTGTATTGTTATGGCAGATGGAATCCCTGTGCCTGTCGAGCTGAAAGCAGGAAACCGTTTTCGTTTAACCGCAAAGCGGCTCGAAAATGTAATTACGCCACGGAGCAAAGCCCTTATTTTATCATATCCAAACAATCCAACCGGGGCAATTATGGAACGAGATGATCTGGAAGAATTGGCAGAAGTTATTAAAAAACATAATATACTTGTAATCTCTGATGAAATATACAGCGAACTTACTTATGGAAAAGAGCATATAAGCATTGCCGGCATTTCGGGAATGAAAGACAGGACGATCCTGATAAATGGGTTTTCTAAAAATTTTGCAATGACCGGATGGCGTCTGGGTTATGTGTTTGCCCATAGGGAAATTATGGAGCAGATGACAAAGGTGCACCAGTATGCGATCATGTGCGCGCCCACGGTCAGCCAGTATGCGGCGGTTGAAGCAATGAAAAATGGAGAAACAGATGCCGCCTGCATGAGGGAGTCTTACGATCAGCGCCGCCGTTATGTATATTGTGAATTGGAACATTTAGGGATTCCCTGTTTTGAACCGGAGGGGGCTTTCTATATGTTTCCGGACATTCGTGAGTTTGGGATGTCCAGCGAAGCGTTTGCTATGGAACTGCTGGAAGAAGAAAAAGTTGCTGTTGTTCCGGGAAGTGCGTTTGGCAGGTCGGGCGAAGGATTTGTCCGTATCTCCTATGCGTATTCTATTGATGAGTTGAAGGAGGCGATTAGGAGGATAGGACGTTATATTCAGAGGAAACGGGAGGCGTTAACATGATAGCAGAGGAAATGATAAATTTAGGAGAAAAGAAATCCGCTATCCGGGAAAATTTTGAATATGGCAAACAGAGGGCGAAACAGATTGGAAAAGAGAAAGTTTTTGATTTCAGTTTGGGCAATCCGAATGTTCCGGCGCCTGCCGGTGTCCGTAGAGCAATGGAAAAGCTGTTAAATCAGAAAGATGATGTGGAACTGTTCGGATATACACCGGCGCAGGGAATATTCGAAACACGAAAAGCGATTGCGGATAATCTGAATTTCCGCTTTGGAACTTCTTTCCGGCCAGACAATTTTTATATTACCTGCGGCGCTGCTTCGGGGATCAGGATTATCACTCAGGCGCTTACAGTTCCCGGTGATGAATATATTATTTTTACACCGTATTTTCCTGAGTATAAAGTATTTGTCGAGGCGGCGGGAGGAAAATTTGTAGAAGTTAAAACCAGACAGGAAGATTTTCAAATTGATTTTGCTGCGTTGGAGCAGGCTATTACAGAAAAAACAAAAGCTGTTCTTTTAAATTCTCCCAATAACCCGAGCGGTGTAATTATATCTGAAGAAAACATTATATGGCTTGCGGCGCTTCTGAATGAAAGGTCAGCGCTTTACAGGCATACCATTTATTTGATTGGCGATGAGCCTTACCGGGAATTGGTTTATGACAATGCGGATGTGCCATATTTGACAAAATATTATAAAAGCACACTGATCTGCTATTCTTACAGTAAATCGCTTTCTATTCCGGGAGAACGGATCGGGTATGTTCTTGTGCCTGATGAGGTGGAACAGTCTGGAAAAGTATATGCGGCTGTTTGCGGCGCCGGGCGGGCATTGGGGTATGTATGTGCGCCCAGCCTGATTCAGCAGGCTGTGGCTGAATGTGCAGGGCAGGTTGCCGATTTAAGCGTATATAAGAACAACCGGGATTTGCTGTATCATGCCCTTCAAACATATGGTTATACCTGTATTTGCCCGAAAGGGGCTTTTTATTTGTTTGTTCGGTCATTATTGCCGGATTCCGCAGCTTTCTGCCGATATGCCAGAAAATACGAATTACTAATCGTTCCGGGCGATGAATTTGGCTGTCCGGGATATGTCAGGATAGCATATTGCGTACCTGTCTCCCAGATAGAGCGTGCGCTGCCCTGGTTTAAAAAACTGGCGGAGGCGTGTATCACTACGCAGGCGTCAGAGCTGTAAACGCCTGTTCTATCCTTGAAAACTGTCGTTAGATGTGCTATATTAAATGGCGATTACCAGGAGGAGCCATACTTATGTTTGGCGTCATAATTCCTGTATACAATTGCGAAAGGAGTATCAGGCAAGTACTGGATTCTGTCAAGAGGCAGACACGCTTTGACTTAGTGGAAGAAATTATTGTACTCAATGACGGGTCCACAGACCGGATTTTCTTTAGCCGCTATGCTGCTCTTCAGTCAGATTAAATTTTGCAGGAGATGGCTGATCCATTCCCTCCAACGGTATATCGCCAGCCCACATCCATGAAATACGATATCATCATCCCCATTTACAATATTGAACAGGAACTGGGAAAATGCCTGGACAGCATTTCCTGCCAGACTTACGGCAATTTCCGGGCTATTCTGGTTGATGACGGCTCTACGGATCAAAGTCCGTTCATTGCAAAAAGCTTTGCGGCAAAAGACTCCCGTTTTGAGTATTATCGGAAAGAAAACGGCGGCCTTTCCGATGCCAGGAATTACGGGATAGCAAAGACATCCTCTGCATACATTCTTTTTGTCGACGGGGATGATTTCCTGGAAGAACACACTCTGTGCATTATTGAACAGGAGCTCTCCCAACACCCGGTGGACGTATTGGAATTTAACGGATGGATTGTTGAGAATGGAAGAAAAATCGGACGTGTGAATCGTTATTATATTGATCCGGGCAAGATAAAAAGCGGCAAAGATTATATTTTGGATAATGTAAAAGCCAGATTTTTGATGCCGTCTGTCTATCTGAAAGCCGTTCGGCGAAGCCTGATTATCGAACATCGACTCTATTTTGCGAAGGGCATGCTCCATGAAGACGAGCTTTGGACGCCCAAACTGTACCTGCTGGCAGACACGGTAAAATATATAGACAGCTGCCTTTACAATTATGTTCAGCGGGAAGGGTCCATTACGCACCGCGCCGACAAGACGGAAAATGTACGGCATGCAAAGGAAATTTTCTATCAATTGGAGAGTTATTACCGCAGCCTTGATCTAACCAGATGCCAGCGCAATATCCTGACAAGTTATCTGGCCCGCCATATGATAAGCGTCTGCCGGTTGTCTGAAAAAGAAGGGATGACTCTTCGGGACAGGAAATTCATCCTGCGCAATGCCCGGGATGTCAGAAGTATTGGAAAAATGATCCTGTCGTTTCTTTTCCCAGGGCATTATCAGGTTCTGAGCGAAATCGTCAAAAAAATAATAAGGTATTAAACCTATGATCCCTAAAAAAATACACTATTTCTGGATTGGCGGCAAACCCATGCCGGAAAAAAACAAAGCCTGTGTCGAAAGCTGGAGAAAATTCTGCCCGGATTATGAGATCGTCGAATGGAATGAATCGAATTACGATTTTTCCGTATGCACGTACATGGCGCAGGCCTATGAAGCCGGGCTGTGGGGATTTGTCCCTGATTTTGCCCGGTTGGATATTATTTACCGGAAAGGCGGGATTTATCTGGACACCGACGTGGAATTACTGCGAAGCCTGGATAGCCTGTTAAACTATAAAGCTTTCCTGGGATTTGAAAATCGGGCGTCCGTAGCGCCGGGGTTAGGGTTTGGCGCGGAGCCGGGAAATGAACTTCTGAAACAGATGCGGGATATGTACCATTCGCTTTCTTTTTATAATGAAAACGGTACGCTCAATATGGTACCTTCCCCTGCTTATACCACAAAATTTCTGATATCCTATGGCCTGCGGCTCAATGGGGAACGCCAGTCTGTGCATGGGATTGAAATATTTCCCGCCGAATATTTCGCCCCGCTTTGCTATGCGGACAATCGTTTGAAAATAACTGAAAATACATACAGCATCCATTGGTATCATGCTTCCTGGCATACTCCGGAGCAGAGGAGACGAACCAGACGTATCCAGAAAATCAACCGGATATTCGGCCATCGTCTGGGCGGCGTCGTCAACCTGGGATGTTCCGCTATTTCCCGCGCCCAACGGCATATCATTAGAAAAAAGTAAAAATAACCGTATATAGACAGCGTATATGGACAATGGAAGAAAAAATATGGGTTCCAGGACAAAAAACAGTGCAAAAAATATATTTTTTTCCGAACTTTCCTATGTGGCAATCCTCATTTTACAGTTTGTAAACCGGAGCTTTTTTGTCCATTTTCTGCCGGGAACATACCTTAGCCTGCATGGACTGTTTTCTAATATACTGTCCTTTTTATCCCTGGCTGAGCTGGGCATCGGCTGCACCATTAACTATGCCCTGTACAAGCCCCTGAAAGAGCGGGATACGGAAACCTTAAAATCCATCATGGCCCTTTACCGCCGTTTTTATACCGTCACAGGCCTTGCCGTGCTGGCGTCGGGAAGCATATTGATTCCTTTTTTGCCCCACCTTATCGGCGGGCCGCCGGCTCATATCGGCTCCATGTACCTGTATTTTCTTCTTTACCTTGTCAGCTCGGATATCAGCTATTTTTGTGCTCATAAACGTTCCCTCATTATCTGTGATCAGAAGGAATATATTGTCAGCATAGTCACTTCCGTGTTCCAGATCGCTGTAAAACTCCTGCAAATCCTGTCTCTGGCCTTTTTTCAGAGCTATGCCATATATTTGTGCCTGCTGATTGCCGGTTCCCTGCTGCAAAACATGGTCATTGCCCTGCTGACCGACAAGATGTACCCTTTTTTGAAAGATAAAAAGGTAAAGAAACTCAGTCTGGATCTTTCTGCGGATATCAGGAAAAATGCCTATGCCCTTTTCTTTCAGAAAATAGGAATCGTCATTGTGTATGCGACAGACAACCTGATTATTTCTAAATTTGTGGGGTTTGCTTCCGTCGGCATATATGCCAATTATACCCTGGTTATTCAGGCAGTCCAGACGGCGGCCTACCGGTTCTTCGATTCTATCACCGCCAGTATCGGCGATTTTGCCGTCGCTAATGAGAAAGAGGATGTGCGCACAATCCTGTACAGGGTACTGTTTATCAATGCATGGATGTTCTGTTTCTGCTCTACCTGTCTCCTGTGCCTGCTGCAGCCGTTTATCCGGCTGTGGATCGGAGATAACTATCTGCTATCTGACAATACTCTCATCATCATCGTCATCAGTTTTTACCTGGAGGGGATGCGGGCAACCTTCGTGACCTTTAAACGGGCGATCGGGCTTTACTGGCAGACCCGTTATCTTCCCATTTTTGAAGGAATCCTGAATCTGGCGATTTCCGTCCCGCTGGCTGTCCGTTTAGGCGTTGCCGGGACTTTGCTTGGCACAATCATCAGCACAGGATGCATGTCCGGCCTGCTTGACCCCTATCTTTCCTACCGTATCTATTTTAAAGCAGGTTTTCGAAAATTTATTCTGTATCATATAAAATATGGATCTGTTGCTTTTGGGGCGTTATGCCTTACCGTTTTGTGCTGCAGTCTGGTAAAAATGCGCTTACTGCAGGGGTTCCCTGTCAAAATTGCCCTGTGCCTGGTGATCCCGAACCTCTTTTGGGTTCTTATATTCCGGAAAAATGAAAACTTTATGTATCTGAAAAAATTTGCGGCGCGGTTTCTAAAGACGAAGATTCCTGATTCGCATGTATGCGGCCGGTAAAATGAAATTGTATTCCATATGAAAAAAGGTTGGCTTTCCGCGGAATTTGGGGTATAATAGCTTTGGTCTGCCAGTAGTTTCAGGCAGATAATGTTTTTCCACAGGGAGGAATTTGATTATGGTAATTGCTGTTGTAGGAGCCAACTGGGGCGACGAGGGCAAGGGGAAGATCACGGATATGCTGGCAGAGCAGGCAGATATCGTGGTGCGCTTCCAGGGCGGCGCCAATGCTGGCCACACAATTGTAAATAATTACGGGAAATTTGCCCTTCATACTCTTCCGTCGGGCGTGTTTTACAACCATACGACCAGTGTAATTGGTAACGGTGTAGCGCTCAACATCCCGGTTCTGTTTAAAGAGATCCAGAGTATTACGGACCGCGATGTGCCGACGCCGAAGATCATTGTGTCCGACCGCGCGCAGATTGTAATGTCTTACCATATTCTCTTTGACCAGTATGAGGAGGAGCGTCTGGGCAGAGCGTCCTTTGGATCAACCAAGTCCGGCATTGCGCCGTTTTATTCGGACAAATTCTCCAAAATCGGCTTCCAGGTCAGCGAACTGTTTGACGATGAGGCGTCGCTGCGGGAGAAGATCGAGAGGGTAGTGGAGAAGAAGAATGTGCTGCTGGAGCATTTGTACCATAAGCCATTACTGTCTGTGGACAGTGTCTACGGGGAATTGATGGCGTATCGCCGTATGGTGGAGCCCTATGTGGCGGATGTATCTCTCTATCTGTGGAATGCTCTGAAGGAAGGAAAGGATATTCTTTTGGAAGGGCAGTTGGGGACGTTGAAAGACCCGGATCACGGCATCTATCCGATGGTGACGTCTTCCTCCACCCTGGCTGCTTACGGCGCGGTGGGCGCCGGCCTGCCTCCCTATGAGCTTAAACGGGTGGTGACGGTCTGTAAAGCTTATTCCAGCGCAGTGGGCGCCGGTGAGTTTGTGTCGGAGATATTTGGCGACGAGGCCGACGAATTGAGACGCCGCGGCGGGGACGGCGGAGAATTCGGCGCCACCACAGGACGTCCCCGGCGTATGGGCTGGTTCGACTGTGTGGCTTCCCGTTATGGATGCCGTATGCAGGGGACTACGGACGTGGCTTTTACCGTGCTGGATGTGCTGGGGTATCTGGATGAGATACCGGTATGCGTCGGCTATGAGATCGACGGTAAAGTGACAAAGGAATTCCCGGTCACAGCGAAACTCAGGAAAGCAAAACCGGTGTATGAAACCCTTCCGGGCTGGAAATGTGATATCCGCGGTATCCGTAAGTACGAAGAGCTGCCGGAAAACTGCCGTAAGTATATTGAGTTTGTGGAAAAAGAGATCGGTTTCCCGATCACGATGGTATCTAACGGCCCGGCCCGGGAAGATATTATTCTGCGTTCTGCAGAGATTTAGGTAACGGCTTGTCTGAAATGAAGCCGAAGGCTGAACTGTTTTATTCTGCAGGGTAAAATCGTGCGGAAGGTCTTGAATGCGAGAGTAAAATTTGGTAAGCTTGGTAATACTAGAGCGTGTCGGAAAGCAACTTTCAGACACGCTCTGGGGACAGGCGGAAGGGGAAGTACCGGATGCCTGTGTCTGTGAGTGATTCAATGAATAAAATAACGACAGGGAGGAATTACGGAATATGTCAGAAGTATATGTTTCCGAAGCGGTAAAGTATGTGGGAGTGGACGATAAGACCATCGATCTGTTTGAGAGCCAGTATGTGGTGCCCAACGGCGTGTCATATAATTCCTACGTGATCATGGATGAGAAGATTGCCATTATGGATACGGTGGACAGAAGAGGCACCGACGAGTGGCTGGCCAATGTGGAAAAGGTTCTGGATGGCAGGACGCCGGATTACCTTGTGGTACAGCATATGGAGCCTGACCATGCAGGCAGCATCAAGATTCTGGCGGAGAAATATCCGTCTATGCAGATCGTGGCGAACGCCAAGACTTTCCCCATGATGCATAATTTCTTTGAGATGGATCTGTCGGGCCGTGAGGTGGTGGTGAAGGAGATGGATACTCTGAGCCTGGGTTCCCATACCTTGACCTTTGTGATGGCTCCGATGGTACACTGGCCGGAGGTTATGGTTACATATGAATCCTCCGAGAAAATCCTGTTTGCCGCCGACGGTTTCGGCAAATTCGGCGCTCTCGATGTGGAGGAAGACTGGGCCTGCGAGGCCAGACGGTATTTCATCAATATCGTCGGTAAGCACGGCAGATCCGTGCAGGAGCTGCTGAAAAAGGCGGCCACACTGGATATCGCGATGATCTGCCCGCTCCATGGACCGGTCTTAAAAGAAAATCTGGGATATTATCTGGAGAAATATGACATCTGGAGCAGTTACAGGCCGGAGGATAAAGGCATCGTAGTAGCTTACGCGTCTATTCACGGCCATACGAGGGCCGCTGTGCAGGAGCTGGTACAGATGCTGGAAGAGATGGGCCAGAAAGTGGTTTCCTTTGATCTGGCGCGCTGTGATATGGCGGAGGCTGTCGAGGATGCCTACCGTTACGATCGTCTGATCGTGGCCTGCCCTACGTATGACGCGAGTATATTCCCCTGTATGCATGATTTCCTGTATCACCTGCAGATTAAGAATTTCCAGAAACGCACGGTGGGTATCATCGAGAACGGAAGCTGGTCTCCGTCCGCAGGCCGTAAGATGAAAGCCATGCTGGAAGATATGAGGGAACTCAAGATTCTGGAGCCGATGGTGACGATTAAATCTTCTCTGAAAGAAGAGACCCGGGAGAAGATGAGAGAGCTGGCCAGGGCCATGGCAGAAGCGTAAGAGGATAGCTGACTGTGGTCGGCCATGATAAATGATATTTTATTCTTTGGCCGTTTGATTTGTATAATGAAAAAAGCGCCTGTATCTATGAATCATAGTAACACTATGGTATAAGATACAGGCGCTTTTCCAATTGCAGCTATTATTCTCTGTGTTTGTCTGCAGCAAAGAATGCCTTGGTTTCCCTGGCAACCACGCCGCTTAAGGCAAACAGGGCAATCATGTTTGGTATGGCCATGAGGCCGTTGAAAATATCGGCCACGGTCCATACGGCGCTGACAGTAATGTAAGGCCCTGCGAACACCGTCAGGATGAACAGCCAGCGGTAAGCCAGCAGCACAGTTTTATTGTTGCCTACCAGATATTCCAGACAACGTTCACTGTAATAATCCCAGCCCAGAATGGTGGTAAAAGCGAAGAAGACCAGGCAGAGCATCAGGATAAAGGATGAGACTACGGGCGGAAGAGGAAGGCCGTTCTGGAAAGCATAGGTAGTCACTGCTACGCCCTCGATGCCTTCTACCTGCCAGGCTCCCGTCAGGACGATGGACAGGCCGGTGATCGTACAGATGATGATGGTATCTATGAATGTGCCGGTCATGCTGACCAGGCCCTGACGCACGGGCTCGTGAGTCTGGGCCGCCGCCGCCGCGATGGGGGCGCTTCCCAGGCCGGCCTCATTGGAGAAGATACCTCTGGCCACGCCTTTCTGCATGGCGACAAACATGGTTCCCACCGCGCCGCCGACGAGGGCGGGAGGATTGAAAGCGCCCTGCACGATGGTTTCGATCGCCGCAGGTACATGGGTGATGTTAAGCAGGATCAGCGCGATGCCGAACACGAAGTAGATAACCGCCATAAAAGGAACGATAATCTGGCTGATGCTGGCAATACGCTTGACGCCCCCGATCAGTACGATGGCCACGCAGCCCGCCACTAGCACGGAGGCGATGACCACCGTCCAGGAATAGGCGCCTAATCCGGGGAGTGTGACACAGTTTGCCTTATCGGGATCGAAGAAATTCTGGATGGCGCTGGAGATACCGTTTACCTGGGTGATGGTGCCGATGCCCAGAAGGCCGGCGAGGGTGCCGAAAATGGCGAAAAGCACGGCCAGCCATTTCCAGCCTTTGCCCATACCCTGTTCAATATAGTAAAAAGGCCCGCCCAGGCTGTGGCTGTTTTTGTCCACCACGCGGTATTTGACGGCCAGAAGCCCCTCCGCGTATTTGGTGGCCATGCCGAAAAAGGCGGCTACGATCATCCAGAACAGCGCGCCCGGCCCTCCGGCGCAGACGGCGGTGGCCACGCCTACAATATTTCCGGTGCCGATGGTGGCGCTCAGGGCCGTACACAGCGCGCCGAAGCTGCTGATTTCCCCTTCCGCGCCTTCCTCATTCTGAAACATCCATTTAAGGGCCAGGGGCAGACGGGATACCTGCAGGCATTTGACCCGGATCGTCAGCAGGATGCCGCCGCTTAAAATCAGCACCATCAGGGGTACGCCCCAGACCAGATCGTCAATTTGACTTAAAAGTTTCGTGAAATCCATTTTTTCTCTCCTGTATGAATAGTACGATGGTTGGCAGTTACCTGTAGCGTGCATAAAAAAGAAGAACCCTGCTGCAAGGTTCTTCTCAAACAAAACAACGGAATGCAAAATATTACACAAAAAATGACCGGCCCGCATCGTGCCGGGGCATTCTCTGTCCTTTTGCCTGAGAGATTCATACGCGCAGGCGTATGTTGCACCTTCGGCCCCCGGATAGCCGGGCGTCTCCAGAGTACGATCCATCCGCAGTTTCTACCCCATCGGGGATACCTGAGAGTGTTACTCCTTCGGCGGGCGTTCGGCCGCTTTCCTGCAGACTTCATCTCGTAATTGCTACGCTCTGTACTATAGCGCACATTGATTGATTCGTCAAGAAATATTTGGGTCTTGAAAAAAATCTTTTTGGAAAGTACAATAGACCAGAGGTATACTACAGGATTTCAGGGTGAGAAAGGGGGATGCCCATGAATGAAATTGAAGAATTTATCCGAGAGCTGGGTCTGCGTATTGCATTTTGCAGGAAAGAACGCGGATTGACACAAAAGGAGTTAGCGCAGCGGCTGGGAGTCAGCCGCACTCATATCAGCAATATTGAAGCGTCACAGATGCACACCAGTCTATCCATGGCGCTGCTTCTGAGGATCTGTCTTGAACTGCAGATCCGTCCTGAGGATATGATGCGCCTGGATGCGTCAGAACGATTTGTCCCCTGAGGGACAGACGGGACGTAACGGTTCAGTCAAGCTAAACTGTGCAGTAAATGCACGGATCTATTTGAACGGTTACGACAGGACATTATAATAGGAATATTCTTTTTCAGAAAGGGGGTGTCGGTTAATACCGATTTTTAACCTCTGACAAGCAAGGAAGATACA
>CASWRE010000056.1 GCA_949471785.1 uncultured Lachnospiraceae bacterium | reverse complement strand
AGAAAAGGTAACTCCCGCCAAACATATTCAAATGATTTAACAGATGATACAGATTGTACAGGTTCCTGCGGCGGCCGTATCCCGGCTGCAGCAGGCCTGTTTCTTTATAAACGTTCTAAAAAAGCCCGGGAAAATCCGCCGAACAATTCCGTCATGGCAATATCCGCCTCCGCATAGGCCGCGGGATCAATGAGCCGGGCCCTGCAGCCGTCTCCGGTGAGGAAACGTCAGCTTTTGAATCATCTTAAGTATCCGTCCTGCACTGCACCGTATGGTTTCTTCTGAAAGCTCTCCCCGTTCAAACGCCTCGCGGATACTTTCATCATCTTTCTGGTTCCCCGGCATAATAATATCATTTCCTGCAGCAATGCATTGCCACGGTATACTTCCGTCTTCAGGAACCGTTGTATTCCAATCGGACATAATCACTCCCTCAAATCCCCATTCCTCACGGGCAACCGTTGTACAGAGTTCCCGGCAATTGGCCGCATGAACGCCATTGACTAAATTGTAGGCGGACATCACGGCAACAGGCATGCATCTCTTTACCGCAATCGCAAACCCCCGCAAATAGATCTCTCGGAGGGCCCGCTCGGAAACACGGACGTCGACTCCCATCCTGTTATCCTCCTGATTATTGCAGGCAAAGTGTTTGATCGTCACACCGCATCCTCCGTGGCTCTGTACGCCATCCGTCACAGCCGCCGCCATTGCTCCTGACAAAAAGGGATCCTCCGAATAATATTCAAAATTACGCCCGCATAACGGATTCCTGTGAATATTCATCCCCGGCGCCAGCCACAGCTGGACATGAAATTCCTCCATCTCCACTGCGACGGCTTCCCCAAATTCCCGCATTAAACCGATATCCCATGACTGTGCCAGTGCAGTTCCCACCGGAAAAGCAGTGCAGTACTGATAATACGTATCCGCATTTTTATGGTGCTCCGTCTCCTCCAAATAGCCGTTTTCCAGAGATCCCAGAACACCCGCGCCATATACAAAACCAGTTTCACGATCCACTTCATAACTCTGCCTCAGACGAAGTCCCGCCGGGCCGTCTGCCATAACCAGGGAGGGTATCCCATATTTTTCTTCCAACGCCCCTGTCGTTTCCCCCGCGGAACCCGGCACCCGGACACCCGCGGAACCAAGCATACTGGCGCCCTGTGTAATATTTCCATACAAGAGCGGTATCAGATCTGTGACCGGCTGCTCTTCGGCAGGGCATATCGGGTATCCCCTCTTCTTCTCTTTCTGCGGTATAAACGAAAAAGCCGGGATCTTCCGTGCCTCTGCCATCTTAAGCCATTCATCGGCCCTTTCCCTGGCATAATCCGCCACGCCTAATTCTCCAAAGGCTCTTTCCTCAGGGCCGATTTTCTTCGTCTGTTCCAGTATCGTCTTCTGACGGACGTCGAACACGCCCGTCAGTTCCAGGGATGCCGTATGATTCCCGACCCACAGGCCATACGTTCCCTCCTCCATGTACCATGCGTGCAACTCTTCCGAATAACAAGAAAGATTTGATTGATCTATCATTATCGTAAGGGTCTGCTTTTCCTGTGGTTTCAACAAGTTCGTTTTCGCAAAACCGACCAGTCTCTGATACTCTTTTGCTCCTCCGTTTTGCGGCGGTGTTACATATACCTGCACAACCTCCCGTCCGGAATATACTTTTCCGGTATTTTTTACAGAAACAAAAACAGCCATACCCCTCTCCGTTTTCTGCACCTTTTCAGTTTTTATCAAAAAGGACGTATAAGAAAGCCCATAACCGAAAGGGAACAGGGGCTGTATCCCAAAGCTATCAAAATAACGATATCCGACATAAATTCCTTCCCTGTATTCCTCCGTTTCCAAATTATCATTTAAATAGCCAAAAGCCTCTGCAGAAGGATAATCTTCATAACGTCTGGCCCAGGTGGCAGTCAGCCTTCCCCCCGGCGTCACACGGCCAAACAGTACATCTGCAGCCGCGTGGCCGCCCTCCTGCCCGGGAAGAGAAATATCTAAAACCGCTTTTATATTTCCCGCCCTCTGCAAAAGATCCGTCAGCTCTACCGGTGATCCCACATTCAGGAGCAATACAACCTGTATGCCTGCCCGGTTCAGATACAAAAGATCTTCCCACTCCTTATTACTTAAATAATAATCCCCTTCCTCCCTCCGGCGATCCCTGCCTTCACCGGAAATGCGGCTGATCACATATACTGCCGTCGAAGCGCCTTCCCAATCTTCCACCCTGATTTCACGTCCTTCCGGTAAAGAAAACGGATTGGCTGCATAAGCGTCAAACGGATTTTCTACACGCTCCGCATCTTTTAAAACTTTTTTCTTCCATGAAGCCCTGGCCGCTTCATAGCGGTTCTTATAATCGGCGATCCATCTCTCACTGGTGATCTTTATACCGGCCTCCTTTAAACCTCTGTATACCGATATGCTCTCCCGATTATTGACATCTCCGGAACCGATACCGCCTTTGACTGTCCGAACCGCACCGCCGCCAAACAAGGCAAGAGGCACAGAATCCCTCAGTGGAAGCAGCCCCTCATTTTTCAGTAAAACCATGCCTTCTGCAGCCGCTTTTCTTGCCAGCCGGGCATGGGCGATCTCTCGCCCGGAAGGCGGCGCATTTCGTATATCACTGCCATTTTGATCCATGATGTTTATTTTTCCTCCGTTTCCTGTGTGCTCCTCCATGTACCGCACACAAATCTGATCAAAAAAAGACTGCTATAGCTGCTTTTCGCAATGCGGAAAGGCCTGTACTATAGCAGTAATTGAAAAAGCCTGTAAGGATTACTCCTTTACACCACCGAGGGTAACGCCTGCAATGATAAACTTGGAAAGACACAGATATACGATGATGATCGGCACAATAGCCACCAGGATCATTGTATAAATCTTGCCCATATCAAAATTCATGTAATCGGCGCCTCTGAGCGTTGCGATCAAGATCGGCACCGTCATTTTATCTTTTGATTGGATGACCAGAGCCGGGACGAAGTAATTATTCCAGGAACCCACAAAGCTGAAAATCGCCTGCACGGCAATCGCCGGTTTCATGATCGGGATCACGATCCGGTTGAAAGTCCGAAACTCTCCGCAGCCATCGATCCTCGCGGCCTCCACAAGAGACAGCGGAAGGGAAGACTGCAGATAGCTGTACATAAAATAGAATACAGACGGGGAGGCAATCGAAGGAATAATCAGCGGAAGCAATGAATCATACATGCCCATATTCGTAATCAACCGCAGAAATCCCATTGCCGTAACCTGCGTCGGCATAACAAGGATAGCCATGATAAATGTAAACGCGATCTTTTTGACTTTAAAATTGTATGCATACAGGCCATACGCTGTCAACGCCGAAAAATATGTACAGATCGCCGCGGAACAGCCGGAAACAATCAGACTGTTTAAAATACCCCGAAACATCGGAAATGTCCCGTCATTGGCTACGCTGCTGAGGTTTTTCAGCAGGTTGCCACCCGGCAGCGCCGAAAAGCCCTTCTGCAAATCCGCATGGGACCGTGTTGCATTGATGATCAATATATAAAAGAAAAACAGACACATAAACGACAGAATGATCAATACGGTATGCGCAATGATACTCCGTAAATGGCTTGGCTGTTTTGATTTCATAATCTACCCCTCCTCTGCAGTTTTTTTGCTTTCTTCGCTGCAGCCTTTGAACCGTCCGGATCGTCATTATTGGTAATCCGGTATACAATGAAACACAAAATACCGCTGACGATAAACAGATAAACGGACAACGCTCCCGCCATACCATAGTTTTTGCTCTTTAAATGACTATTCAGGAACATGATCAAAGTCATGGACGTACGGTCCGGAGTCCCCTGGCCGTTCGTCAGGATCTGCGGAACGTCGAACATCTGCAGGCCGCCGATGATGGCTGTAATCAGAGTGTAAGCAAGAATCGGCCGTATCTGCGGAAGGGTAATGTAAAAGAACCGCTGGAAACTGTTACAGCCGTCCAGCTCAGAAGCCTCAAACACATCCGGGCTGATCCCCATGATCGCCGCCATTAGCATAATCGTCGAATTTCCAAACCACATCAAAAAGTTCATAAATCCGACCAGAGATCTGGTTCCCAGCGCAGAACCCAGAAAATCAATCGGCTGACTGATCAGGCCCATAGATATAAGAATCGAATTGACCGGACCGTTATTAGAGAACATGGCAAAAAACAACATGGCGAAAGCCGACGCCATGATCAGGTTCGGCAAATAAATAACCACCTTAAAAAACTGAGATCCATGGATCTTCAACCGGGCGTCTACAAACCATTCTGCCAGCACCAGAGCAATCACAATCTGGGGGATAAACCCTATGACCCATAGAATCAGGGTATTTGCTGCATATTTCAGCATATCCGATCCCAGAAGACTGATATAATTTTCCATTCCGACAAAATTCGGTCCTATTTCTTTAATTCCTGAACGATAGTATTCAAAGAAGCTATACCGGATCGTATCCACCAGAGGAATAAAAGAAAAGATAAAAAAACTTACAAAAAACGGAAGAATAAAAATATATCCCCATTTTGAATAGTCAACTTTTTTATGTTTTGTTCCCATAAACTGACATTCCTTTCTTTTTCCGTGGACTGTGGGGCGACGCACGCCCCACAACCATTCATCTTTATTCCGGCCACTGCACTGCTGTAATATCCGGATAGCGTTCTATAATCGCCGTTTCAAAATTTGCTTTCGCCTTATCATAGTCAATATTTCCCTGTAAATAATCGCTGAACGAATTTTGAATCAGCTCAACACACCCCTGATCATAAGCGCAGAGCGGTGCGATCTTGATATTTTCCGCAACCGGTGCGAAATATTTGAAAGAATTCTGTCCGCCAAGGAAATCGGAGGAGAAATTTGCATCGTCTGCCGCCGCTTCCTGCATGCCGCTGGTAGTATTCGTAAAATCCAGATAATCCTTGGAGATTTTCATCAAGTTGTCTTTATCTGCCGTTACCGCAAGAATAATATCTTTTACATGTTCCGGATTATCCGTGCCTGTGCAGCCGTGTACGTAGGAGCCGCCCCAGTTGTATTCCTGCGGAGGAGCGGTAACCGCCCATACGCCTTCTTCACCGTCCCAATTCGGTTTCAGAACGAAATCAATGCCCCATGCAGGTAAAAGAAATGAGAATACTTTAGACGAAGACCCCATTGCCTTATTCCAGTCATCATTAAACTGTCCCTTTACATTTTTATCAAGATATCCCTCATCCAGCCATTCTTTTGAACTGTTCACCCAATTGATGATCTGCGGATCGACATTGATCGTTGTCTCACCGGGGCTTACCCATGAGTTCTCAATACTGTTGCCGTACAGACGAAACGTATCTGCGTAGGAAGAGAATGTGTAATATCCTTTTGCTTTCAGCTCCTCCGCAGTTTTTTTGATCGTATCCCAGCTATTTACTTTCTGGGCGATCTCATCGGGGTCATCCGTGCCGAATACCTCTTTGGCAATATCCCGGCGGTAGACCAGTAATCCCGGGCAGCACTGCCATGTGGAACCTCTCTGGACGCCGTTGGTATCCGAAGCCGTCACTTTTGTGAAACTATACTGATCTGCCAGATCGGTATCCGGATCAATACCAAGGTCCGTGAGCGGTATGGCCACATCAGCATCGGCGTCTGTATACTTATTTACATAGTCCGTCTCTGACAGGAAAATATCCACCTTATCATCGGCCGACGCATCCGGCTGGTTCATCAGCGCCTCATCCAGTTTCTGCTGATAGACGCCGTCCTGATTCGGATTGACAATCCAGTGGATTTCTGTGCCGTCTTTTAGCGTAGTTACCGTACCGTCTTTTGAAGTTTCTTCCACTTCAGGATAAACGGCCTCCACACGTTCACGAAATTCATCGTTCCAGGTATAGATGTTGATTACCTTACCTTCATCTCCGCTTGCTGGGGCTGCGCTGCCCTCTGCGGTACTGTTGCTTTCCGAACCGGATTCTGACTTGCCCCCGCAGCCCGCCAGCAGCCCCGCTGCCATGGAAGCCGCTAATAAAACACTAAAGACTCTCTTTCTCATCATTTGAAAAAATCCTCCTTCTGTAATTAGGTTTCATTTTAATCCGTGAAGCAGGAACCTCACGCTTAATGATGGACGAATTATAGCTTAATCTATTCATCGTTTCTATTAAGTTTTTAACAAAAATATCAAATTCATGACACTGTTTCGTTCTTGATATGCCAGGCAGAAAACACCTGCTTCCCCTACCCGCATTTCATGTCATGATTCTGATATTTTGCTCATATTCCTTATATTTTTCATACGGGATCTCCTATATGATGTTAGCCATATATTTAAATTGTGAGAAAGGAGCAAAGAAATTGAATCATATAAATTTCACGGATGGGCACGGCAGTTTCCGTATAATGCGGCCGGAAAATACCAGCTATCTGTACTTTCCCCTCGCATCGGAAAAGGGCCTTAAAAGTTCTGTCACGCCAAACCTGGGCGGTGACGCCAAAATCGATCAGGAAACTTTCCTGTTAGAACCGGTAAGTTCCGAAAATTTGCATAATAACCGTTCTACCCGTAATTTCTGGTTATTTAAAGACAGCGCAAATGTATATTCCGTCACCGGAAGTTCCGCGGAACAGGAAGCGGCCCGGTTCTCATCCCTGCAGGACGAGAGCCATCTGACAGCAGGATTTATGTGGCAGACTCTGACAAGATCCTCCAAAGTCCATCAGCTGACATCTACGGTTACCTCCTTTATTCCTAAAGATGACAATGTGGAAATCATGTATGTCACTGTGCAGAATCACTCCGGGGCTACACAGGAATTAACAGCCCTGGCCGCTGTTCCCATCTACGGACGCAGCGCAGACAATATCCGCGACCACCGAAACGTAACCTCTATGCTGCATCGCATAGAAACCAATAAAAACGGAGTCCTTGTCTGTCCTTCTATGTCCTTTGATGAAAAGGGACACCGCCCGAATGAAAAGATCTACTATGTTATGGGCTGCACGGGCAATGGCCGCGCCCCGGAAAGTTTCTATCCCACAGTGGAGGATTTCATCGGTGAAGGGGGCTCTTTTACACATCCCCGCGCCGTATACGAACAATATCCCGGCTGTCCGCCTTTCAGCCGTACGGCCGGAAAAGAAGCCATGGGAGCTTTTCGATTTGAAACCGTTTCTCTTGCCCCCGGCGGGAAAGCGGACTATATTCTTCTCCTTGGCGTAGAAAATGATCAAAAAACCATTGGGGAATTATGGGAAAAATATAACACTTCCGAAAAAATACAGACGGCTTTTGCAGAGACAAAATCCTACTGGCAGAATCAGGTAAGCGCCGCCTTCCATACAGGAGAATCAGCTTTTGATTCTCTGATGCAGTGGGTCTGCTTCCAGCCATTCCTGCGCCGGTTATTCGGATGCTCTTTCCTTCCGCATCATGACTATGGACGGGGCGGCCGCGGATGGAGGGATCTGTGGCAGGACTGCCTTTCCCTGCTGCTGATGGAACCGGAAAGCGTCGGACAGATGATTGCCTTGAATTATGGCGGCGTCCGCATTGACGGGACCAACGCAACCATTATCGGAAACGGAGACGGTCATTTCCTGGCTGACCGGAACGGGATTGCCAGGGTTTGGATGGACCACGCACTCTGGCCACTGATGACAACCAAACTATATATCAATCAGACCGGAGATATTGATATTCTGTATAAACAGGTTTCTTACTTTAAAGATATGCAGATTATGCGCGGAACCGGAACCGACACTTTGTGGAACCCCGAACAAGGGAACAGGCAGCGCACCGCCGAAAATAAGATCTATACCGGAACCATCCTGGAACATCTTCTTATCCAGCAGCTGACCGCCTTTTATGAAGTGGGAGATCATAATATTTACCGGCTCCGGGGAGCCGACTGGAACGACGCTCTGGATATGGCTTCCGAGCATGGCGAAAGTGTGGCGTTTACCTGTGCTTATGCCGGAAACCTGTTGGATCTTGCATCCATGATCCGTCTTCTGGACAGCCATTCCTCCACCCATACGGCTGAACTCCTGGAAGAAATCACAGCCCTGCTGGCAGACAGTACAGAGGCCCTGGAGGATATCCGCCGGAAGCGCAAAATATTGTCGGATTATACAAGCCAATGCCGACATACCATCAGCGGCAGACGCGTGACCGTCTCACTCGCGGCTCTCGCCGTAAATCTGATCCAAAAAGCCAACTGGCTCATGGGACATTTAAGAACCCGGGAATGGATCGACGGCGGCGAGGAAGAAGGCTGGTTTAACAGCTATTACGACAATCACGGCCACGCCGTTGAAGGCTTCTATGGAGACCATGTGCGCATGATGCTGACCGGTCAGGTCTTCGCTGTTATGAGCGGCGTTGCCGAAAACGATCAGATCAAAAAAATCACAGCTGCAGCAGACCATTATCTCTACAGGAAAGAGATCGGCGGTTACCGACTGAACACAGATTTCCATGAGTTGAAATTTGACATGGGACGTATGTTTGGATTCGCCTACGGCGAAAAAGAAAATGGAGCCGTTTTCTCCCATATGACGGTTATGTATGCCAACGCTTTGTATCGCAGAGGGTTTGTGCAGGAGGGATGGAAAGCTCTAAAAACCCTGGCCGATTCGGCTCTGGATTTTGGCACCAGCCATATCTATCCGGGAATCCCGGAATATTTCCGCTCTGACGGACGCGGTATGTACCAGTATCTGACCGGTGCGGCCAGCTGGTTCATGTTGACAATGATCACGGAAGTTTTCGGTGTCTGGGGAGAGGTCGGAGACCTGATCCTGTATCCGAAACTCCTGGCCTGTCAATTTGACGCAGAGGGGACGGCTTCCATCGACATCCCCTTTGCAGGGAAAAGGTTTAGCATTATTTATGAAAATAAAAGCAGTAAAGACTTTGGATCATATATTGTGGATTGCGCCTCATGCGACGGAAACAAACTCACTGTAAATGAAGAATCTTTCATCCGCATTCCCCGGGAAACGCTCGCCGCGTTATCAGACGGTACGCACAGAATTAACATACGTTTATCATAGCCCCGGTTTAAAACAAAGTGAAAGGACAGGACAAATACTATGCAATATGGATATTTTGACGACAGGAACAGAGAATATGTCATAGATCATCCGGATACGCCGACGCCCTGGGTAAATTATCTGGGTTCTCCGGAATATGGCGCCATTATCTCCAACCAGGCCGGCGGTTACAGTTTTGCGAAATCCGGCGCCAACGGCCGGATACTTCGATACATTTTCAACAGTTTCGACCGGCCCGGCCGATACCTTTACATCCGTGATAACGATTCCAAAGACTACTGGTCCGCCTCCTGGCAGCCGGTGGGCAAAGATCCCAGTGAATATAAAAGCGAATGCCGCCACGGCATGGGCTACACCCGGATGACTGCCGATTACGCCGATATCTGTTCCGAGGCATCTTACTATGTCCCTCTTGGGAAATCCCACGAGGTATGGGCCCTCTCCGTGACAAATCGATCCGCCCGCACCAGGAACCTCACACTGACCGGTTACGCCGAATTTACCAATCACTATAATTATGAACAGGATCAGGTAAATCTGCAATATTCCCTGTTTATCACAAAAACACGATTTGAAAAAAACCGGATTATTCAGCAGATCCACGGAAATCTGGATGCATTGCCGGAAAACGGGCAAGTGGATGAAAAAAATGTGACGGAACGTTTTTTCGGTCTTGCGGGCGCCGATGTATCCTCCTACTGCGGAGAGAGGGAACATTTCCTTGGAAGGTATCACGGCTATCATGATCCCCAGGGAATCTCATCCGGCAATCTCGGAAATGTGACCAGCTATAATGAGAATTCCTGCGGGGCGCTCTCCTGCCTCGTAACATTAGAACCAGAAGAAACGAAAACCGTTGTATTTTTGCTGGGAACGGGCGGCTCCGATGAGGCATCCGTTCTCCTTGATGCGTATACTGCCCCGGCAAAACAGACGGAAGCGGCGCTGCTGGCGCTGAAAAACTATTGGCATGAAAAGCTGGACCATCTAAAAGTGGCCACACCCAGCCCGGAATTTAACACGATGCTGAATACCTGGAACGCCTACAACTGCTTTATGACATTCATCTGGTCCCGGGCCGCATCCTTCATTTACTGTGGCCTCCGTAATGGCTATGGATATCGTGATACCGTACAGGATATCCAGGGCATCATCCACCTGGCCCCGGAGATGGCGGCGGAAAAGATTCGTTTTATGCTCTCCGCCCAGGTGAGCAACGGAGGCGGCCTTCCCCTGGTGAAATTCACCCACAATCCGGGACATGAAGACACGCCGGACGACGCTTCCTACAGACTGGAAACCGGCCATCCTGCCTATCGGGCGGACGATGCGCTGTGGCTCTTTCCGACTATCTATAAATATATTGCAGAAACCGGACATACCGCCTTTCTAGATGAAGTCATCCCCTATGCAGATCAGGGAAAAGACAGCGTATACGAACACTTAAAACGCGCTATAAACTTTTCACTCAATCATCTCGGCCCCCATGGTCTGCCCGCCGGACTCCATGCAGACTGGAACGACTGCCTGCGACTAGGCGCAAACGGCGAGTCATCTTTTGTGGCGCTGCAGTTTTATCATGCCCTGGGAATTTTAAAGCAATTCGCCGCGTACCGGGAAGACGCAGCATATAGAAATGAGCTGGAGAAAACGCAGGAAAAAACCGGTACTCTCATCCAACGCCTGTGCTGGGACGGCGACCGGTTTATCCGGGGCTATACTGAATCAGGAAAACGGATCGGAGCCCCCGAAGATCCCGAGGCCAGTATGTGGCTGAATCCTCAAAGCTGGGCTGTCATCAGCGGCCTGGCCACCAGCAAACAGGCATGCGCTGCCCTGGACAATGTCTGGAGAAAGCTAAACACTGCCTACGGCGCTCTGCTGATGACCCCGCCCTATCATGCCCACGCTTTTGACGGCGCTCTCGCTGTCATTTACAACCAGGGCGTCAAAGAGAACGCAGGTATCTTCTCCCAGTCCCAGGGATGGCTGATCCTGGCAGAAGCCCTGTGCGGACACGGCGACCGGGCTTTCACTTATTTCATGGAAAACTCTCCCGCAGCCCAGAATGACCGGGCCGAGATCCGCCGCCTGGAGCCCTATTGTTACGGACAGTTCACGGAGGGTTGCGCCAGCGAACATCCGGGACGCTCCCATGTACACTGGCTGACAGGTACCGCCTCCACCATGATGGTGGGATGCGTGGAAGGTATTCTGGGCCTTCGCCCCGACCTGAAGGGAATAACGCTCGCCCCGTCCGTTCCCAAAGACTGGGACTTCCTGGAGATCGAAAAAGATTTCCGCGGAAGGCATCTGCACATTCGTATAGAAAACCCGAATCACAGAGAATCCGGCGTAGAAAAACTCACTGTGAACGGCCAAACATTAGAAACCAATTACATTCCGGAATCCCTTTTACAAAAAGAAAATGAAATCCTGCTGATCCTTTAAAATAATCTCCCGCTTACCGATTCCAGGGAAAATATACGCCCGATCATTCCGGGGCACGACATTTCTCACGCCGCGCCCCGTCTCCACTGGGTTCGCGCCTGTTTGACCCGGGCGGCCTTTTTATCGCCTCCACGCCGCCTACGGGTTTTATTCTTTCTCCTTTTCTTCTGATTCACCCGTAATATCCCACTGTACCATATGATTCACATCACGATATTTCTTTGGGGTCATACCCACAGCCTCGCGGAATTGCTGAATGAAATGGCTTTGTGAGGAAAAAGACAGACGGTTTGCAATATCAATCATAGAGTATTCGCTGTACCGCAGAAGATTTTTAGCCACTTCAATCTTCTGTCTCCGTATATAGGCGCTGACAGAATCCCCTGTTTCTTTTTTAAATAGCCGGGAGAGATAACTGGCCGACACCCCCAGCTCATCTGCCAAATCCTCTATCGTTATACGCTCTTTCACATGGGCATAAATATATTCTTTGCAGGCATTGATATGCCTGGAATTTGTGTCGTTTCGCCGAAGCCTGCGCATTTTCTCCGTGTAATTCAGGACCATCGCATCATGCAGGTCCCGTACGCCCTGTACGGTATGGATATCATCCAGTTTCCGAATGTAAAAATCGCTCATCCGAAAAGCCTGTTCCAACTCCATACCCTTTTGCCTGCACAGGCGGGTGATCATGGCCGTCGTAATGACGAAATGATACTTCAGGTTCGTAACCGCATTCCGGGACAGCACGCCAACACCTTCGCTGTCCAAAAACCTTTCCTGCTTACAGTTTCTTCTGACTGCTTCCATATCGCCGTTCGTTACCGCCTGATAAAACAGCAACTCCTCCGTCGGCTGTCTGTGCTCCATCTCATCAATATCATCTTCTGTTTCCAAAAGCAGCCACTCATTCTGATATCCCATGGTATGCTCTCCCTTCGCGTCAGATTTCTGTCTAAACGACCACCTCAATCGATAATATCATTATACACTATTATTTTCAAACAGCATATCCGGGAGTTTGACAGTTAAATAATGAAAAAAACACTTGCAGGCCTCATAAAACCTG
>CASWRE010000055.1 GCA_949471785.1 uncultured Lachnospiraceae bacterium | reverse complement strand
CGAACCGACTCGGCACCCGGGACGAAAGGGGAGGATAAGTATTTTTCTTTTGCACACCTATATCTTTCCCGCTTTTTGAATCTTTATACTACTTCTCTATCGTTTTTTTAGCTTTTTTCATCATCCTCTTGACATGAAGAATATCGCTGACAATATACACAAACAAATACACTGCCACAATAGCCGCCTGAACAATCGGCACAATCTTATCCATCTTCTCTCTTGAAATCATAAACTCTCCCTCCGACGCCACAGCGTTTCCGACAGACGCAACGAATACCTAGCACGGTCTGCAACAGCAGTTGCAGAAAAAATTGAGCATCAAACACTCCATACAACAGCTTCCCATATGGAAAGTGGTCTGCGGATAGCCAAACCCGCCGCCCATATCCTGATACCACTGAGCGCCGCCGTTCTCCAGACGATTTAAAAGCTGCTGATAAGACAGATTGCCCGGCTCCATCCGCACGGCCTGTCTGGCATCGTCAATGGCATTGACCTGGTTGCCCACGCCATAATTGGCCATGGCATGGAGATAATACCATCGGCCGCTGCGTCCGTTCATATTATTCAGTACGTTCATAGCCTCCTGATACAGGCCGTTGTTGATATAGTTGGCCGCCGCCCGAAGCTCCAGATCCGCCTCCTCATAATCGGCGGAGTCACTCTGATACCGTCCCCAGGGACCATAGGAACCGGCGGTATCCCGGCTGTCGCTGGAATAACTGCTGGCTCCCCGCTCCTTCTCCTTAAGGATCTGATTGTAAGCCTCCTGGATCTGCTTAAACTTTTCTTCCGCCTGGGCTTTATTCGGATTGTCAATATTGGCGTCCGGATGGTAGGTACGGCTCAGTTTGCGGTAGGCTTTTTTTATCTCATCCATGCCGGCGTCTCTGGGGACGCCCAGCACATTATAGGGATCTAACACTGTTTTTTCCTTCTCTATCTTTCTTTTTGCCCCGAAATTTATTCCATATACCACAATACAGGATATTTCTCAAAATGTCCACATATTCTGTAATCGGAAGCTTCTCAAATTCTCTGGCTGCATCGGAGGCCATCAGGAGCAGAATCTTTTCCGCTTCCCGATCAAAATTGTCCCGACGGCTCAGGGACAGAAAAGGATTGTAACCGCCCCTCTTCTCATCCCGCTCCACATCCTCCCATGCATCTGTCAGATAAATAAATTTGCCGAGCTGAAAACCGATCCTCCCCAACAGCTCCCGCCAGGAATCATTGCGCATGGCAAATATTTCGGCAAACAGGTCGCCGGTATAGCCTGCAGCCAGGTCGATATCCGTACTCCCCGCCGCCTCACAGGCCTTTAATCGTTTCAGATATCGCCGAATAGCTCTGTACTGTCTGGGATAGCGCCGCGCCGTCCGGCAAAAGGCCCTGCGCACCGCCAGAGAGCCGAGAAGCCCGGACAGCTTCCGCTCGTCCTCCCAGTCATCCAGAAGATCATAATAACATAACAGAAGATTCATATCCGCCGCATAGGCCGTGTAGGCGTTGCGGATACAGGTATGCCTCCTCAGGGGATGGATCAGGCAGCGGCGCTTTTCTGTACGGCTGTTCCCCTCATACAGACCGGACAGCAGAATTGCCAGAAACGTCATATCATAAGTCAGCGTCATCCTTGCTATCTGACCATGACACTCTTTCAGTTCCTGGCATACTCCGCAGTAAAAGGCCCTGTAGACTTTATAATCTTTGATTTTTAGTTCGTCAACATTAACTGTGATTGTTCCAAACATATCCGCCCGTCAGCTTTTCTTTACAAATTCACTGCCGCACTTAGGACAGTGGATGGCGATACGGCCCTTTCCTCTGGGTACCCGCACCTTCTGCCTGCACTGGGGGCAGGTAAATATCCTGTGCGTCTTTAATTCTTCCCGGCGTCTGCGAAATTGCTGTATAAACACCGCCCGGTTATAACGAAGGTTCAGATAATTCTCATTCTCACGATACCGCTTGTCAAAATTCCGTGAACAGATCCGATAATAACAGTACACTAGCAAAGCCAGTCCGATCCAGTAAAAGATGAAAATTTTTCGAAAAATAAGAGACAGTACGACGAACAAAAAGGCAGCCACACTCAGGAACCGTCCAAATTCATCCACACCGTTACGCCCGTATCTGCCCTGCATAAACCTGCCATACGCTTCCCTGATCCTTCTCATAGTTACCTCCCCGTCATTCTTTTGTATTCCGTTGCCTGCCACCCGAAAAGCTGCACTTCTCCAGCATTCTATACACAAATCCCACCGCACAGTCCAGATCCTGCTCATTGGGATGCAGAAGCGCCTCGTCAAAATTGCGAATCATATACGCCGCCCGCGAAGTCATCCGCTCGTCTTTCATCCATTCCTCATACTGTTTGCGCACCGTCATGGGCATTTTGCCCTGACACAGATAGGTCCCCAGATACCGGTTATCATCGGGAATCAATCCGCTGACCGTTCTGGTTAACCGATTATAATAAATCTCATCCTGCCCTGTTCCGCAGGTACCGAACAGAATTACGTCTTTGTGATGAATGCTGTCAAGAAAATCCATAACCTCCGGGCTGCAACTGCCCCTGTCTACCCAGAAACCCACAAAATAGATCTCCGCCTCAAGAGGCGACGTCGCCGCGGTTATTCGTTCAATATCCTTGGAGGGATCATCGATCGCATGATATATTTTTTTTGCCAGAAGCTCTGTGTTGCCGGTCTGACTGGCAAACACTACTTTGTATCGCATCATACACATCTCCTTCATCCCCGACCGCCATCAGTATACGGCAAAGTATACCAATCTCACTATACTGTAGAGGATACACTTTCAATATGCAACGAATCGGGCATGAACTTTTTCTAAAATATTCGTAAACCCAAAGGCCGTGCCGATTGAATTTTGCCATTCTTTCCTATATAATAAGAACAAAAACAGGAGGCGCCCATGAAAAAACGGATCTTTGCTTTGATCGGAGTATTTCTTTTACTGGCTATGTACGTATCCACCATGGTATTTGCCCTGATCGACAGCCCCCGGGCAGCGGAAATGTTCCGGATATCCCTGTACTGTACGATCGTTGTGCCGGTGATCATCTATGCCGGTATGCTGATCTACAAAAATGCCCAGGACAGAAAAGAACTCCCTTTCGACGCCCCGGACCCGCAGGGCGAGACGTCACGGACCGGCGATGACGAAGCCGACGAACGTCCTGATCCGTCCTCTGCTGAAAAGTAAATGCGGCGCTCATTTGTTTAGCCGAAAGCTGGTATATGAACCAGCTCTTTTACAAATAACTCCGCTGATTCCTGTAAAAATCTTTCCAGGCCGTCCAGAGAAAAGACTCTGAGCGGCTCGTTTTTATGTCCGGCTTTTCCCGCAAACAGGAGGGAAATCTCTGAGAAAACCGCCTCCAGATCTTCCACGCGCACCTCGTCCATCCCAAGCCGATCCCATTGCGCCGGCTCTGATTTCGGTACCGTCAGGCAGTATTTTTTCTGAAAATAACTGTTCATGCGGCTGTAGTCGCCGTAATACCAGGCGTCGGAGTAGAAATCATTCACCGGCACGGTGATATCTCTGTCCAGAATCCGTACCTGACGTATTTCATCCCACAGGCTGCTCTCCCGGCCCGCCCCGTCAAGGAACTGAAAGCAACGGGGCCAGAGCGCCTCCACAAACCGCCAGTCCAGATGAAGATGGGCGTAGTACCCCATCAGCAGGGGTTCGGTAAGCCGCCCTTTGTATTTTGCGAGAAACAGATCCAGATCCGGAGCAATGGCCAGCTTATTCAGATCTGCGTCGTTCCAGAAATGGGAAGTATACTTCTCTTTTTTCCGTTTCGTATCCGGCAAGAGCACGCCTGTCTCAAACAGGGCCGCCGTTCCCTCCGGCAGGATATTCGTCCCGGCCAGCAGTCTCTGTATCATCTTGCCCTCTGTCAAATGCATAATATATCCCGGCATATCACTCCGCTTCCTTGATCGTACCGTTTCGGTATGCTTTAAGAAGCTCCTCCAGCTCCTGTATACGTTCTTTCATCCGGGCGCCGTTGTCCGTATCCCCCACCAGAAGGCGGCGGTCCGATTTTTTGACCATAATGCGATCCGAATGAATATCCATCTCCCGGGCAATAGCCTCCTCGGTCGATGAGAAAGGATCATGGGCCACCAGCGTCATACCGTAAGAATTGTAGATCAGCGTATACCCGGCGATCCCGGTTTGTTTCTGATAGGCTTTGCAAAAACCGCCGTCGATGATCAGAAGCTTACCGTTGCAGCGCATAGGCGACTCGCCCTTAGAGAGCCGCACCGGCATATGGCCGTTGATGATATGGGAATCTTCACCGTAAAGGCCGAATCCCGTCAGTATCGTATCCAGTACTTTTTCCTTGTTGATCAGATCGTAATACGGATTTTTGATCTCCACATGGGTCTCGGGGTCTTTGATAAAATATCTCTCGTAAGTAGCCATCTTCTCTTTACCGAACAGCGGCGAGTCCGGACTGGACCAGATGAACCACATAATGTCCCGGCCTTTTTCCCTTTCCTCCGGATCAATGGCAAAAAAACCTTTGCGCACATAAGATTCCAGCACATCATAGAGCACGCGGCCCGAATATTTCTGCCCATAGACCTCCACCGGCTTGAAACTTCCGTCCTCATTCATGGGCACGCAGCCGTGATACATCAGATTGCCGTTGTAAACCTTATAAAGATTTCCCCGGTTCAGCAAAAACTGCATATGACTCTGAAGTCTTCTGCAATTGACAAAGCCGGCGCAGAGCCGATCCATAATATCCGCTTCCTCCCTGGTCAGCGCATAGGGATCGGCGGGATCAATCGTGGGGAAATTCGTATCCAGAAGCTCATATGTCTTACCGTCCAGAGTGATCGTGCCCTTCTCATAATCAACCTTATCCAGAAGGAGCCTTTTTTCCATATGGAATTCCGGACGACGCCTGATCAGCTGGCCTTCCAGTTTGAACTGGATGACGGCGATGGCCTTGTGCATTTTCACGTTCACCCGGTTCTCGGTATAGCTGTTGGCATTTTTCCCGTGAATTTTAAAGCTCTCACAGGGGTCGCCTTTGTAGGTTTCGATGGCAAAAGTGGCCAAAGGCAACATATTAATGCCATAACCGTCCTCCAGAATGTCCAGATTGCCATACCGGGCGCTGTTGCGGATCACCGTGGCTATGCAGGCCATCTGCCCCGCGGCGGCCCCCATCCAGACAATATCATGATTGCCCCACTGAATATCCAGAGAGTGGTAGCGCACCAGCCGGTCCATAATACAGTGAGGCGCCGGTCCCCTGTCGTAAATATCGCCCAGGATATGAAGCCGGTCCACCACCAGCCGTTTAATCAGCGTGCACAGCGCCTCAATAAATTCCTCGGCGCGGCCAATATCGATGATCGTAGAGATGATAGCCTCGTAATAGGCTCCCTTGTCCAGGATCTCCGCTTTCTCGGTAATCAGCTCTTCAATGATATAGGCAAAATCCTCGGGCAGGGCTTTGCGCACCTTGGAACGGGTGTATTTGGAAGCCACACATTTGCACACTTCAATGAGACGGTACAGGGTAATCTTATACCAGTCCTGGATGTGCTTTTCCGACTTCTTGATAATGGTTATCTTTTCTCTGGGATAATAGATCAGAGTGGCCAGGGATTTTTTATCCGCATAGCTCAGGGTATGGCCAAATACGTCGTCAATCTTCTTCTTCACCGATCCCGAACCGTTGCGCAGCACATGAGAAAAGGCCTCATATTCGCCATGGATATCCGTGATAAAATGCTCCGTACCCTTGGGCAGATTTAAAATGGACTGCAGGTTGATGATCTCTGTTGAAGCCGCCGCTATGGTGGGATAAATCTCCGCCAGACGCTGCAGCAGCTTGATTTCCATTGCATTCATCTTTCTCTCTCCTCCATAATATGCCGTAATCAGGCAAGATCAAATAACGATATCTGGTTGGACTGAGGCAGATCGCCAAAGAGCTTCAGATCATCCATCAGGGCAATCACAGTCTTGCTGACTTTGGTCCGGTTCTGGAAATCATCCTTCGATAAGAATTCCCCGTCCATGGCGGCCAGCACCACCGCGTCTGCCGCCTTGTCCCCCAGACCTTCGATGGTATCCAAAGCCGGCATCAGCTTACCATCCAAAATCTGGAAGCGGTGAGCCTGAGCCTTGTACAAATCCACCGACACGAACTCATAGCCCCGGGCGTACATTTCCTGTACCACCCGCATATCCCGCACCGTATCCTGCTCCTTTTTCGTCAGACTGTCTTTCCGCTTTTGATAATCCTCCAGATAATATTCCAGCCGTTCCCTGCCCTGGCACATCAGCTCATAATTAAAGGCCGTAGCCCGGATACTGAAGAACGCCGCATAGTAGGCCAGCGGCTGGAAAATCTTAAACCAGGCAATACGCCAGGCCATCATGACATAGGCCGCCGCATGGGCTTTGGGGAACATATATTTGATCTTTTTACAGGACCAGATATACCACTCCGGCACGTTGTGTTCCCGCATGGCCTTTTCCCAGTCCGGCTTCAGGCCCTTGCCCTTCCTGACGCTCTCCATAATCGTGAAAGACTGGGCATTGTCCATACCCATAGAGATCAGATAGGTCATGATATCGTCACGGGTACAGATCGCCGTGGAAATCGTGCACTTTCCCTCCTTGATCAGCGTCTGGGCGTTGCCCAGCCACACATCGGTACCATGGGCCAGCCCGGCAATACGGATCAGATCCGAAAATTCTGTAGGCTGAGTGTCCAAAAGCATCTGCATGGCGAAATCCGTACCAAACTCCGGCACACCGAGACATCCCAGAGGGCAGCCCCCGATTTCCTCCGGCGTCAGCTTCAGGGCGTCCGTGTTCTGAAACAGAGACATGACTTCCTTACTGTCCAGGGGAATCTCCTGAGCATTTAAGCCCGTCAGATCCTCCAGCATACGGATCATCGTGGGATCATCGTGTCCCAGTATGTCCAGTTTCAGCAAATTGGAATCAATGGAATGGTAATCAAAATGGGTAGTCACGATATCCGTGGTCTGGTCGTTGGCCGGATGCTGCACCGGCGTAAAGGAATTGATATCCTCGCCGTAAGGCAGCACAATGATTCCGCCGGGATGCTGGCCGGTGGTTCTGTGAATGCCGGTACAGCCCGTCACGATCCGGTCAATTTCACAGTTCCGCTTATGCAGGCCCTTCTCTTCGTAATAGTTTTTCACATAGCCGAAAGCCGTTTTTTCCGCCAGGGTACCGATGGTGCCCGCCCGGTAGGTCTGCCCCGCGCCGAAGATTACCTCTGTATACTTGTGGGCCTTACTCTGGTACTCACCGGAAAAATTCAGGTCGATATCCGGTTCTTTATCCCCTTTGAAACCCAGAAATGTCTCAAAGGGAATGTCAAATCCCTCCTTTTTCAGCGGCGCGCCGCAGGACGGACAGACTTTATCCGGCATGTCGCAGCCGGAACGTCCCGCAAAAGCTTTCACCTCCGGAGAATCAAAATCATAATAATGGCATTTCTCACAGTAGTAATGGGCGCTCAGGGGATTGACCTCGGTAATCCCCGACATGGTAGCCGCCAGAGAAGAACCCACGCTGCCCCGGGAGCCCACCAGATAGCCGTCCTCGTTGGATTTCCACACCAGTTTCTGAGCGATGATGTACATGACCGAGTAGCCGTTGGAAATGATCGAATTCAGTTCCCTCTCCAGCCGCTCTTCCACCACCCGTGGAAGATGATCGCCATAAATCTCATAGGCCCGGTTGTAACAGATCTCCCGCAGCGTTTCATCCGAATTCTCAATAATCGGCGGAAATTTACCGGAGCGCACCGGACTGATCGGATCGATCATATCGGCGATCCGGTTGGTATTGGCGACCACCACCTCCTCGGCCTTCTCGGAACCCAGATAGGCAAACTCGGCCAACATCTCATCGGTGGTGCGCAAATACAGAGGCGCCTGGTCGTCCGCATCGGAAAATCCCTTCCCCTTCATGATAATACGACGGTAAATCTCATCCTGGGGGTCCAGAAAATGTACGTCGCATGTGGCTACCACCGGCTTGTGAAACTGCTCTCCCAGCCGCACGATCCGGCGGTTGAACTCCTTCAAATCCTCCTCGGTCTGCACGTCCTCCCTGTCTTCCCGAAGCATGAAAGCGTTATTCCCCAGAGGCTGGATCTCCAGATAGTCGTAAAACTCCACCAGACGGGCAATTTCCGGCTCCGGTAGTCCCCGCAAAAGCCCCTGGAACAGCTCTCCCGCCTCACAGGCAGAACCGATCAAAAGCCCCTCCCGGTATTTCAGAAACAGGCTTTTGGGGATACGGGGCCTTCTGGCATAATAAGTAATATGGGACTCGGACACCAGTCGGTACAGATTCACCCGCCCCGTATCGTTTTTTGCCAGAATGATCGCATGGTAGGTAGGCAGCTTCCTAATGGTATCCCCGGAGACCTTACCGGTCTCATTGAGGCCTGCAAGGTCGTGAATATCTCTGTCTTCCAGCATCTTTATGAACCGCACAAATATCTCGGCGGTACAATTTGCATCGTCCACGGCCCGGTGATGATGTTCCAGCGGAACCCCCACGGCTTTCGCCACATTGTCCAGCTTGAATCGGTTCAGTCCCGGCAGGAGAAAACGGGCCATTCCTACGGTATCGGCATAAGTGAATTCCCTCTCCATGCCCAAATCCGCGCAGTTTTTCTTGATAAAACTCATATCAAAATCCGCGTTGTGGGCTACCATCACCGCCCCCTCGGAAAACTCCAGAAAACGGGGCAGTACCTCCTCAATCCCCGGCGCGTCCACCACCATGCCGTCGTTGATACCCGTCAGATTTTCAATACGAAACGGGATCGGCGTCCGGGGATTGACAAACTCCGAAAACCTCTTTTTGATCTGCCCATTCTCCACCCGGACGGCGCCGATCTCAATAATTTTATTGGTGACAGGCGAAAATCCCGTGGTTTCAATGTCAAAGACCACGAAAGAACCGTCCAGACTCTGGTCCCCGGCATTATTTACGATATCCTTCAGATCATCTACCAGGTAGGCTTCCACACCGTAGATCACCTTAAAATCATGATCCCCGGCCAGGGCTTCGTAAGTGTGATTGGCCTCGGGAAACGCCTGCACCACGCCGTGATCGGTGATGGCAATGGCCGGATGGCCCCACTTGCATGCCCGGCTGATGATGGCTTTCGCATCGGATACGCCGTCCATATCGCTCATCTTGGTGTGACAGTGGAGCTCGACCCGCTTCTTCGGGGCCTTGTCCTCCCGCACCGCGAGAAAACTTCCGATACTCTTCAATCCCAGAACGCTGGCAATACTCAGTTCATGGTCAAAACGGTCAATGGCCGTGCGCCCCTTAATCTTCACAAAACCGCCCTTTTTCAATCTGCCTGTGATCTCCGGTACCTGCTCATTTTCCAGAAACATCTTTACTGTGATCGTATCGGTAAAATCCGTGACATGAAACATAAGGATCGTTTTACCGTTTCGAATCTCCCGGGTCTCCAGGGTGAGCACCTGACCCCGGATCGTCACGTCGCCCATCTCTCCGATAATACTCTCGATGGTCACAGGCTGCTCTTCCGGGTCGCGGCCGTAAATCACATCCGGATTATCCGAACGTTTCAAGGGACGGGAAAAACGTCTCTCCTTCGGTCCCTGGCCGCTTCCGCCGCGGCCGGCAAAACCTCCGGCCGTCGAAATCGCCGACGCAGCTTCTCGGGAAGGCCCGGCAACTTTTCCGGCCGTTTTTTTCGCCGGCGCCGTCCTCTGCTTCTCTTTATCCGCGGTATCTTCCTTTTCGGCCAGTACATGACCTGCCCGCCGCAGCAGACGGCCCACATATTCCCTGGTATGCCTGCGGCCTGCTTCTTCCCGCTCCTCCTTATCCGCCGGATCTTTAAAATCCAGATGCAGATGGAAATCCAGCCCGCACCGCTGGGCAAATATTTTCTCCAATATACTTTGGAGCTGGCCGCAGCGATCCTTGGCGATCACCGAATCCGGCAGCACAAGCCGCATGGTACTCGGTCCCGGAAAAGATACCCCTGCATTTCGCATCAGGCTATAGAGCACCTTATTATATCTTTCCAGCTCCAGAAGAATACTCGGACGGTACAAATCAAAAAAATTCTCCACGGAATACTGCCGGGAAAGATGGAATTTCTCAATAATCTTTACTTTAAGCTTTACATTTTTAAAAAGTTGATTCTCAATGCACTCTTCCAGACGGTAAATATCCTCCTTGGCAATCCATTGCTGACTGAGCAGATAGACACACATCATCGTATTTTCCGGGTTCATGGTTACCCTGATCACTTCGGAAAGTTCCATCAAATCAGTCAAACCGGCGGAAAGTTTCAGGTGGGGGAATACATCCGTCATTTTCTTATTTTTCTTTTCCATTTCACAATCCCTGTAATGAAAAAACCCTCCGCCTTACGGCGAAGGACAATCTAAGTATATATTAACAAGGGACCATGGGAAAGTCAATAGCCGCCTCGCAAAATTGGCCTCACGAACTCTATGTTTATAGAAAATAATTTTCCCGCCTTATTGACAAATAATGACCAAGGTAATATTATTAAGTGAAGATAGAATAACCATTTCAAATACCCGGTTACAAAAGAGAGGAGCACCAATGGGAAGATTTTCTGAACTGTCGGACTGTGAATTGACGACAATGAAATGCATCTGGGATTCGGGCGAACCTGTCACCGCCCATGAAATTATCCGCCAGTTAAAAAGGGACTACGGTCTGGACTATAAGGAAAGTACCGTGTACACTTTTATCAAAAAATTGAAGGATAAAGGGTTTGCCAAGTCCTACCGCGACGGTGTCACTTTCTATTTTCCTATCCGCAATGAGGAAGAGTATCGCGGCGCCCATCTCAATCAGGCAAGGGATTTCTGGTTCAAGGGCTCCACGGTAGATATGGTATGCGAATTGTTCCGCCTCAAGCATCCTACTCCCGAAGAACGGGATACTCTGATGAAAGTACTGGAACAATCCGGCTGACACATCCTTTAATCGCCGGCCGCTGTTTTCTCCTGAGATGCCGGTACTTGTTCCCGTTCTAAAACCTGACCGGTTCCGATATTCCTGACCTCATCGGAGAATTCGTCATACAAAGCGAGGAGAGCATCTCCGGTACGGGATGTTTCTCCCCCGGTATGCGAGCGGTTTCCGGCCCGCCCATCTTCCAATCATACGATCCGTCTCACCCATGTCAAATATGCCAAATGTCAAATCTAAATTCTATGCATATACTATTGTAAAAATTCCAGGAGTTAAATATGGATAAAAGAAAACCACACGGCTGTCATTCCTATCAGGAACCAGACAGTTTTCCCGTTGCCATGGCTTATGTGCCCTGGCAATATTTTCATATGACATTTGATCTGCACAAGGCACTGACGGCAGGGACGATTTTCCCTGAACTGTATAAACCGTTCTGCGGAAAAAGGGGGTGTCGTTAATGCGTACACAACGATGCGCCGCCAGAACCAGAGAGCAGCTCCTTCACCAGCTGGATCTGGTAAGTTTTGCCGCCTACGATGCGCTGCTGTATCTGGATACTCATCCCGACGATGAAAAGGCCTGCGATTATTTTCGGGAGCACAGCCAGATACGCCGGGAGCTTCTGAAAGAATATGCCGACCAGTACGGCCCGCTGACCCTCGACAGCATGGAGCTGTCCCAGGCCTGCCGCAACGACTGGGACTGGGTAATGCAGCCGTGGCCCTGGGAGGGCAGCCGGAAAGGAGGATGTTGCTAAATGTGGAATTATGAAAAGAGACTGGAATACCCGGTAAACATCAAAAACCCCGACGCCAAACTGGCTATGGCCATTATCAGCCAATACGGCGGACCCGACGGTGAAATGGGCGCCAGCATGCGCTATTTGTCCCAGAGGTATACCATGCCCAATCGGGTATGTATGGGAACATTGACGGATATAGGTAGAGAAGCCCCTGAAATGTTCCATCTCAGGGGCCAATGTCATTTGGATAAACCCGGACGCCGTCGGCCGTGGCAGATATGTTCTGTGCGGGAATCTTCCTGCGGATACTTTCCCGTAAGCGGTTTACCCTGCGGACAATTTACGCTTTTTGCAACCGTGTAACTCCATTTGAGGGGGAGCAGATTCAAATACACATCGATATGGTCTTTGTCGTTCACAACCATTTTATCTAAGATTTCTTTGTAAAAATCATCTTCATATTCCACACCGTTTATAAGTTCATTCATGGCTTTTGTGATTTCAGCGACAAGCTTTGCTATTGCCGCGCTCTTCGGGCATGCCTGGATGCCATTCGGCAAATCTGAGGAATCGCCCGAGGAAATTATAGATTTGATAATAGCAAGTGTATTGTCAGCGATTTTTTTCTTATTATATTTTAAACTTTTCGTGACAAGATACATGATATGGATAGCGTCTTCGTTGCGTATGCTAAGTCCCCTGCATCCAACCTGATTCCCTGCTTTGTCCACATGAGGATTTCCATGCCTGGCGGCTTCAAGACACCGCCACGCCTTATAGCGGCTTCCATTTTTTCGGGTTTTATATCTCGCCACATAACTTGAACCGCAGCATCCGCATTTGATTTTCCCAGAAAACGGATAACGGTTGCTGTGTTTAGCTTTGCCCTCCTGTGAAAGCGATTTTTCATCCAAAATGCGGTTTGCCTTATCGAAAAGCTCACGGGAGATAATCGGCTCATGATGGTCTTTGATAATCACAAATTCCTCTTGCCCTCGGTTATATTTCTTTTCATGGGATAAAAAGTCTGGCGTATAGGTTTTCTTCTGCACCAAATCACCGCAGTATTTTTCATTGCGGATAACACGGAGAATGACTGTGTTCTGCCATTCTTTTACACGCATGGGCTTAATGCCCTCCTCCCGAAGCTCACGGGCAATCACATGAGTTCCTTTCCCCTCATTTACAAACTTGTGGAAGATAAGACGGACAACTTTTGCCCCATCCTCATTAATATACATTTTGCCGTCTTTCACATCGTAGCCAAGCATACTCCGCCCAAACACAACTCCCTGCTCCATCTGGCGTTTCTGCCCCCATTTCACACGCTCGGAAGTCTTACGGCTTTCCTCCTGTGCAATCGAGGACATAATGGCAAGGCGAAGCTCTGCATCGCCGTCTAAAGTGTTGATGTTATCATTCATAAAGATAACACCCACGCCGTGCTTCTTGAGGTCACGGGTATAGAATATACTATCAAGGGTATTCCTCGCAAAACGGGAGATTTCTTTTGTTACAATCAAATCAAAATCACCGTTCTTTGCACACGCAATCATGCGGTTAAATTCTTTTCGTTTTTTCGTATTCGTACCAGAGATGCCTTCATCTGCGAACACTTCATAAAGCTCCCAATCGGGATTACGCTCTATATACTGTCTGAAATAACGCTGCTGGCTTTCAAATGAATTTGCCTGGTCTTCGTTGTCCGTAGACACACGGCAGTATGCGGCAACCTTTCTCTTTGTGTTCTGTATCTTTCTTTCTTGATTTAAGATTTCGTATTTATCTATTGACATAAGAATATCTCCTTTATTTTGCCCGTTTTTACAGGACGTAAAAGTATACCCTTGCGGTTATGTAAAAACGTCAAGCGGTTATGCCTGACGTTGTTTTTTCTGATTTAGACGATAGTATTTTTCAAGCTC
>CASWRE010000054.1 GCA_949471785.1 uncultured Lachnospiraceae bacterium | reverse complement strand
GTAATCATACGGCTTACAGCGATTTTTTGTTTTACTAACTGTCAAAGATGGGATTGTATACAATTCCCGGCATTCCGTCAACCATCCCTTGCAGAAAAACTGGAACACCCGTAAAAGGTTAGCCAGGTCTGCGCATTTATTGCACAGACCTGGCGTTTCCCGGATCATCCGTCTTCCTTATTTCACTTCTTCCCTAATAATTACCACGTCCCCCGAAGCCAACGGCTGCTGGAACATACCCGGCCCGCCGTTTACAGCCAGTTTGACCGCCCCCCTGGGATTGTTTAGATCAATGGCCGAATATTGCAGCAGATCCATCAAATAGTAGGGGCTCCCGTCCGCCTTAGCCGGGAGATACAGCGGATTTCCGTTCAGGGTGAAGAAAATCTTTCTCTCCACATCCTCCGGCTCTTCCGGATCATCATCCAGCCAGTCTGTCTCCGCATCGTCTTCGGATAATCCATCCGTCTCCGGACGGTCTGTCTGCTCTGGCAGCTTTTCATCCGGCGAATCACCCGGAGAGTTTTCCTCATCTGCCTGTCCGGGCTCCGGTTCCGGCTCGTCTTCCCCCAACTGCAGAGTCATCTGCTCCGGCTCATCTCTCTGCGTCAGCTCCTCGTCCTTCTTCTGCTTTGCCGGTATTTTCTCCGTTTCTTCCTCCGGATATGTCGCCTGTTCCTTTTCCGACTCCCGTTCCCTGGCAAAATCTGCTTCTTTCGTATCATCCGCCTCTCTGGGCAATTCCGGCACGTCCGGTACCATCGCAATGACGTCCCCGTTTTTCAGCGGCGTTTCCAGGGGCTGGAACGCGCCGTTTAGCGTGATCGTCAGACAGGTGGCTGCCCCCTCAATATCGCCCAGGCAGGCCGACGCGGACTCTCCCGGAATGGCCGGCACGAAATCAATGGTATCGCCGGCATGAATCACCGTCGATAACTTGCCTTCCTCCTGATTGACATACAGGGATGAAGGCTGGGCCGTGGTTCCGAAAAAAACTCTCCGCCTCCCGTTTACCGTCACGGAGATATTCATCCCGGAACGGCCGATAATATCCCGAAAGCCATAACCATTCATCATCAACAGACTGAGAACCGTGAAATCGCCGCTTCTGAACAATTTCGCCGGCTTCCCGTTCAGTGTCACCCGAAAACTGTCGTTGATCAGATTCAGGCCGGAGGAAACCACGATGCCCAGAGGCGTGGCATATTCCGGATTGTTCAGATCAAATTTATCCGAGAATGCGCTGGCCTGAAAATAATTCCCGGCTATAGCCACCCGGCTGGCCTCCATATCCAGGGCCGCCGCCAGCCCTTCCTTGAGCCCCGCCAGCTTACTTCCGCCGCCGGCCAGAAACAGGGCCGAAGGCGCATTGCCGTTGATCTCCAGAATCTTCTCCGCGATCTCTTTACAGAGATTACCGGATACCTGCGCCACACATTTGCAGAGTTCCTCTTTGGAAAGCTTCTGTTCAAACCCCAGAATATTGGCGAAAGTAATTTCCTCCCCGGTATCCATCTGCATCTTCATATTTTCTGCCGTCGGGAAATCCACCAGATACTCCCGCATAATGGCTTCCGTAATCTCATCGCCGGCCACCGTAGCCATGGTATAGCCCGTCACACCGCCGCCGGTGCAGGCCGCAATATCCGACGTGCCGGCCCCGATATCCACCATAACCAGGTTTAACAGGCGCAGATTGGCTGGTATGGCCACATTGATAGCCGCTATGGGCTCCAGAGTGATGCTGACCACCTCAAGGCCAATCTTATTCATAGTCACATACAGGCTCTCCACCACTTCGCTGGGCAGGAAAGTAGCAATCAGATCTGCCTTGATCTGTTTGCCGCGGTGATCCTTCAGACTGGAGATCATGTAGTGGTCCAGATAATACTGGCACACCGTATAGCCCACCAGATAATACTGCTGGACATCCTCTCCGCCGCCGTTTTCCGCCTCAAAAGCTTCTTCCGCCAAACTGATGGCCCCGGCCTCCAGGCGGCTGATCATTTCATCGTCAATGGTCTGGACCCTGGGCAGTTCCATCTCATATTCTGCCCGTTCCGTCCGCAAGGCGCGCCCCGCCGCCGCAACGCTTACGCGGCTCAGACGGAATCCGACCCGATCCTCCAGCTTTTTCTTCACCTTTTTCGCCAGTCCGGCCACTTTCTCGATATTCTCAATCTGCCCGTCGATCATGGCCCGCTCCGCATGCTCCGCCCGTTCAATGGCAATAATCTTTACCCGATCCTCCTCCACGGTTCCCACCATGCCGATGATACTGCGAGTTCCGATATCCAACGCAAATACTGCATTTTCCGGCTGTACTTTTTTGGCCTTCCCTCTCGTCATACCTGCCCTCCCAAGTGCATTCCCGGCCGATCATGCGCTGTACGCCGGCCCGGTTTCTTTTATATTATAGTGAAATTCCTGCACAGTGTAAAGCAGTAACTGGCCAAAATCGATTGTAACCGTTCAGTCTTCCGACCAAACGGTTACAATCGCTCACAGCCCAAACTTCTTTTTCAGCTTTTTTCCCATATAGGATGTAATCTTTTTTGCCCCCGTATGGTTCAGATGATCGCCGCCGTCATAACTGTCTTTTTTCCAGTTAATCTTTAACTTATCCGTTTTCAGATTCAGATCCCAGAAAATGCAGCCTTTCGCCTCGGCGTAACTCTCAATTGAATTGTGTTTCTCATAATTCCAGTTTTTGGGAGAGGGAACACTGTAAAAGACTACGGCAATTCCCTTTTCCTGACAAAAATCCACAATCTTATTCAGATAGAATTGCTGTATCGGGCGGATATTCTTCCTTCCCCTGCTCTTTTTCATGTACTGGTCTCCCACATAGGTCTGCGTACCTTTCTTTTTATGATAACCTTTTTGATCGTTTATCCACGTATAGAGGGGTTTGGCGCCAAAATCTGAGGCTGTCAGAACTTTCCAGCGATCATGGTAGTCGACAGCCGGAAAAAGCTGTTCCAGTTTGTGATCGGCAATTTCCTGACAATCTTTAATCCAGCCGTGGGTGCGGAAAATACAATTGGTCTCAATGACCACAGCCTTTGGCGCCTGCCTTTCCAGAGCCTCCTGCAAAAGCTCATAGGACTCAAAAAGCCGCTGCCCCGCCGAACCACACACATAAGAAGTAAAGCCGTATTTCTTTTCGGCTATCTTCGGACAAAACGAAGTATAGCTCTCGCTGTCCCCGACAAATATCACGTCGATGCTGTTCTCCGGCTCGCCCAGAATCCCTCTGGCCTCCTGCAGATGAATTCCTCCTGCGGGATCATTATTTTTCGGCGTCATCACCGGCCCGGCAAGGAACAGAAGGCCCAGCCCGATCAGCACAAAGGCGGCCGCCTTTATCATATGTTCTTTACGCATGGTTCCTCCCTCCTAAAACCCGGCATAGATCAGCTCCACCGGCGCATATCCCGCGCCATAAGCGCCAAACACGATGACCAGAGCAATCGCCCCATAGTAAACGCACCAGCGCAGAGGCAGCCGCCAGCCCGCCACCTTGTCCCGTATATGAAATCCCCGTTCATGCAGATAATCCACAACAAATACAAGCAGCAGGGCGCAGGCCGCCACGGTAAAATCTTTACCGTCCAGCCCCAGCTTAAGCAGGGTCCCGTTTGTGAATGATGCGGGCAAAAAGTTCGCAAACATCTTTCCCGCCATCACAAATCCGGCCCGCAGACTGACGGCCCGGAAGAACAGCTCGCCGAAAATGACCAGCAGAAACGTGCGGATTCTCTGCCACATCCGATAAGCCGCGCAGGCTCTGTCTATACCCCGCCGTTCCGAAAATTCTTTAACCGCAGGCTCCAGGATATTCCCCGCCAGAATCAGCACAAAATAGTACAGGCCAAAGAAAATGTAATGCCAGCCGCTGCCGTGCCAGATTCCGTTGCACAGCCACACCGCAAACAAAGCGCAGGCCGCCGCAGGAATACCGCCATACACCGGCCCAAGGCGTTTCCGCCCGTTCCGATTCAGTTTCTTGGCAAAGCCGGACATGGATACCGGATAAAAAATATAATCCCTGAACCATGCCCCCAGCGTGATATGCCAGCGGGTCCAGAATTCAGAGGCAGTCCGCGAAAAAAAGGGCTGGCGGAAATTTTCCGGCAGCTTTATGCCGAACACCTCGCCGCTGCCGATCACAATATCCATACAACCGGAAAATTCCGCATAAAGCTGCAGGGTATAACCCAGAGCGGCCGCCGCCACAACGGCGCCGTCATACTGTACATAGCCGTTAAATACAGTCTTAACCAGAATGTCCAGCCGGTCGGCGATCACCAGTTTTTTGAAAAAGCCCCAGATCATCCGCTGGCTTCCTCTGGTCAGGTTCTCCCAGTTTACCGGCGCTCCGCTATATAGCCGGCGGGCCGTTTCTGTGTAACGGCAGATCGGCCCCTCCATGATTGTGGGAAAAAAGCTCATGTAAAGCGCCACCCGCCCCAGATTCGTGTCCTCCTCCATCTTGCCCAGATAGATATCGGCAAGATAGGACACCGCCTGCAGGGTATAGAAAGATATGCCCACAGGAGCCGCCCAGGCGGGAATGGTAAATCTCGCGGATACGCCCAGTCCGCCAAGAAGGAAATTAGCGTTCAGCGCCAGAAAGCCGGTATACTTGAAAAACAGCAGAAGGCCCAGATGCACCAGCAGGCCAAACAGGAATATTCTCCGCTCTTTTTGTTTCAGGCTCTGTTTCCTTTCCCTGCGCTCTTCTCTGGCTGTCTGAGCCAGTATTTCTCTGTGCCGGGCTTTCACATAGCCCAGCCACAGACCCACATAATGGGTGAGGGCTGAAGATACCAGCAGGCAGGCCAGTAATTTTTTGCTGATAAAAAAGAAAAAAAGATAGTTGAAAAACAGCAGCGTTTTCCAGCGGTGACGCTCCGGCGTTAACTGATAACACAGGACGGCCAGCGGAAAGAAAAACAAAAAATAGCTTGTCTGATGATAGGCCATGTTACTCTCCGTCCTGCAGCCGGAGAATCGTCTGCCACAGCGACTGCATGGAATTGAAATTCTCCGGAACGATATCTACGGGAGAAAACTCCACGTCAAAAGCGTCCTCCAGATCCGATACCAGATTGATCACATCAAAAGAACCCAAAATATGATCGTCAATCAGCGTCGTACAAGTATCGTAATCCACCCCCGGGTGCATAGCTTCCAAAATGCTTTTCAGTTTTTCCATTTTCTGTACCTCTCTTTTCTATTGTATTTTGTCATTACTGCTCTACAACAACATCGTTAACTCCCGTCCGGCGTGCGAGGGCGTCTGTCCCCGTCATTGCGCCAATGACAGGGACAGCAGCCGGGCTGTTGAGCGGATCTGTGGCTGTTCTGCCCCGGACAAGGCGAAGCCCCGTCCTTTCCTCATAAAAATATACGGCGGGCAGATCACGACTCAAAAACAACGCGCTTCCCTCGGATACCCCGTAAGCCCCTGCCCGCAAAAAAGCCAGCAGCTCTCCCGGCCGAAGCTCTCCTGCCTCATATCCCCGCACCAGCACATCGTTGACCGTACACAAAGCTCCGCAAATAGTCCACTGCCCCGCAGAGCCGTCATCCTCTCCGGACAAACGCAGGATCTCGGGTATCCGCATCCCCAAGGCCTGTCCATAATAATTGAGCTGATGGATACCGCCGTCCACAATGCAGTATTTCTGCCCGTCATTTTCTTTCACATCCACGATCCTGGTCAGGTAAACGCCGCACTCCGCCGCCAAAAAGCGCCCCATTTCCAGCACAACCCGCTCCTCAAAAGGCAGACGGTCCAGACACGCGGCCAATGCCGATAAAATTTCTTCTTCACCGGGATAGTGGTCTGTATGAAAATAATTGACCGGAGCCCCCGGCCCGAATTCCAGGCATTGGACACGGCAGCCTTCTTCCTGTTCCAGCTCCGCGGCAAAAGCGGCAAACTTTTCCAGCCCCCGGACAATCCGTTCCGCCGTCTTTTTCTGTGTGCCGGCATATTGCTGCAATCCCAGAAAATTGAGCTGGGGATACAGCTTTTGCCGCCGCAGTATTCCCTTCACCGTCTCTTTATCCATGCCGAACTGATTGCCGCTGGTTACGCGAAGCAGCACGTCCATCCGACATCCGTAACGGCCCGAAAGATCGGCAAGAAGGGCAAGCTGCCGCTCGGATTCCACGGTAAAAAGCGGCAGAGGCCCGCCGTCTGCAAAAAAGTGTTTCAGATCCGCCGCTTCCTTGTACACACCGGAAACGACCATCCGCTCCCTCCCGGCCCCGGCCCGCTCGCAGATACGCACCTCGCCGGGAGAACAGAGCTCAAAACTGTCCACCGCCCCCATCAGGGGGCCGGTGAGAAAAGGATTGGCCTTGATGGCGTAACAGATCCCGGCGCGCCCTGCAAGCGCGCTGCGAATACGCTCCGTCCGCGCTCTCAGGCCATCCAGGTCAAAGACATAAGCCGGCGTGGCAATCTGTCCGGCAATGGCGTTCCACTGTTTCCTCTCCATCCTCTACCTCCCTTCCCAAAAGGCTTTCAATCCGCTGCGGTCAATTTTCCCGTTCTTTAAAGGCATGGCATCCAGACGGCGGTAAAGGCCGGGGATCATGTACGCCGGCAGGATATCCGCCAGAGCCTGCCGGATATCCGCCTCCGCGGCAGTCCCCACATAGCAGGCCGCAATCCGGTTCTTTTTCTCCAGAAAAAGGCAGCAGTTCTGCTCCACGCCGGGCACCCGATACAGAGCCGTCTCAATCTCTTCCAGCTCAATCCGATGCCCCATAAATTTAATCTGAAAATCTTTACGTCCCACAAAATAGAGCAGGCCGTCTCCGTCATATCGGCCCAGATCCCCGGTGCGGTAGATTGTTTCCTGATAAGCCCTGTTCAAGGGATTCTGCACAAAATGTTTCGCCGTCTCCCCCGGGTTCCCGTAATAGCCCAGGGCCAGCGCCGTCCCGGCCACACAGATCTCCCCCTGCCTGTCCGGCTCCGTCACCGGCCGGTCCTCCTCGTCCAGCAGAAAGACTCTCTCATTGGGAAAGGCACGCCCGATGGGCAGCTCCGGTCCGGAAAAATCCGATCCTATCCGATAATACGTGCAGTTGCAGGTGATCTCCGTGGGACCGTAAAGATTGACAAAGGAAGCGCCGGGCAGATGCCGTCGCCACACGTTTAGGTGCTTCATGGGCATCTTTTCTCCGCTGAAAAGCACCTTGTCCACCCGTTCCGGCACGCGATAGGTAAAACCTTTCAGGGACGTCACCATGCACAGGGCTGATACCGCCCAGATCAACGTCGTCACCTTCCGCTCGCACAGATAATCCAGAAGCTGCGCAGGAAAAGAAAAATATGCTTTGGGGATGATCACCAGACGGGCCCCCGTCTTGAAAGACGTATAAATATCCTTCACCGACACGTCAAAATCAAAGGGAGCCTGATTGCCGATTACATCCTGCTCGCCGATTCCGAACATTTCCGGAAATATATTGATGAAATCCAGCACGGAACGATGGCTCACCACCACACCCTTGGGTTTCCCTGTGGAACCGGAAGTGAAATTCGCATACAAAGGGTCCGTATCCGCCGCCTGACGGCGGACAACCTTTAGCCGCTCTTCGTCCCACTCGTCTTTGATTTCCTCCAGACAGAGGCTTGTTCCCACAAACCCCAGCCCATCAAGCTTCTCCCGACAGCTTCCGACGGTCAGCGCCACCCGGACATCCGAGATCTCCAGAATATCCCTAAGCCGCGCGTCCGGCAGCTCAGGATTTAAAAATATGTAAAAACAGCCCGCATAGACACTCCCCATAAAGGCGGCCAGAGCCTCCACACCCTTTTCCATATATACCGCGACAGGCCGCCGTGGCTCTGTCACCTCCGTCAGCCTGTCGCCGATCCCTTTCGCCCGCTCGCAAAGTTCCCGAAAAGTAAAGCTCTTTTCCACATCTTCCGCTGCAATCCGATCTCCACAGACCCCCGCCGTATGTTCCAGGTATTCCAGCACATTTCGCATGTAATCTCTCCTTTGCCATACTTAAACCGCAACCGTCCAGTCAACTGCGCAGTTAGCTTAAATCCTTAAGTGAAATGTGTTACACATTTCTGAGACGTGCTACATACTAACATCAAAAGTGTAATCATGCCTAAAACATTTCTTAAGAATTGTAAATTTATTATGAGAAAAGTATGAGGGGCGGCCCACAGGCCACCCCTCATACTATGTTGACTGTCTTTCTGCCAATATGTTATCTTTCCCCACACTACTTGCTATTCTCTGATTCCACCGATGACACCGGCGTAATCACAATGTTTTCCACGGCCACTCCGGTCTTCCTCTTGACTGCATCCTCGATCTTGGCCCTCTGGGCATCGTCCAGACTGGCGGCGTCCACGATGACATCCACCGTATCTCCGGTTACGTTCACAATGGCATTGGCAAAGCCCTGGGCTTCCAGCAGCGTCTCCGCGGCCGCCTCCCGTTCTGTGGAATCCGTCATCGCCACCATGCTGTCCACCGCTTCCCGTATCTCCTCTTCCGTCAGCGTGGTATTATTGATAATCTCCATCAGGGCTTCTTTGTTCTGAGAACGGATCTGCTCCCGCTCTACCCGGGCCTGGGATACATAGGCGGCCGAAGCGGCGCTGGTCAATACGGCTTCCCCCGGCGCTTCGCCGGAGGCGTTGGCGTCTGTTGCCGCATCTGCAGCCGTGTCTTCTGTCTTCTTGTCATCTGTGCCGGCAGCGGCAGAGGAAGAACTTCCCTGTCCGTCTTTCGTCTCTTCTGTCTCGGAAATCGTGCTGTTCACATCCGCAGATGCATTCTTATTCTCCTGAAGCAGCGCCGTCTCATCCGTGATGTCCATATCCAGACTTTCGATATCCTCCTTGACTGCGTTCAGATCCGCAGTCTGTGTGGCCTCCGCCGTGGTTTTCTTCGTCTGTGCTGACTTTGTTCCGGAGTAATTCAGGTAGCCGGCTGCGGCAACCATAACCACCAGTACAGTGATGATGATTTGATTCTTTTTCAGGATTTTCTTCAAAGCATCTTCTCCTTTACTTTTTTTTCATTACTTTTATTTTATGGGCTTCCAGGTGGAATAATGCCATTACAGCCTCCTGAATTTCTTCAATTATCACAGGATCTCCTCCACCCTCGGCGATAACCAGCACCCCGCGCACCTGAGGCAGCGTTTCGCTGACCACATAAGGGACCTGTGCGCCGTCGCTTTCTGTCGTATATACGGTCTTTTCCTCCGTGGCTGCGGACATGCTCTCCTGCGAACCGTCCCCGGTGGTGGCCGACAGGCTGGACGAGCTGTCCGGCGCGTCCTTCTCCACGGTCTTTTTCCCCGTAGTTTCCAAGGTAATCGCCACCTGCACACTGCCTACCCCCTCTACCTTAGATAAAATATTACTCAGCTCATCCTCCATCCTGTGGCGTGTCTGTTCGGTATCGCTCTCCGCCTGCGCCACTTCCTGAACTGCGCTCAAGGACTCCGTCCCGGTATCCGCCTTCTTTTTTCTTTCCGCATCCGGAGTCGGCAGAAAGATCACCACCGCCAGGGCGGCAATCAACAGTATTGTCACGATCTGCTCCTTTTTTCTGTTTTTCAGAAAAACCGTCAGCTTTTGCCCCCATTCCGCTTTCATCGTGCCCACCCCCTTTGGCCTTGGGATCTTACTGGATCAGTACCGTCACCTGATTTTCCTCCAGCTCATAAATTTCCGTCAACCGTTTCCTGATCTTCTCTACTAAATCCCCCGTCTGACCCGGCAAATACTCCAGGCTCTCCTCCGCCTCATCTTCTTTTAGGTCTTTAGATTTTCCTGTCAACATTCCGTCCGTCTCCGTCTCGCGCTTTTTGGCCCGTATCCGGATGGAGCGGACCCCCGGCTCTTCTGTCAGCTCCACACGGCTTGCACAGTCCACCAGTTCCAGACCATATTCCGCCAGCAATTCCTCTGTCTGCTCCCGTATCTTTTCCTCGCAGGCCCGCTCCATAAGATGCCGGTCTTCCTCTCCCACATACAACCCCGCTCCCAGACTTTCCCGGTATTCCAGACCGACAAGTATTTCATCCAGACTATTGCTCATCCGTTCCTCCCATCCCGTCAGTTCTCTCAGAGGACGACTCAGCAAAAGCAGCAGAAGCAGCGAGAAAAAATATCGCACATACTTCCGGTACTGTCCCTCAGGAATAAAATTGAGTACCATGGTCATAAAGATGAAATAGGCGGCCAGCGTCCTGACCCAATCGAAAATATACGCCCGCATAGACACACCTTCTCTCACGTGCCTGTCAGCACAGCCACGGACAGCAGGAACATGACCATGGTCCCCAGGATCATACGCAGGTACATACCGTACCCATCGGCTATGGTGCTCAGGCAGCCTACAATCCTCTCATCGGCGACAGGCTGGCAAAAAGCTCCCAGCATCTTGAACATCAGCGTGCGCACAGCCATCCGCACCACCGGCATCAGACAGCCCCACAAAAGAATCAGCAGCACGGCCACTCCCAGGCAGTTGCGGATCAGCACAGCGCTGGCCAGCAGGATCTCTGTGGTGGCATTAATCACATTGCCGATTCCCGGTATCGCTCCCGCTGTCTTGCCGATGGCGGAGCGATGCAGGCTGTCCAAAGCTGGACCCAGCATATTCCTGAGGATCTGCAGGCCTGTGACCGCCGCGATCATCGTCCGCATACTCCACTGGATGCAGGTACGAATCAGATCGGTGAGCCGGGAAAGAAAATCCTCTTTCGGTATCTGGTTCACCAGATTCAGGAGAACATAAATCTGCACTCCCGGCAAAAGCAGACGGACAATTACACTCTGCACCATCAATAACAGAAACAGCAGAAGCTGATAAAACAGCCCCGCCGTAGTTGCCCCTCCCGCGGTGAGCACGGCCAGATAATAGGCCGGCGCAGCTGCCTTCATAAAGCCGGATACCCCCTGCAGCAGCTCTTCCACTTCACTGCCCGTCCGGCCAAATTCTTCCAGCAGGAAGGCCAGCAGCAGCAGATACAAAATATAAAATCCCGTCTCTCCGATTCTGTTCTCTGAAAATGCATCCGCCATAGCCGAAAACACTGCCGATAAGAGGATCAGAAACAACAGCTTGCCCAACATGACCCGCTGGACGCCGATCCCCTGCCCGGCTACGGCCAGAAAAATCTCCCTCCAGTTCAGCTCTTCCAGAGAAAATTCCCCGGCCATCAGCTTTCGGATCAGCTCGCTTACAGACAAAGTATCTTCCTGCAGATAAATGTCCACAGCCTCCTGCATCTCCTGCAGATCCTGCTCGCCCAGAAGACCGTCGCCGGCCCCTGCTATGTCCTCCGCTATGTCAGAGGAATACGCCCCGGCCTGCCCCTCTCCGGCTGCACCCCACACCACCCCCGGAAAGCAGCACAGTAGCAAAAGACATAACGCCCAGCGCTTCCCCCCAGCCTTTCCGCCCCTCACGGGTTTAAAAAACCGGTGATAACCTCCAAAAGAGCCAAAAGCACCGGCGCACATAGGGCAGCCAGAGTCAGTTTGCAAAAAAGCTCGATCTGGCCGGCCACGGCCGCGTTTCCCGCATCCTTGCACAGACTGACGGCAAACTGCCCGATATAGGCCACCGCCAGCATTTTCAGCAGGATCTTCATATATGCCGGATCGATGGGAAGGTAGGTCTCCATTTTGCGCACGGTCTCCCACAGCTGACCCAGCCGTTCGGCGGCCAGCAGCAGGATCAAAAGCCCTGTGGCCAGACCCACATAGAGCGCATACTCCTCCCTCCAGCCACTTAAGAAACGTCCGAGCATCACCCCGCATACCCCCAGCAGGGCCACTTTATACACATCCATACTCCCGCCCTCTCAAAACGCGAACAAAGTCTCTATAGTTGCAAATAATTCCGAGATATAGGGCAGTATCCACATCAATACGATCACCAGCCCCGCCAGGCTGGCCAAAAAAGCCTGCTCCTCCCTGCCACTGTGCTTTAATACCTGTGTCAGTACGGAAACCAGTATACCCACCGCCCCGATTTTAAACAGAATACTTACTTCCAATACTGCCTCCCACCTGCTTTCAAAACAGCAGCACCGCCAGAAATATCCCGCCCATAATCCCCAGTGTCCGGCAGACTCTGCTCTTTTCGGGATACTGCTCCGACAGCTCCCGGATCTTTTTTTCCGTGTCCCGCAAGTACATGTCCAATGTGTGAAGCTGAGTATCCCGGTCCAGATAGCCCAGATATGCGCCCATCCCCTTCAGGCTGTCCAAATCCTCCTGCCTCAGATTCCCCGTCCGCAAACAAGCGTCCACTTTTCGCGAAAAAATCTCACTAAAACAGGTGTCTCTGTGCTCTTTCATTTCTCCACCGAGGGACCGCAGAAAATCCGCCTGAGGCTGTTCCATCCGCCTGCCCAGCCTGTCGAATATGTCCGGCAGTGGCAGCCGTCCATACGCAATTTCCTGCCGGATCAGCATAGCCATCCGCTCCAGCCCGCTAAGCTCCCTGATACGGGACTTCAGACGGGCCGCATACAACATACCCAACAATGTACAAAACAGACAGCACAGCAACAGTAACGCGCAGCGCATCAGCTCCCCGTTTCAACCAGGGATAAACGGCTGCCGCTCCGGCCGTCATACAGACAGGTTCCCCGGCCGTCGTAGATCTCCCGGACACGGCCGGGGGAAGCGGCGGCGTCCAGGATTACATACCTCTCAAAAATCCGCTCCGACACCAGCTTTTCCAACATAGGCCTGCGGCGCACGTCTTCCATCGAACTGCCGTGAACCGTGGCCAGCACTTTGCAGCCGCATCCCGCCACTGTCTCCACGGCCCGGATATCTTCTCCCGTGGCAATCTCGTCCACGGCAATGACTGCCGGGGACATAGCGCGCACCAGCATCATCATTCCCTGGGCTTTGGGACATCCGTCCAGCACATCCGTGCGCACTCCCAGGTCGTTCTGTGGAATCCCCAGATAACAGCCGCCGATCTCCGACCGCTCGTCCACCACGCCTACAGAAAGGCCCGGGTGGCTTTCTGTGCCGTCGGATATCCTGCGGATCAGTTCCCGCAGCAGCGTAGTTTTGCCGCAGCGGGGCGCCGAAACGATCAGCGTGTGGTACACTCCGCCGCCGTCGGCTACGTAGGGAAGCAGCCGGTCCGCACATCCCGGTATCTGATGCGCAATCCGCACATTGATAAAGGAAATATACTGTACGCTCTTGAGCTTTTCCCCCTCCACCACGGCTCTGCCGGCCACACCGACTCGATGCCCTCCCTGCACCGTGAGATATCCCTGACGCAGCTCTTCCTCATAGGCATACATGGAATAGCTGCTGATATATTCCAGAGTCCCTGTGATATCCTCCTGCATCACCGTGTACCCTTTCTGTCGTATGGACCACTGGCGGCCGAAACCGTCAAGAAAGACCTCCCGCCCGTCATAGAGCAGGATCAACGGCCTGTTTACCCTGAGACGAATCTCCTGTAACTTGTCAAAATCCAGATTGGCCCGTCCCAGTATCTCCCTGAGCCGGCCGGGAAATAATTTTAATACATCCTCTCGTTTCATCTATGCTTCTCTCCTATGGAACGACCGCCCCGACGTAGCGGGCAGCCGCCTATGAAATTACTATATGCGCCGCTTTTTTTATTCATGACAGGAAAAATCCGATTGAACAAAATCGCTGCGCGATGGCCTGCCAGGGCTGTGGCGCAGTTTTTACGTT
>CASWRE010000053.1 GCA_949471785.1 uncultured Lachnospiraceae bacterium | reverse complement strand
AACGGCAGAAATTACTATGTCAATTTATCTAAATATCAATATGTCAGTACACTAGCTAATTTGCTTGCGCTTTTATCTAATTTGGGATCACCCCCGCGTATACGGGGAAAACTGGCAATGATTATTACATAATCTCCTGTATATAGGATCACCCCCGCGTATACGGGGAAAACGGAAACAACAATTGCGGCTGGAGTGGAGACATGGGATCACCCCCGCGTATACGGGGAAAACGGCTGCGTAGAATGCTTACTTAAAAGCCTTTTAGGATCACCCCCGCGTATACGGGGAAAACTGATGACCGTAACTTGGGGAGTTTTCGATTGGGGGATCACCCCCGCGTATACGGGGAAAACTATTACCTTCATGTTCTTTGACTTCGTCCTGAAGGATCACCCCCGCGTATACGGGGAAAACTGGCTGCTTAGGCTGCTTAGGCTGCTTTTTCGGGGATCACCCCCGCGTATACGGGGAAAACTCTAAAAAGATCCCATTTTATAAGGGTTTTTTCAACTGGATGCCTCACATCTCATTCAGTTTCAAAAACACCTTATACAACGTCTCGCAATCCGGCAGCGCCCTGTGCCGCTCACAGGGAATACCAAAATATTCCGCTAAAGACCCTAATTTATAGTTGTCAATATCCCTAACTCTCTTTCGCGCAAGCGCCAGGGCGTCAATTACTTTTCCAAAGGGAATCTCAAGACCATTTTCCCTGAAATCCCTCTCCAAAAATGTTATATCAAAATTTTTGTTATAACATACCACCGTCTTTCCTTCCACGATATCGCTAAGCTGTTTTAACGCACAGCCCAGCTCCACGCCCTGGCTCAGCATCTCGTCCGTTATATGGGTAAGCTCTGTAATTTTAGCCGGCAGTATCCGATCCTGTCTAATAAGAGCGCTCCATGAGGATTTTATCTCTGTTTCATCAGCAACGAGCGCCGCCGCCTCAATCATTTTGCTTTTTTCAAGATCCAATCCGTCCGTTTCAATATCCAAAAAGACCCATTCACGATTTTTATTTGCGGGAACTTTTCTCCGCCTGCCCGCGATTAACCGCTTTGAAGCATTGCTGAACCCACTTGGGAGTTCTTCTCCCATTTGTGCCGGCGATTTAGGATGCATCATCAATTTAATGCCGTCGAAATCGCGTATTTTCCACGGCGTATTGTGCGTGCGGAATTCAAGATGCTGTTCATTTGCAAAACTGTAGACCATTACCGCCTGGCCGTCCTTTATGTTCTGGCACACCCTGCTCCAGAGCATTTCCCGTACTTTCGCATTTACCTGCCCGACATAAACCCCCGTATGGATTTCAAACAGCCATTTTGTCAAATCGCCCCGCAGCTTCGGCGGACAGTTATTCATGGTTATCACGACCATTTCCCCATCCTCCATTTTCACGATACTGCCTGCCGTTTTCGACTGTCTTTTTTATATTATCCCACAAATAAACCTCTTTTTCCTCTTCCTTTTCATCTTCACTGTCGGAAAGCAGATATTTTATGTCGCGAACCATCCGCTCCAGTAAATGTAATCTTACGATTTCATCACGCAGCCGCCGCCTTACCATGCCGGAAAAGTCCTGCGGAGTCTTATCGTCAAATTCATCACGGACCTTCGCCGCCATTTCAAACGCTATCGGAATCGTCGTATCGGCTTTATAAAGATCGGCTATATCATACGCAAACGAGCACTCATGGCCGACATGCACAAAACCCAGCCCGGCCGAACACCCCAATGCGCAGATAACGGCATGCGCCAGCCCATACAGGCATACATTTCCCGCAGAAAGGGCCTGGTTCACGGGAGATCCAGAAGAAAAATCGTCAGGATTATACTCTCTACCCTTCCAGGGAACTTTCCATTTTTTTGCATATTCCCTGTACGCCGTCCTTACCCGGCTGCCCTCCCTGCCCCGGAGCTGCTGCAGAGTAAGCCTGTCGACATCCTCATCCGGGAAACGCATTTGATACATTTTCCGGACGACGGAAAGATGTTTCCGGGTATTGGTGACAAGCTCCGCCTGCCTTAACAGCAGCCTCGTGTGGGAATTGAGGCCGCGGCCATGGGCATAATATCTCACGCCATGCTCCCCCACCCACACAACACCTATGCCGCTGTCCCCGATCAGCTCCATCGCCCGGTGCGTGATCTTGCAGCCCGGTCCCAGCAGCAGAGTTGTTATCGCGGCCGCCGGGATACACACATCCCCATCCATATCCGTAACCTTCACCGCGCTGTCCTCACGGTTGATGACACAATGTTCCAGATAAACAAATGACATCCTGTCGCTGATCTGCGGTAGCTCCGCCAGCTCTGGTTTTATCATTCCGGCACTATTTTGCATGGTTACACCTCACGACTGTCAACAGGCCCTGGCCGTAAGCTTTCTCCCTGCCTATCCCATGACAAAGTGTTTCCCTAAATAGATTTGCGTCCGTTACCGTGAGTATTCCCTCAAAAGTCACCGAAAGCAGACGGACCCGCGAGCTGTCCGCAACGTTCCTTTTATGGAAATCATACCACTTTTCCTGCACCGTCTGAAATTCATCTTCATTTAAGGAAAATCCCCTCTTTTCCCCGCGGCTGCTCAGCCATTTCTTTTGATATTCCGGCGTAATATGGGCCATGATTTTTCCATGGGACTTGGAAACTACGGGATTGGCCGTCAGCCTGAACTGCCACCTCCCGCCATCCCGTATCCTGTCCAGCAGCGGCGAATAATCCTTTGTTTCATATTCCCCTGCATAACCGAATTGCTCCGCAAAACCCTTCAAATCCGGCAGGCCTTCACTTACCAGCAGCACATACTTTTTGCCGTTCAGATCGTCAATTCTCCAAAGCCTGCGTGCCCGCGCGCCGCCAAAGGAGCTTTCCACCGCTCCGTGAAAAATACTTGGCGATACCAGCGCTTTCATGGTTTCCCGGAGCGCCGTATTTAATGTTATCCGCGATAAATACATAGCCTCACCCCAATTCTGACATTGCGTCATGTTCGGTCTCTTTTGGGTCATCTGTCACAAAAAATTCCCTGCATCTACGATAACCGTAAACTCGCCTGTACGGGCTGAACGATTCCGGCACGTCCTGCACCATTCCCGCGCCGGGATCATCCGTCTCCACCTGTACGCGCATCATACTCCCGTGTTTTCCGCTCAGCGGCGCCTCTTTGCAAAGCGCGGCTTCCAGCGGCAGATCACGTATTCCGACAACAATCGGCAGGGTAGGCGGGCACGACCTCCGTCCTAAAAACAGGGGAAAACGCGGATTCTGCAAAGCAGTCTCCAGTCTTTTTAATGTTTCCCTTTCCCCCTCAAATCCCGCCAAAAATACAGCGTCAGAAAGATAGTGGCGATACGTCACATAGGAGCTTTTGGAGGCATGCGCCATATGAAAATCCGTAATATTCTCGCCCTCACGGTCAGCTCGGACGCCGAATCTCAACCCATTCAAATCAGACAAATCGGCGTCCCTTCTCCGCCCCAACGCTGCCGCCAGCATGCCCACTACGCCGCTTTTCGTCGGCATTTTCTCTGTGGCTCTTATTTCAAACTTAGAACTGCCGCCCCACGACTGCAGAGGGGCAGCAAGCCTCAACAGCATAGTCGGCATACTACTCACCTCCGCTTTCAGACAGCTTTTCTCTCACGGCACACTGAACGCCCTCAAGTATCCGAGAAAGATCCATCTCTCCAAATTTCCAGGTTTTTTCAGGCTCGCAGGCGAATTTCCGATATACCGCGGCGGCATACTCCCGGAATCTTTTCTCCGATTCTTCAAGATATCCATTTGTGCCGGAAACAGGCTTTTCAAACGCGCCCACAAGATTAACCGGCTGGTCGGTCCGTAACGTAATATACACGAAATCCGGAAGCGTCCGGTTAGCGAATGTATTTTGCTTCCCTGTGGGCATGGTCTTGATAAACGCCTCCGCAAAGTATTTCACAGCGTCCGCCGCCTGATCGCCAAGATTTTTCCAGAGCTCCGCGACATTTACGGTTGCGTATCGGTAAAGGGTAGCCGAATTGAACTCTACGGTTCCCAGATGCCCTGCTCCTGATTCTTCATCCCGATTCAGGTCGTCAACCGCCGTGAAATAATCATATTCATTATGTACCGCATGGGTGGAAACCGCGTGCGCCACCTGCGCGGCGGCGTCAAAATTCAGAGACGGGTCGGCGGCTACCATCCTTCCGAACAGGGCCATATCCAGGGACGGCGCTGCGCTCCAGGCTTTTTTATACTCCTTCTTATCCGTACATCCTTCCATAGACAGCCGCGCCAGGGCTTCTGCCTGGGCTGTGCTGAAAAACATCAATACCGATGATACGCCGTTTTTATCAATTTTTATTCCCGCGTTTTCCAGCGCCTTTTGAGCGAGCTTATTTGCTTTTTCATCTTCTATGCTGCTATCTGCCTCCTTTATCAGATCGGCAACCATCTGAGGGACTTTTTTTGTGCGGACGCCCACCATATCTTTGTCCAGTATCTCCCCAAACCTCTTACGCATTTCATGCTTCCACGCCTGAGAGGAAACCCTTGCCCTCACCGCGCCGCCATATTTGGCCGTTTTGGGGCTGCCCGTATCATCGCGGTTGATACAGCTCGGCGGTACATTTTGCAGCACATGGATATCTACGTATAAATTATTTTTCATTTTCTTCCTCTCCGTTCTCATTTGTCTTAATGTCTCTGTAAAAGTCCTGGCCCCATTTCAGGCGGATTCTGTCCGCATATGCCTCAAACTGGAACCAATACAGGTCTTCTGCCAGATCCACATAATCCAGTTTGATATCGCTGTTCCCCAGCAGCCGCACAACCGTTTTTAAATGGTGGGAAAGCTCCGCCATATCTTCCGACTTTGCCGCGACGCCAAGCCTCATCCGTATATGTTCTTCATCCTCATCATTATGAACCAGCTTTCGCGCTGCCCGTCCAAGACGCTCCTCCTCGCCATCCCCGTGCATCGGCCCGGAATGCCCCTGTTGATGAAGCGCAAACAGCGTCAGCGCCGTGTAAACGGCCTGCTCTGCATAGGACGGCTTGCCGCCCTTTCCCATCAATTCTTCCGGCATATCCTTTAAAAACAGGCCCCACAGCTCCGGCAGCTCCCCCGGCCGCTTTCCGACACCCCGGCGGAGCTGCGCTAAATGCGCCTTGGAACTGCCCTGTTCAAGGACCTTTTCATCCTTTGCGAGTAAAGCAATCTGCCTTCTCACATACTTGCCAACCTCGGTTTCCTTTGCCACCTTTATTCACCTCCCCGTTATAATTTTTCTGCTTTTTTAAGCCCGCCCAAAAACCAGTTCATAGCGCTGGCGGCGGAAAGCGTCTTGTATTTATCCTCGGCATCTGCTTTCGACCTTCCGAAAATCGCCGCCGTATCCGTCTGGCTTATGAGTTCATTCCCTAAGGCCCTTGCTATATCCACGCACTCCCTCCGCCATTGCCGCCTTTTATCTTCAACGTTGTCTACCGCGGGGTCAAGCGCGCAGAGCCATCGCCTGAAAGGCCCGTCCACGCGGTTGTAAAAATCCGCTTTCACCTTCTCCGCAAAGGATACGGCTGTCCCCTTACTCTCTTTAGTGCTGTCGCTGCCGCCGGAAGCCAGATTAATATCCCTGGCAAGCTGCCAGACCTTTTTAGATACGGTATCGCAAAACTCAATACTGTTCACTGCCATTGTCCGCCAGGCGCCGTTCATTTCTGAAATCAGGGACACATGCATTTGAAGCGAATCGGAAAATACATTGGTGACAAAATAGTCTTTATCACCGTACTGTACGGACACTATCCGGACATTCATATAAGAACTTTCAATCAAATCTTCCTTTTCCAGTTCTTGCAACCATGCAACTACTCCCGGCTGCCTGACCTTGGCCTCGCCGCCTCCCAGGATAGCCCCGGGGCACTCTCTCCAGAATTGCTTTGAAAAATCATGCCTCCTGGGAACGCATATGTTACTTTTCTTATCTTGCTTTTTCCAAACCGTCATGGGCTCAATAAAAGCGTTTTCCTTATCGAAAAAATCCCCGCCCAGCAAAAAATATCCGGTTACCTTTTGGCCGTCTCTTTTCAGATACAGCCGTCTGGACTGCAATGTGTACAGCTCCGACAGGCTCTCAGGCCATTTAATCTTCTCACGCTCTGCCACGGGAATTTCCTCCCGCTCCCAAACGGGCGTTTCCTTTTCAGGAATCTCCCCGTTTTCATTTACCATAATCAGGTTGAACATAAGCGTTTCAAACAGGTTAGTCCCCGCAGAGAAAATAATCCCCAATTTCCCCAGCCAGCCGGTGCTAAGAGACGGCACCTCTTCCCCCCGTCTTTTGGCCTCTTTGGCCTCTCTGGAAGGCTTTGCAGAAGTATCGTCATAGGCGTTTACATACAGCAGCCACCGCGCCGCCTGGGAAAAGGTCATTTCTTCCTTTGCTTTTCCGCAGATATCGGTGAAAAGGCGAATCTTGTTACTGCTCTCGGATAAATTGCCGTTTAACTTGGGCGCCTTGTACCCCGTACCGGCTTTCGCATGCTCGCATTGATAAAAGGGCCGCTCCGGATGGAATAAATAAAAATTCTCCCTCTGGGATTCCAGATATTCCGTAATGATTTCCGCGGGAAACTTTTTCTTTCTCCACAGCTCGCTCCAGCGTCCAAAGGCTTCATCCGGCGCGTCAAGCGGACACTCTCTCCCGTCTGCGTCATACCGCGAAAACACCGTGTGCAAAACGGCCAGCAGCAGCCGGAGCATGGCAAAATCCTGCGTCGGCAGCTCGCCGCACAGATCCTTATACGTGTGCGCCCGCTCAAACACTTCCGGCAGGGATACCTCATGAATCCTGCACTCTCGGTCAATGACCCTTATCCAGGGCTCGTCAAGCAAATTAAACTCTTTATCGTTCACACTGCCTCCTCCTTTGTATAGGTAAGCCCGCCGTCGCGCGAATAGGTGATCCTGGTTCCGCAAAGCTCTGCGCCAAGGCCCTCGTCCAGCAGAAGCGCCAGCTGTCCTTTTAGCCAGCGGGATTTCTGGAATCCCGTTAAATGACGGTCCATTTTCTCCAGCTCTTTCACCGTCCTGTCTATGTCATAGCAAAACCTTGCCGGGAGCCGGAGCTTCTGCCGGGCAATCCGCCGGCAGTCTTCCTCCGGCGGGCAGGCCGTCGGCGAATATTTCTCCCCGCCCGTCTGCCACGGCAACAGTCCCAGCATACCGTCCGCATACTGCATCAGGACGAGAACCTCAAGGGAAAACGTGCCGTCACGCACCGTCGCCAGGGCGCTGCTTTCTTCATCCATGGCAGAATTCCGCAGCCAGCGGTGAAGATCACTGCCCCATCTGCCCTCTGTAGGACGCGCCATTAAAAAGCCCTTTGCCCTTTGCCTTTTACCCGCAAGCAGCGCCCGATACTCTTTCAGGGCGGCTTTTTCCTCCTCGCCGTCCGGTTCCACATCCTGATAGGCCGCATGTACAAGCGGATCAATATCGCCGGGGATTGTGATGCATTCGGGAAGAAGTTTTTCCGTCCGCATAAGCAGCCATTTCGTATAAATCCGTTCCGAAGAAAGGTCTATTTCCCCCGTCCCCAGGACAATACATTCCGCTGTTTCATATCCCGCCGGCCTGTCCCCCCGGGGATGCCGCTGGAGCCGCCCGATCCTCTGAAGCAAAAGATCCATGGGGCAGAGATCCGTAATCAGGATATCGAAATCAATATCCAGGGACTGTTCGAGAACCTGTGTCCCGACAACGACAACCCCCTTTCGCGTTTCCGCGGTTGACGTCTTCCCAATCGCCTTTTTCAGCTCCTCCTCCCGCTCCATTCTGTCCGGAATAATATACTGCGCATGGTACAGGATCACCCGCGCGCCGTCCGCCCGGCGGGCCTCCTCCGCAAAATGCTGCGCCCGTAAAACCGTGTTGCAGACGACGCCGACACATGCCCCCGCACGCACCGCGTCCGCGATTTTTCCGACCGCCAGGTCATCGTCGGCGCGGATCACTTTTACCGCCCTGTCCGCCCTTTCTGCGGGCAAAGCCTTTGTAAATACCTCGCCGCCATCCGTATACGTAAGGCGCGGGTACTCAGTTTCGGAAAGCTCGAATGTTTTTTTCTTATCATTTATGTAAGCCTCCGCCAGTTCCCTCCGCCTGGCCCCGGGGAGCGTCGCGGAAAGCAGGATTACAGGGACGCGGTATTCGTGCAGCCAGGCCAGGGCCGTATCCAGATATTGGTTCATATACGCGTCATAGGCATGACATTCATCCACGATCACAACCTTTTGGGACAGCCCCAGATGCAGCAGCATAACGTGCTTTTTCTTCAGCGCCGACATTAAAAGCCTGTCCACCGTAGCCACCACAAAATCCGTCAGCAGCGACATCTTGCTTCCGCTGAAAAACGAATTGACCACCAGCCCGCTTTCCCCGTCAAAATCCGTGTCCGGCATATGGCCGTCTTTCAATTTCGCAAACTCCGGCTGGAATTCCGCGTTCCCGTGGGCCAGATTGATACCGTGGACAAAATCATCCGACGACTGCGCCCCGGCCCACCGCGCCACACGCTCAAATATGCCGTTGGCGGTGGCCTGAGTGGGAAGCCCGAAAAACAAACCGCTTTTTTCGCATCTTGTGCAGAAGATTTCCGCCGCCCCCAGGGCCGCTTCCGTCTTCCCCGTTCCCATAGGCGCCTCCACAATAAACAGTCCCGGCTCCGTACAATTCTCCACAGACTCGATCACTGCTTTCTGGATCGCATTTATGGAAAAGCCGAAACGCGCATGGAACTCTTTGTCGGAGATCCGCATCTGGCCGGGCGCCCAGGATTCGGGTAAGTCCAGCTTTTCAAAGGTCTCAGAGCAACGGTTTTCCGGGTATTCCTCCTCGGATAAAATCACGTCGCCGTCCAGCAATGCAAAATTCTCCTGATTACTTGCCAGCCAGTCGGACATGATCAAAAGGGCCGACAGCAGGATCTTAGCCCGTTTGCCCAGCTCAGGGATTTCAGACGCGTCGCAAAACCCCGCCCGTCTCAGGGAAAAGTCCGCCCATTCTTTATACAGCCCGCCCCACAGCCCGCGGTCTTCCGGTTCGCCGAAAAAATGAGAGGAGTAATTTTCTAAATGGCCGCGCAGGTTTTCAGCCGGCATGCCGTGATGCGCGCCGACCACGGATGAGAACCCCTCAGGAAATCCCAGCTCCAATAAAATGGCCTCGCCGCATTTCGTATGGCGGGATTTCTCCTTTTCAATAAAATCCCCGGAAATATTATGGATACCGTAGTGTTCAAACAGGGAACGCCTGGCGGGCAGGGCCTTTAATATCTGCGACTGGAAAAGAGGCGTAATCTTCCCTATATCATGCAGATAAGCCAACAATACCGCCGTTCTTTTGAAATCGGCAGAAGACATCCCACATAGCCCGAAAAGCGAAGAATACCGCAGCTGGATGAGTCCACTCATCACATTTGCGGTATCCGTCCCATGAACCCAGAGCGGAAGCCATGTATCTTCCGGACCGGATTTTGCGATAATTAATTTCATTCCGTGTGAAAGCATCCTCTCCACACCTCCTCAGTAATAACTTAATTATAGCATTTCCGGCCCTGCCAATACAAGTGTTATGTAAATATTGTCTAAATATACGTAACAGGGTAAAATTCGTAAAAATGTGTAAATTTAATCAGAAGGGAATCGGCCCCCCCACCGCAACTGAATCAGAAATCACAGCTTTTATTTATAATGCATTTTTCGGACAATTCTTCACGCACTCAAAACAAAGAATACATTCCGTGCCGTTCTTTCGCTTTCGGGAATTATCCATAACATCTACTTCCATCGGACACACCTTTTTGCATTTTCCGCAAGATACACACTTACTTTTATCGCATTTAATTCGAAGCAGCGAAAAATAGCTCATCGGTTTCAAAAATATTGTAACAGGACATATGTATTTACAAAATGCTCGATTGTCTTTAAATGCAAAGGCTAACATGATCCCAACAGCATAATATATAACATTCCCCATGATAAACGCCCAAAACATAATTCTTTCAATTTTGCCAACGTGAGCGAGAAATAATACGGAAACAAATAAAAGAGAAATTGCAAATGTAATATACCTTATCCATCCAATCTTTTTTCCTGGTGTTTCAGGAACTTTGTATGGGAGAAAATCAAGTACCATTGCCGTCCAGCAGGCATACCCGCACCAGCCTCTACCAAAAAACAACGGTCCGAAAATTTTGGCAACCGCATAATGTATTGTTGCAGCCTCAAACACGCCTGTAAACAGATAATACCAAAATCCCTCAATCTGCATATTTTCGCCGCAAATTTCGTGTTCTTAAATTTCTTTCTGAGAGACTTTAACTCCATATCCTGAACGCTTTTTGACGGACGCATAAGAGCCGTCGCGCCGATTAACCCGGTGAGCTCATCCACCGCATACAATACTTTTTCCATCTCATGTTCCGGCTTCACACCCACCGTTAACTGATAGCCGTGGCTGCATACTCCATGAATGATATCTTCCCCGACGCCGCCTTTTCTCAAAAGTTCCGGCGCTTTTTGACAATGCTCTTCCGGATACTGCTCGAAATCAATATCATGGAGCAGCCCTACGATTCCCCAGTACTCCGCATCCTCCGCGTATCCCAGCTCATTGGCAAACCATATCATAACGCCTTCCACCGTCAGCGCATGCTGAATATGGAAAGGCTCCTGATTATACTGTTTTAAAAGACCAAACGCTTCTTCCCTGGTTATATGTTCTCCCACTGTACCTTACCTCCATAAATGGTTTTATCTGTTGAAATGCAGGTTACTATTTTTACCCCGCCGTGTCAACGCATTTAAAGATCCCCGTTGTAAACCTCCCAAAAATAGTTTATACTGCATCTCATAAAATCTGGAAACCCGGAGGCCTACCATGGAATACAAAATTTTAGTTGCCGAAGATGACAAAAGCCTGAATCAAGGCATCTGCCTGGCTTTGCGGAAGGAGGAATTTTCTTTTATCGCCGCCTATACCCTGGCAGAGGCAAAAGAAGCCTGCCGCACAGAACAGCCGGATATGATTCTATTAGATGTGAATTTTCCAGACGGAAACGGTTTTGATTTTCTGCGTTCCCTGCGCCGCTTCTCCGATGTCCCGGTGCTTATGATCACCGCTAATGATATGGAGACCGATGAAGTCACGGGGCTGACCCTTGGAGCCGACGACTACATCGCCAAGCCCTTTAGCCTGATGGCCCTGCGGGCCCGTGTGGAAGCGATCCGCCGGCGCATGACCAGGCCCTCGGCCCATATCTACGGGGAAAACGGATACCGGTTTGATTTCGAGCGGCTGGAATTTTTCGCTGACGGACAGGAAATTATTTTGAGCGCGCCGGAGCAAAAACTCCTGAGGCTGTTTGTCACCCATCCGGGACAGACTCTGCCCCGGGAGATGCTGATCCGACGGGTATGGACCGACAGCACGGAATATATAGACGAAAATGCCCTGTCCGTCACCGTCAGCCGTCTGCGCAAGAAACTGAAATCCGGGGACAAAAGCTGCCCCATAACCACCGTGTACGGTATCGGCTATGTCTGGAAATAAAAGGGGGTAAATATGTTTGGAACAAACAAAATCATCGCCCGGCTGGATGAAATGCTGACGGACGCGATAAACGGCTCTTTCACAGAATCCTGCTATGACGAAACGGAACTCTCCCGGCTGGAGAGTAAATTCCGTCAGTACCTGACCGGAAAAGAACTCGCTACAGAGAAGGTGAAAACAGAACGCACCGCCATCAAAGAGCTGGTTACCAATATCTCCCACCAGACAAAAACGCCCCTGGCCAATATATGCCTGTACACACAGCTCCTGGAAGAAATCAGCGGCGAAGAAACGCTTCCGTATGTTCGGCAGATCCGGCTCCAGGCGGAAAAACTGGACTTCCTGATCCGGACCCTCACGAAAATCTCCCGGCTGGAAAGCGACATGATCCGCCTGTCTCCTAAATACCAGCCGGTTTTCCCTCTGGTGGAGACGGCCTTACAGGAAATCCGCGGACAGGCAGACGCCAAAACCGTCACCGTGCGGATGGCGGATATGGATACGGACGAGATTCGAGCTTCTTACGACGCCCGCTGGACAAAGGAGGCTCTGGGAAATCTGCTGGACAACGCCGTCAAGTATTCGCCGAAAGCCGGTACGGTCACGGTCTCAGTGACCGCACTGGAGATGTTCGTCCGCATCTGTGTAGAAGACGAAGGGCCCGGTATCCCGGAGGAGGAACGCGCCCAGATTTTCGAACGCTTTTACCGCGGGAAAAACGCCGCCCCTGAGGAAGGAAACGGCGTGGGACTGTACCTTACCCGTATGATCCTCCAGAGAGAGAACGGTTATGTCAAGGTATCTTGCGAAAAAAGCCGGGGGAGCCGCTTTTACCTGTATTTACCTAGGGTATAAAAGGCGCCTGTGCAGTGGGTTACTTCCCTCCGCACAGACGCCTTTACTGATTACAGCCTGCCCAGCAGCTTATCAATACTGACAAGTTTCACACTCAGCACGAAAATTTCTCCCGCCATCTTGAGCTCCTCCAGAGTAGGATACGAGGGAGCAATACGGATATTGCTGTCCCTGGGATCTTTGCCATAAGGATAGGTAGCTCCGGCTTCCGTCATAACCAGCCCCGCTTCCTTCGCCTTGGCCACAATGGCTTTCGCACAGCCCTCCATGGCGTCAAAGGAGATAAAGTACCCTCCGCGGGGCGCAATCCAGGAACCGATCTCCAGTCCGTCCAGCTCTCGTTCCAACGTATTCAATACCATCTCAAACTTGGGACGCATAATATCGGCATGCTTTTTCATATGCTTCACCATACCATGAATATCCCCGAAGAACCGGGCATGGCGGAGCTGATTCACTTTATCATGGCCAATGGTCTGAATCCTCATGTGCTCCCGTATCTCCGCCAGGTTCGCATCAGACGCGGCGATGGCCGCAATACCGGAACCCGGGAAGCTGATCTTTGACGTGGATGAAAACTTGTACACCATGTCCGGATGGCCCTCTTTTTTACACTCCATCAAAATCTCAATCAGGTAATCCTGCTTGTCTTCATAAAGATGATGAATGCCGTAGGCGTTGTCCCAGAAAATACGAAAATCCTCCGCCGCCGGTTTCAGCTTGGCGAAACGGTGCACTGTCTCGTCGGAGTAGGTAATGCCCTGGGGATTGGAATACTTCGGCACACACCAGATGCCTTTGATCGTCTCATCCTCCGCCACCAGCTTTTCCACTATATCCATATCCGGCCCTGTGGACGTCATTGGAACGTTGATCATCTCAATACCGAAATGTTCCGTAATCGCAAAATGCCTGTCATAACCCGGCACAGGACAGAGAAACTTCACCTTGTCCAGCTTCGCCCACGGCGTACTGCCCATCACACCATGGGTCATGGAACGGGCAATCGTATCATACATCACATTCAGGCTGGAATTTCCGAAAATAATGATATTGTCCTTGGGAACCTCCATCATATCTGCAAGGAGCTGTTTTGCTTCCCTGATACCGTCCAACACTCCGTAATTCCGGCAGTCCACGCCCTCCTCACCGGCCATATCACAGCCGCTGTGCAATACATCCATCATCCCCATAGATATATTTAATTGCAGCGCGGACGGTTTCCCTCTGGACATATCCAGCTTCAGCCCCTTCGCCTTGATCTTCTTAAATTCTTTTTCTAAATCCTTCTTCAGAGTTTCCAGCTCTTCCACAGACATCTCTTTATACGCCGGCATACCTTTATCCTCCCTTGTTTATATGGCCGCAGCCGCTCAGACGGACCGGACAGTTACGACTTCTTACCTATTTATTATAATGTTCTGCATAGTATTGTATACAATTCCCGGCATTCCGTCAACCATCCCTTGCAGAAAAA
>CASWRE010000052.1 GCA_949471785.1 uncultured Lachnospiraceae bacterium | reverse complement strand
AAAATTTATTTAAAAACCTGCTAAAAAGTCTTGACTTTTGTTAGCAGGTTTTCATTCCGAAAACGGAGGGACATAATGAAGGAGCCGGGATCTGTCCCTGCCGGACAGGCCCGGGAGCAGGGAGCGTCATGGCATAGCAGGCAGCGGGACGCCTCTTCCATAGCAGTTCTTACGTCAAATGGTTTTGTGATTTCGTCCATATAATCCGGTTTTTTATATGTGCTCATTTTACACCTCTTCCTTGTTGGAATGACTGTCCATATCGGATAAAACTGTGATGCGGACAGGATTTATTTGGTTGTCTGTTCCGCCTGGACGGTATAGCCCTCTTCCTCTTCCGGGGATACATGGGAGGCTGTCTCTCCCCGCATAAACAGGGGATATATCAGGATGGAGAGGACAAAACCGAAGATCCAGCCGTTATCAAAAATTGTCTTGAAAAAGCTGATACCCGGGCACAGCAGGCCGATGGTGGGCGGGATGACACAGATGGCCCATACGATAAAAGCGCTGATATTGAAACCGTTTTTGTACCAGTATCGTCCGCTTTCTCCCTGAAACAGGTCAAAGACTTTGATTCTTCTCTTTTTTACAATGTAATAGTCGGCAATGTAGATACCGGCGATAGGCCCGAGATATACGGCGTAAGTTCCCAGGAAGTCAAAGATGTAAGCGCTGGCGGAAGAAAGAAGAGCCCAGGGCTGGATAATGACGGAGATAGCCGCACCGATGAGGACGCCTGTGCGATAGCTGATCTTTTTGGGGAACAGATTGCTGAAACCGTTGGCCGGGGCCACGATATTGGCCGCGACGTTGGTGGTGATCTGAGCCAGGAAAATACCCAGGCAGCCCAGAACGGAGGCAAAAGGATTGTTGATGGCGACGACCACGCTGGTGGGGTCCCAGATGGCTTCCCCGAATACGATCATTGTGACGCCTGTTACAAATACACTGACGAAAGCGATGACGGTCATCATAGTGGGAAGGCCGATGATCTGGCCGACGAGCTGTGTTTTCTGGCTCTTGGCATAGCGGCTGAAATCGGGAATATTCAGGGACATGGTGGCCCAGAAACCTATGTTGCCTGTCAGGCAGGGAAGGAAAATCTTCCAGAAATCACCTTCCGCGTAAGTTGCCGGCATATTGAATACGTCCGCAATTCTTTTTCCGGCGTCCCCTACGGCGATAATGCCCCAGATACATAAGGCGATTCCCAGGAGACACAGAACCGGGACGGCCCAGCCTTCCATGAATTTGATATATTTGTTGCCGGCATAGGCAACCACCGTGCAAAGTACGGCGAATATAATATACGATATCCAGATGTTTCCGGGTATATTCTGCCATGCGGGAACAAGGACGCTGATGACTGTATTCAGAGCCTGTCCGCCCAGCCAGCATTGGATGCCGTACCACATGGCGCCGACAATGGCGCGGGCGATGGACGCGAAATGCGAACCGCGTATGCCAAAGGAAAGGCGGGCAAAGATGGGGAAGGAGATGCCGTATTTTGTCCCCGCGTGGGAATTTAACTGCATGGGAATCAAAAGTATGGCATTGGCGACCAGTACATTCAGGATGGACTGCCAGCAGGACAGACCCAGGGCAATGCCTGAGGATGCGAGCATCCATGTAGACACCGCGATGGACATTCCCATCCACAGGGTGGCGATATTATAAGTATTCCAGGTACGTTTTTCTTTTGGCACAGGCGCCAGGTCCTCGTTGTAGTAATTACTTTTTGATAATTCTTCAATGGCTTCATTGGTTAAGTCACGTAATCCGTCTTGGTATGCTATTTGTGTTTTATTTGCCATAATCTCTCTGTCCTTTCTGTATATTGCGCATAGTGTGTGTCTTTCTAGCTCTGATAAGGCGAATCCCAAAGCAGCAGTTTCTGTCCAATGCCTTTTTCAAGAGCCGTGTGATACAAATCAAAAGCCAGGCCGACGTCGAAGGTGGCCATACCGCAGGCGACAAAGGTTACTCTTTCCTCATTGCTCGTTCTCCCTGCTTTTTCGTTAAGGATGACTTCTCCCAGACTGGTGGAGTCTTCCAGTGCCGGCATTTTTCCCTGATCGATCAGGCGGTAGATCTGCCCGCCGATAATACCGGAATAATAGGCGTCTCTGTCTCCGGATTCTATGGCTTCCTGGACGTAAGCCTGATGGAGTCCGATATTGTCATAGACCAGCCGGGTACTCTGCCAATAGGAATCATCCATAAGGACCGGTCCCGTAATCAGGAGGGTAGCGCCCGGGCGTATCCACGCGTCGTTTATGTGGAGGGGCTGAAGCCTGGAAGCGGCCGCGGTGATCACATCCGCGTCATGCAGGGCTTGTTCAAGATCCATCTGAACCAGGACGTCGAGTCCCAGCTCTTTTTTAACAAAATCAGCAAATCCTTCCGCCGCGCTCTTAAACAGATCGTAGCAGACGACCTGCCTTACCTTTGGAAGCTCATGGGCAATATTCCGCAGGCAGGAACGATTGATCTGGCCGCAGCCCAGGACAGTGACAACCTCCGAATCTTTTCTGGCCAGATGCCTGGAGGCGACACCGGGAACGGCACCGGTTCTGGCCGCGCTTAACAGGTTCGCGGACATAAAGGACAGGGGTTCGCCGGTATCCTTATCGTTCAGTGTGACGGTCAGTACCGACCGGGGGAGCCCTTTGTCGCGATTGGCCACGTTGGAACCGTACCATTTGCAGCCGCAGACGTCAAACCGCCCTCCCAGATAAGCCGGCATGGCCACAAATCTTCGGTCCGGGCCTGCCACCGGCATATTGGGAAAGGGTGATGTCTTGGGGAATACCAGCCCGTAGCCGTGACCGTTGTGATTGCTTCCTCCCATCAGGTAATCCCCTTTACTCAACAGGGTAAAAATTTCTTCGGCGTTGTCGATGCATTTCTGACAGTCCAGTACCCCGGCATCCATGGTATCCTGCTCAGACAGGTATAAAAATTCTGTTTTCTTGCCCATTGCTCTCTACCTCCTGTTCGTATTCTATACCTACTCTTAGGTAAGGCAAAAATAGCATCAGGGGGATCTGTTGTCAATATGTTCGGCTTGTAGGGGGTAATATTGTGATATTAAGTGATAATATTTTGATATTTTATTCTATTCCGAATATTCAGGCTGTTATACATTTGGCAGGGAAAAACTGGAAATAAAATGGAAAATTATGAAAATATTAACGAATTTTCCCGCAATATTATTTAGATTTTGACAATTTGTTGCCTTGGTTTTGGTATACCGATATACTCTGGAGCATGTCCCGCCGGAAGAGCGGGCTGCATTCAGGAGGAAAATATGGGAAAAAAGATCAGAAACATGGAGAAGATTTTGTCCCACGGTGATGTAGACAGTAAGAAAATCGTACTGGAGATAGCGGAGAGGACGCTTCAGCATCTGGATGCCAGGGAGAGAATCCGGGGGATTGCCCGTCGGGAGGGCAGTATGCTCTACATAGGCGCAAAATGTTGGGATTTATCGAAAAAGAAACATGTGTATCTTTTGGGGGCGGGAAAAGCCTGCAATCACATGGCGATGGCTATGGATGAAATCCTTGGAGATTACCTGACCAGAGGGATTGCCATTGTGAAAATTTCCGAGGAGACGGATTCTTTTTCCCGCACGGATGTGTATGTGGGGGGGCATCCGCTGCCCAATGAGGAGGGGTATCGTGCCTGCCAGGAGATTTTGCGGCTGGTGGATCAGGCAGATCCGGAAGATTTGTTCATTGTTGTCATCAGTGGGGGAAGTTCGGCTCTGATGAGCTGCCCGGTGGACGGGATTTCCCTGCAGGATGAAATTGATACTACGGATATCATGCTGAAATCAGGGGCGGGCATTTTTGAAATCAATGCTATACGCCGCCATATTTCCAAGATGAACGGCGGAATGCTGGCCAGGAGAATCCAGGAGAGGGGAGCCGAACTGATCGGCCTGGGAATCAGTGACGGTATCGGTACGCCGCCTACAGAAGATATCCGTATGCCTTATCAGAACTACCGCAGTACGCCCATGGGGCCGGACCCCACCACCCTGGAGGACGCCAGGCGGGTAATCCGGGATTACGACGTGGCAGATCGGCTTCCCAAAAGCGTGGTGGATTATCTGATGCATGCCGGACCGGAATGTGAAACGCCCAAGGCATTCCCGGACAATACGTATTTTCTGCTGAATTCTGTGCCGGATTCCTGTATCTGCGCCAAAGAGGCGGCGGAGAAAATGGGGATTCCGGCTTTTATTCTCACGTCTTTTCTGGAGGGAGAGAGCAGGGATGTGGGAAAGGTATTTGCTTCCATTGCCCGGGAAATTCAGGCTTATGGAAATCCTGTGAAGCCGCCCTGTGTGATCCTCTCGTCGGGAGAGGCATTTACAACGATTCTGGATAACGAATCCATATGCGGGCATGGGGGGCCCGGCCAGGAGCTGACGCTCAGTTTTGCCATAGCCGCGGAGAAGATTCCCGGATGTGTCATGCTGTCGCTGGATTCGGAGGGAACCGACGGGACCACTCCTGCCGCAGGGGCCATTACCGATTCAACCAGTTTCGCGGCGGCCAGGAAGAAAAACATAGATATATTCGGCGCATTACGGGGCCATGCCAGTTACGAAGCGTTAAATGAGATGGGGGATTTAGTTTTTACGGGAAATACAGGAACGAATTTGTGTGATTTTAACATTCTTTATGTTCCGGAGAACAGGGAGGAGGGGAACAGATGAGTGCAGTAATCCGGAAAGTACAGGCCCGTCAGCTGATTGACTGTAAGTGCCGGCCTCTTGTGGAAGTGGATGTGGTTACCGAAGGTGGCTTCCTGGGCCGCGGCGAAGCGCCCACGGGCAGCTCTGTGGGGATGTATGAATCCTGTGTGCTGCGGGACGGCGATGCCGGAGAATACCATGGGATGAGTGTGCACAGGGCGGTGCAAAATGTAAATGAAGTAATTGCTCCCCAGCTGATCGGTATGGATGTCAGTGACCAGGAGAAGATTGACCAGTTGATGATTGATCTGGACGGTACCGAAAACAAGGGGAAACTGGGAGGGAATGCGATTTACAGTACGTCGATTGCCTGTTTCAGGGCTGCGGCCGCCGTTCAGAACATTCCGTTGTATGAGTATATAGCCGGCGGGAATATCCGGACCGTGTCCATTCCCTCCTTCAATATGATTAACGGCGGAAAAAACGGCAGTATCTGCCAGGCATTTAATGAGTTTATCATGATGCCCTACAGGGCGGGAGACATTGAAGAGGCGGTGGAAATCGCCGTGGACGTTTTCCAGAAGCTGCCGGATATTATGCGGAAATACAACGGGGAAGAGCCGGGAATAGGACGTTCCTATGGCTGGACAGCCCCGTCGGAGGACCCGGAGGAATGTGTGAAGCTGATCCTGGAGGCTGTGGATCAGTGCGGTTATACGGGAAAATGTGCCCTGGCTTTTGATTGCGCCATCAGCGATATGTATGACGCGGATACCCATACATACTATTTAAACGGAAAGCGGCTTGTATCGGAGGAGATTATCAGTTATGTGAAGTATCTGACAGAGAAATATCCTTTTGTGTTTGTGGAGGATATGTTGGATGAGAATGACTGGGAGGGGTATGCGAAAGCCCACCGGGCCATCGACCGGACGCTGATCATTGCGGATGATTTTACAGTGACTAATGAAAAACGTATCCGGCGGGCCGTGGAAGCCGACTCCATTGACGGTTTTATCCTGAAACCCAACCAGGTAGGCACAATCACAGAGGCCCTGCGGGCCCATGAGTACGCCAGGGAGAAAGGGCTTTTGTCTATTCCTTCCGGCCGCTCCGGGGGCGTCATCGGTGATGTGGTCATGGATCTGGCGGTGGGGCTTCAGATCCCGTTTATCAAAAACGGCTGTCCCCGTTCGGGAGAAAGAATTGACAAACTGAATTTCTTGATGCGGGTAAAGGATCAGCATCCGGGCTGCCATATGGCCAATATTGATCATCTGGTACGGTTTTAGGGCTTAAAAAGGTAAAATGCAACCGCCGGTTGCGCCGATTTCAAGCGCACTTGGTGGTTGTCAACCGCTTTCTGTGTTACAATACGCTTATCGATATCGAGGAAAATGACGTAACAGTTTAGCCCAGGACTTTGCACTTGTGCGACGCGAAGTTAGTCTTTTAGGACAAAGTCCGTAAGAATGTGTAAATCGGGCCAAGAGGGAATCTGCCCCTCGCCGGAGGCGACTTGGAATGGGCAGATTCCGTAACAGTTCAGCCGGAAGGCTGAACTGTTATAAAATGACAGAAAGAAGGATAAGCGTATGATCTTAGGAGAAAAAATAGCCTATTTGAGAAAGCAGAGGGAATGGTCTCAGGAGGAGCTGGCGTCCCGGCTTGGGATCTCCCGGCAGTCGGTTTCAAAATGGGAGAGCGGGGCCTCCATCCCGGATCTGGATAAAGTGGTTCGGATGAGCAGTTTGTTTGGCGTGAGTACGGATTACCTATTGAAAGAAGAAATGGAGGAGACTGCGCCGCAGATACCGGAGGGAGAGGACGAGGGCGACCCGTTGCGGAGCGTTTCCCTGGAGGAGGCCGGGTCGTATCTGGAATTGACCAGGAAATCGGCGGCGAAGATGGCTTTTGCGGTGTCCTGGTGTATCCTGTCGCCGGTGTGCCTGATTCTCCTTGGCGGATTGTCCGAGTTTGGCGGGGAACGGAGGCTATCCGAAAATATGGCCGGGGGTATCGGTGTGACGGTGCTGCTCGTCATGGTTGCCATAGGTGTGGCTGTATTGATTTTCCATGGTATGCGCTTCGAGCGGTACGAATATCTGGAAAAAGAGCCCTTTGTGCTTCTGTACGGTGTGGTCGGGATTGTGGAGAAACGGAAGGAGGAATTTGCGAATACGTTCCGTAAATGTATTACGGCGGGCGTGGTGCTGTGTATCATCGGCGTGGCGCCGATGATGCTGGCGGTGGGCCGGGATGTGGAAGATATGCTTCTGGTGAGCTGTGTGGCACTGCTTTTATGTTTTGTGGCGGTGGGCGTATTTCTGTTTGTATGGGCAGGCTCTATTGAGGGGAGTTTTGACAAACTGCTGCAGGTGGGGGATTACACGCCGGAGAAAAAGGAGGTGAGTCGGCGGCTGTCTTTTTTTGCAGGCACTTACTGGTGTCTGGTGGTGGCCGTTTATCTGGGTGTCAGCCTGTATTTTGACAGTTGGCACAGATCATGGATCATCTGGCCGGTGGCGGGTGTGCTGTTTGCGGCGCTGTATATTACGCTGGGCGCCGTGGTGAGGAAAAAGAGGTGACGTGTGCCGGCTTATGCAGTAAAAGGGAATGGGACAGTAACATAGAGGAGTGCGTTGTGAAAAAAATGCCGACGGCGGTTTTAAAGACGGGGACTACAGTGATGTAGTCCCTGTACGTTTTTCCGTGCAAGTCATGAAGCGTACACTGCATAGTATTCCGGAACCCTTGCAATATAAAAACGCAGGGTTATACTGAAAGCAGGAAAGAGGAGAGGGGGAAAGGCTGTGAGAGTGAAGCTGCGGGTTACGTCAGGGCATGAGGAGGAAATCGTCCGTAAGCTCGAGGAAAAGGGCATAGAGATCTGCGAGGATTCCGTTCTGGTGCTTCTGGAGGAGACGGGGGAGGACCGGCTGCTGTGCAGGGATGGCGGTGAGACGGTGGTGGTTTCCCTGCGGGATATCCTCTATTTTGAGTCTCTAGGCCATGACGTGTTCCTCTATCTGGAAAATGCCCGGTATAAGATCGGTAAGAGGCTGTACCAGCTGGAACGGGAGCTCCCGGAAGACCGGTTTCTGCGGATAAGCAATTCTGTCATCCTTGCGCGGGATGCCATTCGGAAGATCCGGCCGGCACTGAGCTGCAAATTTATTTTGGCATTGAAAAACGGCAGCAGGGTGGATGTGACGAGGACATATTATTATAAGTTCAAGGAGTTCTTTGATATATAGGAGGCGGGATTATGTTTTATGCGGCAGTCATCATCTGGGTTTTTTTGCTTGTTGTGGCGCTGGCGGCGCTCTCTGTTTACTATCTGATCTACACGATAAGGATTAACCGGCGTGTGTGCGGCGGCATCTATGGGGGCAGACGGATGCCTGACTTTCCTAAGGCGGCTATGGCGGCGCTGGTTCTGTTGCTGTTTGCCATCAGCATTGTGAATATATTTGCCCCGGGCAGGCCCGTGGCGCCTGGCAGAAATGATTTTGCGGTCATTGATACGTCCGATTACAGCTATATGGCGTATTCGTCCTCCTACAATCTGGTGGATGCCTCCTATATGCGGATGTTCTCAGAAAAGGAAAACAGCGGATATACAAGAGAAGTGATCCTCGACGGGGATTTCCGGTTTACGGTTTTTACCAGCACGGCGCCGCCGGACTCTTTTCATCCGGATTTTTTCTGCTACGTCGCCTATATCGGTGACGGGGCGGAGATGCTTTCCTGGAACGGCCAGTATATGGAGGCGGGTACGGGGAAAAAAGGCGGTATTTCGGCGGAGGCTGATGTGACGGGCCATAGCTGGCTGTTTGTTGGGAACTATGACCAGGAATGCCGCTTCGTTCTCACCGCAGGGGCCTATGACCAGGCGGCTTATGAAAACTATTCCGGAAACCAGGACGCGGAAGTAGAAATGGAGTCCTTTGCCACATCTGTGGCGTCGGTGGTTATCGGCGGGGAGTAAAATAAAAAGGTTGACTTGAGTAATACAATATGTTATCCTGTCCACGGGACGACAATAGTAGACCAAACGGAGGACAGGATATGCCGAAAAGGAAAAAAAGAGGCGGCGGTTACGCGGCGGAGAAAAAAGGGATGATTCTGCAGCCCAGCGAATGGGTGATTATGGAAAAACTGTGGGAGGAGGCGCCCAGGACGCTCATGCAGCTTTTTCATGCCCTGGAGGAGGAGCCGGGCTGGAGCAAGAGCACGGTGAGTACACTGTTGGGACGTATGGCGGATAAGGGGATCCTCACGGTGCAGGAGGGCGGGAAAGCCCGGCTGTATTATCCCGGAGTGAACAGGGAGGACGCCGCGCTGGCGGAAACGGAAAGCCTGTTGGATCGGGTGTACCAGGGCTCGGTCAGCATGATGATGAGTACGCTGGTCCGGCAGAAAGCGCTTGACCGCGAGGAAGTGGAGGAGCTCTACGGGATATTGCAGGGACTGGAGGAAAAAGAGGATGATTGAGTATATCGGTCTTTCGTCGCTGCTGATCCTGGCAGTACTGGCGCTCAGGGCCCTGATCGGCGGGCATATCAGCCAGCGGGCCAGGTATGGCCTGTGGCTGTTGGTAGCCTTTCGTCTGCTCATACCGTTCCAGGTGGGAAGCAGCGAACTGAGTCTGGTACCCATGCTGCAGGAAGTCCGTGGGCTCTGGAGCGGACAGGCGGCCAGAGTGTTGTCGGGCAGCGATGCCGGGGGACTGCAGGCAGGGAAGGAAAAGGGCCGGCTGGGGGACGTCGGCGGTGAGGACGGGCAGTCAGGAACGACAGGCGGGGCGGAGAGCCCGCTTATGACTGCTGACGGAGAGGCGGGCCAGCGGAACGTTTCGGCCGATAAGAACGGCCGGCCAGAATCAGCCGGTGCGGGAAACGGACAGTTACCTGCAGCAGACGGAATAAACGAGCGGCTGGCCGATATGGCAGCGGCAGGGAAAACCGTCACCGGAACCGATCGTACAGGAAATGCCGGCGGGCCGGCCGTGTGGATTTGGTTTTCTCTGTGGCTGTCCGGCGCGGTATTGGCTGGCTGCTGCCTTGTGTGGGCCAATCTGCGTTTTTTGCTTCGGCTCAAAAAGGAAAGATATCGTTTGCCGGATGTGCCCGGATATCTGCCGGTCTATGGCGCATCCTGTGTGGGGACGCCCTGCCTTTACGGCCTGTTTTGTCCGGCTATTTACCTTCCGGCCGATATAGCGGAGACGGTTTTGAAGGAGGAACATGGCTGTCCGGAGCATCCTGCGCGGGCTGCCCGGGGGGAGGCAGGTGTATCGGATCGCCTGGCCCACATCCTTGCCCATGAACAGACCCATTATAGCCATTGTGACCATATTTGGGCCTTTGTCCGCTGCCTGTGCCTGTCAATTCACTGGTATAATCCGTTGGTGTGGGCGGCGGCGGGTTTGTCCCGCAGGGACAGTGAGCTGGCCTGTGATGAAGGGGCGGTCCGCCGTCTCGGGGAGGCAAGCCGAAAAGCCTACGGTGCGACGCTGATCGAAGTGGCGGCAGGGCAGAGGGAAACGGCCCGGAGAGCCATCTGCTTTACCTGTCTCTGGAACGGGAAGAAAGAGATGGAAAAACGGCTGCATATCCTGGTTCGCCGCCCGCGGACGACGGCGGGCACGGCGGTTCTTGCGGCGGCATTTATGGTGCTTTTCGCGGGCTGTGCGTTCAGCAATCCCGCGGAGAACGGTTCCGGCGGCGGTGGGAACGGCCGTCCGTCCGAAAGCGTTTCCCTGACGGGAGATGACAGAAGCCAAGAAGCAGATGACGGAGCGGCGGACGGCTCGTCTGCCGATGAAGCGGAAGAATCGTCTGTGGGTAAAGCAGAGGGGACAAAGTCCCCTGTGGGCGCAGAGTCTTCGGGTGTGCCGGGAGATGGTGAGATCTATCTGCTTGACGAGCCCGTGGAGGGCAAGGTCTGTATTGCCGTCAATCCGGTCAATATGCATCCGCCCACCGGACGGTATTTCCATATACCCCACAGGGAAGCGTGGCGCAGCAACTGGGAGGAGGCCACGGCTTACGGGCCGGAAAATGCTTACACGTATTATTATGTCCCCGATGACAGTGTGCAGACAGAGCTTCAGCAGATGATGGCCGGGCTGGACGAAACCAAAGGCGTTCCTGAGGATTCTCAGGAGGGCGGCAAAATGATCGGGTACAGTCTCTGGTATGAAGGAAATACATGGGATGTTTATGAGGGCGGCAGCCTCTACTTCTATCGGTCAGACGACGATACGCTGGAATTTACAGAAGCCCTGGAGAAAAACGAGGCTCTCTGCGATATGACGGCCAGAATTTTGAAAGAAAAGCTGGGTTATGAGCCGGTCGATCCGGACCGGATACGGGACATCACTTCCGCCACGATGGTCTATACAGAGCGGAAAGGTGGTGAAGAGGGTGCGCCCCAGGGCCAGACGGTCACGGATCCGGCGATTCTGCAGCAGATCGAGAAGCTGATCCGGCAGGCACAGTATCTGCACGGCGGCAGCGGCTGCTCCTTTTATGAAGCGGTGCTGACAGTCACCCTGGCGTCCGGGGAAGAGGTCAGAATGGCTCTGGCCTCGGACAGTTGTGCGGTTTTCCTGATCAACGGCATGTATTACGACTACCAGCCGAAAGGGGACAGCGGCCAGTTGTTCGGGTATTTTGACCGGATCTCTGCCATAAAATAAATTATAACCATTCAGTCGAAGGCTGTACTGTTACAAGAAATTCCATAAACCGCCGTGCTGCCCCTGTGCAGCGGCGGTTTTTCAGTGTGGTCAGATAGATCTGCCGGACATGGCCGCTGCCGGGAAGGGGATGGCAGGATACGGCGTAATGCCGCAGCGTCGTCACCCGGGGGACGACGGCGAAGCCGAAGCCATGGGAGACCAGGGCGGCGATGGCCTCCTCGTTGGGCGCCCGGTAGGCAAAGGACAGCGTGACCTGTTCCGACGCGGCAATATGCTCCAGCATCTGTGCCATGGCGGACTGTTCCTCATAGCCGATCAGGGGCAGATCTGCGAGCTCCTGCCAGGAGGCAGGGGATTTCATACGGTTCGCGGGGGCAAGCCAAATCAGCTCCTGGGAGAGCACGGAAGTCTGGGCCAGCCCGTCGTCCTCCCACCGGGAACAGAGCAGCAGGTCATAGACGCCGTTTTTCAGCCGCCGCACCAGCTCCGGCGTCTGTCCGGCATCGAGGGCAAATTGAACTGTCTCATTGCCGGGAAGGTCCAGAAAGGCCCGCATTTTCCCGGGAAGATAGGCGTCAAAAAGGGGGGCGACGCATCCTATACGGATGTGACGGCGGCGGTAGTCCGACAGGGAAAGCATATGGAGCCGAGCTTCTTCCACTTCCCGCAGAATGTTCCGGACGTGTCCGAGAAAGAGTTCTCCGTCGGGTGTCAGCGCCATGCGCCGTCCGGCCCGGTCAAACAGGACGAGCCCCAGTTCTTCCTCCAGCCGCGCCATGGATACGCTTAAACTTGGCTGGCTGATCAGCAGTTCTTCGGCGGCCCGCCCCATGTGGCGGGTTTCGGCCAGTTTTTGGAAATAGGCCAGTTGGTTCAGCGTCATGGCTTCCTCCGATCAGATCATAGTTTAAAACTATTAAAAAATAAAAAAGCGGTATTTGATTTATTATAACACAGTTTTTATAATGGGGGCAAATGATGAAATGGGCAATTGGGAATGTGTATTTATTACGATGCAAAGCCAGCTTTTTAAGGCATATTCCGTGAGAACATGATTTAGGAATGAGGGGCCGGCGCACGCAGAGGGAGGTTATGATGGGACTATCAGAAAAGAATAAGAATCAATGCATACTGCTGGTGACAGTGATGATCTGGGGCAGCCTGTATGTGGCCGGACGGGTAGTACTGCCCCATGTTCCGGCTCTGTTTTTGCTGTTTTTGCGTTTTGCGGTCTCGTCTCTGCTACTTCTGGGGGCGGCCAGGCTGCGCGGCCTGGGCAGGATCCGCCGGGAGGACGGGAAGGAGCTGCTGCTGGTGGGCGTGCTGGGCTATTTTCTGTCCAATGCGGCGCTGCTTTTAGGGATACAGTATGCCAATGCATCCTTTTCATCCCTGGTCAACGCGCTGAGTCCCATTTTTATTTCTTTATTTGCCGTGCTGTTGCTGGGGGAACAGATGCAGAAAAAGGATATGGTGTCCCTGGGGACGGCAGTGGTCGGCGCGGCGGTGATCATCGGCAATCCCGGAGGCGACATATCGGGGTTCGGGATATTCTGCTGCGTGTTTTCTTTGATCGTGTGGTCTTATACAACGATTCACATTAAGAAACTGGCAGCCCGGTATGATCCGATCCTGGTGACAGGCAGCGGCATGGGCATTGCGGCCCTGCTTTCCCTGCCTTCCTCTCTGGTATTCATGAGGGTTACGGGGACATCCGTGGAGATTACACCGTCCCTGCTGCTGCCGGTTGCCTATATCTGTGTGATCTGTACGGCGGTCTCCCATCTGCTCTGGAACCGTGCATTGGCCAAGACGGAGGCGACCCGGTGCGCATCCTTTTATCCGGTACAGCCCCTGACATCCATGGCGCTGGGGATATTGCTGCTCCATGAGCGCCTGACGGTCAATTTTATTGTTGGCGCTTTTCTGGTGCTGGCGGCCATGGTGATCCATGCCGTTCCGGAGAAGTGTATATTTGCCCGCCGTAACGGTACGGCGGGATAACGGAAAACGGCGCGGGCACAGGGAACAGGCGGTTCCCTGTATTCACGTCGTTTTATACTCGCGAGAGTTATGATTTGCCGGCGTTATCGCCCGTATATGCCCGCGAGCGCCAATGAATTTGGAAAACCTTTGTGCTCGCGGGTATAAACAGGATGTCAGGATCTGACCACCATATGGGGATAGGCGAAATCCACATCCTCCTCCTGGGAAAAACGGTAGACCAGCTCTCTACGGATGTCGCTGCAGGCCCCGAAGTTTTCCTCGATGGTCTTGGTGACAACGCTGGCCCGCAGAGCGATACCACTGTCGGCCAGGTTACAGACGACTATGTCTACAGGCTTGTCCCGATCTTCCGGCTTTCTGGCCTCCCGTACCAGGGGATGGCGGGTGATGCATTCGGACATGATGGCGCAGGCTTTCTCCAGATCGGACTCGTAAGTCACGCTGATGTCCAGAAAATTGGAGTTAACGGATTCGGCGTCGAAATAGCTGTTGTCAATGACTCCCAGATCCATCTTTGCGTTGGGGATGATGACAAAGCTGTTGTTGGCTACGTTCTGGATGATCGTGTTGCGCAGATTGATATTTTTCACGTAGCCGGAAATCTGCTGACCATCGATGGTGATCTTCACCCGGTCGCCCAGGTCGAAAGGCTTAAAAATGATCAGAATAAAGCCATGGACAATATTGGACAGCCCCTCCTGGAAAACAAAGCCCAGCACCACCACGATCAGGGAGGAGGACATCAGGATGGAGCTGGAAAATTTGGTGAAGGTATCCGAAAGGCTTCCGATCTGCAGTAAAAAGGCGATGGCCGTCATGGCCTGTATGACGCTTTTCAGAAAACTCATATGAATGCTGTTCTTTTTCCGGAAGGGCCGGAAACACAGGCCGATGATCTTTAAAGTGATCAGCATGAGGGCCAGAAGGAAAAGCGCATAATACAATTTGTTGTCAAAAACCAGTGTAAGGATTTTTTTCAGCGTTTCTTTGGTCAGTTTTTTTGCCTCTTCAGGCACTTCGGCGGTTAATACTAAATAAGGCATAAAGTGCTCCTTTCTTTGTATGAGCCTTATTATATCAATAAGGGTGAAAGGTGTAAAGCGTTTCTCTTCCGGCGGCAGGCGCTCGATTTTGTGCTTTTTACTGTTCACTTCGCGAACAGTAAAAAGCAGTTTGGGCATGAGAATTCGCTTCGCGAAGCCCAAACTGCCACCTGAATCATATTCTCCCGCAGCCACGCAGCGAATGCGTGGCTCGGGTATGAAAAGTAATTTGTGCTTTTTACCAGGAAGGATGTGGCGGAGAGCAGAGCTGCTGTGGTATACTGGCGGAGAATGAAATGGCACAGATGCACAGGATAAGGAGGAGCGCGATGGAGATGGCAACAGTTATTTTGAAAAAGGGAGAAGGCCGTTCGCTGAAAGCGGGCGGGCTCTGGATATACGATAACGAGATCGACTCTGTGAGGGGGGATTTTACGGACGGGGATATAGTGGTTGTCCGCGATTTTGACGGTTATCCCCTGGGACGGGGTTTTATCAACAGCCGGTCGAAGATACGCGTCCGTGTGATGACGAGGCGGGTGGAACAGGAGATTGATGAAGCATTTCTGCGGATGCGCGTGCGGCGTGCCTGGGAGTATCGGAAACGCGTAGTAGATACGTCGAGCTGTCGGATAATCTTTGGGGAGGCGGATTTCCTTCCGGGGTTGGTGGTGGACAAGTTTGCCGACGTGCTGGTGGTGCAGTCGCTGGCCCTGGGTATGGATCGCCTGAAAAGCCGGATACTGCAATATGTAAAAGAACTATTGGCCGGAGAAGGTATTTTTATACGGGGTATTTACGAGCGCAGTGACGCGAAGGTACGCAGACAGGAGGGGATGGAGCTCTACAAGGGTTTTATCGGAGACGCCTTTGATACGGATGTGTTGATCGAAGAAAATGGCGTTCGTTATTATGTGGATGTACAGAACGGGCAGAAGACCGGATTTTTCCTTGACCAGAAAAATAACCGGCGGGCTATCCAAAAGTTGTGTCGGGATGCCAGGGTGCTGGACTGTTTTACACATACGGGTTCTTTTGCTTTAAATGCCGGCCTTGCGGGGGCGGCGCATGTCCTGGGCGTAGACGCATCGGAAACGGGCGTAGAGCAGGCTAGAAAAAATGCCGGGCTGAACGGCCTGTCGGGGACCGTGGAGTTTGTTTGTGCCGATGTCTTTGAGCTGCTGCCGGAGCTTGAGCGGCAAGGAGAGAAATACGATGTGGTCATTCTGGACCCGCCCGCTTTTACAAAATCCAGAAATTCCGTGAAAAATGCCGTTCGGGGTTATCGTGAGATCAATCTGCGGGGGATGAAGCTGGTGAGGGACGGCGGCTATCTGGCCACTTGTTCCTGTTCCCATTTCATGGATCAGGAACTTTTTGCCAGAACCATTCGTCAGGCCGCCGACCATGCCCATCGGCGTCTGCGCCAAGTGGAGTTTCATACCCAGGCTCCGGATCACCCGATTTTATGGGCGGCGGATGAATCCTATTATCTGAAATTTTTTGTTTTTCAGGTGTGCGTGGAGCAGTAATCGTTCGCCATGCGGATGCTCCATGCATAGCCAGAAGAAAAGAAGAGGAATAAATTACCATGTTCCGTAATAAGAGCCAAAACAGCAGTATCCCGGTAAATACAAGGGATACTATGTTTGATCCTGTTTTGTCTTTATTTTTGCGATTTTCACAACGATGCAAGGATAAGCCATAATGGCCGGTCATATTCTTCTTGTTTTTTGCGGAGGGTTCAAGTAGCCCTCCAGACGGAAGAAAGGAGGGCGATGCAATGTATGTTACATATCCGGATTTGATTGATACCAGATAAGGATAAATTTTTTGACCTATACATAGGTTCTTTTGATTAAGTATCAGCTTTCCATATGTTATAATGAACTCGTGTAATTGAAAAGAAAGTAGGATGCGATTTTTCGATGGATGCCCTCTAGTCTGACGAAAGAGGGTGATGCCCTATGAGTATAATGGAAGTTCTTACATTATTACTTGTATTGTTTGCGGCTCTGTCTTACATAGACAATCATAAAAAGAAATAAGCATCCCTACCGCCCAAGTTTGGATGCTTATTTCTTATAATCATTTTTGCTGAGGGCAATCGGAGATTCAATTCCGATCACTTCTAAGTAGACTATACATGAGAGCTGCTTGATTTTCAAGTGGCTCTTTATATTATTTATCAGAAATATATTGAAAGACGGGATTGTGGCTGATACAATCCGATGCTCGCTATTTTTGTGGACACTATCACAGGACAATTTTTCTGCACATTCTACGTCGTGTCTTTACTTTCCGAGAAAGAAAATAATTGAACCTGTCGGTTGTGAGAAGATCAACATATATAATCCCAACCGTATCGTCTTAAACACATACTTAATTTTTATCCTTATCTAGTGCGCTGACACGTTGATATTTAGATTTACCACCACCTCTTTAGGCAGTAGTA
>CASWRE010000051.1 GCA_949471785.1 uncultured Lachnospiraceae bacterium | reverse complement strand
GTGCTTCGGCCTGTACTGAACAGTTACATATTTTCTTTATATGGCCATTTCCAACAATAGTCTGTCATATCAGTTTTGTGATATAATTATATAATTATTTTGTTATGGAGTAAAGGCTTATGTTTTTAAAATTTTTACAGGCCGGAATCATCCCTCCTCCAGCGCAAAAGACATCAGCAAATACAGCCTCGTTTTGAAGTCATCCAGATTTACGCCTGTGAGCGTCTCTATGCGCTCCAATCTGTGAGGCAGGGTGCTTCTGTGAATCCTTAAAATCTGGGCCGTCAGCGTGCTGTTCCGCTCATGGGTCAGATAAACTTTGAGAGTCTGGTACAGATCCGTCCCCTTCTCCTCATCATATTTTTTCAGGATCGTCAGATCACCGGATATAATGGTATCCCTGGTTAATTCCCCCAGCCCGTTGGTCATCCAGTAGGGAAGAACTGTTTCTTTAAACTCATTATACCAGCTGGTACAGTTTTTCTCCCAGGAATGGATCAGCGCGATCTTCGCCTGTTTCATATACAGCGGAAAATCCTGCAGCCGATAGAAAATATTCGACACCCCCACATGGAGCAGGGACTCCCGGATCGTATAGGACATCTTCATCCGCAGATCATTCAGGGACAGTTTTCCCCTGGTGAGATTAATCAGCAGATAGATCGCCTTGTCATAATAGCAGGGATAACTCCCCTCGATCTGCTGCTGGATGGAATTACAGACTCCAAAGGCAAGATAGTGAGATAATTTCTCGTTTCCAAAAGTGATCATCCCACACACATAATGATCCTCCATCCGCCAGCCCATCTGAGCGGCTTTTGGGGAGAGCTTCATCACGTTAACCTCTTTGCCGTTCAACCCGTCCACAATGATGCCATTGAGCAGACTGGGGGCGTCGTCCCTGTAGACATAGCGATTGATAAACGCCTGCCGGATAACCTCTCCAAAGTATCCCACTTCCCGCAGTTTGCCGGGAGTAGAAGACGGCTCCGTGACGATCAGCCGTCCTTTATACACCTGATCGATCCAGATATTGACATAGAGACAGTTATTATCGTCAAAATCACTTTTCCAGAACTGTCCGCCCGTCGTTTTCAGTGTCTCCTGATAAGCCGGGCTGGTGCGGAACATAGTCAACGTCTGTTCATCCTGCATAAACGATCCCATCTGAGAATCGTAGTCAAATTTGGTTTTTTCCGGTTCTATCCGCGGACAGGATAAAATATAGAAATGTTCATCATGGACAAACACAGACCGTCCGAAATGCTCCAGGATAATCTGACAGATGTCGTTCAGGCTGCTGTCCACATAGAGTATCTGCCGGAGCCGCTTCTCGATTTCTCTATAATAGAAAAACATCTGCTCCAGCATATTTAACAGTGAAAAAAAATCTCCGTCTTTTTTCAAAATATAGCCGGTAAGCCCTGCTCTCTCTTCTTCACTCCAATCCCCCACCAACAGAAGAGAACCTCCGTCGGGAAGCTGTTTCCCGCGGGACCGGGAACAGACCACCAGAAACTCTTTCTCCTCCGTTTTCCCTTCATAGAAACAGATTCCTTTTAAACCCGGCATTCGAGGGGACGGCACCAGTTCCGTCTCCGGGTCCACAGCCTGTATCCGTTCATATATGATCTGAAGATTCAGCAAATACTCCATTTTCCATCTGCCCCCGTTCGCAGGAATGAGCGAGGACAGCTTTTGCTGTCCCCGCTCAACCGCGTTCTGTTCTTATGTTCCGTCAGGCTTTTTTATCCAGACGGTATCCAAACATCAGAACCAACGCGCCCACGGCAATTACCGCCGCGGGAATTACCATAAACCCGATACAGATCCCCCGCTGGACCGCCTCGCCCGCCGTCGCCGGATCGATATCCGCCGAGAAACCGCCGATGGCCAGAGCCGCACCAATGAGGATTCCTCTCATGACAATACCAATCTTAAGAGGAACGGTAAGCAGTCCCATCACCGTACCCGTCGTATCATATCCCGTTTTGGAGGAACTGTATACGGCACAGGTGGCATACAGCTCCGGTTCACAGGCATTTGTCAGAGTCATGGAGAATATCACCACACACATCAGGACAATGACGACCCAGGTATTCTGATAGATGAGGAAAGCCGCCGCCATGCCCGCCAGCATGATTAAATAGGCAAGCACCACCGTTTTTTTTGCGTTCAGCCTGGCCACCACATATTTAGAAACATAGGAAGCCAGGATACCCAGCAGGTTCGTGATAAACATAAATGTAGCCAAAAGCCCCGCGTTATGGCTGATATAGGTGAAATAGTATATGGCAATACCGTTTACCAGGAAAAATACCATATACTTCGCGGTACTTGAAATCATCAGGCCGATCAGGTGAGGATTGCAGGCGATCGCCGACCAGGCGCTGACCTTGGGCTGTGCCTGATTCCTGTTCTGTCCAGCCTCCCGCTGCAGGCGGGCCATCTCTTCCTCGCCGGTTTCCTCATAACCGGTAAACATTTTAAAATGGGCAAAGTAACCAGCAGCCATCACCGCGCCGAAAGCGAAAGCCGTGGCGGCATAGGCGTTCGTCTCACCGATCATACCGGCGAACATGGCCACCACAAAGGGACCCGCGTAGGAATACAGCACATTTGCCAGAGCCGTATATACGCTTCTGGTCGAGGACAATGCCATCCTGTCTTCCGTGGTCTTTCCGGCCACATTGATCATGGAAAGATTGGCGATAAAGGGAAGATTCCAGGCGATACGGCTGGTAATCATCGCGATCGTCATGACGACAACGCCCGCTATGCCGTTATTAATCTTCAAAAACTGCAGCGCGTAAAGAAACGGCACCATCCAGGGCGTCAGGATCAGCCAGGAGCGGTAACGCCCCCATTTTTTCGGCTTGATCTTGTTCATCCAGGCCCCATATAGGCAGGACAAAACAGCGTCCACAATTGCCGATATCGTGGTAATCGTGGTCACGATCCCCAGGGAAAACTTCGCAATATTGGTAAAAAAGTAGGAGGCGTAAAAGGTATCGATGTTGCTCATCATCGTAAAACCCAGATCGCCAATACCAAAAAATCTCTTTAAAGACGAGCTTACAGGTTTCGGATTTCTATTCTCTGCCATCTTCTTTTCCTTTCAAAATCAGAATTTACCTTCCGCCAGAATCTTCTGATTGATCTTGTCGATCTCCTCTGTCAATGTGTCATATACGCCGGGATAAATACTCTCCGGGCCGCCCATCGTATTGCAGGGAATAAAAGATTTCCTGCCGTACTGCTCCGTCGCGCGTTTCGCCTCGGAAGCGATGACCTCCCTGGACCAGTCCACCCGATCGATGGTGGCACTGTCAATACCGCCCATGAAAGTAATCTTGTCGCCATACTTCGGAATCAGCTCCTCAATCTTATTGGACGTCATAACGCCCTGCCAGATGTCGATACCGATCTCGATCATGGAGGAAACCAGATTAGCCGCATAGGAATCCGAATGATGGACGATCACCTGCACACCGCAGTCGCGGTAGCAGCCGTAAATCTTCTTGTATGCGGGTACAAAGTATTCATCAAACATCTCCGGAGAAATGAATGAGGACGCCCCGCTTCCCCAGTCGTCATGATGGAACAGCGCGTCGGGCTTTATGTATTTGCAGAGCTCCTGGGCATAGCGGATCTCCCAGTCGGTGATGTAATCCACCAGCTCATGCATCGCCTCCGGTTCCTCGTAAAAATTCATCAGGCAGTTCTGGATCTCCTGCAGGTAATGGCACTGTTCAAACACGCCAGGGGCCACAAAAGGAGTCACAAAATACTCGTCCCGGTCGATCTTCTCCGCCTCGGCCACAAAGGGAGCCCACTCTTCCGGTGTGAAAACCACATTGGGCGCTTTCACATACTTTTTCCACTCGGCAATGTCTTTACAAACAATGTGCTCCTCATCATGCACCGGAAACGGCCCCGGCATACCTTCGGGGAAGGAAATGGTCACGCCCCACTGATTCACCACGCTGGGGCCTCCCTTCTGCGACATGGGCGCGGACGCTGTATAGGGCGTTCCATAAACCATCTGGAAAGCCTCATACTGATTCACAAAGCGATCCGGATTTCCATGACGGATCGTTTCCAACAAATTCTGTTTTCTGGTTAACATTTGTTTTTCCTCCTCGCATTCAACAGGTTGATGAGCAGCGCGCCGCAGGTTTCTTAACCTTTATAATTATTATATGCCCACTGAATAAGCAATACAATTAACCAATGTGTCGATTGTAAGAAGGATTAGATTCGTTATTTTGCTGATAATATTTTGTTCATCCGCAATATACGATGAATGTTTCAGACAATATCCGCTCTGATTTCCGGGAATATTATAGTTATTTTTTTCACAATCCAGGCGAAATGCAAGTACTTCCGGAATTTTTATAAATAGCACCGAATTCTATATATTTAGACATTAAAAAACGGCCATCTACAGCTTGTGATGACCGTCGCCGACTTATTTAGCCACAGACTCCCTACAGAATCCTGCCCTGCTCGCGCAGATAGACAAACTGCCGGATATCTCTTCCCGCGCCTTTGGGAAGTTCCTGAAACTGGCAGCCATAGCCGTAACGGCCATTCAGCAGTTCCTCTTCCCGCAGAACCTCTGCTTTCATCTGATACTCCTGTTCCATGAAACAATACGAAAAGCTGACGATATCCCCGCACTGCACCCGTGTCGTCGACACAAAAAAGATACCGCCCTCACTGATATTCTGGATCAAAGCCTCGAAATCGCCCTTTCCCAAAAGGGTCATGACGACCTCTTTGCCCAGCCCTACGCGTATAAACCTGCGCATCTCCCGGATCTGAAGTACTTCCAGAATACTGCAGTCCGCAACCCACGCGGACTGTATCGCGGGATCATCATTCTTTCTGACAGCTAGCCGGCACTCTGTCTGCACATAGCCAATCTGACTATCAAAAAAATCGATCCGAACCTTTGCCGAATCAGACAATTCATGTTCCGTCCCGGGCAGCAGGGTAATCTGTTCTCCCGCACAGTATACCGGAATCCTTTTCTGCGTCTCCCCGTCCGGTCCGTAAACGGCACATACGGTACAATGATTGAAAACCATAATCCTTTGCTCCTTTGATATACCTTGTGTTCTTCTTTTATTCGCTGGAAGTATAACACGATTTTTAACAAATGTAAATCCAAAAAACAACCCTCAGGTTACAATTAACCTGAGAGCCGTTTTTCACTTTTAGAAAAAATGATCAGTGTATCTAAATCGCCGCCGCGTATTTCATAATCAGCTCTTCCGACGCCTCCTCCCGGGATATCTCTCCGGTGAGCCGCCCTTCGTGCATGACCAGAATCCGGTCGCACAGGGCCAGAAGCTCCGGGAGCTCCGAGGACACCATCAAAATGCCGATTCCCTCTTTCGCAATATCCCGCAGGATACTGTACACCTCGGACTTTGCCCCCACATCAATTCCGCGGGTAGGCTCGTCGCACAGCAGGATCTCCGGATCATTGCCGATCCATTTCGCGATAACCACCTTCTGCTGGTTGCCGCCGCTCAACGTGAGGACGCCGTCGTCCATGCTGCCGATCTTGATCCCATAGTTTTCGATCATCTGCTCCATCAGCTCGACAGACTTTTTCTTATTCAGCATCCCTTTGTCGGAAATCCGATCCATAACCGCCACCTGGGCATTCTCTTTGATGGACATGCTGGTGATCAGCCCGTCGTCCCGGCGGTTTTCCGGTATCATACTGATACGGTGACGGATCGCGTCCCGGGGGGATCGGATCGTTACCTTCTCACCCTTAATAAAAATCTCGCCGCTGTCGGGCCTGTCGGCGCCAAAAATGGCGCTTAAAACTTCTGTACGGCCTGCCCCCACAAAACCGGCCAGACCAACGATCTCGCCCTTTTTCAATGAAAAATTGATATCATGGAATTTTTTGCCGCAGCCAAGGCCCTTGACGGACAGCAGCTCCTCACCGGTGGCGAAGCTTTTGCCCCACTCCGACTTGTCGATCTCCCGCCCTACCATCAGGGTCACGATATCGTCCATGGATACCTCGGAAACTTTTTTGGTAGTGACAAACTGGCCGTCCTTGAACACGGTGAGCCTGTCGCCCAGATCCATGACCTCCTCCAGCCGGTGGCTGACATAAAGCACCGTAGTCCGCTGCTCTTTTACCAATTTGCGCACCACCGTAAACATCACTTCCCGCTGATCGTTGGTCAGGGCCGCCGTGGGTTCATCCAGAATCAGGATTTTCGGCCGGAAATACACCGCCTTGGCGATCTGCACCACTGACTGTTCCGCGATACTTAAGGATTCCAGAAGGGCCGTGGGCTCCACGTTCAGATGGAACATCTCAAGAAGCTCTCTGGTCTTTTCGTTCATATGCTTCTCATCCAGGAATACCCCTTTCACCGCTTCTTTGGACCCCAGAAAAATATTATGGGCAATACTCATATTCAGACATAAGGGGATCTCCTGATGGACAATGGAAAATCCCAGTCGCTCCGATTTCCGTATGGAGTTGATCTGTTCCGGCTGACCGCCCACCCAGATCTCTCCCTCCGTGGGGGCAAACACGCCGCCGCACAGATTAATCAGCGTAGACTTTCCGGCTCCGTTTTCCCCGCAAAGGCAGTGCACCTCCCCCTCTTCCACCGAAAAGGATACATTGTTCAAAGCTACCGTACCGCCAAACCGTTTTGTTATGTTTTTAAATTCAATTATCGGCGCCATAGGATCACCTACCTTTTCGCGTCTTTGCGATGAAACAGCGTATCGATCAGCACGGCAATAATAACCACGATACCGATAAAGCCGTCCTGCCAGAACACCGGTACATTCAGGAGCACCATCCCGTTTTTCACCGTCGCCATAATAATGGCCCCCAGGAAGGTACCCAGGATCGTACCGCGACCGCCGCTTAATGCCGCGCCGCCCAGGATCACCGCCGCAATGGCATCCATCTCACGGCCCTCACCGCTGGTGGTGGTCACGGTATTCAAATAAGCCGTACTGATCAGGGCCGCAATACCGCAGAGGAATCCCATCATGGCAAAAGCGGCAAGCCGGGTATTTTTGATATTGATACCGGACAGATGAGCCGCCCTGTCATTACCGCCGGTGGCATACACTTTGTAGCCATAAGTAGTCTTCTTCAGCAGAACGTGGGCAACCACAAAGAGGATCAGCATCACGAAAATCTGCACCGGTATATTACCGACCTTAGCCCCCAGTTTCCATACCCAGCTTCCCGTAGCCGACTCCGGAAACTGACTGATGCTCTGCCCGTTACCGATGGCATAAGCAAAACTTCGATAGATCTTCATCGTGCCCAGTGTGACGATAAAAGACGGAATCCCCATCCGCGTCACCAGCAGACCGTTGACACAGCCCAGAGCAAGCCCGCAGATCAACACCAGGAAAAACACGATCGTGGGAGGGAACATTTGATTCTTAAACAGAAGCCCGCCAAACATCGCACAGGTGGCAAACAGAGATCCCACGGAAAGATCCAGTTCCCCTGCAATGATCAGGTAAGTCATACCGATAGCCATGATACCGATTTCCACTGTCTGGCGGACAATATTTACGAGATTCGCCGTTTTCAGAAACACCGGAGATGTAATACTCATAATGATCATAATGATGACCAGTACAAGAAATACACCGAATTCCCGGGCATTTGTCAATTTATTTTTTTTCGTATTCATAGTCCGCAACCTTCTCCTTTAGGGGGCCGTCCCCTGCGGCGGCCCCAGTTAATCCCCCAGGTATTCTTAAAAATCTTCTTTATTCGGGCTCAACGTCATTCACGTTCTCACTGGTCACCATCTGAGCGCCTGTATCTATATTCAGATAATCGGAACCGTATTTCAGTCCCATATAGCACTCATATACAGAATAATAGCCCTGCAGGAACGGATTCTGACCCACGGTGAGCTGTACGCTGCCGTTTTTGATATGGCCCAGCATACCTTCTGTCAGGTCAAAACCTGCCGCGTATACCTTGCCGGACAGATCGTAATCTTCAATAAAACTGCCGATAGCCTCGGAGAACACGTCCACACCCAGAATCGCATTCACATCCGGGTTTGCCAGATAGGCATTCTCAATCACGGAGTAGGCATTGGTCAGATCCGTGCCGATGTCGATGGTAGTAATCTTCTTCACATCGGGATACTCCTCTGCCGCCCTGTCAATACCTGCCTCGCGGGCCACCAGAGCCACGTCTGTGGGGCCGCAGGACGCCACTATGTAGGAACCTTTTCCGCCCATCTGTTCAAACATATATTTGCCCAGAGAATATCCCGCAGACTCGTAATCCTGTCCGATGAAGCAGGCGGAACCGCAGTCCTCGGCGTTCTGGTTAAAGGCCACCACCGGGATACCAGCATCCTTCGCCTGGGCGATGACGTTGTTGAAACCGGAGGGGTCCCAGGTCACTGTGGCAATAGCGTCCGCGCCGGAGGAAATCGCCGTCTCCAGAAGGCTGACCTGCTCGTCCAGGGAGCTGGGCGTATTGGGAGCGGATACCGTCACATTGACGCCCAGATCCTTGCCCGCCGCTTCGGCGCCTTCAGCCAGCTTCGTATAGAAGGAACCGCTCAGGGAATGCAGTACAAAGGAAATATTGTAATCTCCGCCCGCCGTCTCGCTGCCGGCAGCTTCCGGCGCCGCAGAGCTTGCCGGAGCCGCCTCCGCCTCTTTGCCCGCCTCCGATGCCGCGTTTGCCTCTCCCGCCGCCGAACCGGAGGACGCCTGGCTGGAGGAGCCGCCTCCGCCGCATGCACACAGAGATACTGCCATAATCCCGCCAAGTACCAGTGCCATCATTTTTCGTTTCATGTAAAACTCCTTTCCACATTAGTTGGATAATGTAACAAAATATCTTCAAGGGTACGCCCCATTGAATACTCTCCCGCTTCTTTCCTCAATCCCCCGTCCGCAGACGCTTCCCGAATAAACCGTTTATTCACCCGGGAGGTATGTATATAGCTGCCGCCCGAATCCGTTATTCGTTGTCATACGCGGCCCGTTCTTCATAAAATCCCGGAGTAATCGCGCCCGGTTTCTGGAACCATACCTTGGCGTCGATGCCCGCCTTCAGCACCACATTCCCCCAGGGCATCAGATCTCCGGTGCGGACAATATATTTTGCCTTCGGCAGATACTCCGCAAACAGGTCATAATGGGCCATTGTCTTCACTTCCATCGTCTCATAGCGGGCATGCACCATATCCTCTACGGCTTTGTAGTGCTGCGGATTGTAATCTTTCTGCTCCTGAGCCACGATCACTTCCTCAAAAATGAACTCATCCATAATCAGATCCAGCACCTGGGCGATCGTGGGCAGATCTTTCGCCACCGCCAGATCGATCCTTTTGGCCGGATCTGCAATGGGAACTCCCGCATCCCCCACAATGATATACTCCTCATGCCCCATATCGGCGATAGCCGTCATGAGAGCTTTGTTATAAATGCCATGTTTTTTCATTTTGTCCTCCTGTTTATAGTCAATGTCCTTTTATTTAAGCCGCCACGCAGCTGCCACATGTGGCAGCGTCAGGGCTCAAGTTCATGACATTGGTTCATAATCATCTCTTAATCCGTCAACAGCTTCTCTGCTTCTTCCCTGGAGGGGATAGACTCAACTACGCCGAATTTTGTCACGGCCAGCCCCGCCGCCGCGTTGCCCAGCCTGACCGCTTCCGGTATGCTCTTGCCCTCCGCAATGGCTACGCAGAAAGCCCCGGTAAACGTATCCCCCGCCCCGGTAGTGTCCACGGCCTCCACCGTGATACCCGGTACCTGCATATCCATATTATCATTCTTGATATAGCAGCCGTCCTGTCCCAGAGTCATGATGACATTCTTCACACCCTTATCGTAAAGCATCCGGGCCACCTCGGCATCGGGCCTGTCATCATCGCTGTCCAGGCCCAGAATCAACCGGGCTTCCGTCTGATTCGGCGTTATGTAAGTGCAGTTTTTCAGCAAATCTTCCGAAAGAGGCGCGAAGGGAGCCGGATTCAGCACAAAGGGAAGGCCCATTTTCTGACACTTTTTTGCCGCATACTCCACCGTTTCCATACTGCCCTCCAGCTGGGTCAGCAAAAGCTTACACTCTTTGAGCTCATCCTCCATGCCGTCCAGATCTTCCGGGGAAAATTCACGGTTTGCCGCAAAATCAATGATGATCTCGTTCTCCCCCTCCTTATTTACATAGATCAGGCCTACGCCGGTGGACAGCCCCTGGGCGCTGCGCCGCACCGCCCGGGCATCAATCCCTTCTTCCTCATAAAGTTTCATTGCCCAATCTCCGAAGCTGTCGCTGCCTACGCAGGTGCCGTACACTACCTGAGCGCCCATCCGGGCCGCCGCCACCGCCTGATTGGAACCCTTGCCGCCGTGGCACATGACAAAATCATGGCCCGGCACCGTCTCCCCCGGCACGGGAAAATGGTCTCCCGATATGGTCATTCCTACTGCATAGCTGCCGATCACGGCAATTTTCTCTTTCCCCATATGTTCTCCTTTTATGCTCTGTAATTATGCTCTGTAAAACTCCGGACGGCCGTATTTCTGCGCCGTATCAAAGACCGCCATAATCTTTTCCGGTGAAATGCCCGCCTGCACGTTGTGTATCAATGCGAACACAAAACCGCCGCCCGGGGCGTAGCATTTGATCATCTCTTTGCACTCCTCCACAATCTCATCCACCGTACCGTGGGTCAGCGTGGTCTGAGTGCTGCATGCGCCGCCCCAGATCGTAACATTTTTACCAAATTCCCGTTTGATCTCATAGGGGTCCATATCCGCCGCCTCCTTCTGGACGGGATTCAGGATATCGTAACCGGATTCAATGATATCCCCGATGATGGGACGGATACTGCCGCAACAGTGCATGGAAATATGGATATCCTTCTTCTTCCTGCGGATCGCCTCATTGATCTTTGCGTGGCGCGGTTTGAAGAACTCCCGGTACAGATCCGGGGACAGCAACATACCCCGCTGGGAACCGAAATCATCGTTATTCTGCACCACCTGCACATACTCCCCCACCGCGTCCAGATATTTCTCCATCATGACGATGTAGGCGTCGGTCATCTTGTCCAGATAATATTCGATCAGCTCCGGCTCGCAATACAGATTTTCCATAAAGGTCTGCATCCCCCAGTCCTTCCAGCCCTTCTCAAAAAGGCTGGTGCTGGTGGCCCCGGAAATGCAGAAATCCGTGTTTTCATAGATATCCTTCGCCCTGGCCCGCAGCCACTCACATTCCTCGTCCGATATGGAGGGCAGCGTCAGCAGGCGGTCGATCTCCTCCTCCGTCTCCACGTTCTGGAGAGGATTATAGCATTCGTCAAAGTACAGCCCGTCTTTGGGCCGCTTGGCCAGCAGATGGCCCTCCTTGTCAAAAATCCCCAGAGTGCCGCCGCCGATATCCACCGGATTAAAATCTTCCGCCAGCAGACAGTCCCCGCCGCCGCAGGGCAGCTGCCCCGGTTTCATCCGGTCGATGGGTATCCCCACCGAGGGCACCAGCCGGGGCAGAATCACCACATCGCTGCCCAGCCTTTTTAACAGGTCAAAATCCGCGTAGGCCAAATCCTGCTTTACGTCAAAACAGACCGTATCCGTGGTGATACCCAGATGCTGCTTTAATTGATTGTAAGCATTGGCATTGATCCCCGTGGAACGGGAGGAACCGAGATCGATCGGCACCCTGTCCGTCTCCTCATGATTCAATGCCATCAATACCCGTTCTCTGGATGTTAATCCCATAAGATCTCCTTTCTCATGCTTGGATACGTAAACGTTTAACTTATCAAAATACGCTATGCGTAAACGTTTAATCTCCTCTGCTTTTCTTAACAATTACCCCAATACAAAATACCTGTTACCGTTTCAAGTAAACGTTTAACCTTGTACACAAAACCCTGCTTTGCTCACCTCTGTATCAGCCGGATGCTTTTCCCGTTATGAAATACCGGATTCTGCAGGATCACTTTTTGCTCAAGCGGCTGATTATTGATCATGGCCATCATGCATTTCCCTACCGTATGTCCGATCTCGTGGGCACAGAAGTCAATGGCCACGATCGAGGGCTCGTGGGTATCTGTCAGAATTGTCCGATCCAGCCCCAGCACCGAAATATCTCCGGGAATTCTGCGCCCCGCCTTGGTGATCGCCTTGCAGGCGCCAAGGGTCATCAGGTCATTCGCCGCAATCAAGGCTGTAAAGCCCCCCTCTTCCAATAGTTCCTCCATAGCCTTTGTGGCCGATGCAAAGCTGTAATCGCCGTAACGCACGATGCTCTCGTCCGGCTCCAGGCCATTTTTTTTCAGTCCTGCCAGATAGCCCTGGTAACGGATCTCGGCATTTTTCGCCTCACGCCTTCCCTTGATGAAAGCGATCCGCCTGTGCCCCTGGCTGTAGAGATAGTCTACCGCCATCCTGCCGGTTTTAAAGTTGTCAATCTGTACACAGCACAGATCTTCCAGATCCTCCCCATAACGCTCCAGGGTGATGATCGGAAAATGCTCCCTGTCCAGTTCCACCAGAAGCTCGTTCTGCTCCCTGTTATTCAAGGTAGATACGATGATGCCATCCACCAGTCCATTGCACAGTCCGCGGATAAATAACTCTTCCTGGCCGGAATCCTCCTGAGTATTGCAGAGCAGCAAACGATAACCATAATCATTCAGATACTCTTCCAGTCCCGCAAAAAACTCCTGAAAGAAATAATAATGGATATCCGGTACCAGCACGGCCACCAGACTGGTCTTCCTTGTGACCAGCGAGCGAGCCATGGGATTGGGCGCATACCCCATCTCTTCGGCAGCTCTGAGAATCCGGGCTTCCGTCTCTCCGCTGTATCCTCCCTTAATATGGTTCAGCACCCTGGATACCGTCGCCGTGGAGACGTTGCATATGCTCGCCAAATCCTTGATTGTCACTCTGCTTCCCGTTTTCGCCATGATGCTTTCTACCTGCCGTCCTTTGAGTAAACGTTTACTTAAATGGAGAATACGCCCTTTTTCCCCATACGTCAATCCTTTTTCACGATTTTTGCCATCTTTGGCAAATACCACAAAGTTTTGGCTATTCTTTTAGGGACATTGTCCAGCAAACGGCCCCTTATCCGATTTCCATATGCCGGAATCCCCGGTACATTCCCGGCGCCAACGGAATAATCAGCGCGGCATACACCACAAGCAGCACCGGCGCCGCTCCCACCACTTTTCCGCCAAAGGAGTATACGTTAAAATATCCCACGACATTTCCCATCTGCAGCAGCTGATCCGGCAGCAGGCCAAGGATTTTACCGACCAGAGAAAAGCGGATGTTTCCCAGAAACGAGGGAATAAAGATCAGCACGAAGGGAACGGTCACTGCCAGGACCGCCGACTTTGTTTTCGCCGACACCCACATGCCAAGGAAAGCGATAAACAGGCATCCGACATAGCCTCCCGCCCAAATCAGCAGATACTCCTGCCACACGGCAATATTGTAGAAGGATTTCCAGCCGGAAAATAAAATCTGTACAGGGCAGGACCAGCCGTCCGCGCCAAGATACAGCAGTACAACGGCAGAATAGATAAGCATGGCCGTCAGATAAACCCCTGTCACCACACAGAATCCGGCCGCTATTTTCGCCGCCGTGGCCCGGTTCCTTCCGTAATAGGAGCTGAAAAAGACGGCATCGGCCTTCCACGAGAATTCATTGGAGAAAATGCCGGAGACCAGATAGCCCAAAACCAACAGCATAACCATAACAAGCGTCGGCGCATATTCAAAAAGCCTGGACCATCCCGTCGCATAATCATAATAAAAAGGCGTCTCTATATCCTCATATCGGGAAATAAAAAAGGCTTTCTCCCCGTCGGAATACTGCTCGTTTGCCTCTCCCTCCAACCACTCCTTCAGAAGCTTCACCCGATTCTCGTAAAACCGCAAAGCGGATTCCTCCGAAAGCCGGTCGGCACGGTAATAGTCATATTCGCGAAACTCCCTGGCAAAGGATTTATTCAAAAGAGTACGGATATCCTCAAATCCCTGTCCCCGGCTGTAGGCAATCTCCCTGTCCGTCTCGTTCTCCGACTGATATTCCGGGGAGCTTTTGATCTTTTTGTTTTCGGCAATGACCCGCCGGAGCTTCTTCTCATCCAGATACCCGGCCCATGCTTTCTGTTCCGCCCGCAGCTTGGCCACGGCCGAAGGCCCTCTTTGTTTTACGCCGTTTCGATCCACATAATATACATCCGTGGCAAACCAGCATACCAGTCCGATCAGGAGCAGCAGAATTCCCATGGCGATGATACTGCCCGTCCTGAAAAATATCTTTTTCAGCTCATATTTAAACATTCCCTTCACCCGCCTTTTCTCCGAAATAGTACAGAAACAGATCCTCCAGTGTGGCGCTCTCCTCTGCTGCCTCCTCTGCAGGCCGTTTCTCCGACAGAAGCCTCAGTTCTACCCCGTCCCTGACTGCTTTCATATTCGCCGTCTTATAGCTTTTCATAAAACTACCCGCTTGATCCTTCGCAGCCGGCACACGCCACACCCGCGCCGGCATAGCCTCGATCAGCTCCTCCGTCGTCCCCGCCGCGCAGATTTTCCCACCGCGCATCAGCAGTATCTCACGGGCGATATACTCCACATCCGACACAATATGGGTAGAGAGCAAAATCAGCCGCTCCCCCGCCAGCTCACTGATCAGATTGCGGAACCGTATCCTCTCATTCGGGTCCAGCCCCGCCGTGGGCTCGTCGAGAACCAGTATTTTCGGATCGTTCAGCATAGCCTGGGCAATACCCACCCGCCGTTTCATGCCCCCGGACAGTTTTTTCATTTTTTTTCTTTCCGAGCCGGACAGACCCACCGTCTCCAGCAGCTGCCCTGCGCGCCTTCTGGCCGCCGCAGGGCGCAGCCCTTTGATGGATGCAATATACATCAGATAATCATGGACCGAAAATTCAGGATAATAGCCGAATTCCTGGGGCAGATACCCCAGTATTCTCCGATAGCTTCCATCCATGGCAAAGATATCCTCCCCGTCCCAGGTAATCCCCCCCTCTGTAGGGTGCAACAGCGTGCACAGCATACGCATCAGTGTCGTCTTCCCGGCGCCGTTCACGCCCAGAAGCCCATACACCCCCTTTGTCATCCGACAGGATACCCGGTCTACGGCTGTCATATCCCGAAACCTTTTCGTTATATCCGTAACTGCTAATTCCATAATGCCTTTCCTTCCCATATTTTTTTGCATTCTCTCTGCCCTCTGTACAGGCAATAGCCCAGATAGAAGACAGCCGCGGCCAAAAGTCCCAGCCACACCGGGAGCGATACCGTCTCATATATCTCCTCCCGCAACACGATCTGCACCCAGATCGCCGTCCACGCCATACAGAGAAACAGAGCGAACATCTCCGATCCCCCCAGGCGGCTGTACAGACAGCGGAAACAGATGCAGCAGGCCACCACATAGGGCAGGAGAAACTGCGTAAGAAGCTCTTCCCAGAGCAGTTTCCCCGTCAGGACCACAGCCAGGGAAAAACCGCTAAGCAGAAGCAGGTCCACCAGCCCGCATAAAAAAAATCGGGCTCCATAGATCTGCTTCAGGGAATAATAGGTCGTACCTTCTACCTCCATTGCCCCGGCATTCCTGTTTTTCCACAGCTCCGGCAAAAGCAGCGCGGCAAACAGAGACGCCGCGATTCCCATACATCGCTGTATATACACATTCGGTTCCGCAAGCTGCAAAACACCCCATAGGAGAAACAGAACGCCTGCCTGCAGCGCCCACCAGCGCCTGCGGATATACTGTCCCTGCTGATAGAGAAACTCCAGGGCAGACAAAGAGGCCGCCCCTTCCCGTTTTGCAAACGCATCCTTCGCTCTGTCTATCGTTTGCCGCAGATTTTCCTCCCGATAAACAATCTGCCTGCCTCCCCGCAGAAAATCCCGAAGCTGCCTGTCGGATAATATTTTCCCCTCCCCGCCGGACATTCCTGCCCCCTCTCTGCTCCGGCCGCATTTCCTGTCGCCACATGGATTTTTTCCGTCTTCCCGTCTCATACCCTCTCCTTTCCCAGATACACGGACAGCTCTCTCCTGGCCCGGGCCACCCGGTATTTTACCAGGGGCAGGCCGATATTCAATATTCTGGCAATATCCTTTTGCTTTAACTCCTGCATAAAATACAAAACGGCCACCTCGCGAATCTCTTCGGACAGACTGCGCAGCGCCATTTGAATATCCAGCCGCATGGTCAGTCCGTCCCCGTCCGTATCTGCCGCTTCCGGCAATTCCTCCACGGGAATCTCCCTGTTTTTCCTGCGAAAATCACGGCACGCATTGGCTGCGATCACATACAGGTAATTTGCCGCTTTGCCGTAATGATGATAATCCGGAAGCGTCTGAAAAAAGCGGGCGAAGGTTTCCTGGGCCATGTCTTCCGCATAGCCATAATCGGCTACATGGGCATGGCAGTAGTTCAATATAAGCGAATAATATTTTTCCACAAAAATCCCCAGCGCTCTCTCGTCGCCCAGGCGCATCCTCTGCACCAGCAGAAAATCCTCGTCCATATCTGCCCCCTCTCTTAAAAACGCTTCTACTTACTATAACGGCTTTGCACTTAAAAAGGATAGAAACTTTACAGAAAAATCTCCTGATTTTTCACCCGTTATTTCAGAAAAAGCAGATTGCCATAAAGACTTTCTTATGGTTGCGGCGCACTTTAATACATCAATAACGGACATTTAATACAGAGCTGGCTTTAAAGCCGGTTCTGTGCGATAAATATCAAATATGATTTCAAATAACAGAAAACAGGGAGAAATGTAGGCAAAATGCATATCTAAAACAGAAAAATGTTTACAAAAGGATTTTTGAGCTATAATGTAAATGAATAAGCAAATTGTGAGGTGTTGTATGCTGATCTATTATCGCTTTAATAATTTTTGTTCATTTAACTGTGAAAGTGAGTTTTCCATGAGCGCACCGACTGGAAAGGTGAAAAAACGTTTCCCGGACAACTATGTTGAAACCGCAGAAGGATTTAATTTGCTTAAGTCCGCAGTAATCGTTGGTGAGAATGCCGGTGGTAAATCCAATTTCATCAATAGTTTAAAATATTTAAAAACTTTGTTTGTAACTAATAGACAGGTGAAATCTGTTCGCCCATATGTGAACGCTGCAAGTCTAAATGATGAAAAGAGTCCTGTTCAGAAATTCGAACTATGTTTTAGAACTGATAATGGTAAAATCTATGTTTATCATCTGCACCTGAACGAGTCCGGGATTGTGTATGAAGAATTGCAAACATCGGTGTACAAGGGGTACAAACAAGATAAAATAGAAATGAGGGGCGATAG
>CASWRE010000050.1 GCA_949471785.1 uncultured Lachnospiraceae bacterium | reverse complement strand
TGGTTTTATACTATATGACCTTAAAAAATCTGTCCAGTTTATTGTAACCTATCCATATGTCACCTACGGCGTACTATTCTCCGGCGGTATCGTCCTCAGCGATCTGCGTGGCAAGGTGTACCGAAAAGAGATGGAAGCAGGCGGGCAGGAGGTATACTCCCTGATGATGGAGGAGATGCCCGGATGGGTGGACGGACTGTACTATCTGCCCTATCTGGCCGGTACCGGTACACCGTGGATGGATACGGCGGACCGAGGGATGATCTACGGCCTGACCATGGATACGCCCCGGGGCGACCTGGTTCGGGCGGCGTTGGAGGGATTGTCTTTCGATATGCGCCTGAATGTGGAGAATATGGAACAATGCGGTCTCCCCGTGCGGCGGATTCTGGCGGCGGGCGGCGGCGCCAAATCCCGCAAAGCCGTACAGCTGCGCAGCGATATCCTGCAGCGGAAGATTTTCCAGACCGCAGATGTCCAGGCGGGGACCAGAGGTGTGTTTTATATTGCGGCCAAAGCCCTGGGGCTGATCGACGGTTACGAAAGTATAGCGCCGCCGGAAGGGACATGGCTGGAGCCGGAGGCCGATCCGGTGACGGTGGAGCAGAAATACAGAAAATATCTGGAATTATATGAGCGGATGAAAGGATTCGGATTATGAGATCATTAGCTGTGACCGAGAAGCATGAGCTGGAAGTTGTGGAACTTCCGATGCCGGAGATCGGAGAGGATTGTGTGTTGACAAAAACCATCGCCAGCGGAATCTGTAACGGTACCGATATGAAGATCAAACACGGGGCGTTTAAAGGGATTAATCAGTATCCCTGCCTCCTGGGGCATGAGGCGGTGGGAGAAGTCATCGCTGTGGGAGAAAAGGTTAAGCGCTTCAAAATCGGGGACAGGGTGATGGTTCCCTTCCTGGAGACAGACGCCGAAGGAAAATACCCCGGATATGCGTCTTCCTGGAGTGGATTTTCCGAGTATACCGTAGCCCGGGATTATGAAGCCATGATTGAGGCGGGAAAAGGGCCCGGACATCCGGAATTTTGGGACGCTTATTACACGCAGCAGGTACTTCCGAAAGATATCGACCCGGTGGACGGCGTGATGCTGGTGACATTTTGCGAGGTGCTGGCAGCCATTAAGAATTTTGGCTTTACCAGCGAGCACAAAGCGGTTGTGTTCGGCGCCGGACCGGTGGGTCTGACATTTGTCAGGATGATGAAGCTGCTGGGCGTTCAGACCGTGATTTCCGTGGATGTACTGGAGGAAAAACGCCGGGAGGCAGGAGTGGTGGGCGCGGACGCGTTTGTCAACAGCCGTACGGAGGATGTGGTGCGACGAGTGCGGGAGATTGTGCCGGAGGGTGTGGATTATGTGCTGGACGCCGTGGGTGTCAACAGTATCATCAATGACGCCATGTATCTGCTGAAAGAAAACGGCCAGATCTGTGTGTATGGCATATGCCCCATAAAAGAGATGCAGCTGTCCTGGGCGGACGCCCCGCAAAACTGGACGCTTCGTTTCCTGCATGTTCCGGTAAAAGATCAAGTGTGCAAAAGTCTTCACTTCGTTCCGGTCGGTTCTTAACGAGCGCCACTGGCGCTCAGAACCCCATCGCCGCAGGGCGCTGAACGTCCAGTGGACGTTCGCTTAGCGCCGACCGAAGCGGAGCGTAGACATTTTAATTGGATTTTGCATCGTAACTGTGAAAGTATTGAACAGTTACGGAAATGCTTGGAAATATATGCCATAATCAGCTATAATAGAGAGGAATTGCAAAGTTTGGTAACAGTTTGGCCCGGTACTCTGTCCGGCCGGATGGAGTACTGGCCGGATTGTTACCGGGAGTGACAGAGGAGGAGTCTATGACTGTAGCAGACAGAAGGCGGGAGATTTCCGATTTATTATTGCTGAAAGGTAAAGTAAAGGTAGGCGAGCTGGCACGCAGATTCCAGGTGAGCACGGAGACAATCCGCAAGGATCTGTTGGAACTGGAGGCCCAGGGCCTGATCAAAAAAAACAAAGGTTCGGCAGAGGTGCTGATAGAAACCAGCGCCAGCGCTTACGCCATGAAATCGGAAAAATTTATTCAGGCAAAGAAACGGATTGGCAGGGAGGCAGCCCGGCTTGTATCGCCCAACAATGTGATTTTTATGGATGCGGGCAGCACCAGCTACCAGCTTGCCCGGCAGCTGATCATGCGCAAGGACATCATCGTGGTTACAAATTTTATGCCGATCGCCGAACTGATGAATGCCAATGAAATCAAAGTGATTCTCATCGGAGGCGAGATCCGGCCCATGAGCGGAGCGGCGACAGGCATGCTGGCGGCCAGTTGTATCGAGCGTATCCAGGCGGATATTGCCTTTTTGGGGACCAGCGGTTTTCTGGACGCCAACGGCCCCTGTGTGGAGAACCTGCCGGAAGCCGAGGTGAAAAGGAAGATGATGCAGAATGTCCGGGCTTCCTATGTATTGGCGGACAGCAGTAAGGCGAACGCCAGGGCGATTGTCAAGTACGCAGAGTGGAGAGAAATTACGGGGCTGATTACAGACGACGGCATGGACCCGGCCGTAATTGCCGCATTGAATAAGGATGTCAAGGTCATACTGGCTGACACGAAGGCGGAGGAGTGATGCTCCCCGATGATTGAGGAGGAAACAGATGGAGTGGACGGAGAATATAAAAGGACTGCAGCATATCGGCATACCCACGGGGAATATAGAAAAAACCGTGGAGTTTTATAAAAAAATAGGTTTTCGGTCTGTACTGGAGACCGAGAATCAGGGGCTCCGAGTGGTATTTTTGAAGACGGGGAATCTGGTTTTAGAGACGTATGAGTGTGAAATGCCGGCTATGCGCGGCGGCGCCATAGACCATATGGCCCTGAATGTGGCAGATATTGAGGCGGCCTTTAACGAGGCAGAGAAACTGGATGCAAAAGTCTTAGAGCCGATTACTTTTTTACCATTTTGGGAAAGAGGCGTGAAATACTTTGTGATCGAAGGGCCGAATCGGGAGAAAATAGAATTTGCGCAGTATATGTAAAAATCAGTTACGGTTTAGCTACTACAGGGCTTTGCGGCGAGTGCAAAGCCCTGTTTGTGTCTGCTTTTTATTTTGTTTCCGCTTCCTGCATCTTCAGGGCCCGGACTTTTAAGGGAAGGCCGAACAGAGTGATGAAGCCCTCGGCGTCGTGATGGTCATACAGGTCTCCGGTGGTGAAGGAGGCCAGGGACTCACTGTAGAGGCTGTAGGGCGAGGTGGTACCGGCTTTGATGATATTGCCTTTGTAGAGTTTGAATTTCACTTCGCCGGTGACATAGGTCTGGGTGGAAGTCACAAATGCCTGGATGGCCTCCCGCAGGGGTGTGAACCACTTGCCTTCGTAGACGACCTGAGCCAGCTTATTGCCCATATCTTTTTTTACTTCCATGGTGGCGCGGTCCAGAACAAGCTCTTCGAGCTGCTGCTGGGCCTCCATCAGGATCGTACCGCCGGGAGTCTCGTATACGCCCCGGGATTTCATGCCCACGACCCTGTTTTCTACAATATCTACGATACCGATACCATGCTTGCCTCCCAGCCGGTTCAATTCGCGGATGATGTCGGATACTTTCATGGCCTGGCCGTTGATGGTCTTCGGCACGCCGGCTTCAAAAGTCATGGTTACATACTCGCCCTCGTCCGGCGCTTTCTCCGGAGATACGCCCAGTACAAGCAGATGGTCGTAATTGGGCTCTTCGGCCGGGTCCTCCAGTTCCAGACCTTCATGGCTGATATGCCACAGGTTGCGGTCGCGGCTGTAGCTGGAATCCGCGGAGAACGGCAGGTGGATACCGTGAGCCTTGCAGTAGTCGATCTCGGCCTGACGGGAATCCATGGTCCATTTGTCGTCGCGCCAGGCGGCGATGATTTTCAGATCGGGAGCCAGGGCTTTGATACCCAGTTCAAAACGGATCTGGTCGTTTCCCTTTCCCGTGGCGCCATGGCAGATGGCGACGGCGCCTTCCTGACGGGCTACTTTTACCAGCGCTTTGGCGATGCCGGGGCGGGCCATGGAGGTACCCAGCAGGTATTTATTCTCATATACGGCCCCGGCCTGCACGCAGGGCAGGATGAAGTCCTCGCAGAATTCATCGGTAATATCTTCTATATATAATTTGGAAGCGCCGGAGAGTTTAGCCCGCTCTTCCAGGCCGTCCAGTTCTTCTCCCTGGCCGCAGTCCACGCAGCAGCAGATCACGTCGTAGTCATAGTTCTCTTTGAGCCACGGAATGATGGCCGTGGTATCCAATCCGCCGGAATAGGCTAATACAACTTTTTCTTTCATAATATACTATCCTCCTGTGTGTTTGTGGGTGCTTTTCCTTTACGCTGGGGATACTATACATCACGGAGCGGGGAAAATCAACCCTTAATTTATAAAAAATGAGTTTTATGCATGATATTCGAAAAAATACGTATAAATATACACAAAAATCGAATAAAATGTGATTTTTAGCTTTACTTTGACAGAAAGTTGGTATATGATTACTAGACGAACGAGAGGAGGACGTCTATGATACGTGCAGGGATTATTGGTTCTACAGGTTACGCCGGTTCGGAACTGGTGCGTTTACTGAAGGGGCATAAAGATGTGGAGATCAGATGGTATGGGTCCCGCAGTTATATCGGTGAGAAATATGCGAAAGTGTATCGCAATATGTTTGAGATTGTGGATTCCGTTTGTATGGATGACCATATGGAGGAGCTGGCAGATCAGGTGGATGTGATCTTTACGGCTACGCCTCAGGGGCTGTGCGCTTCTCTGGTCAATGAAGGAATTCTCTCTAAGGTGAAGATCGTGGATCTCAGTGCGGATTTCCGCCTGAAGGACGTGAAGGTTTATGAGGAATGGTATAAAATCAAACATCCCTCGCCGGAGTTTCTGCCGGAGGCAGTCTATGGCCTCTGCGAGGTGAACCGGGAGGCGGTAAAGACAGCCCGGCTGGTGGCGAATCCGGGCTGCTATACGACCTGCTCGATCCTGACTGCGCGGCCTCTGGTGAAGGAGGGGCTGATTGACGCGAATACGCTGATCGTGGATGCGAAATCCGGGGTCTCCGGGGCGGGACGGGGAGCGAAGCTGCCGAATCTGTTCTGTGAGGTGAACGAAAATATGAAAGCCTACGGCGTGGCGTCTCATCGTCATACGCCGGAAATTGAAGAGCAGCTTTCCTATGCCTGTGGGAAGCCTGTGACGATCAGTTTTACGCCCCATCTGGCGCCGATGAACAGAGGTATTCTGGTGACAGCCTATGCCAGTCTGGCGGAAGGGGTAGACGCTGCAGACGTGAGGGAAGTATACGATCGCTATTATGGCGGGGAGAAATTCATCCGTGTGCTCGGCGGAGGGGAATGCCCCGAGACAAAATGGGTGGAGGGAAGCAATTATGTGGATATCGGATTTACCATTGACCCGCGGACGAACCGCATTGTCATGATGGGGGCGCTGGACAATCTGATCAAAGGAGCGGCGGGACAGGCGGTACAGAATATGAATCTGCTTTTCGGGTTTGAGGAAAGCCAGGGGCTTGAGGCCGTGCCGATGTTTCCGTAGGAATTAACAGTATTAAGGAGGGCGGAGTCATTCCGTATCAATCGTATGAAAAAAATCAGCGGCGGCGTTACGGCGCCGAAAGGATTTCAGGCCGCGGGAATTGCCGCGGGAATTAAGAAGGAAAACGTAAAAGATATGGCCATGCTGTACAGCGAGAAGCCCTGCGTGGCGGCGGGGACGTTTACTACGAATATCGTGAAAGCCGCTCCGGTGATCTGGGACCGGGATATCATCCGCGGCCGGGGCGTTGCCCGGGCAGTGGTCTGCAACAGCGGCGTGGCCAATGCCTGTACCGGTAAGGAAGGGATGGGGTATTGTCGGGAGACCGCAGAAAAAGCAGCCGGTCTGCTGGGTATCGCGGCAGAGGAGGTGCTGGTGGGTTCTACGGGCGTGATCGGCAAACAGCTTCCGATGGATGTAATCGCGGCAGGCGTGGAGAAACTGGCCGGGGCGCTTTCGGACAGTGAGAGGGCCGGCACGCTGGCTGCCGAGGCGATCCTGACGACGGATACCCACAAAAAGGAGATTGCGGTGGCGTTTTCCCTGGGAGGAAAGACCGTGCGGGTGGGCGGTATGTGCAAAGGTTCCGGCATGATCCATCCGAATATGTGTACAATGCTGAGTTTTGTAACCACTGACGCGGCGATTTCCCGGGAGCTTTTGCAGAAGGCCCTCAGCGCGGATGTGCAGGATACTTACAATATGGTTTCCGTGGACGGGGACACTTCCACCAACGACACAGTGCTGGCGCTGGCCAATGGTCTGGCAGGGAACCCTGAGATTACGGAGGAAGGGACGGATTACGATGTCTTCTGTCAGGCTCTCCATATGGTGAACGAGTATCTGGCCAGGCAGATCGCCGGTGACGGCGAGGGGGCGACGGCCCTGTTTGAGGCGGAAGTCGTAGGGGCAGAGAGCAAAGAGCAGGCGAAAATTTTAAGCAAATCCATCGTGTGCTCGAATCTGACGAAGGCGGCGGTCTACGGTCATGACGCCAACTGGGGACGTATCCTCTGCGCCATGGGCTATTCGGGGGCTCAGTTTGATCCGGAGAAAGTGGATCTCTTTTTGGAAAGTGCGGCGGGACGAATCCAGCTCATTGCAGACGGTGTGGCAGTGGATTACAGCGAGGAAGAGGCCACGAGGATTTTATCGGAAAAAGAGGTAAAGGCCATCGCGGATATCAAGCAGGGGGAGGCGTCCGCCGTTGCCTGGGGCTGTGATTTGACCCATGATTACATTCGGATTAATGCGGATTACCGTTCATAGGAGGCATATATGGTAGATAAAAAATTTCTGGAGAAGGCGGAGGTACTTATCGAAGCCCTGCCCTATATCCAGCGGTTTAATCGGAAGATTATTGTGATTAAATACGGCGGCAGCGCCATGATCGACGAAACCTTAAAGCAGGATGTAATCGCGGATTGCGTGCTGCTGAAGCTGGTGGGATTTAAGCCCATTATCGTCCATGGCGGCGGCAAAGAGATCAGCCGCTGGGTGGGCAAGGTGGGTATGGAACCCAAATTCGTGGGCGGTCTGCGGGTGACGGACGCGGATACCATGGAAGTGGCGGAGATGGTACTCAATAGGGTCAATAAGGAGCTGGTGACAATGGTACAGCGGCTGGGCGTAAAAGCCGTGGGTATCAGCGGCAAGGACGGCGGCCTGCTGACGGTGGACAAAAAGCTGTCCGACGGCGAAGACATCGGTTTCGTGGGGGAGATCCGGCAGGTCAATCCCAAAGTACTCTCGGATCTTCTGGATCGAGATTTCCTTCCCATTGTCTGTCCCATCGGGCTTGATGATGATTTTCATACCTACAATATCAATGCCGACGACGCGGCCTGCGCCATCGCCCGCGCCATGACTGCGGAGAAGCTGGCTTTCCTGACGGATATTGAGGGCGTTTACCGGGATGCGGACGATCCCTCCAGCCTGATCTCGGAGCTGACCGTCTCCGAGGCAGAGGGGCTGATTGCCGGCGGCGGCATCCGGGGCGGCATGATTCCCAAATTGCAGAGCTGTGTGGACGCTATTGCCAACGGGGTAAACCGGGTACATATCCTGGACGGAAGGATTTCCCACTGCCTGCTTTTGGAGATTTTTACGAACAAAGGTATCGGCACGGCGATCCTGCGGGACGCGGAGAGCAAATATTACGGCGAGGGATAAGACATGAGTATGCAGGAATATATGGACAAAGCAGAACGGTATGTGCTGCACACCTACAATCGTTTTCCGGTGGTTCTGGAGCGGGGGGAGGGCGTGTATCTGTACGATACGGAGGGCAGACGGTATCTGGACTTTGCCGCGGGTATCGCGGTGTTTGCCCTGGGATATAAAAACGAAGTGTTTAACCGGGCTTTAAAGAATCAGATCGACAAGGTGATCCATACCTCCAATCTGTACTACAATGTGCCCATGGCCATGGCTGCCGAAAAGCTGGCCGCCGCCTCCGGCATGGATAAGGTTTTCTTCACCAACAGCGGCACGGAGGCCGTCGAGGGCGCGATCAAGGCAGCCAGAAAATATGCCTGGATGAAGGACGGCGGTACGGATCATGAGATCATTGCCATGAAAAATTCTTTCCATGGAAGAAGTCTGGGAGCCCTGTCTGTGACGGGCAACACCCATTATCAGGAGCCCTTCAAGCCGCTGATCGGGGGCATCCGGTTTGCCGATTTCAATGATCTGGAGAGCGTCAGGTCTCGGGTGACGGACAGAACCTGCGCGGTGATACTGGAGACGGTGCAGGGGGAGGGCGGCATCTATCCGGCTGATCCGGCATTTCTGCAGGGAATGCGGGAGCTCTGTGACGAGCGGGATATTCTGCTGATCCTGGACGAAATCCAGTGCGGCATGGGCCGTACCGGGGAATGGTTTGCCTGGCAGGGTTACGGCGTGAAGCCGGATATCATGACCACGGCAAAGGCTTTGGGATGTGGCGTGCCGGTGGGCGCCTTTGTGCTGAATAAAAAGACGGCGGAGGCTTCCCTGGTTCCGGGGGATCACGGCACTACCTACGGCGGCAATCCTCTGGCCTGCGCAGCAGTGAGCGCTGTATTTGATCAATACGAGAAGAAGAATCTTCTGGAACATGTGCGGGAAATCGCCCCTTACCTGGAAAAGAGGCTGGATGAGCTGACGGAGAATTCAGAGTTCGTGACGGCCCGACGGGGAAAAGGCCTGATGCAGGGGCTGGTGATCCGCGAAAAGACGGTGGGCCAGGTAGTCAATGAAGCTCTTTCGGCGGGGCTTCTGGTCATTTCGGCGGGCAGCGATGTGCTGCGCCTGGTGCCGCCCCTGGTCATTACGGAAGAAAATGTGGATGAAATGATAGAAATATTGCAGAAATGCCTCTAATAGACGAAACTTTACTTACAAATTTCCGATTTTTCTGTTAAAATAATAAAGGAAAGTTTTCTGTCCGGCGATTGAGCTGTGCGCTTGATGGGAACAATTCAGATAAAACAATTGTGTGCCGTCTAATAAACAGAAAGGATGGGAATATGTTTGAAAAAGGTGAGTATCTGGTGTATGGAACCCACGGCATCTGCAGAGTGGAGGAGGTTACTTATCCGCTGATGAAAACGGCTGACAGGGAACGGCTCTATTATGTCCTGCAGCCGATTTACGCAAACGGCAACAAAATTTACGTACCCGTGGACAGCCTGCGGAGTAATCTGCGCAGAGTGATTACGAAAGAGGAGTGCGGGGCCCTGCTGGATCTGATCCCCCGGCTGGAAGCCCTTCTGGTAGACAATGAAAAGCAGCGGGAACAGGTGTATAAAACCGCTATGTTGAGTAATGACTGTCGGGAATGGGTCAAAGTCATTAAGACCATTTATCTTCGCAAACATCAGCGCATGTCCCAGGGGAAGAAGATGACTCTGGTGGACGAGCGGTATTTACGGATGGCGCAGGACAATCTTTACGGTGAAATGTCCTTTGCCCTGGGCGAGGATAAGGAGGATATGGAGAGTTATATCAAGAACCATGTGGAACAGATGACTGCTGTCTGACAGATACAGACAGCGGTTTTTCTGGTATTGTTCATACAGTACTTTGCATGTACTGCAAAGTACGTAAAACAGTGATTCAGGTGTGAGCAAATCTCATTCGCGAAGCGAATTTTCAATGGATTTGCGAATGTTGCTGAGAACAGAGTGAACAGGAACTTTTCCGGTACTGTTACGGCACAAAATATGGCGGCAGGGATTGACAAGCCGCCTTTATTGTATTAAATTATTGTTAGTGAATTGCACAAAAAAGGTTGACTAGTGCCAGTGAAAACTGGCACTATTTGCCCGAAAAGGGGAAAATGTAATACTGCAGTGACGGTACGGAACCGTTACCATGCAATTCCGTAAGAATAAACAGCCTGGAGGAAATGATGAAAAGAGCGAGTGGACTATTGCTTCCGATTTCGAGCCTGCCTTCACCCTATGGTATCGGCTCGTTTTCCCGGGAGGCATATGAGTTTGTGGATCAGCTGGCGGAGGCCGGGCAGAGCTATTGGCAGATACTGCCCCTGGGCCCCACGGGATACGGGGATTCGCCGTATCAGGCTTTTTCCACCTTCGCGGGCAGCCCCTATCTGATTGATCTGGACGCCCTGGTAGAAGAAGGGCTTCTGACCAGGGAGGAGTGCGAAGCCTGTGACCTCGGTGACAATCCGAATTACGTGGATTACAACAAACAGTATACCTATCGTATGCCGCTGCTGATGCAGGCATACAGGCGGAGTAAAATAGGAGAACGGCCGGAATTCCAGCAGTTCGTAAAAGAAAATGAGTGGTGGCTCAAAGATTACGCCCTGTATATGGGGGTAAAGAAATGCTTCAAGGGACTGGCATGGAGCGACTGGGCTCAAGATATCCGCCTGCGTTGGGGATATTCTCTGGATTACTATTACAGGGAGTGCGCCGAGGAGATTGAGTTCAGAGAGTTTCTTCAGTTTGAATTTTACAGGCAGTGGACCAGGCTGAAAAAATATGCCAATGATAAAGGGATTAAAATTATCGGTGATCTTCCGATTTATGTGGCCTTTGACAGCGCCGACGCATGGGCCCACCCACAGCTTTTCCAGTTTGACGAGGAGAATTATCCTGTGGCGGTGGCCGGTGTGCCGCCGGATGCCTTTTCTGATACGGGGCAGCTTTGGGGCAATCCGCTGTATCGCTGGGATTACCACAGAGGTACGGGGTATGAGTGGTGGATCAGCCGTATGCGCCATGCGTATAAGATGTATGATGTGGTGCGTATCGATCATTTCCGCGGTTTCGATGAATATTTCTCGGTTCCTTACAGTTCGGCCACGGCGGCGAACGGCCATTGGGAGAAGGGGCCGGGGCTGGAGCTCTTTGAGGCGATGAAACGGGCGCTGGGAGAGAGGGAACTGATTGCCGAGGATCTGGGCGTGATTACCCCGTCGGTGGAAAAGCTGGTGCGTGACAGCGGTTTTCCGAATATGCGGGTACTGGAGTTCGGGTTTGAGCCGGAGGAGCCCAATTGTCCTCATATGCCTCACAGGTTTGACACCAATTGTGTGGTGTATACGGGTACCCATGATAATGAAACGCTGGTGGGCTGGTACAGGAACCTGACTCCGAAACGGCGTAAATATGTGCAGGAATATTTGCAGCATGCCTGCGGCAGGCAGGACGCTCTCCACTGGGATATCATCCGGCTGGCTATGATGAGCTGTGCCAATCTGTGCGTATTCCCACTGCAGGATGTTCTGGCCAGGGGAAATGAAGCGAGAATGAATCATCCCTCGACCCTGGGCACTAACTGGCAATGGCGTGTCAGGAAAGGAGAATTTACGGAAGATCGAATAGAGAAGCTTCGTCGGATGACGGAGTACAGTTACCGCCTCAGGTAGCAGTATGCGGACGATAATAGAGGCGGCGGGCATTTTGTATGCCTGAACTTGCATCCTTGTGACCCAAAATGTAGAGAAATGAGACCGATAGATAAAGGAGGCAGAATATACATGAAAGAAAGACCGGTTATGATGAACGAATTGGACGCTATTGACTATCAGATTATTCACATGCTGCAGAAAAATGCAAGGGCATCGGCGAAGGAAATATCCGACAAGGTGCTGCTCTCTTCCACGGCGGTGGCGGCGAGGATCGACCGGCTGATGCAGCGGGGAATCATTACCGGATTTACAGTCCGTTTACATGCCGGGAATCTGGGCTATAAGATCAGGGCTTTTATCAGTCTGAAACTGGATTTGCGGCAAAATGAAGTGTTTATGAGAATGATACAGGATACGCCCAATGTGGTGGGGTGTCATAGTGTGACGGGAGAGTATGATATCTTGATCGAGGTGATTTTCCGGGATACGGTGGAACTGGATGCTTTTATCGGCAGTCTGCAGACTTTTGGCCCCACAAAGACCAGGATCGTGTTTTCCTCGGCTGTGGATTACCGCGAAGAATATATACGGACAGGGGAAGAAAAATGACCTGTGGAGGACAGGATGGAGGATCAGTTTTCGAGAACCCGGATGCTTCTGGGAGATGAGGGCATGGAGCGGCTTATGAGAGCCAGAGTGGCGGTATTCGGGATCGGCGGCGTGGGCGGTTACACGGCGGAAGCGCTGGCCAGGAGCGGCGTGGGCGCTCTGGATCTGATCGACAGAGATACGGTCAGCATAAGCAATCTGAACCGACAGATCATCGCGCTGCACAGCACCGTCGGCCGTTACAAAACCGAGGTGATGCGGGAGCGCATCCTGGATATCTGTCCGGAGGTAAAGGTGGAGGTTTACAACTGCTTTTTCCTGCCGGAGAATGCCGGACAGTTTGATTTTTCCCGGTATTCCTATGTGGTGGATGCGGTGGATACGGTAACAGCCAAGCTGGAGATTATTTCACGGGCCCAGGCGGCCGGTGTAGCGGTAATCAGCGCCATGGGGGCGGGAAATAAGCTGGACCCCTCGCTGTTTCGGGTGGCGGATATTTACCGGACGGAAATGTGTCCTTTGGCGAAGGTCATGCGGCGGGAGTTGAAAAAGAGACAGGTGAAAAAGCTGAAAGTGGTATACTCGCTGGAACAGCCCCGGACGCCGGTTCAGAGTACCGCAGATGAGCCGGGACGCCGGGCGGCGCCGGGAAGCGCGGCTTTTGTGCCGTCGGTGGCGGGACTTATGCTGGCGGGCGAGGTGATCCGGGATTTGGTGGAGGTGAATCTATGAAAATATCGACAAAAGGGCGCTATGCGCTGCGGCTGATGTTGGATCTGGCCATGCATCAGGAGGGAGACCCGGTGCGGATCAGAGATATCGCGGCCAGACAGGATATTTCTGCCAAATATCTGGAGCAGATTGTATCCGTCCTGGCTAAAGCGAAATATGTGCGCAGCGTTCGCGGCCCCCAGGGCGGGTATCATTTGGCTAAAAAGCCGGAAGAGTACACGGCAGGATCGATCATTGCTCTGATCGAGGGAGATTTGTCCCCGGTGAGCTGTCTGGAGGACGAGGTGAATCGCTGTCCCCGGCAGTCTTCCTGTGTGACCCTGCGTCTGTGGAAAGAGCTGGATCAGGCCATCCATGACGTGCTGGATCGCTATACCCTGGCGGATATGATGGAATGGCAGACAGAGCTGGCGGACAATTTTGTGATCTGACAGATCATCCCCGAAAAAAATGCAAATAAATGAAATTAGTCTATTGCAATTTTGGTTAGCGTATGCTAATATATATGCCGAGGTTAGAAAACACTAATGAAAGTGAGGTCAAGCAAATGCCTTTGACGATGGCGAAGACGGGTGAGGTCTATGTGATCAAACGGGTGGGCGGTAAAGAAGAAACCCGCAAATTTCTGGAGAGCCTTGGCTTTACCGGGGGCTGTTTTGTGACGGTGGTCAACGAAATCGGCGGTAATATGATCGTGAACATCCGTGATTCCCGTGTGGCTATCAATAAGGAAATGGCTTGCAGGATTCTGGTGTAACCCCCAGCCGGGTTGAACCGGCAGCAGGAATGACATTATAGAGAACAGGAGGAGAGGATCATGACGCTCAAGCAGGCAAAAGTCGGTTCCACAGTGAAGGTGGCCCGGTTGACCGGCCAGGGTGCGGTTAAAAGAAGGATCATGGATATGGGCATCACGAAGGGCGTAGAAGTATACGTCCGTAAAGTGGCTCCCTTAGGCGATCCGGTGGAGGTTACCGTGCGTGGTTACGAGCTTTCTTTAAGAAAAGCCGACGCGGAAATGATAGAGGTAGAGTAGGAAGGAGAGATCAACATGGCGATTAAAATTGCTCTTGCGGGTAATCCGAACAGCGGTAAGACCACGCTGTTTAACGCGCTGACCGGCTCCAACCAGTTTGTGGGAAACTGGCCCGGCGTGACCGTGGAAAAAAAGGAAGGTAAATTAAAGGGGCATAAGGATGTGAGGATCATTGACCTGCCCGGGATTTATTCCCTGTCGCCCTACACATTGGAAGAGGTGGTGGCCAGGAATTATCTGATCACGGAGAGGCCCGATGCGATCCTGAATATCATCGACGGTACGAATCTGGAGAGAAACCTGTACCTGACCACCCAGCTTGTGGAGTTAGGAATCCCGGTGGTGTGCGCCGTCAACATGATGGATCTGGTCAATAAAAACGGCGACAAACTGAACACCGCGCAGCTGGCCAGGGAGCTGAACTGCAAAGTGATGGAGATTTCCGCCCTCAAAGGCGACGGCGTGATGGAGGCCGCCGGCGAGGCGGTGAAAGCGGCCCAGTCCAGGGAACCCATGGTTCCGAATCATGAGTTTTCCGGCTCCGTGGAACATGCCATTGCCCACATTGAGGAGGCGGTAGTTCACGACCTGCCCGAGGCGCAGCAGCGGTGGTATGCCATCAAACTGTTTGAGCGGGACGAGAAGATCCAGCAGCAGCTTTCCGTGGATCAGGATAAACTGGCGCATATTGAGAAAGATATCCAGGCCTGTGAGAAGGAAATGGACGACGATGCGGAGAGTATCATCACTAATGAGCGGTATGTCTATATTTCTTCCATTATTTCCGGCTGCTGTCAGAAAAATAAGAGCAGCGACGGCTTGACGGTTTCCGATAAGATTGATAAAGTGGTGACAAACCGTATTCTGGCCCTGCCGATCTTCGCTCTGGTGATGTGGCTGGTGTATTACATATCGGTGACGACGGTGGGGACTTATGCCACGGACTGGGCCAATGACGGCGTGTTCGGCGACGGCTGGCATCTGTTCGGCATCGGTTCTAAGGCCTACGGTGAGGCCGGCGAACAGTTTTCCCGGGCGGATCAGATTCTGGCCGCCGTGGAGGAAGGGCAGACCAGCGTGGAGATCCTTGATGAAGAGGGCGAAGTGCTGGAAACCGTGGTGATTTCGGAACAGACGGCGGCGGACGCCCAGGCTCTGGTGGATGCGGGTGAACCAGATCCGGCCAATTACGGCGTGTGGGTTCCCGGCGTGCCGGTGATCCTGGAGGGCGGCCTGGATGCGGTCGGCTGCGCCGATTGGCTCAAAGGCCTGGTTCTCGACGGGATCGTAGCCGGTGTGGGCGCGGTGCTGGGCTTTGTACCCCAGATGCTTGTGCTGTTTATTTTCCTGGCCTTTTTGGAGGCCTGCGGCTATATGGCCCGTGTGGCGTTCATCATGGATCGTATTTTCCGCCGTTTCGGGCTTTCCGGTAAGTCCTTTATCCCGATCCTGATCGGTACGGGTTGCGGCGTTCCCGGCGTCATGGCTTCCCGTACCATCGAGAATGAGCGGGATCGCCGGATGACGGTCATGACCACTACTTTTATTCCCTGCGGGGCGAAGATGCCGATCATCGGCCTGATCGCCGGCGCGGTATTCGGCGGCGCGTCCTGGGTGGCTCCGGCTTCCTACTTTATCGGCATGGCGGCTATCATCGTATCCGGTATCATTCTGAAGAAAACAAGAATGTTTGCCGGCGATCCGGCGCCCTTTGTCATGGAGCTTCCGGCTTACCATATGCCCACCGTGGTCAATGTGCTTCGGAGTATGTGGGAGAGGGGCTGGTCCTTTATTAAAAAGGCCGGTACGATCATCCTGTTGTCAACGATCCTGGTATGGTTTACCTCCAGCTATGGCTTTGTCGACGGCGGTTTCGGCGCGGTGGATATGGAGAACAGTATTCTGGCGGCCATCGGTCACGGATTCGCCTGGATCTTTACCCCGCTGGGCTGGGGCGAGTGGCGAGCGGCCGTGGGTGCGATCACAGGCCTGGTGGCGAAGGAGAACGTGGTAGGCACCTTCGGTATTCTCTTTGGCGGCCTGGAGGAAGTGGCCGAGAACGGCGACGAGATCTGGTCGGCCGTTGCGGCGGCGTTTCCGCCGGCGGCAGCCCTTTCCTTCCTGGTGTTTAACCTGCTGTGCGCTCCCTGTTTTGCGGCTATGGGCGCAATCAAAAGGGAGATGAATAACGGCAAATGGTTTGCCTTTGCCATTGCTTATCAGTGTGTGTTCGCCTGGCTGGCGGCGCTGGTAGTGTACCAGATCGGTTCCCTGATCCAGAACGGAACGTTTGGCGTCGGTGTGGTTGTGGCTGTAGCGGTCGTTGGATTCTTTGTGTATATGCTGGTGAGAAAACCCCGCGAGGGGCAGGCTAAAAGCGTGTCTGCGGTGAGCGCGAGGGGGTAATTGCCAGATTGGCGGCGGCCTAGAGCGTGTTTGAAAAATGCTTTCTAGCAGATGTGCGTCACAATTTGTGGGAGATTTGTACCAAATGAGGGAGGCGTAGCGGGCCACGTTGACCGAATTTGGTGCAAATATCACGCAAAGTGGGGCGTGCAGATGGTGGGAATGATTTTTCAAACACGCTCTAGGACAGATCCCGGGCTGTCCGCTGTTCTGTATCGGATGATAGCCGCCGGGGCTGTAAGCGTTTTGGATAGATGGAGAAAGGAGTGGTGAATATGACTCTGGGGACTGTATTTGTGGGTGTTCTGGTGCTGGGGGCGGCAGGATTGGCCCTGCGGAGCATGATCAAAGACAAGAAAAGCGGCAAGGCCCTCTGCGGAGGGGATTGCAGTAAGTGTCACGGCTGCCATTAAGGCAGCCATTTTTTCGGCATTCAGTTTATTATTGTCTGCGTCTATATACATATTAGATCGCTCCGCATTGCGGTCATCCCGGAAGCGGAACGCATTGCGCATGATCTAAACGTGAAGAGCTATTCCGATGTTGAGGAAGCCTTTCGGGAACAGAAAAAATGAAACGCGATATTGTCTGGACCACAAAATTTAAAAGGATTAAAAGCTGGCAGTCAGACGCAATCTGGACATTGGCCTGCTGGATGATATTAATTTATCGAATTGAGGATGATGTGCTGGCGCTGACGTTGTCCCGTACCGGAACACACAGCGATCTGTTCGGTAAGTGATTTTTGCCGCCACAGGAGATAAGACCAATCAAAACTAAACGGAGGGAAGAAGAAATTTAATGTGAATTTCATTGTATAGACAGGCATTTTTTTGTATAATTGAAATGTGGCAGGAACAGGATCTATTGTATCTTGTGTCGCGGATTTTTGGGAATCGAGGTGTTGAAGTGCAGGACGATACAAAACGGATAGAGGAAATCATGGCAAAGCGTACCGCAAAAAACAGCGTATTCCTTGACCTTTTTCAAAATAAGAGTTATCTGCTAAAGCTGTATAAAACGCTCCACCCGGAGGACACCGCAGCGACAGAGGATTCCCTTACAGATGTGACGATTACAAATGTATTGACTGATAACCTGTATAATGATTTAGGATTTATTGTTAATAATAAGTTGATGATACTTGTAGAGGCACAGTCTACATGGACAGTGAATATTTTAGTAAGAGTTTT
>CASWRE010000049.1 GCA_949471785.1 uncultured Lachnospiraceae bacterium | reverse complement strand
GATCAAAGCTGCTTTTTCGTTTGCACCACCTTCGATTCTTTCCTTAACGATTTATCCCCCCTCAGTTCCCCGAGAAAACGGGAAGGCTGATGCCGCCCGCTGCCGTCTGGTTTCCGATAATATAAGTAGAGATTTTTTCTCGTTCTTGTGATACCCACATAAAGCATCCGCCTTTCCTCCTCCAGGGCCTCCCCTGTGTCTGCCTGACGCCGGGGAATATTGGCCTCATTGATATCCGGAATATGAACAGATGTGAATTCCAGACCCTTGGCCCGGTGCAGAGTGCCCAGCCATATCCCTTCCGCCGGTCTGTCTGCCTCCGGCTCCCGTATTTTTCTGCGATACTGCCGAAGCGTCTCCCGATACTCCGACAGGTTCCGTTTCCCGGCCGCCATCTGCTGGAGATTTTCCAGAATCTCCAGAACGCTTTCCGGGTCCGCGCCCCTTTCGGCGGCATATTTTTCCAGGTAACTGCCATACCCCATGCCGTACCGGATATAATTGACGGCGGCATAAGGCGGCAGTCCGGCCAGCAGATCCAAATCCCTCTCCAGAATGCCGACAGCCCGGGTCATCCCCTCCCTGTCCCCGCAGGACAGACGGGCAGCGGTAAAATCCACCTGCTCTTCCTGAAACAGCGTCCGGGGCAAATACCGCTCGGGCCGGTTCAGCACCCGAAAGAGAAGCTTCCTCGCCCGCTCTCCTCCGGCCAGGCGCAGATAGGCCTCCATATCCTTCCAGATAAAATGCTCCGAAAGATCCGATATTTTCCCGGTAAGACAAAAGGGGATATCCTCCTCCATAAGGCGCAGGATCACGGAGCCAAGCCCGCTGTTTGTCCTGGTCAGCACGGCTATATTCGAGAGTTTTTCTCCTTCTTTGATTTCCCGCCGAATTTGCCCGGCCAGTCTGTCCGTCTCTTCCCGCCTGTCTCTACAGGGAAACAGCTCTATCCGTCCTCCCTCCGCCGCCGCTGACCGGATATTTTTTTCATACCTTTTACGGTTGTGGCCGATCAGACGCCGGGAAGCCTCCACGATTTTCGGCATGCAGCGGTAATTTTTCTCAAGCCGTATCACTTTCATGCCGGGATAATCCCCCGGCGCCCCCAGCATAATTTCCGGTTTCGCTCCGCGAAAACCGTAAATGGACTGATCGTCATCTCCCACCAGAAACAGCTCATTCTCCGGCAGCGCCAGCCGCCGCAGGAGCTCATACTGCACCGCGTCAATATCCTGAAACTCATCCACCAGTATATGAGAAAAACGACGCTGCCATCGCTCTTCTGTCCGCGGATTCTGCTTAAACAGAGCCAGGCTTTTTACCAGTAAATCGTCAAAATCCAACAATCCCCTCTCTTCCAACATCCTTTTATACTCTCTGTATACGGCCGGAAAGTCTTCTTTGTTTACGCTTTCAGGAGAAAATTCCTCCCATTGTACCGATCGGCTCTTTAAGCAGGACAGTTCCTGCTCCAGAGTCTCGGCCTGCTGCCGGGGCTGGCTGCCCGCCAGCCCCAGCCGGTCTAAAAGCGCTTCCAGAAGCCTCAGTTTCGGCCCGCCGGACAGCAGATTTCTTCCGGATATCCCACATGCCCCGCGCAAAACGGCATAGAATATCCCGTGAAAAGTAGAAAAAGTCACCTCCGTGGCCCTTTGCCCCGACAGGGACAGATAACGCTCCCGCATCTGGACGGCGGCGGCTCTCGTAAAGGTCACGGCCAGCACCGACTGGGGAGGAACCTGTTGTTTTTCAATTAAATGCTGTATTCGGGAAATAATAACAGAAGTTTTTCCGGAGCCCGGACCGGCAAGAACCAGCACGGCCCCGGAAGGATGGGCGACTGCCCGAGATTGGAATTGGTCTAAATTCAGCTTAATTTCTCAATGGCTGCGCGGATGCGGCGGAGAGATTCCTCCTTACCGATGATCTCCAGGATCTCCGTAGCCCCCGCCGGCGTCATCTGTTTGCCCGACGCGGCGGTGCGGACAGGCCACATGACGTAGCCGGTTTTGTACCCTTTCTCCTTTCCGTAGGCGGTGAGCAGGGCAAAGAGAGCGTCATTGGTATAGTCTCCCTGACTCTCCAGAAGAGGCAGCACATCCTTAAGCACCTGCAGAGACGTCTCCGCCGTAGTCTTCATTTTCTTATGGGTATACATGGCCGTATCGTATTCCGGTACCTGCCGGAAGAAATCTACCATCTCGCAGATATCCGGAAGGATCTCAATGCGAGTCTTCACCATCCCCGCAATCCTGCGCAGGTTCAGCCCCTCGCCCAGAGACTGTTTCAGGTAAGGCAGAGCCAGCTCATAAAATACGTCCTCATCCATCTTCTTAATATATTCGCCGTTCATCCATTTGAGCTTTGTCATGTCAAATACCGCCGGAGATTTACTCATGTGACGGTAGTCAAAATTTTTCACCAGCTCTTCCAGAGACATGATCTCATGATTGTCCGAGGGACTCCAGCCCAAAAGGGCCACGAAGTTCACAATGGCATCCTTCACAAAGCCCTGTTCCAATAAATCCTCGTAAGAGGAATGGCCGCTCCGCTTAGACAGTTTCTGATGCTCCTCGTTGGTGATCAGCGGACAGTGTACGTATACCGGCACCTCCCAGCCAAAAGCCTCGTACAGACGGTTATATTTCGGCGTGGAAGACAGATACTCGTTCCCCCGCACCACATGGGTAATTCCCATCAGGTGATCATCCACCACATTGGCAAAATTGTAAGTAGGATAGCCGTCGGATTTGATCAAAATCATATCGTCCAGTTCCGCGTTATTGACGGTGATGTCGCCATAGATCTCATCGTGGAAGGTGGTGACGCCCTCGGTGGGCATATTGATACGGATCACATGGGGCACGCCCGCCGCCAGCTTCTCCTCCACCTCCTCTTTACTAAGATGGAGACAGTGCTTGTCATAGATGGCGATCTCCTTCCCGGCCACCGTGGTCTTTAAGCCATCCAGACGCTCTTTATCGCAGAAGCAGTAGTACGCATCCCCCTGCTCCACCAGCTGTCTGGCATATTTGAGGTAGATACCCCGGGCGTTCCTCTCACTCTGGACATAGGGTCCCACGCCTCCGTCCTTGTCAGGGCCTTCGTCGTGAACCAGGCCGGCGTCCGCCAGGGTACGATAGATAATATCCAGGGCCCCTTCCATAAAACGCTCCTGATCCGTATCCTCAATGCGGAGCATGAACGTTCCTCCCTCATGTTTCGCGATCAGATAGGCATACAAAGCCGTCCGCAAATTTCCGACATGCATCCTCCCCGTCGGACTGGGGGCAAATCTTGTCTTAACCTTACTCATGAACCTTTGTCTCCTTCTCTTGACTGTAGACCTCCACAACTTCCGACCCTTCCCGGAACTGTATGCTCCTCGACACGCTTAAGGCTATGGCCAGCTCCCCCATCAAAAATACGATGGACGTACCGCCATAACTGAAAAAGGGCAATGTAATACCCGTGGTCGGGATCAGATTGATGGACACACATATATTCAGAATTACCTGCAGAGAAATATGGGCCATGATCCCCACCACCATCAGGGAACCGTAGAGATCCGGCGCATTTTGGGCAATAAAAAACAGCCTGTACAGCATATATCCATACAGCATCAATACGATAACCATGCCGAATATCCCCAGCTCTTCACAGATAATCGCAAAAATCATATCATTCTGGGCCTCGGGAATGGGGCCCAGCTTCTGCGCGCTGTTGCCCAGCCCCTTGCCAAACAATCCGCCGGACCCGATGGCATACAATCCCTGCAGCACCTGATAGCCGCCCAAATCCGAATACTTTTCCGGATCAAGCCATACCAGGATGCGGCGCAGGCGGAAATCCCCGGCCAGACTGGCGTCCATGTCCTGCACCAGCATGTACAGGCCCACGCAAAGGGCCGCCAGCACAACGACCACCAGTAAAAAAGGCCAGGTCTTGGGGTGGCTCACAAAAATAATGACAGCCGTAATCGCCGCTATGATCAGGGCCGTGCTCAGGTTATCCGTAAACAGAAAAGCCGCCCCTGCCTGTATCATCCCTATGGCCAGCAGATAGGCCACGCCTTTGAATCCCTTGACGTTTTTGCCCATCTTGATGATCACCAGAGGGATAAACACAATAACAGCGATTTTGGCAATCTCCGAGGGCTGGAAGGTAATACCCAGCTTCAGCCAGCGCCGGGAATTATTCGCCTCCACCCCCAAAGGGGTAAACCGCACCATCGCCATCAGTATAAACGCGGCCATATACACCCATCCGGACAGCTTTGCGATCAGATGATAATCAAATCTGGACAGTGTGACGCACAGCAGCACCGAAGCCACACTGATCGGCGCCTGGTGGCGCAGATACCACATGCTGTCGTTTTGCATTTTCGTGCTGGCGGCCGCGTCGTAGGAACTGGCGCTGTAAAGGATCACCAGACCGAAGCAGACCATCAGTACGATGACTGCCAGCAGATTGTAATCATAATAATCGGTGGGCCGCCATCTTTTTTTGAAAGCCGTCACGAATCTATTCCACATATATTATCCTGTCATACGCCGCCGCATAGCGCAGGGCGGCGCCTTTACTCCTCCCAGGCTTTCAGCCTTTGATAGAGGCACCCCAGAAGCTGATCCTCAGGAACCTTTTTCACGATTTCTCCCTTCTGGATCAGCAGTCCCTCTCCTTTTCCTCCGGCAATGCCGATATCGGCCTCCCGGGCTTCACCGGGCCCGTTGACCACACAACCCATGACGGCCACTTTGATATCCAGATCAAACTCCTGCACCATATCTTCCACCTTACCGGCCAGGCTGATCAGATCGATCTGCGTACGCCCGCAGGTGGGACAGGAGATCACCTCCACGCCGCCTTTCCTCATTCCCAGAGCTTTCAGAATCATTTTCGCGGACTTGACTTCTTCCCGGGGATCGCCGGTCAGAGATACCCGCACGGTATCGCCGATGCCCTTCGATAAAATGATACCCAGACCCACCGCGGATTTGATATTCCCGGAATAGACCGTCCCGGCCTCGGTAATACCCACATGGAGCGGATAGGGCGTCTGATCGGCAATCTGCTCGTAGGCCGCCGCGCACATCAGCACATCGGAGGATTTGATACTGACGATCAGATTATCATAACCCATATCTTCGATACGCCTGATCTGGCCCAGGGCGCTCTCCACCAGCCCTTCGGCAGTCACGCCATGATACTTCTCCACCAGCTCCTTCTCCAGAGAACCGCTGTTCACACCCACCCGAATGGGAATGCCCCGCTCCCGGGCGCAGGACACCACGGCCCGCACACGCTCTTCTGAGCCGATATTGCCGGGGTTAATCCGTATCTTGTCCGCTCCGTGCTCGATGGCCGCAACGGCAAGCCTGTGATCAAAATGGATATCCGCCACCAGAGGAATATGGATTTTGGGTTTAATCCGTTCGATGGCCTCCGCCGCCTGCATGGTGGGCACGGCGCATCGAATGATCTCGCATCCCGCCCGCTCCAGGGCGAGAATCTGCTTTACCGTGGCCTCCACATCTTCTGTCCGCGTATTGGTCATGGATTGGATGAGTACGGGATTCCCGCCGCCCACCGCCACATTCCCTATGGAAATGGTTTTCGTGTGATCTCGATACATGACTCTTTCCTTTCTCAGCGAATCTCCAGCAGCTTCTGTTTTAACTGATTTTCCATATTGCGCAACTCACCCTCCGCAGCGGCCCGCTTGGTACGGCCCTCCTGCTGAATTTTCAGCACCTCGTCGAGGGTGGAGATCAGATTTTCATTCGTGGATTTCAGCGTCTCCATATCCACAATCCCCCGCTCGGACTCCCTGGCTGTCTCAATCGTCGCCGTTTTCAGCGCGGCCGCGTTCTTCTTCAGCAGCTCGTTTGTCATATCCGTAACCTGGCGCTGGGCCCTGGCCGCCTGGGTGGAATGGGCGATTCCCAGCGCAATCACCATCTGGCTCTTCCAGAGCGGGATCGTATTGACGACCGTGGATTGTATTTTCTCTGCCATCATGGTATCGCTGTTTTGCACCAGACGGATCTGAGGCGCTGTCTGGATCGCGATCATACGGGTCAGCTCCAGGTCATGGAGCTTTTTCTCAAAACGATTGCACATGGAATCCAGGTCCTTAGCCGCCTGGGCGTCCTCGGGCTGGCCGCTGGCGTTGGCCTTTGCCACCAGATCAGCCAGATCCCTGGCCCTGACTTCAGCCAGTTTCTTTTTTCCTGCCAGAATATACATGGTCAATTCCTTGAAATAAACCAGATTCAGCTCATACATCTTGTCCAGCATATCCACATCCTTGAGAAGCTGGATCTGATGTCCCTCCAGAACCTGGACGATCTTCTCCACGTTTACCTCGGCCTTCTCGTACTTCGCCTTCATAGCAGTCAGTTTGTTGCCGGTCTTCTTAAAAAATCCCAGGAATCCTTTCTCTTCTTCCTCCACGTCGAAACTCTTGAGCTCCGTCACCAGACTGCCCACCAGATCGCCCACTTCGCCCAGATCCTTCGTTTTCACCTTATCCAGGGCTTTCTCCGAGAAATCTGCCATTTTCTTCTGGGTTCCCGCACCGTACTGCAGGACGGCCGTGGTGTTGCGGATATCGATCTTCTCCGAAAACTGCTCCACCATCCGTCTTTCCTCATCGGAGAGAACGCTGTCGTCCATGGGCTCCGGCTGCACGGCCGTCTCCGGCTGCGCTTCGACGGGCGTTTCCTTCTCCTCGGGAATGTCAAAAGTCAGCGTGGGCGCCGCCGTCTTTGTTAATGTCTCAAATTCGTCCTGCATACTGTGTTCCTCCTTATGTTTATATATTTAGAAATTATTCCTTTGCGAAATCCCGGCCCGTCAGCCCCTCCTGCTTTAACATGGTTTTCATCACATTGATATCCGAAGAGATATCCCAGGCCTTGTCCTCAAAAAAGCTGTCCAGAAGCTTCTCAAATGCCTCGTTAATCGTATCCAGCGTATCCTCGATCTCCTGTTTGGTCTTCCGGATGTTCTCCCCCTCTACAGGCTGGGCGTCCAGTTCACGGTAAGCCTCCACCAGCTTGGCCGTAGTGGGAAGGTAGTAATTCATAAACTTATGCAGGTCCTCCGCCAGTTCCGGCTGCTTCTCCACCTGATCGAAAATCCTGGTCATAATCATCTCCAGACGGCTCAGTTTCCGCGAGATCTCCTCCCCCGGAATATCGTCGTTACACTGATGAATATGACGGATATAGGCATATCCCTCTTTCAGAACCTTCCTGCCCTCGGCGTTCAGATCCGGATTGGCCTCCCGGCGTTCCTGCTCCCGGCGGACGCTTTCTTCCTGCTCCTGCCTGCGCCGCATGGATTCCTGCGCCTGCCTGTACTGGTCATAAACCTCGTCGGTCAGCATCAGGCATGTCTGCTGCTCGTCGATATGGGCCTCCAGAAAGAAACGCCGATCGATCATCCTGCGGACATCGCGAATGACATAATCCTTTTTCTTGCCCACGGCCCGGGACAATTCCTCAAAGCTGCAATAGCCCCTGCCCTTTAGCCGCTCCACATATCGCCGGAATCTCCTGGCCCGTCCCCGCAGGAAAAAACCTTTGAGCCCCACCCCCAGGCCCGTCAGGGCCAGCGCGCCGAATATGGACACCAGAATCTCCCCCGCCAGAAGAAGCCCCGGCGTAAACAGAAATCCCGCGCTGCCCATGGCTACAATACCGAATATCGCCGCCAGAGGAAATCCCACAGCTTCCATCACAATACCCGAAACACGCCCCGGCGCCGAAGTCACATAGGGCGCCGGCGGCTGTCTGACCGTACCGGCGTCCCGCCACTCTCCCCGGGCGTCACGGCTTTTTGCCTGTCTGCCGCCGCTGCTTTGCCGAGTCGACTTGCCCGACCGGCCGGTATCCACCGTCCAGTGCCGGGAACCGCCGGCTCCGTTGATCGTATTGCGTATATCACGGTTAAGGCCGGAAAAATCGCCGCTGTTCACAGCGTTCTGTACACTGTCCAGAATCTCCTGCCCTATATCAAATACATTAAAATATCTGCTCATGACTCCTGTTCTCTCCCCACCCGTTCATAACGGCAGAACTCATATGCCAAATCAAAGTATGTCTGCTCTTCACTGCTGCCCGCCAGCCGCCACTCCGGCAGGGCGTCCAGATCCGGAAAATACGTATCCGCTTCGTAGGCATACTGAATCCTCGTCACAAACACGGTGTCACAGTACGGCAGAAACAGCCGGTATACACTACCGCCTCCGATACAGTACACATCCTCCGGGGCATAATCCCGCACCGCCTCCAGAGCCTCCTCCACGCTGTGAACCACGACGCCCCCCTTCACCCGGTAGGCCGCATTCCTGGTCAGTACCACATTCAGCCGTCCCGGGAGAGGCTGTCCGCCGGGAAAGCTCTCCAGCGTCTTCCGCCCCATGATAACCGCCTTACCCACGGTTTCGTTCCGAAAATATTTCATGTCCTGGGGAATCCGCACCAGCAGCCGGTTCTCTCTGCCGATACCCCAATGCTCGTCCGCCGATAATATCGCCCTCATACTCCGCCTCCGTTACACTGCCACAGGGATGTTCCGTATCTGCGGCCCCGTCACATAATCCTCCACATGGAGATCCTCCACGGTAAAAGCATAAAAATCTTTCACCTCGGGATTCAGCCATACCTTTGGCGCCGGGTGTCCCTCCCGGGCAATCAGCTCCTCCACCATGGGCACATGACGGTCATAGATATGGGCATCCGCGATTACATGCAAAAGCTCGCCTGCCTTCATGCCGCAGACCTGGGCCATCATCATCAGCAGCAGGGCGTACTGGCATACATTCCAGTTGTTGGCCGTGAGCACATCCTGGCTACGCTGGTTCAATACCCCATGTAAGGTCAGCCGTTCTCCGCCCTTCTCCTTTGTCACATTGAAAGTCATGGAATAGGCGCAGGGATACAGGTTCATTTCATGCAGATCCTGATGCACATAAATATTCGTCATAATCCGGCGGCTGTAAGGATTATGGCGCAAATCGTACAGGACACGGTCCACCTGATCCATCTGCCCCTCCCGGTACGTATGCTTTACGCCGAGCTGATAGCCATAAGCCTTCCCGATGGAACCGTCCTCATCGGCCCAGCTGTCCCAGATCCGGCTCCCCAGATCATGAATATTATTGGACTTGCGCTGCCAGATCCACAGGATCTCGTCAAAAGCGCTCTTAAGCGCCGTGCGCCGCAGAGTCATCGCGGGGAACTCCCGCCTCAGATCATAACGATTCACCACTCCGAAACGCTTAATGGTATAGGCAAAGCTGCCGTCCTCCCATTGGGGACGCACCTTCTCGCCCTCCGTGCTGCACCCGTGATCCAGGATATCTCTGCACATACCTTTAAATATATCGTCCGCTATGCTCATGCCACCCTCCTCACTGGCTGTCTTTCTCCGTGTATACAAACTCTCATCGCTGTAAAGTGAATCCATTATACAACGCTGCAAACCGATTTTCAATTCAGTCCAGGCATTTCTCCAGCCACAGTTTCAAATCCCTCACCGCCCGGTCCCGGCAGTCATCATTGAATATCTCATGCCGGTTTCCCGGGTACAGCTTGCCTTTCACCTTCTCATAGCCCTCGCCGCGCAGAAAATGCACCGTATCCCGGAAGCCTTTCACGCCGCCGATCACCGGATCGTCACTGCCGGCCATCACCAGCACCGGCATGGCCGGCTTCGTGCAATCCCACCCGCCGCGATAGCTATCCCGCAAAAGCTCCATCAGGCACCGATATCCGTCCACGGTAAACCGGAAACCACAGAGCTCCGACGCATTGTAGTCTGCCGCCACCCGGGCGTCTCTGGCCAGCCAGGCATTGGGCGGCCCCTCAAATTTCCGGTCATAGCCGGCAAGAGCCATGGAAAACAGCAGACGGCTGCGGTAACGGCCGCCGGAAATCCTCCGCATCATATGCACCAGCCCCAGTCCGGCTCCCACCGCCCGGTTCCTGCAGGGCGGACCGCTTAAGACCACCGCATCCACGGCGTAATCATGATGCCGCAGATAACTGCGCACCACCAGCGTACCCATACTATGCCCGAACAGCACCGTGGGCAGTCCCGGAAAATATTCTTTGCCATAGTAAATGACCTGATGAAGGTCCAGCAGAAGCCCCCTGCCGCCGCACCCGTAAAAATAGCCCAGATCCTCTTTCTCCTTCACACTGGCCCCATGACCGCGCATATCCGCCATCACACAGGCAAAGCCCGCCTCCGCCAGCCGCTCCATCAGCCACAGATACCGTTCCTTATGCTCGCACATGCCATGATGCATCACCATGAGGGCTCTCGGCTCCTCCTCCGGCCGTGTGACCAGCACGCTTAAGGGCAGCCCGTCCGCATTTGCCTTTACTGTCACGATCTCTTTTTTCATATTCGCTCCTTTCCCTGTCAGGGAAACAGTTTCTTCGTATACCGGCCAAACAAGATAATATCCAGCAAAATCAGTGCCACGTAAATCAACGAATAAGCAGGCCACCTGTCCATCAGCAGCGCCGACAAAAGCTCAATGACCGCCAGAGCGCCGCAAAACAGCGTCAGCGCGATTTTATATTGCCTGCGTTTCTCCCCCTCCAGCTTCCGTTTCTGGTTGCCGGCATCCTTGGGCGAGCAGAAATCCACAATGGCCTCCCCCAAAGGCGTCCACAACAGCACCGCCGCCACAGCCATCACCCCGCACATCACCCAGTCGAAACCGGTTGATAAAAATATACTGCCATCCATACGCTATCCTCCCGCTTTTTTCATCATCCATTCTACAAATCTCTTATCACTATATCAAATTTATACCCGCTTGTCCACCTGCACAAAAGGCAATTCCTCCCCGCAAACATCCGGCCGGTAACCGTATCCTTATCTCTGCTGCCTGTATTTTCTGGGAGACAGCCCCGTATAATTCCGGAATATCTTCGTAAAATAGCTCTGTTCCTCGAAACCACAGAGATTTGCCACCTGCACCAAGCTGAGAGAAGGGTCCTGCAAAAGGACCCTGGCGTGTTCAATACGTATCCGGTTAATGCAGCCCGAGATACTCTCTCCGGCGCCGTTTTTAAACACCGTGCACAGATAGGGGGCGCTTAAGTGCACCTCCTCGGCAATGTCCGCCAGCCGAATCTTTTCCTGATAATGGGCTTCCACATATTCCAGCACCCACCGCACGATCTGTCCATGCCCTCCCTTTTTCAGATCAAAAGCCGCCGACAGATACTGCTGCAGAATCCCGCTGATCCGGGCGGTCAGACTCTCCAGGCTGCGGCATTTGATGATCTGCCTGCGGAAGTCGTCGTTCCGGATCTGCAATTCCGTAAAATCAGCCCCCGCGTCCGCCGCCGCCCGGGACAATACGGTGAGCAGCTCCCAGGCGCGCACACGGATCAGCTTCAGGTCATAATTGTTCGACGTATAAATATAGGCCAGCATCTGATTCAGCAGCACCATGGACGCCTCCCGGTCCCGGTTATTGATGGCCAGCCGCAGCTTCCGTTCCAGGGCAATCGGATACAGATACGTGTCCCCGCCCGCCAGGGCCCGCATATGTTTCGCATACTCTCGATTCACATAAGACTGCTGATCCGTAAAATATTTTGCCGAGGGATGGTGGATACTCTCGGACAGGCTGATACTGATGGCATTCAGTATCTCCGCAAGCCCCTGGATCTGCTCCATATTGTAACAGGGCCGGGTGGAAATCGCCGCCCGGAGCCGGGCGCTGGCCACAAGCTGCAGATTATCATCCATCGTACCCGCACAAATCGGCCCTGTGGTGATGCCGCCCACGGCTCTGCCTTTCTTGTCTGTAATAAACGTGCAGACTATCAGCAGGCCGCTGTGACAGAGAAACATATAGAAATTCGACCAGCGGAACGCCTCCATGCATCCCGCCCGCACCTCCTGCCAGCCGTCGCAGAGCCCGCCCCGGATGCCCTCGCATATCTGGCACAGGCCGCAGAGCGGTTTTGCATGATCTTCTTTCTTCTCCAGATCAACCGGATAACAGGGAATACCGGTCAGGCGTTCCATATGCCGGCAGTATACTTCCGTCTGTTTTTCCAGACCAGCTTTCATGATCTCGCCTCCCCCGTATGCAAATAAAAACAGCGGAAACATTGAACACTCAACATTTCCGCTTCTTTCTGCAAGAGCACGAGACGGGATTCGAACCCGCGACCCTCGCCTTGGCAAGGCGATACTCCACCACTGAGCCACTCGTGCATACCCTTCAAACAAGATAATAATACACGAGTGAAAATGATTTGTCAACAATTTTTTATTGGAAAATCAGTCCCGAGCTAAACTGTTACGTCCGACCGGGCCTCTTCGCAGAATTTCAACAGTCTATCCTCCATGTTTAAAATGTTCAGCGTATAAATGTAGACAAGTTCTCCCTCCGGGGTCAGGCTGGAGCCGTGGCTTTCACGGCAGAACAGTTCTATATCCAGGTCGTTTTCCAGAGCCTTGACACGTTTGCTCACTGTTCCCTGGGTGGCGCCGAGTCTTCTGGCCGCCCGCTCAAAGCCTCCCTCCCTGGCAACGGTAGCAAAACACCGCAGATCCCTCAATTTCATCTTTCCCATCCTGTACACCGCCTTTTACTGCTTTTACTAAAATCTTATTTCATCTTTAAACTGACAATATTGGAATAAGCCCCATAATAAGTCTTTTTTCCCACCTTCCGATAAGCCCGCGCCTTAAAATAATATTTCGTCCCTTTTTTCAATTTTGTTTTTGTATAACTCGTTACCTTCTTTTGCGTAACGGTCTTGATTTTTTTATAGCCCGATTTCTTTTTGACAGACATATAAATCTGATATCCGCTGCAGGAGGAGACCTTTTTCCATGTCAGCTTCATCTTTCTTGTCCCTGACTTTTTCACCGTTTTCAGCGTCATCTTTTTCGGCGTGTATTTTTTACTGTCCGCCTGCTGTTTAAGCCACTGATCTATTTTCGTCTGTGTGGGCAGCGCTCTTTCGGCGGCAGTAATTTGAGCCGGGGTACTGTCCAGATTCGCCGCCGCTGCCAGGGCATCCTGATAGGCCTTCTTCCACTTGGCGTTTTTTAAACTGTCCGGCCGGCCGTTCATCACCGCCAGCTTTCTGGTGACGGCGTCTCTGTTGGGCAGTTTCAGGGCCTGGGCCGATTCCCCGTAACCGGCCCCGAGATCCGCCCCCAGCCCGTATACCGTAAATTGAACGCGGATCACATCTCCGTTCGACACCGTCGTGCCGGAAAATCCTACGCCGGGAGCTATATTATTTACAAAATAGTACCATCCCGACTGTTTGGAATAAGCAAATTCACCCAGCGCCGGAAATTCCAGATTCCCCGTATGATTCTCATTGGTGGGAGGCGCAACTTTTGTGCCGTCCCAATTGGGGACGCTCGGCATATTCTGAATACAGCGGGGAATATTCAGTACGCCGGTGTCTGCATTATCAATACTTTCCAGATAAAATCCGTCCGTCAGCCTGCCGTTATATCGATAGGTAAAGCCTTTTTGCTTCATCAGGCGGTCAAAGACCTGAGCAAAATTCTCTCCCTGCGTAAAGGATATCTCCGTCGGCTCGATCAGATAGCCCTGTCCCAGACTGAACCGTTCGACAGACACAGTGATTTTTCCGCCGGACGCCGCCTGCGCCTGTCTGATTCCCATGGAAAACATAACCATGCACAACAGGCTCATTGCCGCATAAAAGAATACGTTTCTGCGTTTTCCCATATCGTCACCTCTTTTTCATATTCACTGCTTTGGGCGCGGAAAATGCCCCGTATATTTTCTTGCCGTTTACTTTTTTATACGCCCGCACCTTAAAATAATAGGTCTTTTTCCTGCTTAGCCCGGTCTTCGTATAAGACAGTTTCTTATTTCCTGTCATTGTTTTAATTTTCTTATACTTGCCTTTTTTCCCTGTGGCCATGTAGATTTCATAGCCGCTGCATTTACTGATTTTCTTCCATGTCAGCCCGGCCTTTGTCGAAGATTTCCGCGTCAGTTTCTTTATGGCGGCTTTCGCTGGTTTTGTGGCCGTCCGGACTGTCTCCGTCCTCAATGTCTTTTTCTTTTTGCCCTTGTCCGTATAAGCGGTCACCCGAAGCCTGTACTCCGTTCCCGGCGTCAGTTTGCCTCCGCTTTTTCCTTTCAGGCGCTTGAAAACATAGCTTTTTTTCGTGGACGACAGTGTTGACAGCAACACATATTTCTTTTTGGATGAGTCATACCGGTACACCTTATAGCCTTTTGCACCGGAAACCTTCGACCATTTAAGCGTTATCGCGGAGGTCGTGGTTTTGGACACTTTGAGATGCAGCCGGAGAGCCGTAGCAGCGGCGGACGACCCGTCTCCTTTGTTCTGCCCCGTATTTCCCTGCGCGGTATCCTTGTCTTTTCCCGGCGCCGCGTCCACGGCCCCGGCGGAAATCGACACGTCGCGCATGTCGTAGAGAGCGGTTTTTCCGGACAGCATACGCTGGTAGGCCACCATCGCATAAAAGGCCTGCTCTGTCGCCATGCCGTCCACTTTGCCGCCTTTTGCGCCGCCATTATTTTCGGCGCCGGCTTTCACATGCATAAACCCGCCGTCCTTATAATAAGAAAGCAGCGCGCTCACCGGCCATTTACCGGCCTTTACAAAACGGCCGTCTGTTCTGCAGTCAATGCCCAGAGCCGACAACGCCGTCAAGACCTGCGCCGTACTCTCGGAATTTTCCACCTGGCCCTCGCCGGACAGCGTATAGAACCCGCCGCTTTCCAGCTGTACGCCGGATAACCAGCCAAGAGCCCGGTCCACAGCCGCCGTAACCCGCTCATAGCCGCTTTTCCTATAATAGGGCGCCAGGGCCTGTATGGCCATGGCGGTAATATCCACGTCCGCCTGCTTTCCCATCAGCGTCCATCCGCCGCCGGATATCTCCCCGCCAAGGATGAAATCTATCAATTTCTGCTCCGTAGTCCGGCCGGCGGGGTCATACTCCGGATGCGCATTCAGGGCAATCAACGCCCATATGGGGCCGTTGAATCCCTGATACTTCACCCCCTCAAAATCTGCCAGTTTTTCCAGCAGATTATAGCCTTCAATATTTCTGGCATCCTTGCCGATAGCCGTCATGGATAAAATACATTTTGAGTACTCTGAATATTTTACGCTCGACAGATTCCCTTTTTTCTCCTTAATCAGGGCCGCCATGTTTTTGTAAAAGGTGTCCGCATACGTATCCGGCATCTGCAGCCCGCTCCGGGCCAGCCCGATCACATACCACTGGCTGTCCTGATTCGGCGTCGTATCCACAGATTTGATATAGGCGGCCGTATTGGCCAGCGCCGTGGAAAACGGAACGACCGGTTCCTCGGCCTTGCTGGCCACCGTAACGGTACACTGCGCCGTAAATTTCACCGCGGGGTCCGCCGTAAGAGCCGCAGTCACCGTTATTCGGGCAGACCCGTCCGCCTTCCCGGTCAGCCTCCCCTCCCCGTCGACAGCCGCCACAGCGGGATTGTCAGACTGATAGGACAGTGTATAGGGAGAATCTGCGTCTTCCGGCACCGTATGTACCCGCACCGACTTTCCCGTACCCGGGTTGATCCGTATATCCTCCGCTCTTATCCCTGTCAGGGGTACCGGGTTTTTGTAAACGGTCACACGGCAGAAAGCCGTAAGGCCGTTTAATGTCGTTGCCGTAATTGTCGTCTCCCCCGCCGCCCTGGGAATGATCCGTCCCTGTCTGTCCACCTCGGCCACCGATGCGTCGGAAGACGCAAAAGACACGATCTTTACATTTGTATTTTCCGGGGTGAAAGACGGCTCTATGCGGTGCGTATCATGAATCTCCAGGCGAAGGGCGTCTTCCGGTAGGGTTATACCGTCAGGATAGATCAATTGTTCCGTTTCCAGATCTACGAGAGCCTGATCCACCTCTGCCTGGGTGGCCATATGCTTCTGCAAAACCGCCATGGCCCGGTCATATTTGGCCGAGAACCCTTCAACGGCCATCCACCGCTCTTTCTCTGCGTTTATCTGCGCTATTTTTCTGGTCAGCTCATCCTTGTCGGCCACCCGCAGCGCGGTCAGACCGGAGGATGGATGGACGCTGCCCAGATCCGCCCCCAGACCATATACCGTAAACTGGACGCGCAGCACGTCTCCGTCTTCTATGGTCTGCGCAGCCATACCTACGCCGGGCTGCACATGATTGACGGCATACATCCAGCCCGACTGAGGAAAATATGAGAATTCACATAAAGCCGGAGCCAGCCTGTTTGACGCCTTGTTTGTCGGCGGCTCCATCATATTCCCGCCGAATTCATAAGAAGGCATCTTCCTAATCTCTTCCGGCACATTCAGAACACCGCTGTCCGCTTTGTGAATTCCTTTGAGATAATAGCCGGACTCCAGGCTGCCGCTGTAGTCATAGGTATAGCCATGTCTCGAGAGCACCCTGTCCAAAATTTTTGCGCAGTTGTCTCCCTGATAAATGGGCTCCTGGCAGGGCTCTACCAGGTATCCCTGGCCAATCGTAAATTTCTCCACCGAAACAGTCGCCGTTCCCACAGGTTCCGCCGCTTTGATATCCCCGGCCCACCCCGCGCTCCACAAAAGAAACGCCGCCAAAAGCGCCAGACGTCCTATCCATTTCTTCTTTATCTCCACATCCGTTTCCTCCTCACAGACAGCCCATAATCTCACCCGGTATAACAGTCCTCGCGTCAAAGGATATCGCGCGGCCTCCCGGCCCTGCCGGGGCGGGAGGCGCGCTTATCCGCTTTACTTCTTATTTCACCTTCACCTTTTTTACCGCAGAATAACCGCCGTACACATTTTTGCCGCTCACTTTCCGATAAGCGCGCACCCTATAATAGTAGGTTTTTCCTTTTTTCAGCTTTTTATTGACATACTGAGGTTTTTTAACCGATGCGACCTTTTTATATTTTCCTTTTTTAGAAGTCGCCCGATATACTGCATAGCCGTTTGCCCCGCTGATCTTGCCCCATTTCAGGGTCACCGACTTCTTCTTGCTCGTAGCCTTTTTGATCTTCACCGCGGCGGGAACCGGTTTCGCGCTCTTGATCGGGGAATATTGGCTGTATACCGTTTTCCCGTTCACCTTTTTGTAAGCGCGCACTTTATAGTAATACGTTTTTCCGGCCGTCAGCTTCGTGTCCGTACAGGTTTTGGTCGTGCCTTTCTTAATCGTCTTGACGGATTTATATTTTCCTTTTTTTGAAGCGGCGCGGTATACTTTGTACCCGTCTGCCTCCTTCACTTTAGACCAGGTGAGTTTTACTTTATTGTACGCTGCGGAGGCTGTTTTCAAAGTGGGGGCGCTGTCCTCAAAAGCGTCCGTCTCCCCCTGATTGTCATTACTCTGATTGTCATCATCCGAACCGCCCCCTGGATTGTCGACGGAACCGGCCAGGGCCGCCGCCTGTTTTTCCAGCTCTACGAGCGTGTCGTAATTGGTTACCATGGCTTTCTGCTCTGCCGTAAGCCTGTCATAATTGCTCCTGGCCTCGGCAATGGCCGCCTGCTTTTCCTGATAATTCTCGGCCGTCACCGCGCCGATGGCGTTGATCTGATCGATCACGCGCTGAATCGCCTGCTGATCCTCCTCCCGTTTGTCCGCCTGGGCTTTTGCGATTGCCTGCACTTTCTGCAGCGTATTCGCGTTGAAAATCTCTTTGTGGAAGCTGTCCAGAGCGTCATACGCGGCCAGGGCATCCGCCACTTCTTTCTCGCTGCTCTTTTCCGTAATGGCCAGCATCGCGTCGTTGACCTGCCTGGTAGGAACCTGCACGTCGGAAAAATCCCAGAAGTTCGTCGCGTCCTTTTTCCCCAGCGCTTCTTTCTCATACAATCTGCAAAACGCGTTCAGCCCTCTGGCGATCTGGGACGGATCGTAATGGGCAAATTTCAGCTCCCCCGTTTCAAAATTGATCAGGTCAAAGACGGCGTCCAGCACGGTTCTGCCGTTTTTCACAAAACCGTCCGCCGGGTCGACGGGGTTATAGCCGAATATACACATCGTGATCAGCGCCTGCGCGTCGTTCCAGGCATTATTGTTGTTTTCATTTCCGCTCTCTCCTTCATGGAGCGTGGTGCAGAAAGCGCCGCTTGTCCGCTGGCCGAGGACGGCGAACCGTTTCATATAATCATCCACCGCCGCCCGGATTTCTTTGTCCTTGTCATACCAGTAGCAAAGATACTGCCATGTCATGGTAGCGTCCGCGTTGTTTATCTCTTTATCGGTGGCTTTTTTCACCTGGCCTGCCCTTTTCACGGCCTTTTCGTACATATCCGCCGCGGAATAGCCGCCCGCCGCGTACTCATACCCGGCGGCCATGTACGCATGGATGGACGTACACTCGCCGGTATACATGCCCGCCATTTTCTCCTGATCCGCAAGCAGCTTCAGCAGATCCTGGCCTTCCACGTCCCTGGGGTCGTATCCGGCCGCCTCTATGGCCAGCGCCAGCTTCTGGATCACGTTGATGCCCCATGTATCCATCGATATGGTTTTGCACTGCTCTTTCACCGCGCGGAACCATTTCTCATAATAGTCCTTGTCCCCGCCCGGATAATAACCGCTCCGAGCGCCGGTAACGACCGCCCATGTATCCGCATATACGCTCTCTTTAAAGGCATCCCGGGAGTAGCAGTAGTCCAGAATCAACCGGATGGCCTCCCTGGCCTTCTCATAATATTCCTGTCCGGTCATGGCAGGCGACGCCCCATTATCCGCTATGGCGCCTACGCCGTCCTCCACATGTTTCAGAATGAAGGCATAGCCGTCCGCCTCCGCCTGCTCCGCCTTCCCCACAGACAGAGAAGGCTCGTTCTTGTAGGTAACCTTCACCGGACGCTCGCCCAGATACTCCAGATTGCTATACTCCGCACTCTGGACGTCTGTCTCCGGGTTAAACATGATCGTAACCCCGTATTGATCGATCAGCGCCTTTTCTTTATCCGTGAGGCCGACAAAGTCCATTCCCGTGATCGTGGCCGCTTTATTTCCTTCCTTGTTCCAGGTAATCCCCGCCGCCCGGGGCCGAACGGAGAGTTTTACATCCGTTACCCTGAGATCAATGTAAGGATAACCGTTGTTTTTATCGGGAGCTATGCTCCATTTATACTTAAAATCAAATCCCTGGTAGGTGTCCTGCTGTTTCATTTCGGCAGTGGTCTTGGGCGTCATCTCTACCGTTTTCGATGCGATTGTTCCCTCTGAATATGCTTCCCAGTCTTTGTCATAATAACAATTTTCTACAAGCGCATTAGCCCTTTCCGCTACCATAAATGGCGCTATATGAATGCCCTGTTTGCTCACCTCAATTTTTGAGAAATCAATTTTTAATCCTTCACTATAAGATCCGGAAGCATAGCAATTCTTTATATTTGACAAATGCGTAGAGCTTCCAAATTGACTTATATATATTTTTTTTATTTTAGTCGATTGAAACCATTGCTCCAACCCACCTGCTTGATCATCTAAAATAAAATTAATGGCAGAATAGCAATTTTCTACAATCTGTGTTTCGCCAATTCCAAATATTATCAAATTGCTCTTATTATTTTCCAGATATTGCTCGCTTGTTTTTATGGTTATGTCACCCGACACGCTCACGTAAGTCAGAGATGTGCCCTCTCCACCGTATTGTTCGCCAAGCACACTGAAGCCATATGCCTTCTTTGCAGCCAGTTTTGCCAGGTCCAGGATGGCGTTGACCCGGATATTCAGATTGCAGAGTTTTCCCTGAAAGAAACCGAACAATGAAGTTTCCCGGCAAAAACTATTGGTCTCATAATTTATTGTATGGCCTTTACCGTCAACTTCGCCGTAAAACCGATTCCATGACGCTGCGGCGTCCTCCTCAGTATCTATGGAAATCTCCAGATCATTTTCTATTACCAGTTTTTCACCTGCATACTTACAACCTGCTTTGATATCTGTCCTTAATTTCAGGAAATCCTCCGAAGTCCGGATAACGTATTCCCCCTCGGCGTTCTTTTCCAGGGACGGCTCTGCCGCCTGGACCTTTGACGCCGCAAAAAGGAAAAATAACCCCAGCAAAAGGCATACCCACTTTCTCCCCCCTGCATATGTTCCCATAATTGTCCTCCTGATTATAAAAAGGAGGGGCTACTGCCAAGGCAATAGCCCCTCTTTCGCTGTTATGTTTTTTGTTATCTTATTGGGCCGCAGCCCTTCGCATTATTCCGCGAAGGAACCCGGGAACGCGCTCTCAGGCACCCATGCCGAGCCGTTGTTGATATAACTGTTCTGGCCCAGATCCAGCCCCATGAACATGGTGAAGGATACCAGTACCTCGTCGCCGTCCTTCAGCACGGTGCTGAGCCCGTTATTATTAGTGGTATACTTCCCGTCGGCGTCCTTTGTCAGTACCATCCAGCCGGAATTATTGTTGTAATCCAGCTCCGTCAGCTCATTATCCACATGCACGATATTATTCCAGGTATTGCCAAGGTTATATTTTGCCTCCAAATCTGCAATCGCTCTATCATACGTGTAGTCTTCTCCGGAAGCATTCGACCAGTCGGATGCTGTGCCGTCATCATCGAAATACCGGTTAACACTGGAATGTCCCGGCACGTCCACGGCATACAGATAGGGACCATATTCCGAAGAGCGGTAGTTAAAAATACCGGTCTCATAAAGGGTCACGGGATTGCCGTTATGCGTGCCTGCCGTCTCCGTTGTCTTCTCAGATCCGGATACTTTGACGTCCTTGATGGCGTCCAGAACGGTTCCGTTATCCGGAATCGTGACCTTAACAGGCTCTACCAGATACTTATCGTTCAGTACGCGGGTGCTCACCGCCACCGTTACATCCGCGGCCAACGCGGGCAGCGCCATCCCCATGGTCATAACCGCCGCCGTCAAAAGCGCCAATACTTTTTTTCCATACTTCATAATGATTACCTCCTTCTGCTAAAGTATGAATGTGTACCTCAAGCCAAAATACAGCTCCCGCTGATGGTAAAATCATACAAAGGAGGAATAGCGTGTTCGCTATGTAAAACCATAGAATCGTTGTTCATCCCATGAATTCTGTCAACAGGTTCGTCTCCTGACTTTGCCGTCGGACCTTTCCATATTCCTTCCCGGACCGCTCCGGTGGATTGCATATGGTCAGTAGGCATCACAGTGGTAACTGCCGCGGGGCTGCCGCCGTATCGTTCCAGCGCCGCCTGGACTTTACGGCAGTTGTCGGCTTCCGCCTTTTCCCCCATTCCGTTTCCTGCTATACTTCTACCATCGGCTGTGAATAGTATCGCGCGCGCTTCCATATACTAACTTCACTTCACAGGCTGTCTTGAAATGGCTTTTTCAAGAC
>CASWRE010000048.1 GCA_949471785.1 uncultured Lachnospiraceae bacterium | reverse complement strand
ACGGCAGAAATTACTATGTCAATTTATCTAAATATCAATATGTCAGTACACTAGTGCTCTTCCGCTTTTTTCTCTTTTTCTTCCTCCTTGATCTCCCAGTGGATCAGGAAGGTCAGCGCCGCCCGCAGGAGGATGATTCCTGCCACGATGGCGATTTCTTCCCACTGCTGTACGAGTACAGTTCGCAGGATTTCGCTGCCCAGCTTGAATTCCAGACCGATGGCCAGTCCGTTAGCCAGATAAATTTTTAGGTCTGATCTGTGGGTAATGTACTTGTAGAGACTAACCAGGCTGGTATAGATGATAATGCAGACACCGATAAACTCCAGGAGCAGAATGCCGAATTCGATGATGGTATTCAGAATGGATTCCAGGATAATGATCATTTTCGTGGTTCTCCTTCTCCGCAGGTATTTGCAGAAATCATATCAGATACAGGAGGAAAACTCAACGTTTTTTATCATGTTTTCCCTCAGCCACGCAGCGAGTGCGTGGCCCGGGTGTGAAAAGTAACATTCTCTTACGGTATGCCTATCGTATGACATAGGGACAAGCATTTTTGACAGAAAGTGTGGCATAAGAAAGGGCAGGGTGTTAAAAAAAACCGTCAAATTATGGAAAATGGATTTTTGTACAAAAAATAGTGAATATTGAATGAAATTTATGATACAATACAAATGTTTTTATGATCAACGATTGACATATTACAGATTATATGATAATCGTTTGCCGGTATGAGCGGCAGCAAAATCGTGGCAGGAAAAAGATTCGGTGAAGAAACGGCCGGATAATATCCTGTGAGATTTCGGAGGGAAGATTATGTCAAAACTAGATGAGGTTTTTCAGCAGAGATTACAGCGGCATCATGACGAGCTGCGATGGCTGTATATGGAACTGTATGAGAACGATTCCATGTTTTCTGAGTTGTGTACGCAGATGTATGAGTATTACAGGCAGCGTAGGACCAGTCTTCGCAACCGGGATGCCAAACGTGAAAAGAATCAGGACTGGTTCAAGCAGAAGGATGTGCTGGGCATGATGTTGTATATAGACAATTTTGCCGGCGATATCCATGGGGTTCAGGAGAAACTGGATTACATCCGATCCTGCAAGGTGAACTGTATTCATCTGATGCCGTTTCTGGATACGCCTAAGGGACGGTCCGACGGCGGTTATGCGGTGGCGGATTTCCGAAAGGTACGGCCGGATCTGGGGACCATGGAGGATCTGGCGGAGCTCACGGATCTGTGCCATCGCAAAGAAATCAGCGTCTGTATGGATTTCGTGATGAACCACACCTCGGAGGATCATGAGTGGGCCAGACGGGCCAGGGCCGGTGAGGGCGAATATATGAGCCGGTATTTCTGCTTTGACAGTTACGATATTCCTGCGAGATACGAGCAGACAGTCCCTCAGGTGTTCCCTACTACAGCTCCGGGTAATTTTACCTATATCGAGGACATGAAGCACTTTGTCATGACCACGTTCTATCCGTATCAGTGGGATCTGAATTACAGGAACCCCCGCGTGTTCAACGAGATGATGTACAATTTCCTGTATCTGGCCAACCAGGGTATTGATATTATACGGATCGACGCTGTGCCGTACATATGGAAAGAGCTGGGCACTCAGAGCCGTAACCTGCCTCAGGTACATACGATCGTCCGCATGATGCGCATGATCGGCGAGATCGTATGTCCCGGTGTGGCCCTGTTGGGTGAAGTGGTCATGGAACCGGAGAAGGTGGCGCCCTATTTTGGCACGGTGGAGAAACCGGAATGCCACATGCTCTACAATGTTACGACGATGGCGACGATCTGGCACACTTTGGCCACACAGGATACCCGCCTGCTGAAAAAGCAGTTGGATACGGTATCCTCACTGCCCCGGGAATATACGTTCCTGAATTATCTGCGCTGTCATGATGATATTGGCTGGGGCCTGGATTATGGTACGCTCAAATACTGGGGTATGGATGAAGCGCTTCACAAGCGTTTTCTGAACGACTATTATACAGGGAAATTCCCGGGCAGCGAGAGCCGCGGCGAGCTCTATAACGATGACGCGGTGACTCAGGACGCCAGATTCTGCGGCACGGTGGCATCCATGTGCGGCATTGAGAGCGCCGGATTTGAGAATAATCCGGAAAAAATGGAACGGGCTATACGCCTGGACGTAATGCTTCATGCCTATATGCTGGCCCAGTCCGGTATTCCGATGCTCTACAGCGGCGATGAGGTGGGTCAGGTCAACGATTACACTTACAAAGAGGACTGGGAAAAGAATCAGGATTCCCGCTATATTCATCGCGGAGCTTTCCGCTGGGATCTGGAAGAGAATATCAAGGATTCAAATTCGGTGGAAGGACGTCTGTTTTCAGCGCTGGAAGCGCTGGTCATGGCTCGGAAGAAATCCGCGGTATTTGACGCGGAGGCGACTGTGGCTACCGTGGATATGGGAGATCCCTCGCTGATCTGCATTCTGCGTGAGACGGAGGATCTGCTTATGAAAGGGTTTTTCAATTTCAGCGAAGGCGGTAAGACGGTGGTGCTTGAGGAGGGAGACCGCTACAAAGATATGCTGGGAAAGAGGGTATTAAAAGGCGAGACTTTCTGGCTGGAGGGCCACGATTTTGTGTGGCTGTGCCGTGGGAAGGAAAAGGGAAAGGCGTAATCATCCGGGATTAAAAAAGTAAATGTTTTTCGATCTGTCAGGGGTATTAACATTTTATGGGATTGTGTCGATAGTATTTATACATTCTATAGTTCTGGTACCATACCGGGCAGATATATGCATTTACATTTTTTAATTCAAAAGGAGGATACGCAGTGAGAGTTGATGATCTTTATACCCAGGGTTATGATTACGCAGTAAACGCCAGGAACGTGGCGGCGGCCAGTAAAGCCGATACGGGTAAGCCGGCCGAGAGTACGGATGAGGCAACCAAGGCAGCAGCGGCGAACAAGGATCGTGTAGAGCTCAGCAGTGATGCCAAGGCGGCAACCACAAAAATGAGCGATTCCGAGAGGGCATCCCTTGTGGAGAGCCTGAAGGCGGATCTGGACAATCAGATGAGCCGTTTTACCAATATGATGATGGGCATGTTCCAGAAGCAGGGTATCACGGGCCTTACCGCCGGGAGCGACGGATTCTGGAGACAGATCGCCAGCGGTAATTTTACCGTGGATGCCCAGACAAAGGCAGAGGCGCAGGACGCCATTTCAGAGAATGGCTATTGGGGTGTGAAACAGACGTCCCAGAGGATCTTTGATTTTGCCTATGCACTTGCCGGTGATGACACTGAAAAAATGAAAGAGATGCAGGCGGCTGTGGAAAAGGGTTTTCAGGCGGCTACGGGAGCATGGGGGAAAGAGCTTCCTTCCATCTGTGGCGAGACTCACACTGCCATCGGTCAGCTCTTTGACGAGTATTATAAGAGTGCCGGAGCAGCCTGACAGGCTGCGGGAAAGGGCAGGGAATACCCTGCGTTTTCCCTAGGCAGCAGAGGGTGGGATGGACAGCAGTTATGAAGAGGAACAGATATGTAGAATTGTCGAAACGCTGATGGTCTTACGTATTTGTCCCTCTTTTTTTGGTAACAAATGGCTTTAGAGTTTTACGGTAATAAAGGAGAAACTGCAGATGGCAACCTTAAAGGATGTTGCTAGGGAATCAGGGCTGACTGTCAGCACGGTATCCCGGATATTAAACAACAGAGGGTATATCAGCGATAACGCCCGCCAGAAAGTGGCGGACGCCATGGAAGAACTGAATTACCGCCCCAATGAGGTGGCGCGATCCCTCCATAGGAAGAGCACCAATATGATCGGACTGATCGTGCCTCATATCCGCCATCCCTATTTTGCGGAGATGATCAGCAATCTGGAGAATCAGGCGTATAAAAAAGGTTATCGGATACTTCTGTGCAATTCCCAGAGAAGCGAGAGGGAGCAGGAGTTTATTGATATGTGTACCGGTAATCAGGTAGCGGGAATCATTTTGTGCAGTGGAACGCTGGAGACGAAAAAGTTTGGCAGAGTGAATATTCCGGTGATCACCATGGAACGTTTCCGGGATAACGGGACGGCTTCGGTGGAATGCGATAACAGGCAGGGCGGGGAGCTGGCTGCGGAGAAACTGATTTCCTGTGGGTGCCATAATTTGCTTCAGGTAGGGAATATCGCCAATCAGCCCATGCCGGCGGATACGCGGGCGGAGGGGTTCCGGTCTGTCTGTGAGAGGGAACAGGCGAACTTTGTGGAAGTGTCTGTGCAGGAGGCCCAGTATTATAACATGCGCTACAGTGAAATATTGGAGGACGCTCTGCAGAAATACAGCCAGACCGACGGGATATTTGCCAGCAGCGACGTGATAGCGGCACAGGCATTGCAGGCCTGCCGTAAGCTCCATATTTCCGTACCGGATCAAATGAAGATTATTGGGTTCGATGATATGCAGATCGCCACGATTACGACGCCTCAGCTTACGACCATCCATCAGCCGGTCAAAGAGATGGCAGAGATCGCGGTCTCCCTGCTCCATGATGCGGTGGAGGGAAAGCTGATTCCCCGGCGGACGGTGCTGCCGGTTCATCTGGTGGAGCGGGAAACCACGTAAAGATTATTTTTCGAGAAGTGCATCCAGGAGTTTCTCACAGTCCTCCATGTGTTCGGTATTGGAGATGATGACTGCATAGAGGGGTTCCTGTTCTTTTTCGCCTGTCGGTTGATTGTAGGTATCGTAAAATGCGGTTTCCGACAGATCCACGGCGTAGTAACCGTCAATCCCGTCTGCGGGATTGACATTGCCCTGCTCGTCCTGGGTGAGGTTGGCGGTATCAAAGACCAGTTTTCCTTTTTCCATAAGGCTGGTGACGGTAGTGTCCGGCAGCGCCTTATCAAGGGGCATGCAGGCATTAATAGCCAACAGATAGCTGTACATATCCGGACCGCAGACGGCAAAATCCATGCGTCCGGAGGATACGGTGGTCATGACTTCCAGTTCCTGCACATAGTAGTACTGGTTGTCATAATCAAAGGGCTGATCCAGGTTAATATCTACCTTGCCCGGTTTTCCGTCGGAGGTCAGATCCTGCGTGAACCGGCGGAACCAGCTTTCACAGCTGCCGTCATTATTCAGTACCACACAGACCTGCAGGCGGCGGGGCTTTTGGCCCTCCCAGAGCATACCGGTAAAGGTGGCAATGGTAATGACGGAAAAAACAATGACCAGTATTTTCCAACGGTAGTAATCCCATAAAAACTGCAGTTTTCCCTTCGGGTCAAGGCTTTTGAACGTATGCCAGTCACGGCGGATTTCCTGACGGAATATGGACGGTTCTTTCTTCTTTTTTTTCATTTCTTATCCTCATTTTCCTGCTCTGTGATAAAGCTGAGCGGCTTTAATTCTTCATCAATATCCGGGTCCGGGAGATAGGGTTTTAATATGGAGGCCAGCAGCACGGAGTGAAATCTTCCCGCCAGGCCAAAGACAATAAGGATCAGGCCGGGCAGCAGATGACAGGCCCACAGGCCGACGGCAGTCACAAGAAGCATCAGGAGGGTCTGAACCGGATGCCCCATAGCGAGCAAAAATGCCCATACAAGGATTTCTGAGTTCTTTTTCTCGAATTTTGCCAGCAGAGGGAAGGAATACAGGGCGAGAGACGCCCACAGCAGGAATAAAACGGCAAAGAATACCATAAAAAAGGTATAGATACCCGTACCGGAACGGTAGCACAGACGGATATCAACGGCTAAAAAGATTCCTACCGCCGTCATCAGCAGACCAAGACCGACTCCCTGTCGGAAGTTTTGCCTGAAAGAACGGAAAAAATCTCTGGATATGACGCCGTCCTCCCCGCGGGCCATATTGACCAGAACATAGTAAAAGGCGGCGGTGGAGGGGCCGATCGTGAAGAGGGGCAGACAACAGACCAGCCAGAGGACATTGGCAATAAACAGGTCGAAAACTTTGTCCATGCTGTTCCAGAATGGATTGTCCAGATTGAATAGCTTATTCATGATGTGTATCCTCCTTGGTTTTTAATAATTAAGAGAATCTGCTGAATATGTTTTGGACATGCCAGGATAATAGTATCAGATTATTGTAGCAAAAACAGGGAGCCGGCGCAATAAAAAGTTCAGAAGAATGTCAAGGGAATGACATATCAGAGCGCGAATACGGGCGGACAGATGAAAAAGTCTGCAAATATGCAGGCGGTATATGACGGTGGATTAGCGCAAAAACAATTTATACTGGGAATAATCCACGAAAAATTAACATAGAATTTAGAAATAATCAATAAACTTAAAGGAAAGCTAAAAAAATATATGATAACCGATTGACATATTAAAAACTTAATGCTACCATGTATCTCGTAATCGCGATACAAAACAAATCCAAGGGGGAAAAGGATTATGAAAAGGAAATTAGTAGCAGCAGCCCTGGCAGCGGCCATGGCAGTATCTGTAACGGCATGTGGCGGCGGTTCCGGTTCGTCCGGCGGCAGCGCGGCCGGTGATTCCGGGGATAAGGGATCTGGCGTATCTTTTACAATTTTCAACTCCAAAAGCGAGATTCAGGATCAGTTTGAAGAGCTGGCAAAAGAGTACAGTGAAGCTAAGGGTGTAAATGTAGAAGTTTACATGTCCCAGGATACCGTTGCGGCCCATATGGCCACAAGATATTCCGCTAACGATCCATATACGCTGTCTATGGTGGATGCCAAGGATATCTATTCGCTTGGGCCGGAGCATGCGATCGACCTGAGCGATCAGGACTGGGTGAAAAATACAAACTATGCGATCTCTGTGGATGACAAAGTTATGGGATTCCCGGTATGTATCGAGGCCCGCGGGGTGATGTACAATGCGGAAGCCATCGAGGCGATTACCGGCACAGAGTTTAAGCCGGAAGATTATGCGACTACCGACGCTTTTAAAGGATTGCTGGAGAAGCTTGTGGCCGGCGGTATGGAGACGCCCACAGGCGTTATGAAAGAGGACTGGTCTCTGGCAGGCCATTTCCTGAGTCAGGTATATGAGGAGCAGGAGGACACGGAGGCCTTTGTTACGGCTCTCCATGGAGGCAGCTCCGACTTGGCCAATAATGCGAAATGGAATTCTCTGATGGATACTTTCGATTTGCTCAAGCAGTACAATTTTGCTGCAAGTTCCCCGGTGGCTGCAGAGCGCGAGGTTCTGGAGCAGCAGCTGGCGGAAGGCAAGATTGCTTTCATGTTCGGCGGTAACTGGGACTGGTCTCTGATCAAGGACTTTGAGCCCAGCGAGAAGATGGGCATGATGCCTGTTCCGCAGAATACCGACGACGGTACCAACGGTAAGCTGGTGGGCGGCGGTTCCAAATTCTTCTTTATCGATTCTTCTGACGCTACTTCCGACGAACAGCGTCAGGCGGCCAAGGATTTCCTGAACTGGCTGGTATCTGATCCGGAAGGAAACGCGTTCCTGACAGAGAGATGCGCTCTGGTTCCGGCGTACAGCAACATTGAGGCTGCCGGCCTGGACCCGCTGTCTCTTTCTGTAAAAGCCTATGCGGATGCCGGAAATCTGGTTCCGAACTATGATTATCTGCCGGATGACCACTATTCAAAATGTGGCGCTTTCCTCCAGGAATACCTGGCCGACCAGACAGACCGTGCAGGCCTGGCGGCCAATATTGAAGGCTACTGGCAGGCTACGGCTCCTGCGGAACATTAAGCCTGGACATTGCGCTGCCGCCGGAAGCCCGGCTTTGGGCGGCAGAGTAAAAGCGCTCCCGGGACACCGTTTCCCGGGGCGCTTGTAAAAAGAAAGGGAGACAAGTAAATTATGAATACTAATACCATGTCTTATAAGACCAAACAGTTTCTGATGTTTGCCGGGCTTACGACAGCTGCGTTTTTCGCGGTGGTGATTCTTCCGTTTATTTATGGTCTGTATCTGACCTTTACAAGCTGGGACGGCGTCTCAAAGAATAAACCCTTTGTGGGCCTTGCAAATTATATGTCTGCGTTTGCGGACACGGATTACTGGCAGGCGCTGGGCAGAACCTTCATTTACGCTGTCATAGCCGTTATTCTGGTTAACGTGGTGGCGTTTTTGCTGGCATTTCTGGTTACCAGCGGAGTAAAGGGTCAGAATTTCTTCCGGGCAGGCTTTTTTGTACCGAATCTGATCGGTGGTATCGTACTCGGTTATATCTGGAAATTTGTGTTTAACCGTGCGTTGGTGGCGCTGGGCACATCCCTCTCCATCGGGGCGCTGTCCACCTCCTGGCTGGCTACCACGAACGGCGCCATGCTCTGTATGATTATCGTATCCGTTTGGCAGTATGCCGGTTATATGATGCTGATCTATGTGGCCGGATTCATGAGTGTGTCGGCGGATGTGCTGGAGGCGGCTATGATCGACGGCTGTACCGGCATACAGACGATCGTACATATTTCCGTTCCGCTGATGGTTTCCTCTTTTGTGCAGTGTCTGTTCCTGACGATCACCCGTTGCTTTATGGTATACGACGTCAACCTGTCTCTGACAAAAGGCGAGCCCTTCGGCAGTTCCGTCATGGCGGCCATGCATGTGTATAACCAGGCATTTACCTATAAGAATTACGGTACGGGCCAGGCGGAGGCTTTGATCCTGTTTATTGTGTGCGCCGTTGTCGGTGTGCTCCAGGTATATATTGGTAAGAAAGCGGAGGTGTCGGCGTAATGGATATGAATGAAAGAGCTGCCCGCAATAAAAAGATCAGCCATGCGGTCATGATTATTATCTTGTTACTGGCGTTTGTCTGCTTTATCTTTCCTTTTGTGCTGGTCGTAATTAATGTATTCAAGGTTAAGGCAGACATTACTGCCGATCCGCTGGCGTTGATCGGCTCACGCGGATTTACGATAGAGAACTTCCCGGAAGCCATGGAGAAGATGAATTTCCTGCTTTCTTTCGGAAATTCTCTGATTATCACGATTTTGTCTACAGTCATTACGATTTCGCTGGCTTCTATGGCGGCGTTTGTGATTGTCCGTAATAATTGGAAAGCCTGCGGCCTGCTGTTCGGCCTGATGGTGGCTTCCATGGTTATTCCTTTCCAGGTGCTGATGGTTCCGCTGGTATCGCTGTACGGCGGCCTGCTGGATATTTTGAACCACCGCGCTACGTTGATTTTCATGCATGTGGGATTTTCCCTTTCCATGGCTACATTTATGTTCCACGGGGCTATCAATACCAACGTACCGGTTTCTCTGGAGGAGGCGGCTACGATCGATGGCTGTACCCGGTGGCAGACCTACTGGAAAGTGGTATTCCCGCTGTTGAAACCCACGATCGCCACAGTGGCGATTATCGACGCCATGGCGTTTTGGAATGACTACCTGCTTCCCAGCCTGGTGTTGGCGAAAAAGGAGCTGTATACGATTCCGATTGCCACGCAGGTTTTCTACGGGACGTATTCTACGGATATCGGCCTGATTATGGCGGCTCTGCTGCTGGCTATGCTGCCGATCCTGATTCTGTATGTGTTCCTGCAGAGATACATTGTGGAAGGCGTTACCTCTGGCGCTGTAAAATAAACGGCGCTTCATGCAAATTATGTGTCGCGAGCAATATATTATAGAAAAAGGCGGGAAATGTTTCCCGCCTTTTTCTGAAATCATGGGCAGGCGGTCTGCTGCCCGCAAAGGCCGTCGGGCTTTTTGCCCGGATTCCCAAAAAGCTATTGACGAGTTTTTTTTTGTGTGATTCAATAGTTGCAGAAGGCGTTTGGCGAAGCATATCTGCAGAGCGCGGCTGATTTGCCGATAAGCGCTATTTTAGCTGAAAAGGAGACAACTATGGCAATCCGAATTGAGGAAAATCCAAAGAACTTTTATCTTGAGACAAAAAACAGTATGTATCAGATTCAGGCGGACAGCCGGGGAGTATTGAAGCATATCTGGTACGGGCGCCAGACCGGCAGGGATATGTCTTATTTGTTGGATTACCATGATGTGGGATTTTCCGGAAATACGTATGATGCCGGTCAGGACCGCACGTATTCCCTGGATACCATGCCTCTGGAATATGCGGCGGAGGGAATCGGCGACTTCCGAGTTGCCGCCGTAGCCGTGACCCATGAAAACGGCGGTAGCGCCCTGGATCTGCGGTATGAATCCCATCGGACATATCGGGGCAAGGAGAGGATACCCGGGCTTCCCTCGGTGTATGCCGGGGATACGGATGTGGAGACGCTGGAAATTATTCTGCTTGACACGGCGGGAGAAGTGCGTGTGACCCTGCGCTACGGTGTTTTTGAGGAATTAGATGTAGTGACCCGAAGCGCTGTCATTGAAAACTGTGGTACAGGTCCGAAGACGCTGACGAAAGCGTATACGCTTTGTATGGACATGCCCTGGGGCGACTGGGAATGGGTACATTTTCATGGCCGCCATACGATGGAGAGGCAGGTGCAGAGGCTTCCGCTGCTCTCCGGTATTCAGGAGAGTTCCAGTAAACGGGGGGCTTCCAGCCATCAGCAGAATCCTACGGTACTGCTCTGTGAAAAGGACTGCACCGAGGACAGCGGAGGCTGCTTCGGAGCGGCGCTCATGTACAGCGGCTGTTTTCAGACGCAGATTGAACTGGATCAGCTGGGGCAGGTGCGCCTGATCATGGGCATTCATCAGGATACTTTCCGCTGGAAGCTGGAAGAGGGGGAAGTATTTTACACTCCGGAAGCCATCCTTTCCTGGTCTGACGGGGGATTTGCCAGATTATCTCATCAATTCCATCGTGTGATCCGGGAGCACGTGTGCCGGGGAAAATATAAACTGGCGGAGCGGCCGGTGCTGATCAACAACTGGGAAGCCACCTATTTTTCTTTTGATGAAGAAAAACTGTACACCATTGCCGAACAGGCGGCGAAGCTGGGTGTGGATATGCTGGTGATGGACGACGGCTGGTTCGGAGTCAGAGATTCGGATTGTTCGGGACTGGGAGACTGGTACGTAAATGAGCGCAAATTGAAAGGCGGCCTGGCAAAGCTGGTGCAGAAGATTAAAGATCTGGGTATGTCTTTCGGTATTTGGCTGGAACCGGAGATGGTATCGGAGGACAGTGATCTCTACAGAGCCCATCCGGAGTGGGTGATCCGCATACCGGGACGCCAGCCCATGCGGGGACGTTATCAGCTTGTGCTGGATATGAGCCGGGAGGATGTTCGGGAATATTTGTACGGGGCGATCAGCAAATTGCTGCGGGATGCGGATATTTCCTATGTGAAATGGGATATGAATCGTAATGTGTGCGACTGGTACAGTACGCTGCTGCCGCCGGACAGGCAGGGAGAGGCGCCTCACCGTTACGTACTGGGACTGTACGAGCTGCTGGGGCGTTTGAACACGGACTTTCCCCATGTCTTGTTTGAAGGCTGCTGCGGCGGCGGCGGGCGGTTTGATGCCGGTATGTTGTATTATTGTCCGCAGATCTGGTGCAGCGACGATACGGATGCCTATGCCCGTACTAAGATTCAGTATGGTACATCCTTTTTCTATCCCATATCGACGGTAGGTTCCCATGTGTCGGCGGTACCCAACCATCAGACCGGCCGTGTCACGCCGCTTTCGGCCAGGGCCGTGACCGCCATGGCGGGAAGTTTCGGGTATGAACTGGATCTCAATACGCTGACAGAGGAGGAGAAAGAGGCGGTGAAAGACCAGATCGGCCGCTTCAAAGAATACGGGCCGCTGATCCATAACGGGCTTTATTATCGGCTCAGCGATCCTCTCAAGGAGAATCGGGGGATCTGGTCTTTTGTGGAGAAAGATCAGTCGGCTGCGCTGGTACAGGGAGTTTTGTTCCATGCAGAACCCAATATGGTGGGGCATCCGGTTTGTCTGAAAGGATTGAAGGAGGAAACTCTTTACCGCATAAGAGAGACCGGGGAAGTGTATACTGGCGCTGCCCTGATGTACGGAGGTATACTCCTGCCCCGGGGATGGGGAGATTATATGGCGGTGGAATATTATCTGGAGGAAGTAAAATCATAAACCTGTGTACCAGGCTTTCTTGTCCGGGCAGGGGGAAGCGGCTGCCTGAGACAGAACAATTCTGTATGGCGAGATAAATGGATAACGGTTCGTTTCGCTGAGGCAGATATCAGATTTCCAGAGAAAAATCCCTGCGCAGGCTTTCGGCCAGAGCCTTCCGGCTGTCCAGTGTGACAGTTTCTGTGCCGGAAGCGGTATGCCGGGTCAGAATATCGCCATTTATCGACCAGGAACCGTAGGGCGTGAGCTTCTGAACGATGATACGGCGGGAGAAAGGGGAGTCAGGGGAGGACATAATCTCATTGGCGGAGAGAAAATCCTGGGGTGCGCTGGGGCCCTCGCAGATCATCAGCAGAGGCAGGGGCTCTGCTTCCGGCGTGTTGCGGGGCACATAGTGCAGGTTGAGCCATCCCCTGTATTCCCGTGAGACAATAAAGGCGGCATAATCCGTCTCGGCGACGGCGCCCGGCGTCAGTTCGACGGCGTGGGAGCAGCAAATACCGCCGAAACCCACATCGCAAAAGAAAGGAGTACCATCCAACAGTACCGCCGAAGCCCGGTGGTAGATGCAGGGCAGTCCGGGATGCCTGAGAACTCTGCAGCCGACGGGCCATGCCTCATAGCCCAGCCCCCGCAGCAGTCCGAGGAACAGGGCGTTCAGCTCAAAGCAATAGCCGCCTCGGCGCTGGCAGATGATTTTTTCGTAAAGACTCTCGGTATCCAGGCGTACCGGGAGATGAAACAGAGCAGTGTCCAGGTTTTCAAAAGGAACCACTGTCAGGTGACGTTCCATAAGAGTGTCGAGAAAAGCCCGGTCGGCTTTTCCCGGCCAGGGCAGGTCCAGTCTTTTCAGGTAAGTTTCGCATTGGGGCAGGTTCAGCAGTTCAAAAGTTTCTTTTAACATGAGGTGTCCTTTCTAAAAATAATCCATGCGGGATGTTTTGTCAGATATTCCTTCCCTTATAAAATTGAAGACGGGTAATAAAGAGATTATATCATGTATTATTGAAAAAATGTGAGCAAATCCCATTTGCGAAGCGAATTTTCAATGGATTTGCATCTATTGCCGTGAACGGTGACAGATTTTATTAAATAAATATGAAACTGTCAAACTCCCGAAGTATATTGACGTACGCAAAAACGTACGTTATAATATAACAGAAAGGGGATGATACCATGACGGCAATTAGTGTGACCAAGGCAAGGGAAAATATATATCAAATACTATCCGAGGTTAATAACAGTAGCCAGCCGATTACAATCACGAATAATCGTGGGAAAAATGGTGTTCTTATATCCGAGGATGATTGGAATGCCATTCAGGAGACATTGTATCTGAATTCTATTCCGGGTATGGCGGAAAGTATTATTGAAGCGGGAAGAGAGTCGGTAAAAGAGTGTTCTGTATATAATCCGGAAGAGGAATGGTAAATGTATATAATCAGATTCAGCAAACAGGCTGATAAAGACAAAAAACTGCTTAAAGGTGCATGCCTTGATCAAAAAGCAAAAAATTTATTGAATATTATTGCGCAAAATCCATTTCAAAACCCGCCGCCATATGAGGGATTAGTGGGAAACTTAAGCGGCTATTATTCCAGAAGAATCAATATACAACATAGATTGGTTTATCAGGTATATAATGAGCCAATTGCCATTAAAGAAATAGAATATGAAGGAACAATAAAAGTTGTTCGTATGTGGACGCATTATGATGCTGTAAGGTAAGATAAAGCGCCAACGGATGAGTGGATCATCTGGAGGTGCTTTTTTAATGATCTATTCTTGTAATCTTCATATATCTGTGCAAACAACGCAATTTTCACCCAGTCATCTGCATTTGCAAGTGTAGCAAACAATACGATTACAAGAATATCCTTCTGTAAATGCTGGACTTTTCGTTCCTGGCGCACATCTTCGATATATTCTATCCACTTTAATAATTCTTCCATAAACAACGCCCCTTTTCTTTTATTTTACCAGAAAAGGAACTTGTTCACAATTTATTTACTCATACTCATGCGTTTGTCGTGAAAATAGACAGACTCTTCTTGACAGCGGGACATTCCGTGGGTAAAATAATAGTATGGAATGTCTGAAAATTCCATTAATTCAAAAAAACAAAATAAATTTTCAGACATGTCAAAAAACAGAACCGTTTGACGGACCTGTGTATCGGGAGGGCAAAAATATGTTGCATGAGGTTTCTTTTCAATCATTTAATGAACGTGATATGGTGCAGGGATGGATTTATGTTCCAGCCTGTACGCCGAAGGGGATCGTACAGCTTGTCCACGGTTTCGGCGAGCATTCGAGAAGATATCTCCATATGATCAGCGCGTTTGTTGACGCCGGGTATATCGTGGCTGCGGATGATCATGTCGGCCATGGCAAGACGGCTGTGGTCAATGACATATGGGCAGACTGGGGGGATAAAGGGCCACACACGATGATGGAGGATGAACATTCTTTAAAGGAAATTGTGTGCGAAAAATATCCGGGTTTGCCGTATTTTTTGTTTGGACACAGTATGGGTTCCTTTATCACCCGGGATTTCATGGCAAAATATGGCGGCGAACTGGCCGGCGCGACAATTTGCGGCACGACAGGCGTGTTCCGCCATTCCCATGAAGCCGCCGAAGTACTGAAAAAAGCGTTGGATGAGGGAAAAGGCTGTGAATCTACACCGGAGTTTACCGCTATGCTGATGGGATGGATGTGTGAGTATATTCCCGATGCGAAATTGGGCAATGAATGGATCTGTCATGACCCGGCGGTACAGACAGATCATGCCAATGATCCCTTTGACGCTTTTACGAAGCCCACGAGCAATCGTTCCCTGTACGATTTTATCCGGATGATGATTCAGATTGAGGGAACCGGCTGGGCCGAAAATGTACCGAAAGAACTGCCGGTCTACAATATCGCCGGAGATGAAGATCCGGTAGGCGAGTACGGAGAGGGCGTATATCAGGTTTCAAACTGGTTAAAGAGCACGGGGCATAACGTCAGAACGAAGCTGTATTCCGGATATCGTCATGAGATCCATAATTACGCCGCCATTAAATGTGAGGTTGAAGCGGGAATTATTGCATTTATGGATGAGATTCTGGCAAAATAATAAGACAGGCTGTGGGATCGGACAATTATACATTGCCGTATTTGACAGGATACATGGTTAAAAACAGATGGACAGGGAGGTGCGTATTATGAAGAAAATCATTACCATTAGCCGTGAGTTTGGCAGCGGGGGAAGATCTATTGGCAAGCGGGTGGCCGATAAGCTGGGGTATAAATATTACGACAAAGAGCTGATCGAGAAGGTGGCGGAGAAGTCCGGCCTGTCGAAAAAATATGTTGCGGAGGCCGGCGAATATGCGCCTTCCAAGAGCCGTTTTTCCTATGCGTTTCTGGGAAGGAATGTCAATGGCCTGTCGGTGGAGGATTATCTGTGGAGCATCCAGCGGGGGATCATTCTGGACATTGGCAAAGAGGAGCATTGTGTGATCGTGGGCCGCTGCGCCGACCATATACTGGGAGACAGGGAAGACTGCCTGAGCGTATTCATCCATGCCGATCCCAAGATCAGGGCCAAACGGATCGTGGAACGATATGGCGAGACAGATACGGACCCCTTTAAGCGTCTGAAGGACAAAGACCGCAGAAGGAGTCTCAACTACAAATATTATACGGATCGTCAGTGGGGCGCATGCGATAACTATGATATTGCCTTAAACAGCGGTACATTAGGGCTGGAACGGTGCGTGGAGATCGTGGTGGGTTTGGCCCGATGAGGGGACGGTGCGCAACAAACGGAACAGTGAATGATAAACAGGAGACGGGGGGTGAACAGTCGGGAGACGGTACATCTCCCGATATTCATGGGTTTATGTATTTTTAGTGGAGTTCTGTTTCAAAATGGCCGCGGGATGCTTGAATAATGCGCATGGATTTGGTAAGATATTTCTGGCTGCCGGGAGACGGCAGTCAGGCATCGTATGTGATTTTATACAGGAGGAGACAATAGATATGAGTAAGAAACCAACGGTATTAATGATTCTCGACGGTTATGGACTGAATGAGAAGGCCGAAGCCAATGCGGTGGCTGAGGCGAAGACACCGGTCATGGATAAACTGATGGCGGAATGCCCTTTTGTGAAGGGCTATGCCAGCGGCCTGGCTGTGGGCCTGCCCGACGGGCAGATGGGTAATTCCGAGGTGGGCCATCTCAATATGGGCGCCGGAAGGATCGTGTATCAGGAGTTGACCAGGATTTCCAAAGAGATTGAGGACGGCGTATTTTTTGAGAATGAGGAGCTTCTGGCCGCGGTAAATAACGCGAAGGAGCGGGGAACTTCCCTGCACTGTTTCGGCCTTCTGTCGGACGGGGGCGTGCACAGTCACAATACGCATTTGTACGGCCTTTTAGAGCTGGCAAAGAGAAAAGGATTGAAAAAAGTATTTGTACACTGCTTCCTGGACGGCCGCGATACGCCGCCGGCCTCGGGTAAGGGGTATATCGAGGAACTGCAGGCCAGGATGAAAGAGATCGGCGTGGGCGAGATCGGCGTGGTGTCGGGGCGTTACTACGCTATGGACAGAGATAATCGCTGGGATCGTGTAGAGAAAGCGTACAGGGCCCTGACAAAAGGCGAGGGAGTAAAGGGCGCCGACGCGGCGGAAGCTGTACAGAAATCCTATGACGAGGGCGTGACCGACGAATTTGTGCTGCCCACGGTGATCGAGAAGGACGGCGCGCCGGTGACGACTGTGCAGGACGGCGATTCCGTTGTCTTCTTTAATTTCCGTCCTGACAGGGCGAGAGAAATCACCCGGGCATTCTGTGCCGACGAATTTGATGGTTTTGAGAGAGAGAAACGGCTGGATCTGGTCTATGTGTGCTTTACCGAGTACGACGCCACCATCCCGAATAAACGGGTGGCATTTAAAAAGGTGCAGATTACCAACACGTTCGGCGAGTATCTGGCGGCTCATCACATGACGCAGGCCCGCATTGCCGAGACAGAAAAATATGCCCATGTGACATTTTTCTTCAACGGCGGAGTGGAAGTGCCCAACGAGGGCGAGGACCGCATTCTGGTCAAATCTCCGAAGGTGGCCACTTACGACCTGCAGCCGGAGATGAGCGCGCCCCAGGTGTGCGACAAGCTGGTGGAGGCCATCGGTTCCGGAAAATATGATGTGATTATCATTAACTTTGCCAATGCGGATATGGTGGGTCATACCGGTGTGGAAAATGCGGCTATCCGGGCCATCGAGGCGGTGGATCAATGTGTGGGACGCGCCGTGGAAGCATTGAAAGCCGCGGGCGGCCAGATGTTCATCTGCGCGGATCACGGCAACGCGGAGCAGCTGGTGGATTATGAGACGGGAGCGCCTTTCACGGCCCATACGACCAATCCGGTGCCGTTTATCCTGGTCAATGCAGAACCGTCCGTCCGTCTGCGCGAGGGCGGCTGTCTGGCAGATATCGTGCCGACGCTGATCGATTTGATGGGCATGGAGCAGCCCGCGGAGATGACCGGGAAATCTCTGGTGATCCGGGAGTAGCAGAGAATAGCCCGTTGTGAGCGGAAACGCGGCGGCGGGTCTCTGTACGTCCGGTGGCGGTAAGCCGTATGCTTTGGAGAGAGTGTGAACAGGATATGGAAGAATTGAACGAGAAAGAACTGAAAAAAATTGCGATTGAAAAGTATATTAATATTCAGCGCATCAAAAAACATGGCCAGGAGGAAGTGGAGTATCAGGAAAAAATTGCCAGGGCAGAGCTGCAGATCCTGGGAATATCCACGGAGGATCTGGAAATAGGCGATGAGTAAAAGGAGAAGGATAACAATGCATATTTCGCTTATGGGAGGCCCGGACGGTCCCACCAGTTTTTTCTTTGCCGGCGCCCTGGGAGACGTGATCCTGATACCGGCGGTTCTGGCCGTGCTGGCGGCAGGCGGGATCTTTGTGGGAAAGATGATTGGTAAGAAAAAGAGGAAGTAGGCAGGAAGCTGTCTGGGAAGGGTGGTTTGCGGGCTGTCCATTCAGGTAAAGGTGGTGATTGATCTTGCGCAGAAGAATGAGGATTTCCTTCAACGCGCCGGTGGTTTTGAGCTTTGTTTTTCTCTGCTTTGCAGCCACTCTTTTGGGCCAGGCGACGGGGGGCGCCAGCAATCCGGTATTGTTTATGGTATACAGGGCTTCCCTGCGTTCGCCGTTGACGTATGTCCGTTTTTTCACTCATGTGATGGGTCATGTGGACTGGAGTCATTTTGTGGGCAACGTTTCCTACTTGCTGCTGCTCGGCCCTATGCTGGAAGAAAAATATGGTTCGGCAAAAATCGTGGAGGTCATTGCAAGCGCCGCCTTTGTGACCGGGATCGTAAACTTTGCGTTTTTCCCGACCATAGCCCTGTGCGGGGCCAGCGGGGTGGTGTTTGCCTTTATTCTTCTGGCTTCTTTCGCCGGGTTCAGGAGCGGAGAGATTCCGCTGACCTTTGTCCTGGTGGCCGTGGTTTTCATCGGGCAGCAGGTGTACGACGGGATCACGCTGCAGGACAATATATCCAATCTGTCCCATATCCTGGGCGGCGTCGTGGGAGCGGTACTGGGATTTAAGCTGAATATAAGGGCGGAATCGTTTTAGTACAGAAAGGGAATGACATGGGTAAATCCAATTATGACGCCATGCGGGACGCTATGGAGCCAGAGTTTTTGAAATATGATCAGGATCGGATGATCAACCGATTTGGACTGACCCATGACCGGGAATATCTGTATATCCGTTTTGTGGGAATGAAGTATCGTGTGAACCGTTTTAGCGGAAAGGTGGAGGCTTGCCTGCGGGCGGAGGAGGGCTATGTACATGCGGATTATAATGTGAGCATGACGATTTTTGACGTGCTTTGCCGCGCAAAATCCGGATGCTGCCTGTCCGGGCGTTATGTGCCCGTGAACAGCCTGAAGAATGTCGTACAGTCCGCGTCGCTGGGTTCCGGCCTGTTTGAAAAAGAGGGAAAGTTTTTCACAAATAAAAGGGAGCTTTTGAGGGAGGCCTGTGAAAAGCTGGGCGGTGTTCCCTGGGGAAACGGCGACGTTTCGTATGAAATTCCGCTGTTTGATTTTCTTCCCGTGGTTCTGCAGTTCTGGGATGCGGATGATGAATTTGACGCGGTATTAAAAGTTATGTGGGATGAAAACATTCTTACATATATGCATTATGAGACGACGTACTTTGCCGCCGCCCATCTGCTTTCCCGGTTAATGACGCTGTGCGGTCAGAAAGGAGACGGAGTGTGGACATTATAATCGAAATTATTATGGAAATCTTTGTTGAGGGGACGTCGTCGGCCGTGTCGGAGAAAAGTCTGCCATTGCCCGTCCGCGTGCTGGCAGCGGTCTTACTGCTGTTGTTCTGTATCGGGATTGTGGGACTGCTGATTCTTTTGGCGGTGAAAAGTAAGAGCCTGGCAGTCACGGCGATCGCCGTATGTATGCTGGCCTGCGCCGTAGTGGTGATGGTTAAGAAAGTTAGAGAACTTCGTTGATACGGAAAGCATCTGCAGCCGGAAAGGTATAAAATTGGTAAACCGGGAAAAACTGTGCATAGAGAAGCTGGCTGGCTGTGAAAAGCGCCGGACAGTGACAGATTAAATGCCAGGAGGTTGCAGAGTATGTATCGTTATTTACCGGTTCGCAGGATTTACGCCAGAGAAATTCTGGATTCCCGCGGGAATCCTACTATAGAAGTGGAAGTTACTGTGGGAGAGGGCATTGTGGGTATTGACGGCTATACAGGCCGCGCCATGGTGCCTTCCGGCGCCTCCACCGGCAGCTTTGAGGCGGTGGAGCTTCGGGATAAAGACGCCAGATATCAGGGCGGCGGCGTGCAGCAGGCCGTGGAGAATGTCAACACGGTGCTGTCCGATGCACTGGTGGGAGAAAATGCGCTGAATCAGGAATATATAGACAAATTACTTATAGAGGCAGACGGCACGGAAAATAAGGGAAAACTGGGAGCCAATGCCCTTTTGGGCGTATCTCTGGCCGTGGCAAAGGCGGCGGCAAAGGCTCTCAGACAGCCACTGTACCGCTATCTGGGCGGCTGCTATACGCCGAAAATGCCTGTTCCCATGATGAATGTGCTGAACGGCGGCCGTCACACGGATACCAACGTGGATTTCCAGGAATTTATGATCATGCCGGTGGGCGCCCCCACCTTTGCCGATGCCCTGCGCATGGGAACGGAGGTTTATCAGAATCTGAAAAAAATCCTCAAAGCAGGCGGCTATGCTACCGCTGTGGGCGATGAAGGCGGTTTTGCGCCGGACATGAAGAACGCCAAGGAGATCTTCCGGGTGCTGGCGGAGGCGGTGACGGAGAGCGGCTACCGCTGCGGCGAAGATTTTGTCTTTGCCCTGGATGCCGCAGCCAGCGAACTGTACGACGACCAGCGCAAGCTCTATCTCTTCCCCGGGGAGAGCAGAAGCCGCGGTATGGATGTGGCGCGGACTTCCGCGGAGATGATTGATTATTATCGGGAGCTTCTGGACGAATTCCCCCTGGCTTCCATTGAGGACGGCCTGCGGGAGGACGACTGGGAGGGCTGGCAGGGGCTGACAGGCGCTCTGGGCAGCCGTATGCAGCTGGTGGGCGACGATCTGTTTGTGACAAATCCGAAACGGCTTGCAGGCGGTATCTGCCTGGGCGCGGCCAACGCGGTGCTGGTTAAGGTGAATCAGATCGGTACGCTGACCGAGGCTATGGAAACGATCCGTATGGCTCAGCACGCGGGTTACCGCACGATTATTTCTCACCGTTCCGGTGAGACGGAGGATGCCTTTATCGCCGATCTGGCCGTGGCCACATGTGCAGGGCAGATCAAGACCGGCGCGCCCTGCCGGACAGAGCGAACAGCCAAATACAATCAGCTCCTCAGGATTGAAGATTATCTCGGGCAGATTGCCCGGTATGAAAATCCTTTTTGCACGACGCAAAATCATACTTGAAAAAGAAATCCTCCTGTGCTAGAATAGACGGAGTCATTATAGGAGGTAGAAACATTGCAGATCCTGAGAATTATTCTTACCGTCATTTATGTCATAGATTGTATTGCCCTGACTACGGTTGTGCTGATGCAGGAGGGCAAGCAGAAAGGCCTGGGTGTGATTGGCGGCGGGAATTCCAGCGACACTTACTGGGGGCAGAATAAGATGCGGTCCAAAGAGGGCGTGCTCATTATGGCCACCCGGATTATGGCGATCCTGTTCATCGTCTTGTCTCTGGTACTGAACATGAATTTCTGATAATCAAGAAAGGAAAGGCACTCTTGCATGACAGGAGTGCTTTTTGTCATATTAGGAGAAAATAGTGAAAGCAAAGCAGTTAAAGAAGAGAAAAAAGTATATCTACGATGTGATCTGTACGAAGGATTACCAGCCGATGCGCGCCCGGGAGATCGCCATTCTCCTGCAGGTGCCGGAAGAGAAACGCCGGGATCTGCAGGATACTTTGGACAGCCTTTTGCAGGACGGACGGGTGGCCGTGGACAGGCGGGGGCGTTATTATAAAGCTTCGGCCGGAAAGCAGGGAAAGCCGTCCAAAAAGAAAGAGAAATACGCGGATGCGGTCCGCGGAGTATTTGTGGGCCATCCCCGGGGATTCGGATTTGTGGAAGTGGAGGGAGAGGAACAGGATTTCTTTGTTCCCGGAGAATATGTGAACGGCGCTTTTCATATGGATACGGTGGAGATCATCCCTCTGCCGGCGGGGAGCGGAAAACGGCGGGAGGCCCGGGGGGCCGCAATTCTGGATCACGGCGTCACGGAGGGGG
>CASWRE010000047.1 GCA_949471785.1 uncultured Lachnospiraceae bacterium | reverse complement strand
GTATTGCAGATACGAAACCCACGGGGAAGCCTGCATTGAATATACAGACAAAGGTTTTTCGGGCAAGGACACCAACCGCCCCAGCTTTGAAAAAATGATGAATGATGTTCGTGCAGGAAAAATCAAACGGGTTATTGTCTACAAACTCGACCGTATTAGCCGTTCTATTTTGGATTTCGCAAATATGATGGAGCTATTTCAAAAATATCATGTGGAGTTTGTTTCTTCCACGGAAAAATTTGACACGTCCACGCCAATCGGCAGGGCGATGTTAAATATCTGTATCGTGTTCGCCCAACTGGAACGGGAAACCATACAAAAGCGGGTAACGGACGCTTATTATGCACGGTGCAAGCGCGGTTTTTACATGGGCGGGCGTATCCCTTACGGCTACCGTCTGACGAACACGATCATTGACAATATCCGCACTTCCATGTACGAGGAAGTCCCAGAAGAAAGCGAACAGCTAAAGCTGATTTATTCCATGTATGCGGACACGGACAATTCACTTGGGGATATTGTGCGGCACTTAAATGAACATCAAATTAAAAATCTGCGCGGTGCAAACTGGAATACCGCTCGGATCAGTGAAATGCTCCGCAATCCCGTGTATGTGGAAGCGGATATTGACGTGTACCAGTTTTTCCAAAGTCAAGGCGCGAGCATCTATAATCCGGCAGGTGATTTTACGGGTTATAATGCCTGCTATCTCTACAAGGGCACGGTTTCCACTTCAAGAAAGCAGAGCGACTTATCCGACAAAGAGATTGTGCTTGCGCCGCATAAGGGTTTTATCCCCTCAAAGACGTGGCTAGCCTGTCGCATACGATGCCTGAACAACCGACAGTCCACAAAGACCTGTAAACCGAAAAGTTCATGGCTTGTTGGCAAAGTAAAATGCGGCAAATGCGGTTATGCACTGACAATCCGTAAGGCAAAAACAAAGTGGGGACGTTACTTTGTTTGCAGCCAGTCGGGAAGTCGGGGAAGCAACTGCACAGGGGCAGGCTGCACGATTTATGCAGACGTTTTGGAAGAATATATGCTTGGCGCAATCAAAGAAAGACTGTCAGAGTTCCAAAAACTTTCCTGTCTATCTGATACAGGAGAAGAACAAACAAACATGACGAAAAAAATCCGTCTGACACAGATTGAGGAAGAAATCGAAGAACTTCTCTCCAAAGTGTCCGGGGCAAGCGGTGTTCTGATGAAGTACATAGACGAAAAAGTATCAGAATTGGACGCAGAGCGTAAAACCTTGCAGGAAGAAATGGTTACGGCAAATGTCACAGATACAGAGGGCAGATTAAAGCAGATAACTAATCATATGAAAACATGGGAAACGCTCTCTTTCGAGGACAGACAGGCGGTAGTCGATACACTCATCAAAGTCATTCGGATTGCAGACGGAAACATTAAAATCATTTGGAACATTTAACGATTAACCATGAAAGCCTAAGACACACAGTTTTGAGGAAAATTTAATAAAAATCTGTTGATAAGCCAATACTAAATACCGTATAATAAAGTCAACAATCGAAAGGAAGTGATACTATGGCATCTGCACAAGCAATCCGAAATCAAGAAATCCTAAAAACAGAATATTCCGAAAAAGCAGCCATAGGCGCATTATATGACGAGCTCTCCAAAGGGATAGACAGCATGAAAAAAGGCAATGTATACACGATTGATGAAGCATGGGAGGAAATTGATAAAATATAATGCCGGATACACCAAAGAAATATAAAATCGTACTATCCAAGGACGCGCTTTGGGATATTAAATCAACAAAAAAGTACATTCTTGACACATTCAAATATCGTGAATATGCGGAAAACTTTTCAAAGAAAATAAAGAAGGCAATCAAGGAACTGGATTTCTTCCCCAAAGGCTATGAAGCTACAGGATATGTGATTGATGGATTAAGCATTTATTTCAAGCCTTACAGTACATATTTAGTCTTCTTTGTTGTGGAGGATTCCACCATTACGGTAATCCGAGTCTTAAAAGACCGCATGTATTGGCAATCTATTATCAAGAAAATGCAGAAAATCAACAGATAGATTTACTTCAATCTTCCCGTTTCGGTGAGGCCCTGCGCACGGTCCAGGATCAGCTGGATTCCCGCAACTTCTACGCTTTCAACCCTTCTTTTGATATGCCCACTACCTGCAACACACAGAATTAGGGTCATAGGGAAAGAAACGGATATACTCATACCAGCGACTTTTCTGCATACTGGATTACAGTAAATCGGAGCGGACCTGCCTTTGCATGGCAGACCCGCTCCGGTTTTGTCAAATCATTTTCCATTGAAAAATGCCCGGCAATGCCGTATACTTTGACAAGCCGCTATATATTCATCAGGGAGAATCGCGCCATGGAAAATGCCTATGTATTACAATTATCTAACCACAAATTCCGCGACCTGTATCTGTGTTCCTGCGGGTATGCCAAATGCGGACCGCTGCACAGTTTCGGACCGGCCGTCCGCCCTCACTATATCCTGCACTATATTCTGGAGGGAAAAGGCCGGTACTATGTGGGAGATACACAATATGAGCTGCAGGCCGGCTCCGGCTTTCTCATCGAACCGGAAGTACAGACTTTTTACCAGGCAGATCAGGAAGATCCCTGGATCTATTTCTGGATCGGCTTTGGCGGCGACAATGCCAAAACTTATCTGACGGATCTGGGCCTGAACAGCGGCCGGCTGACCTTTCGAAGCAATCACGCCGCAGATTTAAAGCAGACCGTAATCAATATGCTGAAAAACCATACCGCCAACACAGCGAATCAGTATCTGCTGGAAAGTTATCTGTACGCTTTTTTCGCCATTCTGGCACGGGATATCGACGTGGTAGTCACTTCGAAATCAGAAAAAGAAAACATTTACATCCGCAAGGCCATAGAGTACATCCATGATAATTACACCAACCCGATCCGAATTGCGGATGTTGCCCATTATGTCTGCATCGACCGAAGTTATCTGTACATCCTTTTCCGCAAACACATGGACATGTCCCCTCAGGATTACCTCGCCAACTACCGGATCACCCGCGCAGCGGAACTCCTATCCATCACCGATCTACCCATCGGAGGAGTGGCTCTGTCCTGCGGCTATACAGATCCGCTGGTATTTTCCAAAGCCTTTAAGCTGAGGAAGGGAAGCACCCCCTCTCAATACCGCAGGAAGAGTCGGGAAGATACCAACGGACATCTGCGGCAGCACCGGGATTGTCTGGAAAATCTTTGATGCAACATTTTGACTGTTTTCCCCAACAAAGAATTCTAACGCTTTTTATCCCCCGTCTTATATAATGAATCTATATTCTTGAGACTAAGGAGAAACGGTCTATGAACATTCTGTATAATGAAACCACTCGGACATTCCATCTGTACAACCAGGAAATCAGTTATATCATGGCGGTACTCCCGAACGAACAGATGGGACAACTCTATTTCGGAAAAAAGATCCGTCACAGGGAAGACTTTTCCCATCTTCTGGAAATGAGCTCACGCCCTATGACTTCCTATGTTTTTGAGGGTGACAGACACTTTTCCCTGGAACACATCAAGCAGGAATACGGCGTTTATGGCGCCACGGATTACCGTCACCCGGCGGTGGAGATTCTGCAGACAAACGGCAGCCGCCTGTCGGATTTCCGTTACCAAAGCCATGATATCACCGACGGAAAGCCGAAACTCGCCGGACTTCCCGCTACTTACACAGAGGAAAGCAATGAGGCCAAAACCCTGACTCTGCATCTGGCGGACCCTGTCACCGGCGTCCGCTTACAGCTTCTCTACACGATCTTTTGCCGGGGCGGTATCATCGCAAGAAGCGCCCGACTAGAAAACCGGGGACCGGAAATCGTACATCTCACCACGGCCATGAGCCTGTGCATGGATCTGCCGGACTGTGATTACGAATGGCTGCAGTTTTCCGGCGCCTGGTCCAGGGAACGCCATCTGCGGGTGCGCAGGCTGGAACAGGGCATCCAGGCCGTGGACAGCCGACGGGGAAACTCTTCCCACGAGCATAATCCCTTTATTATATTAAAGCGTCCTACGGCAGATGAATTCCAGGGAGAAGTCATCGGTTTCAGTCTTATCTACAGCGGAAATTTCCTTGCCCAGGCGGAAGTGGACACCCATAATACTACCCGGGTACTCCTGGGTATCCACCCCCGGGGATTCGACTGGAAACTGGAGCCCGGTGAAAGCTTCCAGACTCCCGAGGCTGTCATGGTCTACTCCGAAACCGGGCTGAACGGCATGAGCCAGACCTTCCACAGATTGTATGGAAAACGGCTGGCCAGAGGCTACTGGCGGGATCGGGTTCGGCCCATTCTCAACAACAACTGGGAAGCCACTTATTTTGATTTCACTGAAGACCGGCTGGTGGAAATTGCCGCAAAAGCAAAAGAATGCGGCGTGGAACTCTTTGTTCTGGACGACGGGTGGTTTGGCAGCCGCAGCAATGACCATGCCGGATTGGGGGACTGGACGCCCAATATAAACAGACTGCCAGAGGGAATCACCGGCCTGGCCCAACGCATTGAAGATCTGGGCTTGAAATTCGGCCTCTGGTTCGAACCGGAAATGGTCAACAGGGACTCCGACCTGTACCGCGCCCATCCGGACTGGATTTTACAGACGCCGGAGCGCAGCATCTCCCACGGACGCAACCAGTATGTACTGGATTTCTCACGCGGAGAAATCGTGGATTATATTTACGGGATGATGGCAAAACTGCTGCGGGAAGCAAAGATTTCATATATTAAATGGGATATGAACCGCAGCATCACAGAATGCTACAGCGCATCCCTTCCCGCAGACCGACAGGGAGAAGTCTTCCACCGCTACATCCTGGGGGTATATGATCTGTACGAACGGCTAAACTCGGAATTTCCTCAAGTTCTCTTTGAATCCTGCGCCAGCGGCGGCGGACGTTTTGACCCGGGCATGCTCTACTACGCTCCCCAGGGCTGGGCCAGCGATAATTCCGACGCCGTAGAACGGCTGAAAATCCAGTACGGCACCAGCTTCTGCTATCCCATTAGCAGCATCGGAAGCCATGTATCCGTGACGCCGAATCATCAGGTGTTCCGCAATACGCCACTCCATACCCGGGCGAATGTGGCCTGTTTCGGAACCTTCGGCTATGAGCTGGATTTGAACAAACTGACGGCAGACGAACAGCAACAGGTGAAGGCACAGATCTCTTTTATGAAAGAATACCGTGAACTCCTGCAGTTCGGCACTTTCTACCGTCTGGCCAGCCCCTTTGAGGGTAATATCACCTGCTGGATGGTGGTAGACGAGACAAAGACCCGAGCCGTCATCGGCTGGTATCGGGTACTGTGTGAAGCCAATCAGCCCTATACCCGTATCCGTCTCAAAGGCCTGAATCCCGATTTCTGTTACCTTGATGAGGAAACAGGAGCTTCCTTTTATGGAGACGAGCTGATGAACGTGGGATTGATCACTTCCGACGGCATGTCCGGCGAAATGGCGGTGGATGACAGGAATTACGGCGATTTTGATTCGCGGATCTATATTCTTAAAAAAGTGTAAAAGCATCTGTCCGCAGAAATCATAGACAATGCCATGGAAGCGGCTGGCGAAACCGTGTGTTTGTGCAGAAGCTGACCCTCTGACAAAACAAATATCATAACCGTTCAGCCTTCCAGCTTCACTGTTACGGAATCTGCCCATTCCCAGTCGCATTCGGCGAGGGGCAGATTCCCTCTTGACCTGATTTACACATTCTTACGGACTTTGCCACAAGTGCAAAGTCCTGGGCTGAACTGTTACCAAATATCCCTCTATTTATTTTGCGCAAAAACATACCCGCCTGCAATCAAATATGTTATAATACGAAAAAATCATGGACATGTCCGAAATATTATGACCGCTTTCGAACATGTACCCAACATCATTATGTGCAGGAGGTTCTCCATCCATGAAAAAAACAAAAATTATCTGTACCCTTGGCCCCGCCAGCAACAATGAACAAATGCTGACGGCCATGTTGCGCAACGGCATGAATGTGGCCCGTCTCAATTTTTCCCACGGTACCCATGAATACCATCAGGAACAGATCGAGCTGGTGCGACGTGTCCGTGATAAGCTCAAAATGCCCGTGGCCATCATGCTGGATACCAAAGGCCCGGAAATCCGTACCGGCAATTTTGAAAACGGTCCGATTCAGCTCAGCAAAGGAGATACTTTCACCCTGACCACCCGGGATGTTCCCGGCAATCAGGATATTGTATCCATCACCTACAAGGATCTGCCCCGCCAGCTCTCCGTGGGCAGCAACGTACTGATCGACGACGGTATGCTGAAACTGGAAGTAAAAGAGCTCTCCGATACAGATATCACCTGTACCGTTTTAAACAACGGACCAGTCAGTAATCACAAGGGGATCAACGTCCCCAATATTCATCTGGACATGGAATACTTAAGTCCCCAGGATGAATCCGACCTGCTCTTTGGAATTGAACAGGACGTGGACTATATCGCGGCTTCCTTCGTGCGCAGAAAAGAAGACGTGATTGCCATGAGGAATTTCCTCAACTATCACGGCGGCCACAGCATCCGCATTATTTCTAAAATTGAAAACATCGAGGGCATTAATAATTTTGATGAAATCCTCCAGCACTCCGACGGCATCATGGTAGCCCGGGGCGACATGGGCGTGGAGGTGGAGTATGAACGGCTCCCCGGTCTCCAGAAACAGTTTATTATGAAATGTTACCGGGCAGGAAAAGTAGTCATCACCGCCACCCAAATGCTGGAATCCATGGTCCACAATACGACCCCCACCCGGGCGGAGATCACCGACGTAGCCAACGCCGTATTCGACGGCACCTCCGCCATCATGCTCTCCGGCGAGACGGCCATGGGCGATCATCCGGATCTTGTAGTATCCGTCATGTCCAAAATCGCCTGTCAGGCCGAGGAAGACGCCTTTGCCATGGATTATTACCAGAATATTGAGTATGATAATGAGGCTGACACAACCAACGCCATCTGCGACGCGGCCTGTACCACTGCCCGCGACGTGAAGGCTTCGGCGGTTATCGCCGTTACCATGTCCGGCTATACGGCCCGGCGGCTGTCCAAATTCCGGCCTTCGGAACTCATCATCGCCGCCACCCCGGACAAAAAGACCTACCATCAGCTCTCCATGTCCTGGGGAGTCAATCCCGTTCCTGCCCTGTTCCAGCAGGACGCCAACGTACTGTTCACCCACGCCATTGACTGTGCCAAGAACTACGATCTGGTGCACGAGGGAGAACTGGTGGTCATCACCGCAGGCAACGGCGGCTGTACCGACGTGCTGAAAGTCATGACCGTTCCCGGACTAAAACGCTGATACAATTCCCGCCGGATACCCGCAGACAACAATCCGGCGGGAATTTTCTGTAATTATGCGAATCCGCTGGGCGGCTGCCGCTCTCTATTTCGCAACCGTAATCCTGTAGCTTCTACAAATTTTGCCGTTTCCCGCCAGCTTCACTTTTACGCTGGCCCGGCCGACTCCCACCGCACGGATCTTCCCGCCGGATGTGACTGTCACTACCGATCTGTCGGAAGTAGAATACTTTACACCGGAGACCGCCACCTGCACGGTCAGACCGTCATATCCCGTATTTTCCAGGGCAAGGGACACCCTGCCGGATTCCCCTTTATTCATCACAAGCTTTTCCTGTACCCTCTTCACGGAAAGAAAATCGTCCGATACAGAAATTTTCACTTTTTTCTTCCGGTCCGCCGGACGGGATACCTTTTTTGCCCGGCCATCCGTAAACTCCTGAGCCCAGTAAGTCACCCCGTTCACCACCACACAGCCGATACCGACACAGGTATATCTGCCGTTCATGATATTTTTCCTGTGGGATGGCGAATCCATCCAGGCCGCCGTGACGGTTTCTGCCGTGGCAAATCCAAAACCTATATTTTCTCCGGCACGGGTGTAATCTTTCGTGACGGCCGTATACCATGCTCTCCCGTCAGCCCTTTTATGAGCATAATATATGCTGCATTCGCGGGCTCTCGTCAACGCATTCCCCAAAAGCGTCTTATCCATCGTCAGAGGCTTTAACCCTCCTGATCTTCTGGCTTTATTGATGATTTTTAATGCGTCATAGGCTTCCCTGTGCTTTGTACGCACGCTCACGGCAACCTTCGTCGGCGGAGACGCCGCCACTGACGTGCCCCCGGCTCCCAAAACCGCCAACAACACCAGCACGGCGATGCCCCCTGCTTTCCACACGGCTCTCTTCATGATCATTCTCCTCACTTTCCGGCTTTTTGCACCCCACATGACCCCCGGACTTCGTATCGTCTGCGCTTGTCAAGTTCACCGAAGTCACATCTTTATCATAATGCAGAACATTTGTTCTGTCAATATGTGTCAACAAAAAATCCACAAAAAGTTACTCGCACTACACACAAACCGGTATATACGATAAAATAACTTTCCATGGATATTTTCACGAACCAACTTTTCCGTTACATTCTCTCTCTGTCAGCCCACATTCGCATATTTCCGCAGGATTGCTTCCACTTCCGGAACCACGACGCTTTCCGTCCTGCGCAGCAATTCGTACTTTCTGTCCCTTGGCCCCGTCAGAGGTGAAAACAGCGACTGTACCACCAGCCCCTGCCGGGGAATCTTTAACTCTTCAAACAGTGTCCTGTAAAAATCCTCATATTCTATCGGTGTAAAATCGCAGGCGATGATCACGATATCTTTCCGGATACCCATCCGCAGATCATACAGCGACTTGGCGTCTGCCAGGGAAAAGTTATTGATTCCCCGCAGATATTTCATTTTATTAAGGCTGTCAATATGCTGATTGGCGCATCCGCACCAATGTATAATACCGCCGCCGAAAGCTTCCATCAGCCGTTCATTATAGGGAATGACAAACTCATCATACAATTCCGGCGGCAGAATGATCGCGTCGTCATCGGCGAACCACACGCCGATACCCTCAGGCACATACACGCCCTGATCACCCGCACAGCAGTCCATGGGCTCGCCGATGATCTTTTTCTGAAGTTTCACCCACCGAATCAGCGCCTCTGTCACCAGCTCCATCAGCTGGTGCACCTTTTCGGGATAATCGTACATGCCATAAAACAGCGTATCGTAGCCGCACAGCTGTAAAGCCGTCGTAAGAGGGCCCTGGCAGTCGGTGATGCCGACGGGAATCGTGCTGTTCTCCTTAAAATACTTCAAATATCTGATCACATGGGGCATCAGGCCGTCTTTCTCCATATCCGGCATCCGAAGCCGGTCCACTTCCTCCATACTGCCCAGCAGCGTACCGGTATGGGCGGGGTCCATCTTGTCGATAAACTCTATTCTGCTGCCGAAAGCCGAGCAAAGCACGCCCGTTCCCATAAAAGGCATGAGATAGGGGACAAAATGATCCTTCACCAGCTCATAATGACGGCGAAACTGTTCCACCTGCCTTTTATACATAACCTCCGGCTTCTGAAAATAGCCGTCGGGAATCCGCTCCGGTTCCTCACCGAAAACAAAATAGTTTGCGTTATTGACCACAAAGGGAAAAGCATCCGTCAGCTCTCCGCAGAAAGCGCGGCGGAACAGATCCTTTGCCTCCTTATTTCTTTCTTTATATAATTCCTGAATATGATCCATCTTTTTCCTCCTGCCGCGCCTGCCGCAGCATGGCGTGTATATTCTCATAAGGCGTCAGTCCTCCCAGGGCGCAGCCCGGCCCCAGGATCACCCCCGACGCTTTCCTGCCGCCTACCTTCTCCAGCATTTCTCCGGTTTCCAAAGCCACGTCGCCGGGCGTCCCGTTCATCAGCGTCACCGGAGAAATCTGCCCCAGCACAGCCGCACGCCCCCGGCATACCGGCCATGCCCGGCCAAGATCCGTCTTCTGATCCAGTTCCAGGATATCGGCCCCGGTATCGACCATCCCCTCAATGATAGCGCCCGCGTTTCCGCAGATGTGCAGGGCAATCATACCGCCCGCCCCATGCACCGCATCAATCAGTTTCTTCTCATAAGGCCGGGCAAAACGCTCGTACATGGCCGGGGAAATCACATCGGGCCCTGCAGTGCTGTCTCCTATGGATGTACAGTGGGCCCCTGCCTCCAGCATAGCCGTACAGCAAATGATTCCCGCCCGGGCGCACAGCTCAAGCAGGGCGTCTATCTCCGCGTCCATCTCCCCCTCTCCCAGGACCGTCAACAGCTCGTTCATTCCCAAAATCTGAGATGCCAGGCTGAACGGTCCCTGGTCTCCCCGGCCCATGATCACCACGCTGTCCCCCAGTTTTTTCCTCAGCAGCCGCACCGCCTGCAGATTGGCTTTCAGAAGAGGAGCCTCTAATATTTTACCGGATACCACCAGTTTATCCATCTCCTCCAGGCCTCGCAGCACGGCCCGGTCCGCCACGGGCGGGTCATCCTCCCGCAGGCTGATCTCACATCCCATAGCCTGAGCCAGAGACGCGGTCCCGTTTTCCACCAGCAACACGTCATGGCCGAATTCTTTGTGCAGAGCGATCTGCGCCTCAGCCATGGCCTCCGGATCAAGGACAAACCGGTCAAAGGATTTTCCGGAGGCCCTGGCACACAGGGCAAAATTATGCAGATCCGTGGGTACGCGGTCAACCTCCTGAAAACGGACTGCCGCGTAAAATCGTTCCTTCGATGTCATTTTGATCACCTGTCTTCCTACTCTTTCTACCGCAGACTTCGTAACTGTTCAGTACTTTCACAGTTACCAGACTTCTATAAATATTTAGGGATAATATAACATACGCTATGTTGCCGCCGCCATAATTTTTTCCTGACTTGCTTCGTCTCCGGAAAACTCTGCGGTGAACCTGCCCCTGGCCAGCACGAGAATCCGGTCGCACAACGCAATGAGCTCCGGCATCTCCGACGACACCATGATAATCCCCAGGCCTTCCGCGGCCATCCGGCTCATCAGGCGATAAATCTCCGCCTTCGCCCCCACATCAATCCCCCGGGTAGGCTCGTCGAAAAACATAACTTTCCTGTCGGTCATCATCCATTTGGCCAGCACGACTTTCTGCTGGTTTCCCCCTGACAGCCGGAACAGAGGAGTCTCCATATCCGGCGCTTTTATGGCTAAACCTTCAAAATATTTTCCGGCGTACTCCTTTTCACTCCGGCGGCTGATTAATCCCCTGTCTGTGATTTTGTCCAGACTGGCGACCACGATATTTTCCCGGATGGAAGCCCCCGCTATAAACCCGTTTTTCTTTCTGTCCTCTGTCACATAACCGATCCCGGCTTCCTTAATCTCCCGCAGGGAACTGCCGTCGATCCGTTTTCCCTCCAGCCATACACGCCCTGAGACGCCTCTGGTTTCCGCCCCGGACAGCGCGTTCAGTAATTCGCTGCGGCCGGCTCCCACCAGTCCGGCTATCCCCAGAATCTCTCCCCGGCGCAGCACAAAATCCACATGATCCACGATGTTGTGCCCCCTCCTGTAGGGATGGGGGACGCAGAAATCCTCCACCCGAAGAATCTCTCCTCCGATTTCGACCTCCTGCTTGGGATAAAGGATCTCCATCTTCCGCCCTACCATATCCTCAATCAGCTGCCGCGGGGAAGCCTCTCCCGCCCCATAGGTAGAAATGTGTCTGCCGTCCCGCAGCACGCAAATACGGTCGGCAATGGCAAATACCTCGTCCAGTTTATGAGAAATATACAGGCAGGATACATGCTTTTCTTTCAGGTTTCTGATCAGCCGCAGAAGATTATCCGCCTCCGTCTGCGTCAGCGCCGAAGTAGGCTCGTCCAGAACCAGCACCTGGGGCTTTCTGGCAAGAGCCCGGGCTATGGCCAGAAGCTGCTGCTGAGATGTGCTCAGCGTCTTGACCTTCTGCCGTGGGTCTACCTCAAGTCCTACGGCTTCCAGATATTCCCGCGAGATCTCATGCACCTTCTTCCAGTCCACGGTTCCCAGCCTGGTAACGGGCAAATGCCCCAGGAAGAGATTCTCCCCCACGGACAGTTCCAGATGAAGGCTGATCTCCTGATAAATCATCTCGATACCCGCCGCTTCGGCGTCCCTGGTAGAATGGAACCGGCATACCTTTCCCTCCACGAGAATTTCGCCTTCATAATTTCCCCATCCGTCGCTGCCGGAAAGAATTTTCATCAGCGTGGATTTTCCCGCGCCGTTCTCCCCGCAAATCGCCAGCACTTCATCCTTTTTCAGATGAATGCACACATCCTGCAGAGCCGTCACACCGGTAAACCGCCTTGTCATATGCCGCATCTCAAGTACATAAACGCTACTATTCTCTGACATACACTTACCCCAACCCATATTTCGTCCGCCGGTACTGATCCAGGCCCACGGCAAATATAATGATTATGCCGATCACCAGGCTCTGCCAATAAGCGGAAATCTTCATCAACAGCAGCACATTTTCGATTACGGTCATGAGCAGAGACCCCAAAAGAGTACCCAGGATACTCCCCGCGCCGCCAAACATACTCGTCCCTCCAATGATCACTGCAGCCACCACCGTCATCTCATAACCGTTCCCCGCGCCGGGCTGAGCCGAATTCAGGCGCCCTGCCATCAAAATTCCTGCCAGGGCGGCGGAGGCGGCGCTGAGCACGTAAACGGAAACCTGGGTGGCGTCCACAGGAATTCCTGCCAGGCGGGCGGTTTCCCTGTTCCCTCCTATGGCATAGACCTGTCGCCCATACTTCGTATTTTTCAAAACAAATGCACCGATGAGAGCCAGCGCCAGAGAGATCATAATGATATTGGGAATCCCGAAAACAGTGCCCTGGCCCAGTTTTTTAAAGCTGTCGGGCAGCGGATAGACCGGACTTCCCATGGTGACGATCAGTATCAGCCCGTCACAGATATACATCATTCCCAACGTCACAATCAGCGCCGGAATATGCAGTTTCACCACCAGCAGCCCGTTGATCAGTCCCGCCGCCAGGCCGAAAACCAGCCCGGTCAGAATGCTGACAGCCACAGGCACGCCGCTTTTGGCGGCCATGGCGGAAAGTATTCCCGCCATGGCCATGACCCGCCCCACAGAAAGATCCAGGCCGCCGGTAATCAGGACAAAAGTAATCGCAATGCCGATGATAAAAACAAAGGACGCAGAGCGCAGCACATTAATGATATTTCCGGCAGAATAGAACGTAGGGTTGGTAAAGCTGGCCATAATGACCAGCGCGGCCAGTACGATCGTGATCCCCAGCTGGTCAAACCTCTCCATGGCCTGCCATATACGTTTTTTCTCTTTTTTCTGTTCCATCTTCTCTTCTCCCTTTTTCCAGTCAGAAGCGGGCTTTATATTCCTCCAGATTCTCCTTTGTCACCAGAGTCGTGCCGGAATCCTGAATGGAGGGTACGGAGCCTCCGTCTTTCACCTCGGCAATCATTTTCACGGATTCATAGCCCATCTTATAAAAATCCTGAGTCATGGTGCCCCAGATCATGCCCTGATCGATCAGGTCCAGCACGTCCTCCGTGTCGTCAATACCCAGCACCAGAATTTTCTCTGACATATTCCTCTCCTGCAAAGTCTGCGCCACCCCCAGAGGACTGGTGGATTCCAGACACCATACGGCGCTGAGCTCGGGATACGTATCCAGGATCGCGCTGGTTTTATCCGCCGCCTGGGCCGTATCCGAATTGGAAGTTTCCGTTACCACGATCTGTACATCCGGATACTCTTTCTCTAACAGGGCTTTGCCCGCTTCCAACTCAGACATCTGATTTTCCGTATCCAGACTGGTAACCAGACAGGCCACCTGACCTTTCCCGCCCAGCTTTTCTGCCAGATTCCGCGCCGCCTGCTCGCCGAAATTCGTATAATCCGTACCGATGTATGCCGTCCTGGTCTCCTCTGTCGTGTCCACTGCCGTATTGATCACGGCAATCCCCTTGTCCAGAGCCTCCTGATAGACCGTCTCAAAAATCGCCGGGCTTAAGGGACAGCAGATGATACCGTCCACATTTTCCGCTATGGCCAGCTCGATCTGGCGCACCTGCTCGTCCATGTCGATATCACTGGGGCCCACCCAGTTTACCGAGGCGTTCCTTTCCGCCGCCGCATCCTCCGCTCCCTGTTTCGCCGCCAGCCACACCGGATTGCCCAAAAGGGGCGTCACAAAGGTAATAGCCAGGGGCTCCGAAGCATCTGCGCTTTCCGCCGTGGATGTATGATCCTCCGCTGCTGAAGCCGTGTTATCGGCGGCAACGCTCTGCTCTGCCTCCGCTGTTTCTCTCTCCGCCGTGGAAGCCGCATCACTCCCCGCCGCGCCGGAACTGCCCGAACCACAACCCGCCAGGCTTGCCGCCGCCATCGATATCGCCGTCACCGCCGCAAAAAATCTGTTTTTTCTCATTTCCCGTTTCCTCCTTTTTCAATATGGGCAAATTATAAACATTCCTGCCGAATTGACAATGGATCATCTTGCGCTGATCTGTAATATCTTGCGCAATTTGTTTTTTCCTGTCAAATTATCGCAAGATTTGTAAGAAAAACGCAAGATTGTTCAGACACTTGACGTTCCGATTCCTTGCCTGAAAAAAATGGGTATGCTATTCTACCTGTAGTAATCCGACACAGACCATATGCATCAGGAGACCGTATTCTTATGAAAAAAATATCGTTCCTTTTTACCCTGCTGATCCTGTGCCTTCTGCCCGGCCTGATTTTCAACGCCTGCAAAAGCAACGCCGCTTTCGATCCCGACAGGAAGCGGGTTATCTTCATATCTCCGCAGAAAGACTTGCCCGTCTGGAAGCAGGCAGAAAACGGTTTTTTACAGGCGGCAGAAAAGTACGGTTTTTATGCCGAATGGCAGGGCAGCGACGACTGCGATCTGGAAGAAATGACACGCCAGATCAGCATTGCCACCGCCGAAGCGGTGGACGCCATCATCATCTGCCCTCTGACGCCCGACATCTTCGACGAGGCGCTGACAAAAGCCAGGGAAAAGGAAATTCCGGTCATCACCGTGGCCGTGGACGCTTCCCGGCCGGCCCTTCGGGACAGTTTCATCAGTCCCGATTATGAAAAAATGGGAAAGGCCCAGGCGGCGGCCCTCCACGAAGCCGTGGGCGGCCCCATGAACATCGGCGTCATCATGAGCACCTATGATTCCCAAAATCAAATCATCCAGGTACGGGAACTGGAAAACTATATAGAAGAACGGGAAGACTGCCATATCGTCGCCACGGCACAGGATTTTGCCAATCCCGTCATGGGCATGAGTATTTTCACGGAAATGCTGGAATCCCACCCGGAAATCAACGCCGTTTTTGTCACCTCCGGCGACGCCGTCAGCAATTACGGCAAAATTCTGAAAGAAAAGGACCTGCAGGACGACGTCATACTGATCGGCATGGACGCTATCGAGGCGAATCTGCAGGCCATTAAAGAACACGAAATATACGGGGTCATGGATCAGGATTTCTACACCATGGGATATCTGAGCGGAGAATATGCCGCAAAGCTGCTGGACGGTACTTCCGTCCCTTCCGAAACCCTTTATGATTCCCTGCTGGTCACCGCCGAAAATGCCGGTCAGATCCCCTCGGAGGCGCCATGAAAAGACAGTCCATCAAAGCACATTTCAACTTTTTCACTCTGGTCATTGTCGCCGCTTTGACCGTCATCACCCTGTCGGTACTGGGTGGATGGATTGTGAATCTGAAACGCTACAACCAGGTAATGGCTCAGTATTATTCTTTTAACACCCTGTCCAAAGAGATATCCCAGGCCTATGTGGATCTGAACAGCCATATTCAGAACCCCTCCCCCGAACTGCGGGTAAAATACAGCCAGTCCATGACGAACGCGCTGGAAACCGTGACGAATATCATGGAAAACGCCGGGGACGCCGACATTTATTACGCTATGGTGGGCATCAAAAACATGATCGCCGAAGCAAATACCGTAAACGGAGAAATCATGGACCGCCTGGATCTGGATTCCTTTAACGATATCTATGAGTCCCATATGGAATCCCAGACCCTGTTTAACTATATCAATCTGAGGCTCTCCTCCGTCAATAAGCTGCAGAGTGAATTCATGCAGGTCCAGCTCTCCGAGAGGACGAAATACATCTACCTCACCGTCGCCGCCCTGGCCGCGCTCTCTCTGTGTATGATTTTCCTGGTGACGGCTTTCGGCCTGAATTTTTCCAGAAAGATATCCGAACCGCTCCGGCAGATTTCCCAGCAGGCCAACGAGCTGGCCAGCGGCAATCTGGAGGCGGACGACATCCCCCCTCAGAGCCTTACGGAATTTTCCAGTATTGCCGCCTCCTTAAATAAAATGAAAGCCCGGCTCTCACAAATGATTATAAAGATTCGTGAGCAGTCGGACATCGCGGTCAAGCTGCAGAAGAGCGAGCTGGAAAATCTGCGAATTTCCAACGATCTGAAAAATACGGAACTGCGGGTCATGCAGGCCCAGATCAACCCCCATTTTCTGTTTAATACGTTGAACAGCATCAGCCGTCTGGCTCTCCAGGCCAAAGACATGGAGGTGGTGGATCTGATTGAGGCTCTCTCTCAAATGCTCCGCTACAACCTGAATCACATCAACCGGGCCATCACCCTCCGGGAAGAAATCGAAAACATGAAAAACTATATCCACATTCAGGAAATTCGCTTCAAAGACAAGCTGGGCTTTATCATTGAGAATCATTCCGGCCGGATGGAACTGCAGATGCCCTGCATGACTCTGCAGCCCATTGTGGAAAATGCCATTGTTCATGGCCTGAAGCCCTACAATTATGAGGGAGCCGTGACCGTCGCCATCACAGATCAGGAGGAATACACCCTGGTAAGTATACAGGATGACGGCATCGGTATGGAAAAACAGGATATCCGGCGGATGATCCTCGGGAAACCGGAACAGGGAGAGCACACCAGCATCGGCTTTCAGAATGTCATGGCCCGGTTAAATACCTTTTTCGGCCGCGAAGACTGTGTAAACGCCGTCAGCGAACTGGGCGGCGGCACGGAGATCACCCTGAAACTTTACTGTAAAAGGAGTACGCCACATGTATAAAATACTGATCGTCGAAGATGAAAAACTGGAGCTTGACGCCCTTTTGGATATCCTGTCTGGCCAATGTCCCGAAATCGGGGAAATCCGCGGATGCGGCGACGGCGAAAGCGCGCTGGAGCTTCTGGAAAACTATACGCCAAACATCATTTTCATGGACATTCATCTGGGCGGCACCAACGGACTTTTGCTCGCCGGACAGATACGAAAAATCCTGCCTGACGCGCGTATTATCATGATCACCGCCTTTGACCAGTTTTCCTACGCCCAGCAGGCCATAAAAATCGGAGCCGCAGATTACCTCCTGAAACCGGTTTCCACAGCCGGTCTGCTCGCCGCACTGCAAAAACAGACGGACTTTCTGGACGGGCAGCGCCAGGATCTGCGGGACCGCGTCCGACAGCAGGCCCAGTTCTCCAAACTGCAAAGCAGCTTCTCCTCCTCCCTAATCAGCAGTGTCATCCATAACAGTATGACTCCCCACACCGGAGAGATCATGAAACTGTTCGGGCTGTGCCCTGCCTCTATGCAGCTCTATATCCTGGAGCTTGATCTGGAAGAATATCAATTCTCCGAATCGGAGACGGCCGCTCTGAAAAAACTGATCGTGGACAGCCTGAAAGATGTCGCGGAACTCACCGGCTTTCTGTATGATTTCATGTCCTCCCGGGAGATTGTGCTCTGCGCCCTGGACGATGAAAACCAAACGACGGATCACACCCGGAGGATCTCCCTGATCCGACAGACGATATCCGACGATTTCCACATTCCTTTCCGCATCGGCATAAGCGCGCCGACGAACGATCCCGGCCTGCTGCCCCTGGAGTACAAGCGGGCTCTGAGCGCCCTCCAGCTGTCCGACGCGCCGCTGTGCAGTTATTACGAAATTTTTCCCGAAAAAGAAACACCCTTCCAGATCCAGGAGATCACCGACGGGCTGACCTGCGCTCTCATGGACGCAAAAGAGGATGAGCTCCTCCGGCAGCTCTCCCGTCTGCAGGAAACCGCCGCCAAAAGCTTCCGGGATTTTTCAGAAGCAAAAGCGGCCTACATCGCTCTATGGGTAGAAATCATGCAGGAAATAAAGGCCCGGCTCTCCCTGCAGAGCCAGACCTTTTCCGAACTGCTGGTCAATCCCATAACGGATTTTATCGACACCAATAACCTGTCCGCCCTCCATGACCACTGCAAAAATCATCTCTTTCACGCGCTGGAGAAAATCCGGCGGCTGACCGAGGAAAAAAAGAATTACGCCGCCCTACGGGCGCAAAGCTATATAGAGATACATTACGCCGAATCCCTCACTCTGCAGTCCATCGCCGACGCTCTGCATATCAGCCCCTATTATCTCTGTCACATTTTTAAGTGCAGCCTGGATACCAGCGTCATGGATTATCTCAATACCTGCCGTATCCGCGCGGCCAGAGAGATGCTGCGCGCAGAATCCATGAGCGTCAAAGATATCGCCCTGGCCGTGGGATTTTCCGATCCCAACTATTTCTGCCGCGTATTCAAACGGGTCACCGGTGTCACCCCATCGGTATATAAGCGCATGGAAGAGTAAAATGCCGCATCCTTATCGTTGATTTACAAACTCCGACACCCGGCGAATAATTCGTCCTGGCCGTCCTTCTGCACATTATAATACGAACAGGGCAGATCACATCTGCCCTATCCACATCATCATAATATATTTTGTACTATTTTACAACCACCAGCTCATACTCGCTGTTGCCCAGCCCGATCTTCACCCCGTGCTCTATGGCGCTCTTCCAGTTGGTATCCGGACTCACAGTGGTAAAATGATCGTGATGATCGTGAGCCTTCTGCTGTTCATCCAGCAGGCTCCCCGCAATGGGCTGGCGGGCGTTCACCGCGTCGGCACAGGCCACATCGATAGCCACCGGATCGAAAGAAGCAAACATACCCACATCCGGAACAATAGCCGTATCATTTTCCGCATGACAGTCGCAGAAAGGCGACACGTCAATCACCAGACTGATGTGGAACTGGGGCCGTTTATCTACGACGGCTTTGCTGTACTCGGCGATCTTGCAGTTTAAGATATCGTTGGATTCGTCGCTGGCCGGACAGACGGCGTCTTTGGGACAGACGCCGATGCATCGGCCGCAGCCCACGCATTTGTCATGGTCGATGGCCGCCTTTTTATCCGTAATCACCGGCGCGCCATGGGCACAGATCCGCTCGCAGGCGCCGCAGCCCACACAGGCATCCGGATTCACATGAGGCTTTCCGGCGCTGTGCATCTCCATCTTTCCCGCCCGGGAACCGCAGCCCATGCCAATATTTTTCAGGCAGCCGCCAAAGCCGGTGCACTCGTGTCCTTTAAAATGCGTCAGACTGATAAACACATCCGCGTCCATGACGGCCCGGCCGATCTTCGCTTCCTTCACATAGACTCCCTGCTCTACCGGAACCGCTATATCGTCCGTTCCCTTCAGCCCGTCTCCGATCAGGATATGGCAGCCCGTGGAAAAAGGCGAAAAACCATTTATGTAAGCCGAATCAATATGATCCAAGGCATTCTTGCGGCCGCCCACATACAGCGTATTGCAGTCCGTGAGAAAGGGCTTTCCGCCCAGCTCCTTTACCACATCGGCCACGGCCTTCGCATAATTTGGCCGGAGAAACGCCAGATTTCCCGGCTCCCCGAAATGAATCTTGATGGCGGCATACTTATCCTGAAAATCAATTTGTCCGATACCTGCCGTCCTGATCAGCCGCGCCAGCTTCTTCGGCAGATTATCGCCGTTTTTCACGCGCATATCCGTAAAATACACTTTACTTTTTCCCATATTTCCCAAACCTCCTATTACGTCCTGTTATCACCTGTCTATTTTTTTACGGTAATTGTCTTTTTTACCGTGACGCCGCCCTTGATCTTTGCCGTGATCGTAGCTTTTCCGGCCTTTTTCGCTGTTATTTTTCCGCTTTTACTGACAGAAAGCACCGATGGCTTTGAAGATTTCCAGGTAATGCCTTTTGTAATAGCCGCCTTCGACGTATTTTTTTTACCCATAATCCCGGGATAAACGACATTACAGGAAACGGACAGACTCTTTTTCTTTTTTACTTTGATTGAAGAAGGCGCGTCCAATTTTACTTTCTTTACGCGGCTTTTTTTCACTTCGACGGTCTGGACGGCTTTTCCTTTCAGTTTTGATTTCGCCTGGGAACCTTCTGTAGCGCTGCTGAATTCGGCGCTGACGCCATACCAGCCGCCGGAAGCGCGTCTAAAAGAGCCGAGACCCACAAACTTGTATTCGGGATTAATCAGGCTGGCGTAATGTCCGGTAACCGCATAGGGATTCTGCTTCGCCCAGTCTTTTCGCTCGCCGTACCACTGTTCAATGCCCTGCATCAGCCCCGAGTAATTCCATGCAAGATTTTCCGCCCAGCTCTGCTCGCCGCCGTGGGAAATAGAAAAACACATTTGCCCGTTTGGACGGACATGATCCTCATTGACCGTGCATTCCACAGCCCGAAGCTGAGCGATCCACTCCAGATTGGCAGACCATTTCATCGGCACGTAATCAGAACTTTTGAGTTTTTTCCCCGTGGCCGGGTTGATGTAGCGTTTCTTGCAGGCTTCTTTGCGGATTTCGTTGATACTCTTTAATATTTTGGTCTTACTCACCGACTCGAATTTGCCAGAAATATTGACCAGCATATTGCCATCTCCCGCCTCGCTCACATCTGCCGGACGCGCGGACGCCGCCAGCGCAGTTTCGGGCGCCTGGGCTATCAGCAAGGCAAACAGCAGAAAAAAAGCGGTCAATTTAGTTCTGACTCGTGTTTTTGTTTTCGTCATTATGCTACTCTCCCTTCAGCATCAATTTTCATTCAGTATACGATATCTGCTCAATTGGTGTCAAGTTAACAAAGGCTTTGTTCCAGGCAACGGTCTCCTCTCCCCCGTTTAAGAGAAAATTTTTTTAACTGTCTCATTGCCTGTACTCTTCTTTTAGAGTATGCTTTTGTGCAGGAGGTGCTTATCTATGGCAAATGAAGATAAAAAAGATTTTAACGCAATGTTAAACGATAGTAAGGATATGCCTAAATTTGAAGTGGTTACAGACGAAAAAAGCATAAAAAAATATGGCGGAGACAGAATGTATTTTGCGCCGCCGATTGATTATGATAGAGTAATGCGGCTTGTACCGTATGGAAAACTGCTGACGGTAGGCATAATAAGAGAACATTTTGCAGAAGCAAGCGGGGCTGATTTTACAGAACCGATTACGGCGGGAATATTTGTTTCGATTGTTGCATGGGCGAGTTTTCAGCGCCAAAACGATAAAACCCCATATTGGCGAACCTTGAAAGCAAATGGAGAATTAAATGCAAAATATCCCGGCGGTATCGAAGCCCAGAAAGAGATGCTTGAAAAAGAAGGACATACTGTTATTCAAAAGGGCAGGAAGAATATCCGATATTACGTTAAAGATTATGAAAATGCGTTGTATTTGCTGTAAAGCAATGGGGAGGACACAATGGTTACGCTGTCCTGTATGCCGAACAGCGCAGAAAAAAGATGCTTAAGCCCCGCGATTAACTTATAGCGGAAAGGTAACGGCAGTTTGAAGAATACTATTCCTTATGGAGGGCGTAAATAATTCTGTGTCTATGGAAATCCAAGTTCCCCTGATAAGAATTCGATATGTAATATTTCCTATATCAAATCTCTACTTTTCTTTATTTCCGTCGAATTTATTTTTGCAAAGTGGAATTTAATCTTACAACGTAGAGTTTACTTTTTCAACTCACCA
>CASWRE010000046.1 GCA_949471785.1 uncultured Lachnospiraceae bacterium | reverse complement strand
ATAGGATACAAAATCCTTGAGGAAAATGTGTCAACTAATCTTGACAAAATCAGATAACAGTTATCTAAAGAGCCAGACGCACAGACGAAGAGCCGATAACACGCAGATCAAAAATGCGGTTTTCGGCTTTTCTCTTTGAAAAGACACGGCAACCGTTAAGGAGGTTACGCCGTGTCTTTCTATATTGTCCGCTCCCCTGATCTGTCAAAAAAAGCCCTCCCCCTCTAAAGGGTAGCCCTGGCCGTAACTGCGAAAATTGTAATATTCAGTCGCCCCGGCACGTCCGTATGCCTTGCGCTATGCGGGCGTTTTTTTATCTCGGCGCTTCTGGTCACCGTGTCCAGAGGACAGGAACGGCCCTTCAAGGTGCCGCTCCCCCACCCCTCCATTTCGATCTGTCCCTTTCCGCCAACATCGAAATGGAAGTTACTTATGACAACCATCAAATTGAACCGCTACTATCCCCACCTGACCGAAAATGACACCCTGGAAGTCTCCGACGAAATCGCCATCGTTCTCTCCACCGGGGGCCGCCAGTGCGACAGCTACAAGCGCCGCAAGAGGGAGCATAACGAGTGCTCCCTGGACGTTGACCCTGGCTTTGAGCCAGATGTGATGTTCCCGCCCCTGACCCCGGAGGAAATCATTCTGGACGAGGAAAAACGCTCTGTCCTCTACGCCGCTCTTGACCAGCTCCCGCCCATCCAGGCTCGGAGAGTGTACGCCCACTACATTCTGGGCAAGAAAAAATCCGAGATTGCCAGGGCCGAAAATGTAGTGGAAAGCTCCATTTGCGACAGTATCCGTCGGGGCTTGAAAAATCTCTCTGAAATTTTGAAAAATTTTTATTGAGGGGTATTCGAAATCACCCAAAAACCGCCTGATAGGTAAGGAGGCTGATACGCTTTTTGAGGACAACTGAATATACAGTGTTCCAGGCACAAAACCCGTGTGAACAGCGACGAAAGGCGCACCGCCAAGACAGCCCGCTTGAGGAGGTGACAAAAGCGGGCCGAGCGATCAACGCAAGTCTTTGGCCCGGCCTTGGCAAGCCGGGCGCGATGACAGCGCGGGAGATAATAAAACTTGCTCACGCCCTCCCCATAGACTTGCGGGGGAGCTTCGCAATCCTGCGGAGTTATGACAGCCGGAGCCACCGGCGGCCTGGGATGCTCCCCTGTGCTGGGGCGCGTGGCAAATACGGCGCAAGCATTGATCGAAATGGAGTTATCCTCGCTGTGCTTCTCGTCACCGTGACCAGAGGTGGGGCAAGGTTGAAAGACAGCACTTTTCTAGTGCTGTCTTTCTGCGTTTTCCCACATCCTTGTGCCTTGGGGCTGTCTTTGGTATAATATACTTGTAAAGGTTGACAGCTCCATTTCCCGACAGGAAAGGAGCTATCATGGAAAACCGTATCGACGCTATCTACGCCAGACAGTCCGTAGATCGCAAGGACAGTATCAACATTGAAAGTCAAATCGAGTTCTGCAAATATGAGTTAAGGAATGGGAACTTTAAGGACTACCAAGATAAAGGATTTTCCGGAAAGAACACAGACCGCCCGCATTTTCAGGAGCTAATGGCCGACATCAGGCAAGGCTTAATTCGCCGGGTGGTAGTTTATAAGCTGGACCGTATCAGCCGTTCTATCCTGGACTTCGCCACCATGATGGAGCTGTTCCAGGAATACAACGTGGAGTTCGTTTCCTCCACGAAAAAATTTGATACCTCCACGCCAATGGAACGGGCCATGCTGAATATCTGCATTGTATTTGCCCAGTTGGAGCGAGAGACGATCCAGAAACGAGTGACCGACGCCTACTATTCCCGGTGCCAGCGTGGTTTCCACATGAGTGGGGCCGCCCCGTTCGGCTTCAAGCTGGAGCCCACCACCATCCAGGGCATATACACCAAAATGATGGTGCCTGACCCCGCCACAGCGAACATCGCCCGGTTGATGTTCGAGGTGTATGCCGAGCCGTCCATGTCATTCGGAGATATTGCCCGGTACTTTGCGGAAAACAATATCCTGATTTACGGCAAGGAGTTGAAACGAGGCTTCATCTCCCAACTGCTCCGCAATCCGATTTATGCCCAGGCTGACCTGGAACTGTACGAGTTTTTCAAGGGCCAGGGGGCCGTGGTAGTCAATGACGCGGCGGACTTCGCCGGGACAAATGGCTGCTATCTCTACCAGGGTCGGGACGTGCAGGAGCGAAAAAACAAGGACCTGCGGGGACAGATCCTTGTGCTGGCTCCCAGCGAGGGCATTGTCCCCGCTGATACCTGGCTGCGGTGCAGGAAAAAGCTGCTGGCAAATATTACATTCCAGGGTAGGCGCAAGGCTCGGAATACCTAGCTGGCCGGAAAATCAAGTGTGGGCAGTGCGGGTATGCCCTTATGAGCGTAGGCAATCCGACGGGAACGCAGTATCTTCGCAGCTCCAAGCGGGCGGATAACAAAAGCTGTGAGGGCTGTGGAACGCTTCGGACAGCGGAGTTTGAACAATTCGTCTATGGAGAAATGCTAAAGAAGCTCTCTGAATTTCAAACCCTAACCGCCAGGGCTACGACTGTCAACCCCAAGCTGACCGCCTTGAAAGTGGAACTGGCCCAGGTGGAGAACGAAATTGAAAACTGCTGAATACCCTGACCGGGGCTAATGCGGTTCTGCTGTCCTATGCCAACGGCAAAATCGAGGAGCTGGACGCCAACCGGCCGCGGCTTATCAAGGAGATTGCGGCGCTGAACGCTGAAACGATTTCTCCGCAAAAGATAGAGTTTCTGTCTGCTCATTTGGACAGCTGGGATGCGATTGACTTTGATGACCGCCGCCGGGTGACTGACATTATTTTGTCCCAGGTCCAGGCCACCAGCGACCGTGTTTCCTTTGAGTGGAAAATCTAAACCTTTTACAATCTGCGCCTTATACAATAGCCTGTGTGCCCTTGTTAAGCGTTGCTATCAATCAAGATACACAAAATAATGGTTATGTCCTCTAAAATTTCAGGGGCAGGTGTGACTTGTATGAGCCACACCTGCCTCTGACTGGAACTATCCATTTCCAAAAAGCCCTTTTCGTTCTTTGATTCCTTGATGAACTATCCGTCAACTATAGCCGCCGTTCACCGTCACTGTGACACTGTTCAGATTCTCTATGTACACTTTATATGATCCGTTTTTCGTCAAGTTAAAAGTATGGGCAAAAGAACCTTTTGCATCTATATACCGCAAATGATCATCCGGCTCAATAATACCCACCTGAATTGTAACATTATCAGGATCAATAACACCGGCAACTCTTATGGTATCACCACTTTTTCTGCTAAAGTACGCCGTTTTTTTCACGACCCGCTTTTTGATTGTCCAATTTATGGCTGTTGATCTGGCATCAGGAGTCTCTTCTATAATGAGCCCTTCAAACAATTCATCCGCTGTACCCGTATGCTCAATCACGTCCTCAACCAGCGCCGTCTCTTTTGCCTGATCCCTCGTAACCCGGAACATCTCATCATACAGTCCGCTGGCTCCCGCTGTCGCCGCACACACGGACATACAGCTTCCGATCATCATAGCCGCAGCAGCAGCCATGGCCACCCACGATTTTCTTATTTTATTATTCTGATTCCTTTTCATACAGTGAATCCTCCACAGTAATTCATTTCCTCCCTCTGCCCAGAGGGGAGAGCAGGCGCCGAAACGCCAGGTCTCTGACGCGACCATATCGATGATGGTCCCAAAATATTCTTTGACTATGATTCCGCTCCTGCAACAGGACTCGTCACAGCTTGCTTCTGCCCATTGCTGCATTTTATGGGAAACGTGCCACACCAGGAGATTGAACCAGAACAGCCCGTTTACAATGGCAAAGGCCGGCTTCCAGAAGGTATCTCTCTGCTTATGGTGGATCAGCTCATGGCGCAGAACAATCTCCAGTTCTCTCTCGCCCATATGTGCCACCGGCAGATAGATCTCCGTGCGCCAAAATCCGCAGATAAACGGAGATATGACCCTATAGCCCTGATATAAAACGATATTCTTCCGGATGCCCATCTCCTTTTTCAGGCGGTCCAGAACCGCCGTCATCTCCACCGTCGCATAGATGCGATCCCCGCGCACGCATCTGAAACCGTAAATCAGGGGAATCTGATACGCCGCATAAGCCGCCACGCCGATAAGCCAAAGGAAAAATCCCACCAACAGGATCACCTTTACCGTCGGTGTCGTGACCAGTACCCAGCCTTCGCTGGTCATGAACCGGTTCCAACCAAAGAAAACCAGATAAACCAGCGGCATCGTATAGCCCCACATAACCAGCTTCAGCAATCGGTATATCATGCGGGCATTGCCCCTTTTTTGCAGCAGGGAAGCGGCTGCCAGCCAGACGGCCATGCAGATACTTCCGGTCAGGCAGGTAAGGATCAGGAGGAAACCGATATTAGCAATCCAGATCATCGATTACCCGACGCAGCTCACGCCGCTCCTCCTGTGAGACCTTTTTGGTCTTAACCAGAGCCGACAATAGCTTGCTCGATGAACCTTTGAACCAGAAATCTTCGGTTCTGCGCAGCTGCTGACTACGGTATTCCTCTTCACTCCGTTTGGCGACATAGTATGTGACACCCTTGCGATAGGAATCCACAAATCCTTTTTCCTTCAGTTTCTTAATGAAGGTGTATACGGTCGTATCCTTATACTCCAGCCCATAGACATTCTTCAATTGCTCCATAATCTCCTGGGCCGAAATCGGCTCCGCCGCATCCCAGATACATTTCATGGTAGCCAATTCGCAGTCTGACAATTCCGAAAATTTGCTCAAAGTTACCTCCTTAGCGTGTGCACAACGCCATCCCTTTGAGAGAGATTACTCCGGATCAATCTCTCCCTTCGACTAGTCTACTTTCAAAAGAACCTCTAAGTTCACTTAAGATATTACCCGTATCTACAATATTTGTCAATCTTTTTTAATTTTCCCGCCGGTTTTTTGTAAAAAAAAGACTGATTTTCTCCCTGTTTCGCCATACATATTCTCTTTGCCTGTGATTCACTTATCCCAACCGAACCTTTCTATCCTACTTTATAACTCCTCCCGATCACCATCCTCCCGCACAGGTCTCGTATCTTTGAATATAATGGTCGCGCCTCTCCTTCATTTCTCGGCGCTGTCCCTCCGTCAGCCCTGTGCGAATCTCCGCATATGGGCGCTCCTCCGTGCCGTTCTCCACCCCCTTTAAAAACAGATACCTGCACTCCCAGAGCTCCATCAGACAGGCAAACAGTTCCGACGCCGTGTACATACATTTCTGCGAGTCAAAACCGACCTTCCGGCTGAAACACTCCAGCACCACGTAGGCAAAAGGATAGGCGTCCGTCACGCAGGTATCTTTGCACTCTTCCAGATAATCGGAAAATATTTCCTTCACCTGTCTGCAACGTTCACATTCCTCCCGGGTAATATACTCTCTCATGACCTTCCCTTTTCCCCTATGTCCTTTCTGTATGTCCATTTTATTCTACTTTTTCATCATCGTCAACCTTTTTATGTAGACATTCGGGAATTTTTTCTGTGTACCCCGGACTGATCCGTTTTTACCCCGCCCGGCTTTATTTTTGTCCTCCCGCGCTTATTTTATACAACGCTCGGCCATGCAAAAGTTTTCACACCTGCAGAACCCGCCGCTGGCAGCTTCTTTCGGATGTATGGCAACAAGAGAGCCGGGTCTCCCCGGCTCCCCTTTGCGCATCCGCAAATGCTTCTCCCTTTTTTAAATTTATACTGCGCCCTTGTTCCTTGATCTGCTTATTTCTAAACTGTTTCTCTTATCTGCCTGTTTTACAGGAAGATCAGGCTAAGTACGAAAACCACTGCCAAAGCCACCACCGATTGCAGTACGCTGATGATCGGAATCGTCTTGTAGGCAATCGACGTATCCATCTCGGATGTGGTAGCCGTTACCCAGAAGAAATCGTCGTTTCCATGGAATACCATCAGTCCGCCGGCTGCACAGGCAAGCATAGCGATCACACGACCTATGGGGGAGGCAAAGCCCAGCACATCCATAAGGGGTGAGATCATGGTGGCTGCCGTTACCATGGCGATGGTAGCAGAACCTACGCAGGTACGGAAGATTAATCCGATAATGAACGGGGCAAGGATACCGATCGTCAATCCCGAGAACGTGTTCGTCAGGATATCCTGCAGCGGAGACGCTTTCAGCACACCGGAGAACGCGCCGCCAGCGCCCACGATCAGAACGATCTGCCCGGCCGTCTTTAAGGCGTCGGAAAATACGCCGTCAAATCCCCAGGCTTCTTTATCTTCGGGAAAAATCTGATGATAACCGAAGAGCGCAATCAAAAGGCCGATCAGAAGAGCCACCGCCGGGGTGCCCAGCACATCCAGCACAGCCATAACGACGCCGCCAAAGCCCATCATGTCGCCGATGGTCTTTAAAAGCATCAGCACAATAGGAGCAATGATCGGAAGAAAAGCCATCAGTGCGGAGGGAAGTTTCTGGTCTTCCGGCACTTCCACCACGTTTTCCGGAATGTAGTAGTATTTTTTCCCCGCATAGGAGGCGCCCAAATAGCCGATCAGCATGACCGGAATGGACACCAGGGCGCCGAACAGAATGACATAACCCAGGTCCGCGCTCAAAATACCGGCAACGGCCAAGGGACCTGGTGTGGGCGGCACAAACATATGGGTGGCATGAAGGCCCATACACATGGCGATGGCCATGGTGGTCATAGAAATCTTTGTGTCCTTGGAAATCCTCTTTGCGATGGGGCTAAGAAGCACGAACGCAGAGTCGCAGAACACGGGAATGGATACAAAGTAACCTGTGATGGCCAGGCCCAGGGCCGCGTGTTTTTCCCCGTAATCTTCAGGATCGTCTTTGCCATGGTCTCCGCAGCGCCGGATTTCTCCAACAGCGCGCCGGTAACGGTACCCAGGGCAATGACGAGACCGATATCCGCCATGGTGCCGCCCATACCGCTGGTAAAGGCCGACAGCATATCCTGCATGTTCATCCCCGACACGACGGCAAATGTCACCGTTGTGGCGATCAATGCAAAAAACGGATGGATTTTCAGTTTCACGGTACATAATACCAGTACCAGTACGCCCAGTATTAATCCTGCAATTACCAATATATTTGCATTCATTAGTTTTCTCCCTTCTCCTTAACTCTTATAAATAGGTTTCCAGATATTCTCTGCGATTTTCCTCCGGCACAAGCCGTCCGCCGGTGGCCCAGGCAATCTGGGCGGCGTTTGCCAGCACATCCTCGGTAAGGCCGTGGGTACGGCAGTACTCCCTGGAATCCTCATACTGCATAAGACCGCAGGGGCCCGCGAAAGATGCGCAGCTGGAGGGCTCAATCTGGATATTTTCCGACTCGTACAGAAGGCGGAGATGGTCATATAGCTTCCCGTCTTCTATCGTAAACTCGCCGGACAGCAGATTGGTCATGATCCTGGTGACAAAGCCCGAGGGACTGGCACAGGCAAGGCCGTCCGCCTCGGTGATACCGGAAATACCGAAATCATGGACATTGGCATTTTCAAATTCCTGAGTGGCTATGCCCAGAAGCACCGACGGGCACAGGGTGGGTTCCGTAAAGAAACAGTGCACATTGTCCTTGAAGATCCGTTTCAGGCCGTAAGCCACACCGCCCGGAGCGCCGCCCACACCGGCGGGGATATAGACGATCAGAGGATGCTTCTCATCCACGGTGATGCCTTTCTCATCCAGCTGCTTTTTCAGCCGGCCGGCCGCTACGGCATAACCCAAAAACAGATTGACGGATTTCTCGTCGTCCACAAAATAACTCATGGGGTCCAGATCGGAGAGCTTCCGGCCCTCGGCCACGGCTTTGGAATAATCGTCGGCATACTCGATGACCTCCACGCCCTTGCTGCGAAGCAGATCCTTCTTCCACTGTTTGGCGTCGGCGGACATGTGCACCTTCACCTTAAATCCCAGCGCCGCGCTGGTAATACCGATGGACAGCCCCAGATTTCCCGTAGAACCCACCTGTACCGTATACCGGCCGAAAAATTCTTTCATATCCTCATCGGCAAGCCTGGCATAATCATCCTCCAGGGTAAATTTTCCGCTGGCCAGAGCCAGATCTTCCGCGTGCTTCAGCACCTCATAGATGCCGCCGCGGGCTTTGACGGAACCTGCAATGGCCAGATGACTGTCCATTTTCAACAGCAGTTTGCCGGGAATACGGAAACCTTTTTCCTCCAGCGCCTTCTGCATAACCGGAATCTCCGCCAGAGGCGACTCAATGAGACCACCCGTCTCCTCTGTCTCCGGAAAACATTTGCGGATAAAAGAAGCAAATCTGGCCAACCTGTTTTCAGCGTCCTCTATATCCGCGTCGGACACCACGAGCTGGCAGACCGCGTCGGTCATGGCAAAGGGCTGTAAATAGGGATTCACCCAGGCTGTCTCCTGCTTATCCGCTATTTTTTTGATCACGGGATCATTTTCGATATATTTCTGTGCGTTCATATGATATAACCTCCCAGATTTTTGTTTGGTCTTTGGCGGCCGTTCAGCCAGACTGAACAACCGATTCCTGTACGGCCGGCCACAGTTCCGGCCCGTGGCACTCTCATGGACTTTGCCGCAAAATGCAAAATCTCGGGCAAACGATAGCCTCTCGCCCACAACCATATTTTCGAACGTTCTCTCCGAGGGGCCGCGAACCCCCTCGGTCATGGTTCTGCAGCCCTCCAATCATTTGAACGGCTGCCGATCTTGGCCGGAAAATCGCTGCCTAAATGAAAGCCGGCGATTTTCTCTTTGCTATTCGTTAATATATTCTTAATTCTGTTTAATGTCAATAAACATATTAAATAATATTAAACTTTGTTAAACGTGTATAAATAGCGTGTTTACTTTTGTACAGAATCACGAATTCGCTTTTTTCAACTAATAGGATTCTCATCATGCCGGGAAATGTATGATCACGCAATGTAGAAAAAACCTGTAAAAAAATATCAGGAGACGCCCGCACTGCTTCCGTCGCATCTCCTGATATGATTTATATAACCGAACTCATGCTGCGCAAATCCGTCTGATTATTGCCGCTTTGTTTCAAAAACTGGGAGGCGTGATAGCGAAAATAATAACCGAAGCGGTGTCGGTTACGTTTTCCCACACATGGCTGACTCCCGCCGGAATCTTCACGGAATCACCCTCGTCCAGCCCAAACTCCTGTCCGTTCATGTGAATGCGGATACTGCCGCTGATCACATAGGCCACCTCCTCGCCCACATGGACCCGGGCTTTCGACGAAGTCAACGAATGGGGCGGGATCTCCATTTTACAGAATTCTATGCTTCCGCTCAGATCGGAAGTCAGCAGGTCATAGACGACTCCCTCCTTCGCGCTGCCGAGCTGAACATAATTTCCTTTGCGCACGATCAGATTCTCCGACACCGTGTCACACTGAAAAAACTTAAATATGGGCACGTCCAGAGCCGCCGCAATGGCCCGGATCGAATTAATCGAGGGGTTCGCCGTATTATTTTCAATCTGGCTTAACATGGACGGGGTGATATCCGCCCTGGCCGCCAGCTCACGCAGGCTGAACTGGCGCTGGCTGCGGTATTCCTGTACCTTCGCGCCAATATTAATTTCTTCCATCAGGTCTCCTCCCTTTCGCCGTCACTTTCAGCAGGCGCCATGATTTCCTGCCTCAAACAGTATACACAATCCTGTCTGTCCCAAACACTATAGCACAGAACGGCCCGCGTCTGCAATCCTGAATCATGTTCCTGCGACCCAAACGCTGCGCTTCCGAACAGCCCTTTTGCCCGTTCTGTTTTTTTACTGTCGGGCTTGTTCTCTTATATGAATTTATATGTTGACGAATATCTATCTTTATGTTATCATAAATGTATTCCTGCTGGAGAGAGTGGGAAAGGGATGATATGGATAAGCTCAAAGGAACTATGGAAACCTTAAACACCATGCAGCTCACGGCAGACATGGCAGGACTGGACATCCAGAGCAAAATGCTCCTGCGCAGCAAAGAAGTACTGGCAATTATTCTGCAGGGAACCATCGCAGAATACAAAGGCTACAGCAGAAAAGAAATTATGGGCTTCATAGAAGCAGACTCCCTCGCCACCACCAGGGAAATATCCCCTGGCAGAACTAATACACAGGTCACCGGCGACAATGCGGAGTTCATTCATCTAAACGAAAAGGTATCCTGTTTTGACATGGCATTCCGTGCCGCAAACCCACAGCTCTCCACAGAAAAGGTACAGATCAGTCTGCATATTGACGTAGAACCCCAGAAGACATACCGCCCCGGCTACCCCGTCGAGAAACGAGGGATGTACTATCTTGCCCGGCGTCTTTCCGCCCAGCTATCTTTAGCTACGGACAGTACAGACTACAGCCATCTGGAAAAATGCTATAGCATCTGGATCTGCCGGGACGATATCCCGGCGAAGGAACACTACAGCATATCCGTCTACGAGATGGCCAACACCAAAAATACCGGTATCCGTTCTGTGGCAAAAGAAAATTATGACCTGCTGACCCTGATCGTAATCAAACTGGGCAGTATCGTTTACGACGGGCGCCGTGGGGACGAGGGATACGAGTTGCTGCGATTTCTGAACACAGTCATGTATCCCCATAAGGAAAATTTCATGAAGACAGTTTCAGAGTACATTGATTTTTCCGACAACGAAGAACTGTGGAAGGAGGCAACACATATGGATGGATTAGGACAATGTATCGTCGATGAATTGCGAGAATTATTGTGGGATGAAGTAAAGGCGGAAGTATTAGCCACAGTCACCGATGAAGTCACCGCAAAGGTCACTGATGAAGTCACCGCAAAGGTCACTGATGAAGTCACCGCAAAGGTCACTGATGAAGTCACCGCAAAGGTTACCGGTGAGATGATCCGGACTCTGATCTTGGATTATCTGGAAGACCAGATCCCAAAAGAGCGGATACTTTTAAAGCTTCAGAAATATTTCCATTTGACAAAAGAAGAATCGGGAATATATTACGACAGAATCGTCGCCAACGGTCATCTTGCATGCTAAACCCCAAAAGCCCCCGGCCTTTCTTCATAAGAGAATGGACCGGGGGCTGCCGTCCGGCACAAAAGTTTTTAACTCCTGACCTCTTCCCGCATCGGTATGGATGAGGTGGCTCCGTCCCGGGAAACAGCAATGGCAGACGCCCTGGCCGCCAGTTTCAGCCCCTCCGGCGCCGGCATTCCCTCCAGGATGGATGCGATAAAATATCCGGTAAACGTATCTCCGGCTGCCGTAGTATCCCTGACATCTACCTTGAAAATCCCCTGTCTGTACTGCTCCTTCTTATACCGATACACCGAGCCTTCAGCGCCCAATGTCAGCACCACTCTCGCCTCCGGATATAACTCCCCCAGCCTTGCCAGAATACGGTCCGGATCTTTTTCGCCTGTCAGCTGCCGGCCCTCAATCTCATTCAGCAAAAACCACGAGATCTTGGAAAAATCACAACTGTCCAGATGACTGTCGTAGGGGGATGGATTCAGGACAATCTCCATTCCCCGCTCACAGGCTCTGTCCACAATATAGTTCAGCAGATTGATCTCATTTTGCAATAGCAGCATATCGCCTTTTGCGAAATGCCCCAGCACTTCATCCACATATTCCCGGGTCATGCTCCGATTCGCCCCGCCATAGAGCAGGATACAGTTCTGACCGCTTCGATCCACCTGAATGATGGTATGGCCGCTTTTTCCCGAAACGCGGCGAATAAAATCCGTATTTACACCGCTTTCCGCGCAGGTCTGTAACAAAATCTCCCCTTCCTCCCCGATCAGTCCCGCATGATAAACCGGGACGCCGGCCCGGGCCAGTGCAATAGACTGATTCAGGCCCTTTCCCCCGCAGAATGTATGCATCTCTTTAGAAGCCAGCGTTTCCCCCGCCATGACCATATGATCTACCGTGTAAACATAATCCAGATTCAGGGAACCGAAATTCAATACCTTCATACTCTTCACCCCCATGAGTTATAGCCGCTCCGCCTTCCTACACATGATTCCGCCATGCGCAAACTCTGAGCCGGAGAGTTTCCTGATATCAGGATACCACGGATAAAATAACCTGGCAATACACGGATTAGTTGTACCACCCGTCAACCACTTCCCGGGCGATCTCGGCCCACCGCCACAGCTTCCAGGGCTTGTAATCTACCGTACTGATATCTTTCATCACGATCTCTATGGAACAGCCCTCTGTCTGACGCAGGATTTTCTCGATCTCTGCCCTGGCCAGATCTTCCCGGAATTCACCCACCGCGAAAATCGCGGGATTGGGCTTGCAGCTCATCACATATTTCCCCCTGCAGCGCTCCGCGGCCACGTCCCATTTATTCCAGGGACTCATGGATACCTTCCTAAGTCGGGGAATCTGATCCATCAGATCCATCTTATGATGCAGCGGCTCACAGCAGCCATAGTAATTCAGGCCAAACTGTTTCAGCCACTCCATCTCAAACTGAAGAGAAAACTGCATATGCATGGCAGGGCTTACTTCCGAGAAAATCTGAGCATTGCCGCATCCCCACATCTGCATCGTATCACAGTGCGTAGGGGCCTCCTCCCTGGGAGCCAGACTGCTCACCAGGCCGTAACCACCAGAACCCACCCGGCAGGAACTGTTGTTGGAAGCCCACACACCGAGCTCCCGGTATTTTTCCATACGCACCATGCAGCAGTCCACATAGCGTTTAACCACAGCTTCCACAAATTCCGGATCGTCCACCATATTGACCATGGTCTCCTGGATGCCCAACACCCGGATCAGATAATCAAAGGGCGTAAACCACAGACCCCGGGCCCCCACCTGGCGCACCGGAATCACATTTTCAAAGATCTCCTCCATGAGCTCCGTATACTGCCTGGTTCTTTCCATGTCCAGGATGATCTCCGGCTCATGGATCTTCTCCACATCCTCCATGGTCTTCAGTAAAATATGGAAATGGCGGGACACCACCTCGCTGTTTCTGTCGGTACGGCGGATATCCACCACCTCGTCAATGCCAAATCCGCTGTCATAGACCACCAGAGGGCTTTCAACAAAATCTTCGATGATCACATCCCCCAGCCCGTGCTCATAACAATACAGTTCTTTAATCAAAAACTCTTCCAGTTCCCGGGCAAAGGGATGGGTACAATGCAGGTCAAGCTCCCCCTCCCGATTCATTTCCGGCCAACAGATCTCGTCTACATAAACCGGCGGCTTCGTCATGCGCAGGTCATTTGCAGCCGTCCACATGGCCCTCCGTTCATCCATCACCGGAAACATGGCATACTCATGTTTCTTTTTTCCCAGGCTGCGAAGAATCTTCACATCCTCCCGGGAGATCTTCAGGTCATCGGCGGGAAGCCTCCCCAGATCCGCCTCGCTGTGCAGCGTACTGCCAAACCGGTCTGCCAAATTCAAATATCTGCTCATCTTTTTCCTCCTTGTACCGCCCCGCGCCGCCACGGAAGCTCTTTGCCATAATGGGTTTCTGTGTGACTTATTTTATCCCATCCTATCATCAAAAGGAAGAAATCACAACGTCGTACTGTGACTTATCGTTGCAGAATGTGACTTTTTTTAATTTTGTCCGTCCCATACCGGCAAAGACGTTTCCTGTCATATGACCGGAGGAATTCCACTGTGGCTTTTTCTGTATTTCCCCGGAGGCATCTCCATGTATGCCTTAAAGGCCCGGGAAAAGGCTTTCTCATCGGCATAGCCTACTGCCTCCGCCGCCCGGCGCACACTGTCCCCTCCAAGCAGACGGCGAGCCGCCACGCTCATCTTCATCGCCACCAGATACTGCTGGGGCGGCATCCGGAATACTTCCTTAAATTTCCTGGAAAAATAAGATCGTTCCATGCCGGAAAAATCCGCCAGCTCCTGCACCCTGACGGACTCCCCGATATGGGCTTCCATATAACGGAGTACTTGCTTCAGTCTGCCGCTCTCTGCCTCACGAAACGGAACCTCCTCATTCAGTACGGTCAAAAACACAGAAAAAAGCTGTGCCAGCTCTCCGCCATATCCCGGCCTTTCCACGATCCCCCGCATTCCTTCCAGCAGATGCCGCATCACGCTTTCTTCACTCACACTAAGCCAGGTCAGCCGTGGAAAAGCCCCCATGGCCATTTCGACATGAAACCACAGCACATCCAGAGGATACTTTGGGTCATGCCACAGGCTGTAGGGATTCATCATCGGAAAAATATACAGATATCCTTCCTTCAGAGACATAATCCTGTCGTCTTTGCACACCCAGGCGCTCCCGCCGTACACAAAATAAAAACGATAGTACAGCGCGCTCTCATTTACCATCCCCCAATTCTCCGGACAGACTGTATAGCCTTTCTGCATGATGTGAAATGTATGCTCCACCTTTCTCTCCTTCCATGACGCCAAAATCCTCCCGCCCATCATACCACAGATTCTGCCCGCAAATCATCCGATATCCTGAAAATCATTTCATTGCAGACCGGAACCATTTCGCAAAAGGCCGATTCATCCTTTTCTGCATTTCTGAAATCAAATATCCTGCCCAGGCGGAACAAAGGCAAAAAACACCCGGGGGACACTGCCCCCAGGCATTTTTGACGCCCCGCGCCATTGCCGTCCGGCAAAATTCTCCCTGCTCACTTTTCCGGACATGCATGGTACGGCATTTCAGACGATATTCTCCATCAGATATTCTCATTTTTTAAGGCTTCAATGGGATTATCTTTTTTCACTTTACTCATGGCATACATCATCGTCACAAACACTACGGCAAACACACTGAACACGGCTATCCCCACGGCGCCCCAGGGCATATGAAAGTCTGTGGAATACCCTTCGGATATGGAGAGGAAAATCAAATACGTCATTACCGCCGACAGAGGCAGCCCATAAAGCAGGGATTTAAAGCCATAGAGCAGGCACTCAAAATTCATCATACTGTTGAAGCCTCCCCGGGTCATGCCCACGGATTTCAGCATGGCAAACTCCCGGCGGCGCAGGGCGATATTCGTCGATATCGTGTTGAACACGTTTGCCGCGGCGATGAGGGAAATCAACACGATAAAGCCGTAAGAAAAGACCTGAATGATCAGGATGATATTGCGGTTACTCTCCTCCTGCTCCGCATAATCCACCAGACTGTTGCTGTTTATCCTGCAATCCGTAAGGATCTGTCGAACAGCCGCATAGCTCTCCCTGTGATCATTCGAAACGGCAAAATAATGGTATGTGCCCGGCTCCGTGTCCTGAAGAACCGCATCCTGCACACACCGGGGATAGAGCAGGGTAAGCGGTTCCCCACGGGTTTCCAGAAAATAGGGGTTTTCCCTCAACGTTGTCCCTACCCGCAGCGGATATTTTTTCAGCGCCTCGTCTACCGGAACCTCCCGAAATACTTCCGGATCATCGGCATTGACATAGCGGTAGACCGGCTTTCCGTCCCTGCCTTCATACTGCCCTGTTTCCTCATCCAGATAATAGCCATCCATATACAGGGGCACGCATGCCGTCAGCTCGCACTGCCCTTCCTTCAAAAAATCCAGAGAAATATATTTCCCCTGATCCGGATCAAATACAGGCACGCCTTTCACCGCCACGGCCAGGGGCTCGCCGGGATTCATATAGCTCTGTGCGTCCAGGCCGTTTCTGTCCAGCAGCTCCTTAAAGGCGCCGTCATCCACGAACTGAAACTGGGTATAGACAGAAACCTCCGTTTCATCCCCGGAACCATCCCCAGACTCGGGAACGGTAAACCGCAGGGCATCCTCCGTCAAAACAGACCTGTCCGCTTCACAGAAATAATGGCGGTTCAATGTGGCGACGGCGGACGTGACGTCCTTTGCTCCTCTGACCTGCTCCAGGAGATCTTCCACTGTCGTATCCGTGAATGCCTCCTCTTCAACATACAGCCTCAGATCATAATCATCCTTCCCCAATCCACCCCCCGCAGATTCCATCAGGTAATCCGTGAAAGCCGCCGCAGTGACAAACAGGACGATACTCATCACCAGGCTCACCACCGTAGCCCTGTACTTTTTGCGGCTGCGCCTGTAATACTTGCCGGCCAGCATACCCGGCAGGCCGAAGATGCGGTACGTCAGCTTTGAGGATCGTACCGTTTTTGACTTAATCTGTATATCCGTCGTCTGTCGGATCGCCTCGATGGCGGATATCCGCATGGCCCGGCGGGAGGGAATCCATGCCGAGATCAGTACCGTCAAAAAAGCCACCGCACAGGCCACTGCCACTGCCGCGGGAGAAACACACAGCTTCATGGTAACGGCAGATCCGAAAATGGAAGAAAATTTATTGCCGATGAGCAGTAATGTGACGCCAATCCCGCTGATACCCGCCAGAATGCCCAGAGGAATACCCACCAGAGCCACGGCCACGGCTTCAAAAAATACCATGTGACGGATCTGCCTTTTCGTAGCCCCTATGGAAGACAACAACCCAAACTGCTTCGTCCTCTCCGACACGGCAATGGAAAACGCATTGTAAATCAGGGAAACCGACCCGAACATGATCAGAATAATAATCACCGCCGCCAGACCATAGATCATCCGGTAATAGCTCTCAAACCGCACCGCCCCGGAGAGCATCAGCAAATCCGTATTGGTGTCGCCGTCGGTAACCCGCTCATCCATGAAGGCAAACACTCGCTTGGGATTCTTCATCCTGAAATACACATCATAACGGCCGCCTTCCTCCGGTTCCTCGTCCGCCACAGTAATCGCCGTATAGCCCGGAGCCATATAATCCTCAAAGGAAGGCCTCTCATAAATTCCTACCACCGTATAGGTCCTGTTCTCGCGGACCACCAGCTCTTCCTCGTTAAAATAATCCCGGCCGTTATCATCGTATCCAAAGCAGGGATCTCGTTGAGAGAGTTCCTCCCCGTCTATCATACGGCTGCCAAGATCCAGGTTCAACGTATCGCCTATGGCGTAAACCACGCTTCCGTTTTCCCCCAGATGCTGCGGCAGGATCAGTTCCCCGCTGTTTTCGGGCATCCGTCCCTCCACCATGCGGACGGGCATCATATCGTCAAAACCGTCCCCCGCTCCGATCACGTAAATATAGGGTTTATAGTCATTTTTTGAGTCTGTCTCGGCAAAGCCCAGCTGCTGGTCACACGCGGTCCCGGCGACCTCGCCACTGTCCCTGATCGCTTCATAACCTGCCCGGTCCGTACCGTAGGACACGCCGTGCCAGTCGCCCATTTGATAAATAATACTTTCCCGCATATAATTCTGGAAGCTGGATACAATGGTGGTCACGGCACAGATCATGGCCGCCGACAGCATCACGCCAATAATGGTAACCGCCGTGCGGACTTTGTTTTTCTTTAACAGCGCCAGCGTTATTTTATTAAATACATTCATCTGCGGATCACCTCATCCCGGATAATTTTACCGTCTTCGATAGAGATAATGCGGTCTGCCTGCAGGGCAATGCTCTCGTCGTGGGTAATCATGATCAGCGTCTGATGATACTTCTGATTGGAAACTTTCAGAAGCTCCACGATCTCCTGGCTGTTCTTTCTGTCCAGATTTCCCGTGGGCTCATCGGCCAGCACCACCGCCGGAGCATTCATAATAGCCCGGCCAATGGACACTCTCTGCTGCTGCCCGCCGGAAAGCTGGTTGGGCAGATGGTTCTCCCGCCCGGTAAGTTTCAATGTCGTAAGCATCTCCCGAAGCCGCTCTTCATTTACCTGCTGCCCGTCCATCAGCAAGGGCAGGGTAATATTTTCCGTCACATTCAATACCGGAATCAGATTATAAAACTGATAGATCAACCCCACCTGACGGCGGCGAAAGATCGCCAGCTGATCCTCATTCTGTGCAAATACGTCACGGCCGTCCATATATACCTTCCCGCCGGTGGGCCGGTCCACCGCTCCCAGAATATGAAGCAGCGTAGATTTTCCCGAACCTGAGGGGCCGATAATTGCCACAAATTCGCCTTTATCCACAGAGAAGGATACATGATCCAGCGCCTTTACCTCATTCTCACCCCTGCCATAGGTCTTACAAAGATCCTCCACTCTTACTATTTCCATGTAAAAAATACTCCCTTTCGTTTTAATATGGTCATTCTATCCCGTCCAGATGACAGGGCAGTGACTTAAAAATAACAAAAATGTCACCGAAAAATAAAAAAGAAACCGCCCCGTCAGACAGTCTCTTTGTAAAACCGGATACTGAATTTCGCTCCCTTGATGGGATTATTCTCCGCCTTGATCGTACCGCCCTGATTGACAATGATCATCCGGGACAGGGCCAGCCCGATACCATAGCTGTTCTCGCTGGAATTTTTCCCTTTATAAAAGCGTTCAAAAATATGAGGCAGATCTTCCTTGGCAATCCCTTTACCGTCGTCACGGATAAAGATCTCCACATAGACAGGGTTTTCACGGCCGCGGATCTCCAGATGTCCGCCGTCCGGCGTATGCTCCATACAGTTTTTCAAAATATTGGTCAGGGCCTCGCAGGTCCAGGACAGATCGCAGTCCACGTTCCCCTCCACGTCGACGGCCAGCTGCTGGTTCCGCAGCTCCATGGGAACGAGCACCGGCTCCACCGCCTTTTCCGTCAACTCCCGCAGCGAAACAATCCTTTTCGTGAACAGTACCGTCTCGGCGTCCAGTTTCGACATCTTCAAAAGGCTGGTGATCAGCCAGTCAATGCGCCCCAGCAGGCGGTACAGCTCCCGGGCCAGTTCCAGCCGCCTCTCGCTGCTGACCTCCGGCTCCGAGAGGAACGATACCAGCAGATTGATCGAAGTAAGAGGCGTCCGAAGCTGATGGGAAATATCCGCCAGGGAATCGGCCAGATAGGCTTTGTCGTCCAGAAGCTGCTGTTTCTGCTCCCGCAGCCGGACGGTCATTTTATATACTTCATTCTGCAGGACTCCCAATTCTCCCTCGGCGTATTTTTCCAGAAACACCTGGTCTTTTCCATGGAGAATACGATTGATGTCCAGGGAAAACGACGCGATCCGCCGATATCTGCCGCGGGTCCCGATTCCATGACACAGCAAAAGAAACAGGCACAACAGAAGAGTAAACACGCCGAAATCCCTGTTCCACACAGCGGCGACGGCCGTTCCCACGACGGATATTCCCGCCATGGCAAGAAAATTTTTTATAACCTCCGGGTTTCGCATCCATTTCATCACAGATCCACCTTATATCCCATCCCCCTGACCGTCTTGATGATTTCCGGCTTCTGGGGATCGTCCTCTATCTTCTCCCGCAGCCTTTTGATATATACCGTCAGCGTATTATCATTCACAAAATCCCCGGCAATATCCCATATCGTCTCCAAAAGCTGAGACCGGGACAGCACGGCCCCCCTGTTGTTCAGAAAAACCAGAAGCAGACGGTATTCCAGCGCCGACAGGCACAGATCTTTTCCGTTTTTACTGGCGGAGCCCTTTACCGTATCCACCGAGACCTTTCCCAGCTTTGTCACGGTTCCCGTCCCGCCCGTAAGCCGGAGAACATTCCTGATCCGGGAAATCAATTCCCGGGGACGGAAAGGTTTGGGGATATAGTCGTCGGCCCCCAGGTCAAATCCCGTCACCGTGCTGTATTCGTCCCCCGACGCCGTCAGGAAAATCACCGGAAGGCCGTAATCTGCTTTTATAGCCGAGCAGACCGAGAAACCGTTGCCGTCCGCCAGGGAGATATCCAACAGCACCAGATCAAAAGTCTCTCTCTCCAGCCGGCCAAGGGCCCCCGCCTGGCCCGGCTCACTTTTCACCCGGAAACCTTCCGACTCCAGAAATTCGGTAAGATTGGCGACAATGCTTTTATCATCCTCTACTAATAGAATTCTTGTCATGAAACAGCTTCTCCTTAAAAACATTCACACATTGGTTTTTCCCTGATTATACACCGTGCGGCCTGTTCCCGTAAAACAGCCGCCGGTTCGCCGGATACAGTTCTTTAAACTGCTGAAACTGTTCTTCATACTGTTTTACGCGGACAGGGTCAGGCTCCACAACGTCCTGGTCCAGCCTGGCCGTATGCCGGCAGGCCTCCGAAAAATCCCGATAGACGCCCACGCCCACCGCTGCCGTAACGGCCGCTCCTACGGCCGCCTGTTCCTGTACGAGGCTCCGGAAGATCTCTTTTCCGAATACATCCGCAAGAATTTCACGAAACAGCCTGCTTCTGGCCCCGCCGCCGGACGAAACGATCCGGCCAAAAGAAAGCCCCATATCCTGTAAAATCTCCAGGGAGCATTTCTGGTTGAATATGATCCCTTCCATCGTGCTCCGTATCATATCGGCCCTCGTGTGGTTCAGATTAAAGCCAAAATATATGCCGCGGGCCTCCGGGTCGTTCCATGGCGTCCGCTCGCCGTTTAAATAAGGCAGAAACAGCAAGCCGCCGCTTCCTGCCGGGGACTGCGACGCCAGATTCGTCATTTCCTCGAAAGAATCCATATGTAGAATGTTCTGTTTCAGCCATTGCAGGGACACGCCGCCGCTTAAATTGGCCCCCGCCATCATCCACAGCCCCGGCCGTACATGGCAAAAGGTATTGATCCGGTACAGAGGATCGCACAGCGGCTCATCCACCGCACAGGCTACCTGACTGGCCGTCCCCACATTTGAGACCAGGACTCCCGGTTCCATTGTACCGTTCCCCACAGCCTGCATCAATGTGTCCCCGCCCCCGCAGACAATGGGAGTTCCCTCTGGGACCCCCGTCTCCGTAAAACTCTGCCGGGTACTTTTTCCCACAAGCTCGCCGGATTCAAAACACGGTACAAAAAGCTTCCTGGAAATACCCAGCTTGTCTATGATCTCCCAGGCCCAGTCCCGACGCGCCGTATCAAAGGCGCCGGTTCCGGAGGCATCCGTCATATCCGTCCCCCATTCCCCGCACATTTTAAAACGAATGTAGTCCTTGGGCAGCATGACTCTGCATGCCCGCTCAAAATTGCGGGGCTCCTCTTTCCGCACCCACAAAAGAGACGCGGTCAAAAATCCGGTACCCAGAGCATTCAGGGTAATCTGCCTGTACTGCTCCTCAGGTATTTGTCTGTAAAGGGAAAGAACTGCCTCCTCCGAGCGCTGGTCGGCCCAGATGATTGCGTTCCGTACAGGACTGCCCTCCTGGTCCGTCATGACCAGCCCATGCATTTGCCCGGAAAAACCGATTCCGCACAGATTTCCCAAATGCTCCCGGTACTTTCCGGTCAATTCACACAGCGCTTCCCGAGTCGCTTTCCACAAAACCTCCATGTCCTGTTCCGCATAAGCAGCCCGGGGCTTGTATATGCCGTACGCTCTCTGGGAGAGGCCGGCCACACGGCCGTCCTCCCCCATCAGAACAGTCTTTACGCTGGATGTCCCCAAATCCACACCGATAAAATACCTCATACCACTGGTCTCCTCTCCGCCGCGGGATCACGAACTCTTTCTGTGTTCCTCCCGATAATCCAGGGCAGCCCGGTAAATCGCCAACACTTTGTCCGATCCGATATTATCTAAAATATTATGCACCGGCGCAAATATGTATCCGCCATCAGGGGCAAAAATATCCAGCAGCTCCCTGACATGTTCATAAATCTTTTCGGCGTCGGATGTGTCATTGACAAATCCCTGCATATCGGCCCCGCCGCCCCAGAATACCAGCTCTTTTCCAAATTCCCGTTTCAGCATCTGCGGGTCCATTCCTCTGGCAGATATCTGAACCGGATTGAGCACCTGAACTCCTGCATCAATCAGGTCAGGAATCAGGCTGTGAATCGCTCCGCAGCAGTGCAGCCCTACTTTCACATCCGGCGCTTTTTTCCTCACAAACTGATACATCTTTTTGTGACAGGGCTTTATCATTTCCCGGTACATGTCTGTCGAAAGCTACGCCGCCTGCTGCGTACCCATATCGTCTCCGCCAAAAAAAGCAATATCCACATAGTTCCCTACACGATCCAATACTTTTTCCAATATGGCGCAGTAGGCATCTGTCATGGCCGCCGCCCAATAGTGTACCAGTTCCTTTTCCGCCGCAAGATTATAATAAAAATTCTCAAATCCGAAATCCTGCTGTCCCTGTTCAAATATAGCGCATCCCACATGCATAGACAAGGCCTTTTCTGTATTATAATACAATTCCCTGGCCTGCACTTCCAGAAAAACCAGTTCTTCCTCTGTAATCTGTGGGAGCCGCATGATTTCTTTTAATTCTTCCAGCGTCCCCGCTTCGCTCAAATAATAATTCATATTGTCATAGTAGATCCCCTGGGCCGGGCGTCTGGCCAGGCAGACGCCCGCCTCGTCATAAATCTCATAATCCCCCCGGCCGTTTACCACCGGCTGAAAATCATAGGGCACCAGCGAATCCTCCCCGGAAGGAAGCCTGGAACACTTCCAACGGTCCAGCCGAATCCCGTAAAAAGGCTTCAGCTGCAGTACCTGCATCAAATCTCCGCCAAACCGTTCCACCATAAAGGGCTCCGGCAGCGCCAACTGCTGCATCAAATCATATACTTTTGTGGTCTTTTCCGAGTATCCCAGATGTTTTTTCAGCTCGTTATAGGCATGCGCCCCTATCCCGCTGGAACGATTGGCCCCAAAATCGATACACAGCTGATCCGGCCTCTCATGATTTAATACTGCCCGCACACGTTCTCTTGAAGTCATGTTAACCTGCTTTTTTTGATGTCATATTTCGTCAGAACTGATCCAGATTATCCTTTGTCACAAAAAAGCTCTGGGTAAATGTATCTCTGGACTCCGGTTCTTCCTGATTCTCTAAATAGCTAAAAAGCGCTTCTACAGATTCACTGCCCATCCCTTCCGGGTCCTGGACAATCACGCCGTTGATAGAACCGTCCTCAATGGATGCGCGGGTATTGTCAGACAGATCGAATCCTATACAGGCAAATCCTTCCGGCATTCCACTCTGGGAAAGACCCTGGGCCATTCCGATTGTCGACCCCTCATTAATAGAAAATATGCCTTTTAATTCCGGATAAGTTGCCAGAAGATTTGTAGTCAGATTCATGGCCTTTTCGGCTTCCCCGTCAGAATAGACAACCTGGACAACTTCCATATCCGGATACTCCTTCCCGACACAGTCACAAAAACCCTGTTGTCTTTGCTGTCCGGAATCGTCGCCCTGCTGGGCGCAGATAACCGCTACCTGTCCTTTTTGCCCCAGAAGCCCTGCCAATTCCTGCGCCGCCTTTTCACCGGCCGCATAATTGTCCGTTGTGTAGGAAGCAAGATAATTCTCCGAAGAACACATTGTCCCTGCATACACTACAGGAATCCCGGCCTCCTTCGCCTTATCAATGGCCGGGGCAAGCGCCTCTTTATTGGTGGGAGAGATGATAATTCCGTCTACGCCGTTACTGATCGCATTTTCCACCATATCAGACTGAGCCTGCGCATCCGTCTTGCCCACCGGCGCGTCAAAACGTAAATTTATACCCAATTCATCGGCTTTCGCCTGCGCCCCCTCTTTTACCTGCAACCAGAACTGGTCAATGGTATCCATTGTGATCAGGGAAAATACTTTTCCCCCGGATACGACTGAACCTTCAGGAACATTCGCAGATACAGAAGTATCCGTCGTTCCCTCCGGCGGCGCCATAGAGCCTGCGGATGTCTCCGGCTCCCCGCCTCTTCCTCCCCCGCAGCCGCACAAAACTGTCAACGCCAAAGCCGCCAGCATCGTAAAAACCATTCTCTGTTTCCTCATCACTTTTTCCTCCCTATATTGTCAAGTGATTTTCCTTAAAAAATCAAGGAATTTATAGTTACA
>CASWRE010000045.1 GCA_949471785.1 uncultured Lachnospiraceae bacterium | reverse complement strand
AGTTCTTCGATGGTGCATCCAGCGTTGACCGGAGCGTATTTCCAGCGGCGGGGGATTTCCTCAATGGGAAAATCTTCGGCGTCGTGGAGATTCAGGCTGTATTGTTTTTTGATGATCCGAAGAAGATCACCTTCGGTCAGAGTGCCTATGTACTGGCCCGCATGGTTCAGAATGGGAATGGCCGTATAGCGGTAGTATTCCATCTTTTCCAGCGCCTGGCGCAGCGTGCCGTCATTGTAGATATAAGCCACTTCGCTTTTGGGTGTCAGAAAGAAAAGTATATTCATAAATGATCTCCTGTGTTGTATAATTTTGGCATAAAATAATTTATATGCGTTTTCTTATCCATCTATTATACACTATGGAATGGAAAGAATCGGTGAATAGAATATAAAATTATTGTTATTTTTTTGTGGAATTGGGAGGAAGTATGGAGAGTGTTTTGACAATACTGAGCCGGGAGATGGGAAAGGCCTTTGAGAAGGCGGGGATGGACGCTGCCTTTGGAAAGGTAACACTGTCCAATCGCCCGGATCTGTGCGAATATCAGTGTAACGGAGCCATGGCTGCGGCCAAAACTTATCACAAAGCGCCTTTGATCATGGCCGAGGCGGCGGCGGCCGCCCTGGGTGAGAGCCGGATATTTGCCGATGTGCAGGCAGTCAGGCCGGGGTTTATTAATCTGAAAGTGAATGGTGAGTTTCTGGCGGATTATCTGAACCGGATGCAGGCAGATGAAAAGCTGTCCGTGGAGACGGCGAAGGAGCCGAAGACGATCATGATTGATTACGGCGGTCCTAATGTGGCGAAGCCATTGCATGTAGGCCACCTGCGATCGGCGGTGATCGGCGAAAGTATCAAGCGTCTGGGTCGTTTTGTGGGCCATACAATGATCGGCGACGTACATTTGGGGGACTGGGGCCTGCAAATGGGCCTGATCATTACGGAATTGAAGGAACGACAGCCGGATCTGATCTATTTTAGAGAAGGGTATGAGGGGGATTATCCCCAAGAGGCGCCCTTTACCATCGGTGAGCTGGAAGAGATTTATCCGGCTGCCAGCGCCCGTTCCAAGGAGGACCCCGTTTACAAAGAGCGAGCCATGGAAGCCACCCATCTGCTGCAGCAGGGCCACCGCGGCTATGGCGCGCTGTGGAATCATATCATGACGGTTTCCGTAAATGATTTAAAGAAAAATTATGAAAAGCTGGAAGTGACCTTTGACCTTTGGAAAAAAGAGTCCGACGCCCAGCCTTATATTCCGGAAATGGTAGAGTATCTGAAACGGGAAGGGTATGCCCGTCTGGATCAGGGCGCCCTGGTGGTGGATGTGCGTGAGGAGACCGATACCAGGGAAATCCCCCCCTGTATGATCCTGAAATCTGACGGCGCTTCTCTGTATAATACCACGGATCTGGCCACAATCATGGATAGAATGAAACTGTATCATCCCGATGAGATCATCTATGTGGTGGACAAACGTCAGTCCCTGTATTTTACCCAGGTATTTCGCTGTGCGAAGAAGACCCGTCTGGTGGATGAGGACACAAAGCTGACGTTTCTGGGCTTTGGTACCATGAACGGTAAAGACGGCAAACCCTTCAAAACCAGGGAGGGCGGCGTCATGCGCCTGGAAGTGTTGCTGAACGATATTGCGGAAGAAATGTACAAAAAAATCGTGGATAACCGCAGTATCCGGGAGGAGGACGCCCACAAAACGGCCCGTATGGTGGCGCTGTCCGCTATCAAGTATGGTGATCTTTCCAACCAGGCGGCGAAGGATTATGTGTTCGACACGGAACGCTTCACTTCTTTTGAGGGAGATACCGGCCCGTATATTTTATATACGATTGTGCGTATGAAGTCCATTCTTAGCCGCTTTAAGGAAAACGGCGGTAGTGTGGAGGCGGGCAGGATCATGGCTCCTTTGGGGGACAGTGAGAAGGCGCTTATGCTTGATCTCGGCGGTTTTAATGCGGCGGTGCAGACGGCGTTTGAAGAAAAGGCGCCCCATCGGCTGTGCGCATATATTTATGAGCTGGCGAATGCGTTTAATCATTTTTATCATGAAACAAAGATTCTGGGCGAGGCAGATAAGGACAGACAACAGTCCTACATCCGTCTGCTGGCGCTGGCCCGGGATGTGCTGGAAACGGGCATAGGCCTTTTAGGTTTTTCGGCGCCGGAAAAAATGTAATGGTTGGCAGTCAGCCGCCGTGGGGTGACGGGGCTGGCCATGGGAGTTGGTGAGAGATATGCAGGTGATCTTGTTTGATCTGGACGGAACGCTGACGGATTCCGGCCCCGGTATCATGCGTTCCGTACAGTACGCATTAGAGAAAATGGGCCGGCAGGTCGTGGATTTACAGGCGCTGCGGTGCTTTGTGGGGCCGCCGCTCAAGGAGCAGTTTATGGCCTATGCCGGGTTTGACGACGGGGAAGCCCTGGAGGCGATCCGCTATTACCGGGAGCGTTATACAGATAAAGGAATGTTTGAAAATGAAGTCTATCCGGGCGTGGAGGATATTCTGAGGCTCCTGGTGGACCGGGGACGGATTCTGGCTGTGGCTTCGTCGAAACCGGAGGTCTATGTGCGCCAGATTCTGGATCACTTCGGCCTGAGCGGTTATTTCCGGGAGATCGTGGGGGCAGAGCTTGACGGCCGTACATCAAAATCGGAGGTAATCGAGGAAGCGCTTCGGAGGCTGGGAATGTCCAATCACAGGCAGGCGGTGCTGATGGTGGGAGACCGGGATTATGATGTGATCGGGGCCCATCACTGTGGTCTGCAATGTATCGGCGTGGCCTATGGCTATGGCAGCCGGGAGGAGCTTCAGAAGGCGGGAGCCGCCTATGTGGCGAATACGGTGTCTGATCTGGCCGTGCTGGCGGAGTCCGATGAAGATGACGAGACGGTGGAGACCAACAGTATAGATATGGGTAATTTTCTGGATACCCCCTTGCCTGTTATGCCGGAGAGCCGCAGTGTCCGAATTGTGTCGGATGGGCAGGAATCCGCGCTTGGCGAGTCAGCGGGCAGAAAAATATGGCGGGTGATCTATCCGGTACTGCTTTATTTTGCTATCACCACAGTGGTGAGCCTGGTGGGAGATACCTTTATCGGCATAGTGGCGGTGGCCGTTCTGGGCATCACGGAGCAGGAAGAACTGATGGCTATGATGATGCATGGCGCCGTTTTGCTCACAGGGGTGGGCAATCTGGTGGCTATGCCCGTTCTGCTCCGGTTGATCCAGCTGGATGAGAGAAGACGCAGGAATCGGCAGTATCACTATAAACCGAGACCGGAGAAAAAAAGTTCGTCTTCGATGGTTCTGGGGACGATTTTGTCCGCGGTGGCGTTGTGCCAGATATTCAATGACCTGATCAGCCTGTCCGGCCTCAATGAGCTGTTTCCCGGTTATGAGGAGTCCAGCAGCCAGATTTTTGACGGGCAGAGCATTTTTATGCTGCTGGCCGTGGTGGCGATCGTCTCGCCGATCATTGAGGAGCTGGTGTTCCGAGGGCTTTTGCAGCAGCGTCTCCGGGATTATCTGGGAAAGGGCTGGGCCATCGGTCTGACGGCAGTGAGCTTTGGCGCATACCATGGAAATATGGTTCAGTTTATTTATGCTTCTCTGATCGGCGTGTTTCTGGGATGCGCGTTGGAGCGGACACAGGATCTGCGCATTCCTGTCGCGGCGCATATTGCGGCGAACTTCTGGTCTATCGTAGGCGCGGTGATCACTGCCCTGGCGCTGGGGAGCGGGACGACGGCGATTCTGATTGCGGATATTATTATGCTGCCGGTGCTGGGAGTGGGAATATGGCTGCTGTTTTTCAGGGACAGGAAAGAGGAAAAAGAATGAAGAAATACGGATCAGGGATATAGGGATTGCACCAACTTCGCCTTGCCGCCATATATTGCTATATAGAGGCATAGCAAGGAGGCGCACGTTTTATGGAAGAAAAAGCGCATATAGTAAAAAGTAACTGCCAGTTCAGCAGCATCCGGCCGATTATGATGGATCTGCCCTATCCGCCGCTGGAGGTGAAAGGGCGTAATCAGGCCTATGCGAATCTGCTCAGCATAGATTATTGCGGTTCTGTGTCGGAACTTTCGGCCGTTACCCAGTATATCAATAATGAAGGGCGTCTGTGTGAAAAGGACTGTTCCTGCGCAAGGGCGCTTCTGGGCATGGGAATAGCGGAGATGATGCATCTGCAGAAACTGGGACAATTGATTGGGCTGCTGGGAGGAAGGATTGATTATGTGGCAAAATACCGCAATGGACAGAAGCGGATGTGGACGCCTAAATATCTGACGCTTCCGGACAACATGGAGAGAATTCTTCTGGCAGATATTGAAGCCGAGCAGGCCGCGATCAGGCAGTACAATATGCACATCGGCATGATCAGCGACGAGTGTGTGAATGCCGTGCTGGCGAGGATTATCAAGGACGAGGAGTACCATATTATGATTCTTCAGGTGCTTCTGGAGGAAATGCGCAGTTGAATATTTCATTACAGGAACCGCAGCGTCGTGCAGCACGCAGCGGTTCTTTTTGATGCAATGCATATAATCATGATGCTTAATTAAGTTCTGCCGGATTTAGAATGAATCTCATGGTTGCTGTATAATAAAATCAAATAGAATTATACTACTCCTGAAAGAATGACAGAATCGTTTGCAGTGTTTTCCTTATATGGGAAAAAGGCTGTATAGCGGCATATCGTATCTGCGAATGAGTAACAGACGCAGGCATTTGGTGAAACGGGGGTCAGTATGGAACTGAAAGCTATGGGGCAGAGGATAAAGACGGCGAGGGAGCGCAAAGGATATACCCAGGAGCAATTGGCGGAGCGTCTGAATCTGAGCGTGCAGCATGTCAGCGTCATTGAGCGGGGGGTCAAGGCGCCCAAGCTGGAGACTTTCATAAGAATTGCCAATGAACTGCAGGTAAACGCGGATTTTCTGCTTTCTGATGTACTGGCGGTTTCTGCCCAGCTGGAAGCCAACGACCTTTATGAGCGTATGGAGGCGGTTTCGGATCGGGATAAGGAGCGGATTTTGAAAGTGATTCAGGTGCTGGTGGATTTGGCGGAGAGGCGCTGAAAATCAGACGGTAAACAGGAAAGACAGCAGCATTTCCATAGAAGATGAGACAGTAAAGATATTTCTCAAAGTGTGAAAAATCTTATAGTATTATTTCGGGCAAAACAAGAAAATGTTCTGCCTGAAATGGCTATCTTATTTCTTTCAAGTACGTTTCTGCAGTTTCTTTCATCAAACCAAATTTTTCCTGAATCTTGCTCAAAATAATATCATCTGCTATTTGTAACTCTTTTAAAGTAGATATTGTAGCTATTATCCCTTTCTCAATCCCTTTCTCAATCCCTTTCTCCTCCACGCCTTTACTCAAATTACACATAAGCGACACCTCACTTTCCAATGTCTGAGTCATTCTAATATGAAAATCTTCCTCCAATATCTGGCACTTATCCTGTGAACCTGTCTCCGTGGACAGAAGCACATTCAACAGTTTTAATAAATCTGTACTTGAATCTTCTTCTTTCCCAAGGCAAATCATAACAGCCGCCATCAGATCATAATCCTCTTTTCGTTCCTTTACACTGCCCACCAGATTCTCTTCCGCAATGTAATAACGAGTAATGCTGTTTTCACGGTTCTTTGGCGGATTCATGCAGATCCATATGCTGTATACCTTTTTAACATTCTCATAGTGGGAATTTGCAAACTCTGTCCCGTATTGGGCGGAAATCATCCGGCTACAGTAATAGATTCCCCTCTTTATCAGCGGATAACCCGGATAGAAGTCATTCTGGGCTTCAAGATTGATGATCAAACGAATCAGTTCCCCGGATACAGGAGCTGTTGCAAAAAACCGGATATCATAGGTAACGCATCCCTCCGTCAGAGAAGTATCTTCATTTCCAGCTCCTTGTATCATAGAAATACCATTAGATTCATCCGGGGCAACTGCCACTTCTCCTACCTGTGGCATACCTTCAATATATTTTCCTGCAATCTCATCCACATCACAATCCCGATATTCATCCAGGCAGTTTTTCATAATCCATGCTAAAATAATCTTCTCCGAAAGCAATCGCTTACAGGCCGCATCATAACTGGCTTTCTCATCAGCCACACGGATATTCTTCGCTATGGTCGTGTCTACATTCATAGCCCCACCTCCTGCACCTGTTTATATTTTATCATAGCAAACCCTAACAAGCCACCCATATTTTTTCAGTTATTCTGGATAAGCAGCTTATTCTGGAAAATAAAGTAAAACGTCAGTCCTTTAGCAAAGTCCGTAAGAACGTGTAAAGCAGGCCAAGGGAGAATCTGTCCCTTGTCGAAGGCGACTGGGAACAGGCATATTCTGTAACAGTGAAGCTGAGGCTGGACGGTTACAAAAAATGTCATATTTGGGTATGAAATTTATTGACTGATAAATCTAGTAGGATTATAATAGGTCTAAAATATTTATAAACAATTTTATGAACAGTACAGTCTGCCAATTAGGAGCTGAAGTAAAATTGAAAAATATAAAAGGAAGGAGCAGGTGGAAAAATGGGAAAAAGAATTTGCAGGTGGCTGCTGACGGCAATGGCAATGCTGGCGCTGACGATGCAGCCGGTATTTGCGGCAGGGGATTCAGGTAATCCCACTGTGGAATGGAAATATAAGATTTTGGAGGACGGGACGGCGGAGATTATCTGGTCGGAGAATTATTTAGAGATTACAGGAGAGCTGGTCATCCCGGAAAGTATTGGCATTGGCGGGCCTAAGGTGACCAGTATAGGAGAGTAGGCGTTTTTTGAGTGCCGTGGTTTAGCAAGTGCGAAAATACCGCCAAGCGTTACAGAGATTGGGTGGCTGGCTATTGGATGTCAGTATGAATATGATGATGAGGGCTCTATTGTAGAGGAGTCTTTTGATCAGATTCCGAATTTCGTTATTTACTGCGTCAGTGGTTCTGCGGGTGAAGAATATGCAAAAAAATGTAGGGTTCCTTTTGTCGCTGAACCCGGAAAACCCGGCGGTAAGCCGGATGTCTCCGGAGGTACGGAACAGCCTGTAGGAAAACCGGATAATCCAGCCGGCGATAAAGACAAGCCCACAGATACGCCTCCTGCCGGAGACGGGAGCGGTTCCCAGGGGACGGCCAAGCCGGAGCAGCCTGCAGATCCGGATAAGGGGACGGAGGGCGACACAGCAGTAAAAATCAGGAAAATAAAACTGTCCGTCGTCTCCCCAAAATTGGCTGCAGGAAAAAAAGTGCAGATAACCGCAACGGTCACGCCGAAAAACGCATCCGACAAGTCTCTGAAATGGACGAGCAGCAACAAGAAGTATGCAACAGTGGACGTGAAAGGAAAAGTCACGCTGAAAAAGAAGGGCGCGGGCAAGTCCGTCACCATCACGGCGACGGCCAAAGACGGCAGCGGCGTAAAAGCATCCTGCACTATCAAAATCCAGAAAGACTCCGTGAAGAGCGTCAGGATCAGGAAAGCGCCGAAATCCCTTAAAACGGGCCGCTCCGTCAAGCTGAAAACCGTGGTGAAAACCACCGGGAAAAAGGCGAACAAAGCCCTCAAATGGGAATGTTCCAATACGAAGTATGCCAAAGTGTCTCAAAAAGGCGTCGTTAAGGCCCTGAAAGCCGGGAAAAACAAGACGGTTAAGATTACCGTGAGGGCGACCGACGGGAGCGGAAAGAAGGCTACGGTGAAGATCAAAATAAAGTGACCGGAAAAGGCAGTCTCCGGGGCAGAGGCGAAAAGGAGACGCAAAGGGTATCATTTATGAAGTTGTAAAGTGGTGATATTCGTACGAGGAGAGATTACAGATGAGGAAAAAAGTAAGTTTTTGGACGGTGTTCTTTTTATCGCTGTTTCTTTTTATGATTCCCTGCCAGGCGGCAGAGAGACCAGACAGCGGCAGTGTGATACAGACATTTGCGGTGAAAAAGAATGGTCTGGTGAAGGAGAAAGGAAAATACCGATATTATCGGCATGGCCGACGGATCAAAAAAGCCTGGAAAACCATTAAAAAGAAAAAATATTATTTCCTGTCCAATGGGGACGCGGCCGTGGGCAGTGTGAAAATCAAGAAAAAATATTACATTTTTAATGAAAAGGGTCAGCTTTTTGCGCCTTCTGCTAATAAAGTGGTAAAAGTCGGCAAAGTAAAATATCAGGTGAATAAAAAGGGGCAGGCCGTGAAAGGCTGGTCCAAAAACAAAAAATACTATTTTTATGAGAATGGCCGGATGGTTACGGGAACGGAAGTATTTAAGGAAAAGTTCTACTGTTTTAAATCCAGCGGAAAGTATGATAAAACCAGGACTTCCCAATTACGTAAAGCGGCGAAATATGAGAAGCCATTTGCCGAACTGCTGGCTCTGATCGGAGAACCGAAAAAGAGGAAGTATTCCCGGGGCTGTTATGGCAACGGTACGGACTGTAAACTCACCTATGATAATTTTGTCGTGTATACATCCTTTGATGAGGACGGTGTAGAACGGTTCATGGGAGCGGAATAAACGAAAGAGGAGTATGGAGAGATGAAAAAGTGTAAAGTATGCAAAAAAATAATCGCCTTTATTATGGCAGTGACGCTGACTGCGGCCTGTTTTCCCGGAGCGGCGGCGGTGGAAGCAGCCGCCTCATCAAAGGTATCCAGACAGGTAAAAGCCAAAACGGAGAAAATTGTAAAGAAACAGGTAAATAAAAAAGACAGTAAGAAAAAGAAGCTGAAAAAGTTATTCTCTTATGTAGAGAAAAATTACGGTTATAAAAGAACTGTTGGCTTTAAAAATACGAAGGGGTGGGAAAAGACTTACGCGCTGGAGATGTTCAAGGGGAAGAAGGGAAGCTGCTATCATTTTGCTGCCGCATATGCGTTTCTGGCAAAAAAGGCCACCAATTACAAAGTGCGTATCGGACTGGGTAAGACAAACGGGTTTTCCGGAAAGTTACAGCCCCACGCGTGGGTAGAGATCAAGATTAAGTCAAAATGGTATATTTGCGATCCGAATATGGACAAATTTGCGGAAAAATCTTCGGGCAAATACTGTCTGAAAGAGAGGGGAAAGCTGAAAAAAACATATAATAAATTCAAATCTGTCAAATATGTAAATGTAGCTTTCTAGGGAAACCGCCATGGTATTTAGTTCATTGGTTTTTGTAAGTGCTTTTTTGCCGGCGGTGCTTCTGGCGAGCTGGGCGCTTCGTTCCGTAAAGGCCCGGAATCTGCTGCTTTTGACGGCAAGCCTGTTGTTTTACGCTTATGGGGAGCCGGTTTATGTGTTCCTGATGATCGGATCGGCCGCCATGAATTATTTATGGGCCCGGCTGCTGGAAAGCCGCAGGCAGTCAGCTCGATGGATACTTATTTTATCGGTTATTATGAATCTGGGCATACTGGGGGTATATAAGTATGCGGGCTTTTTGGCAGAATTGTGGAACGGGTGTGCAGGTATGGCTGTGCCAGTACCCCGGTTAGCATTACCTATTGGAATTTCTTTTTTCACCTTTCAGGCGATGTCTTATGTGTTCGACGTGTACAGACGGGAGGTAGAGACACAGAAAAATTTCGTGCATGTCCTGCTCTATATTTCGTTTTTTCCACAGCTGATTGCAGGTCCCATTGTAAAATACCATGATATTGACCGGGAGCTAAAAGACAGACGGCAGACCCTGAAAGGGACTGCGGAGGGATTTCGACGTTTTAGTTTTGGTCTGGCGAAAAAAGTGCTGATTGCCAATACGATGGGCGTCGTGGCGGATGCCTGTTTTGGCGCGAATACGCTGCAGATCAATGCGGCGGTGGCATGGATGGGGGCGGCTGCCTATATGCTGCAGATTTATTTTGATTTCAGTGGTTACAGTGATATGGCGATCGGTCTGGGCCGGATGTTTGGGTTTCATTTCAGAGAGAATTTTCACTATCCTTATGTCGCCGATTCTGTACGGGATTTCTGGAAACGGTGGCATATATCCCTATCCGGCTGGTTCAGAGAGTATTTGTATATCCCGTTAGGCGGAAACCGTAAAGGGCGATGGCGCGCCTGCATAAATAAATTGATTGTATTTCTCTGCACCGGGATCTGGCACGGGGCTAACCTCACTTTTCTTTTCTGGGGTGTGTATCATGGCTTTTTCCTGATGCTGGAGGAGTATCTGCCTGTTTTTAAAAAGGAGAAGAAAGTGCTTGGACAATGTTTGTCCCATATCTATGTAGTATTGGCGGTTATGATCGGGTTTGTATTTTTCCGGGCAGATACTATGGGGCAGGGGATTTTCCTGGTAAAAGAAATGTTTACGGGATTCCGTTTTGATTTTGAGGCGATGCGGTTGTGTCTGTCTTTACTTACGCCTCTAAACATAACGACGTTTACAGCCGGGATCATAGCCTGTCTGCCGCTCAAAGAAAAGATCGGACAAAGAAAAGCGTCTGTGGCATTTTCCTGGGCCGTCAGTCCTCTGCTTTTATTCCTGTGTATGCTGAGTCTGGCGGGCGGAACGTATAATCCTTTTATTTATTTCCGGTTTTAGAGGAGGGGAGAATGAAAAAGGGGGCAAACATTGTATACATAATCTTTTGCCTGGCGCTCTGCCTGTGGCCGTCGGCCGGATTGCTCTTTGGCGGTATGGAGGAGTCCTCGGAGAACCGCGAGCTGGCGAAATGGCCGGTATGGAAAACAGAGGAGGGATGGAACCAGGATATTCTCAGCGACATGGGAAAGTATTTTGAAGATCATTTTGCTTTTCGCAATGAGTGGGCGACAGGCTATGCTCTCCTTTCGGGGCGCGTCTTCGGCGTGTCTGCCCAGGATAATGTGATAGTGGGGGAAGACGGGTGGCTTTACTATAAAGATTCCCTGGCAGATTACCAGGGGACGGAACTGCTCAGCGACCGGCAGCTGTTTGCTGTGGCCCATACGCTGGCCATGGTGCAGGCTTATGTCAAAGAAAATGGCGCGGATTTTGTATTTACGGTCGCTCCCAATAAAAATTCCCTTTATGGAGAACGGATGCCCTATTATTATCGGGGATTTCGCGCCCGGGAAAACAATTTGTCACGGATTGTACCTTATTTGGAGGCAGAACGGGTCAATTATGTGGATTTGTACAGCTTTCTGAAGGAACAAAATGAGGTGCTGTATCATGCCCGGGATTCTCACTGGAATAATAAAGGGGCGGCTCTGGCGGCGGATCAGCTTCTTTCCCGTCTGAGAAAAGAACATTCTTCCTATGATAACAGGGAGTATAGCGTTCGGCGGGATTATACCGGAGATCTGGATCAGATGCTCTACCCTGCGGCGGTAAGGTTAGAGGATGAGATCTATTATGAGCCCCTTCCACAGTATTCTTATGTGGAAGAGGTAGAAAGCAATTTCGAACCCAGGATCCATACCCGGGCCGATGGAAAAGAGGGGAGTCTGGTGATGTATCGGGATTCTTTTGGAAATGCATTGCTGCCCTATATGGCGGAGGCTTTCGGCGAAGCCTATTTTTCCAGAGGGGTTCCCTATCAGCTCTCGGATTTATTTGCCTGTGAAGCGGATACCCTGGTAGTCGAGCGGGCGGAGCGTTTCCTTCCGGACATGGCAGAAAATGCCCCTGTGATGCCGGCGCCTCTTGTTTCAGGCATGGATGACGGGGATTTTCGGGCGGAGATTCCCGATTTGGAGATCGCGGATCAGGGCGTATACACCAAGGTCAGCGGCAGCCTGCCTGCAGAAAACTTGAAGACGGACGCCCGGATTTATATCCGTGTGGACGGGCTGTTGACGTATGAGGCGTTTCCGGTGACGAGACAGGATGGCGGGGACGGATTTACCTTGTATATGGTTACGGATCTATTGAGAGAGGACAGTACGTATGAGCTGTATGTGTCCTGATTGACAGAAGAATAAGGAGAAAAAAATCATGAAAAAACAAAAAGTACTGGCGATCCTGGCGGTTCTGGCGGCATCGTCTGTTCTTGAATTGTCAGGCTGCGGGGCGGATCAGCCCGCGGACAAAGTGTCCTCTGCGGCCGGGATGGCGTCTGCGGTTTCCCAGGGCGATGAGAAAGACTCTGTTTCAGATGCACGGGAGCAGGAAGCGTCCCGGCCGGAAGAAAGTCCGGTATCTGCGGCAGAAGGGACCTCTCAGCCGGAGGAAGCCGCAGATGAGGCGGAAACAAATGAGTCTCAGGTAAAAGAATCCCAGGAAAATGTGGAAACAACGGAGACAGCTTCCCAGAAAGAGGAATCTGCGGATGGGGAGATCGGGGATCAGGAATCATGTGTGATGTACACAACGGTTAATCTCGTGCTTCGGGCAGAGGCCGGCAAAGATGCGGATAAGCTGGAAGTCTTTCCGATTAACACGGAAATCACCGTTCTGGAAAAAGGAGAAGAATGGTTCCGCGTCCAGGGCAGCGATCAGGAGGGGTATGTCTATGGGGAGTATCTTACTGAGAGTAAGGAAGAGGCGGCCAAGGCCGAAGCCGAAGCCATAGCGAAAAAAGCGGCCCAGGAGGCGGCCCAAAAAGAGGCGGCCAAATCGTCGTCCAAAAAGAAGTCAAGCAGTAAGAGCAGCAAAAAAAAGAAGGCAAAGAAAAAAGAAGTCAGCCGTGAAAATTTTGACGACTGCGATGGCAGCGGACATGGTTACACGGAGATCCATTACTCTGATGGGAGTGTGGAGATTATTGAATATTAGCAGAAGATACGGGGAGGGCAGAGTCACATGTCAGGAGGAATTGTTGTGCGGCGAAAGAGGGAAATCTTCCGGTCATTACAAAGGGAGAGGTTGATTTGAAGGACCGAAATTTCTGAAAGGGATAAGCAATGAAAAAAATATTGGCTCGCAGAATAACGATATCGTGTATTGCTGTTGTAATATTGGTACTGTTTAACGCACTTTCTTATAAAGTATATGCCGGAGCAAACGATACGTCCGACGATAAGAAAGAGGCGAAAAAAAGTATCGTAATCCAAATTGGTAAGAAGCAGAAAGCAGTTGAGACTCTCAAAGGTTCTTTTGTAAAAAAGAAAGGAACAAAATATTTTAAAAAACAAAACGGCAAATTGGCAAAGAATCTTTTTTTTAAAAAAGGAAGCAATGTTTACTATGTAAACAGTAAAGGGGAAGTAGCTCTTGGGTGGAAAAAGATAAAAGGCCATTATTATTTCTTTGACCGCAAGTCGGGTAAGATGGTGTACGATACCAAAATTGACAGAGTAAAAATAAGCAAAAAAGGAATTGCCAAAGAAACAAAGCAAAATATCGCGATAATAGAAGTCTATACACCACTTTACAACTATTATAAATAGTGCTCCTTTTGCTGAACAAGGTATTTTAAGGCTTTCATAAGGGCAGATGATTTTATTATACTTTCGCTCTTTTTCACGAAAGTGGCAAAAAATACCTCCTGCCTGATCCTCTCGCTGAGCACAAACCTGAAATCCTGTACGCTTTTCCTACGGTACTTTGAAAATGCTTCATCCTGATATGGCAGCAGTTTCATCGCACAATAAGCTATGTTGATCAGATTAACCAGCATTTCAATCCCTTTCCGGCTGCGCACCATATAGCTGCATAGTGACCAGAAGGTTTTCTGTTCGTAATAGCTGACTTCTATCTTCCATCTGAATGAGTACAGGAACAAGGGGATGTAATCCATCCATGCACTCCCCGTCTGGTTCAGGGGAGTCTTTTCCTGCCATGCACAAAAAATTTGCAGCTGTGTGGGGAAAACCGTACTGAAGAACAGGCGCCTGGAACCGCCTTCCTTCTCTGTGGCTGTCACATAGGCAAAAACTTCCCTTGTGCCGAAAATATTTGTAAGGACACGGCGCATCCCAATATAATAACCGCCTATTTTTTCATCCGAAAGTGTAAAATCTTTTTCCGCCGAAAGACGTTTCCCATGTTTTGCAGGCCTGCCCCTTTTTCCGGTCCGCTGCGGGGCAAGGTCATAAAGGACAGAGTCATACCTTGCATTTCCGATTAGGCCAAGGTTTGGGTATTCATCCACGACAGAAACCAGATCCCCTTTTGTATACCAGCTGTCGCATAGGATAATGACATTCGCCTTTTCCTGTAATTCAGGCATGGCCTGACGTACCATGGAAGCAGCCAGCTTTAATTTTGACTCTTCTTTCTGCCACATACGGTAGGAAAGCGGAAACGCCTGGTAAACAATCTTGCCTTTATCCCACATTGGCACACAGAGCATGACACTTACAAAGCAGTGCCCATTCAGGTAGCCGCTGCCGTTGTGCGCGGAATGGTCAAAGAGTTTTGAGACATCCTCAAATTTCTTTCCATATTTGGGAACAATGGTATCATCAATGCATAAAAAAACGGGCTGCCTCTCTAAGGATTTCGGGATTAGTTTCAATGCCATGGATGCTGTTGCATTCATAAACCTGGAATAATCCACTTTAGCATAGGAGCAGGCATAGTAAAAGGCATTCAGGGATTTATCTGTTAGCTTTGACAGGAAATGTCTGTAAAGGAAACGGATGGAATCCGCTGACTCCAGTGTCAGTATGGACAGCACAAGCAGGACTAATGTCTCGGCTGTAGGAATGGAACAAGTCTCAAAATAAATGTAAAAATAATGATAAAGTCTACCAATTATAGTTTTTTCGTTGTATAATAAGTCTGTCGTACAGGATCACTTTCTTTCGTATTTTTTTGTTTGCAAACTTATTATACATCAGAAAGTCCTGTATGACATTTTTTTATGGAAAAGTTGTAAAGTGGTGTCAGTAAATAAAAGCCTCAGTAAATAGAAGCGCTCCTTTTCTCCGACGATACCGGGAAAAGGAGCGCATTTTCGTTCTATTCATCTATTATCATTTCTGTACATTTACTCTGCCGGATACTCGCCGGAGAAAATTTCGTCGCCGTTGGCATCCAGATAACGCACAACCACCACCGGATTTTCCACATTTACCGCCGCTTTAATAGAGTTTGCAACGGTTGTGAAAGTAGAAGCCTGCGCGTCCATCTGTGTCTTAATGGCATCCGCCATAGTACCGTCCTCATCAGTCATCTCCTGATAAGTATAGGTGTAAACCAGCTTGTCTCCTTCACCGGTAACGGCAATGTCCATACCCGCTTCGTTCAGAGACTCCTTCATCCCGTCAATCTGGCTCTGAATCTCATCGGAAGCCGCAAACTCTTCCACACTGGCATAAAGGCCCAGGGACGGCGCGCCGGCCTCAGATGCCACGGAACTCCCAGCGCTGCTGCTCTCAGGAGCTGCGGAACTCTCGGTCCCCGCCGCGGAAGCCTCCGGCGTCGTACCGGCATCAGATGCTGCTGCAGAGGAAGACACAGTGGAAGAGGAAGACGGAGCGGAAGACGATGAAGAAGCATCGTCCTTCTTACCGCCACAGGCCGTAAGCGCCAGCATAGTCATCGCTGCACATAAAGCCAAAGTCAATGTTTTCTTTTTCATAACAAACCTCCAAAAATTTTTTCATCGCTCATTATACTCCTCCTTGCACAAAAGTCAACAAAAAAATTTTTACATTTGTCGCGCCGCCATCTCACGGGCCGCTTCAATAACATTGTGCATGTCGAAATAACGATACATGCCCAGACGGCCGCCAAAAATCACCTTTTTTTCCTTCTCCGCCAGCTCCTGATAGCGGGCAAAGAGGCTATTATTTTTCTCGTCGTTCATCGGATAATATGGTTCGTCGCCATGCCCCCAGGTGTGAGGATATTCCCGGGTAATCACCGTCTTCGGCTGATCTCCGAACTCAAAATGTTTGTGCTCAATAATGCGGGTAAAGGGAACCTCATACTCCGTATAGTTCACCACCGCATTACCCTGGTAATTCTCCATATCCAGCGTCTCCGTCTCAAACCGCAGGGAACGATATTCCAGCTCGCCAAAACAGTACCGATAATATTCATCAATCATCCCGGTAAACACGACCTGCTCTGCTTGGCTGTCCAGCTCTTCCTTATGGGTGAAATAATCCACTCCCGCGCGGATCTCAATCCCCTCCAGCATGCGGGCCACCATGGCCGTATAGCCGCCGATGGGGATTCCCTGATACTTGTCGTTGAAATAATTATTGTCGTAAGTGAAACGCACTGGCAAACGCCGGATGATGAAAGCCGGCAGCTCCGTGGCCCGACGCCCCCACTGTTTCTCGGTATACCCTTTAACCAGCTTCTCGTAAATATCCCGGCCCACCAGACGGATCGCCTGTTCTTCCAGATTCTTCGGCTCCGTTATACCCGACGCCCGGATCTGCTCCTCAATCCGGGCCTTCGCCTCCTGCGGTGTGAACACATCCTTCCACAAGCCATGGAATGTATTCATATTAAAGGGCATATTGTACAGCTCGTCCTTATAGCGTGCCACCGGGCTGTTGGTATAGCGGTTAAATTCCGCAAACTGCTGCACATATTCCCAGGTGTCGCGATTGCTGGTATGGAAAATATGAGCGCCGTAACGGTGCACCTGGATACCCTCCACTTCCTCTGTGTAGACGTTCCCCCCGATATGGTCCCTCTTATCAATAACCAGACAGGATTTACCTGCCTTCTTCGCTTCATGGGCGAACACCGCGCCAAACAGGCCCGCCCCCACAATCAGATAATCATACATCTATTTGCCTCCTTTATATTTTTACTGTAGACAAGCAAAAAAGCAGTCTGACAGGAATACATAACTGCTTTCATACTTATTACGGGAAACGACATATTAAGAATGGCAGGACCGCATCCCGTATTCTGCCGTCCTGCCTGCAGGGTCTACCCTTTTACAATTTTAACGGTAGAAGCCTGCCCCTTCTTTTTAAGCAGTTTCCGATATGTTTTGAGCTTTTTAGACGGAACCTTAATGGTTGCTTTCTTATGGATACCGCTTAAGGCCTTTTTGCCCACTTTCTTCAATACGGTCGATTTGACCTGGATGGTTTTCAGGCTGCCGCATTTAGAAAAAGCTTCTTTTCCCACAGTCTTTACTTTTGCCGGGATTGCTAGCTTGGCCAGCTTTTTACAACCGCTAAAGGCATAATCCCCTATTGTAACCAAATTCTTATCCAAAGATACGGTTTTTAACGCGGTACACCCTTGGAAAGCCTTTGATCCGATACTTGTAATATTTTTACCCAAGGTCACTTTTTTCAGCTTCGTGTATTTATAAAAAGCTTTGCCGGAAATCTGCGTCACCTTAAAGGTATAGCCGTTCTTTTTCACGGTGGCGGGAACGGAAACCGAGGTTTTCTTCTTATCTCCCTGTACCAGTGTGACCGTACCGTTTTTCGCGTCGGACTTTGTCACCTTATACTTCATATTCTGAACTGTGAAGGTGCTGTTCTTCCTGGGAAGGGTATTTCCCGTGCTTCCGCCGCCGGTCTGCCCCGGGCCGGAATTTGTACCGCCGCCTATCGTCTGCCCCGGACCGGGATTCGGGTCCGCCGGTTTGGCAGCTTCACCCACCGTAATTTTAGTCGGCTCCTTCACATCATGTCCATAGGCCAGATTCTTCTCGCCGTCGCCCAGCTGGCCGCGCCAGCCTCCACCCCAGGTCCAGAGGCTCCCGTCTTTCTTGATCATCGCATTGTGGGTACCGCCCAGCTCCACAAGGACCGCCCCGTCCGCTATCTTTTTCAGCACATGGCTGCTAAAGCCGATATAAGTATTGTACCCGCACATCCAAAGGCTTCCGTCCGTTTTGACAATACCGGTGGCCCACTGGCCCAGGGAAAACTGGGCGACGCCGTCCATGATCTTCTTCGGTTCCGTGACTACTCTCTCGCTTTTGTTATCTCCTAACTGTCCCCAGTCGTTTTCGCCCCACATCCAGAGGCTTCCGTCCGTCTTGAGAGCCCCGCTGTGGGCATGCCCTAAAGAGATCTGCTTAACGCCGTCCATGACTTTCTCCGGCTGATGCCCCTGGGCGCCGGCCAGCACGCCTCCGTCGCTGTGCCCCCACATCCAGAGGCTTCCGTCCTTTTTCAGGGCCGCGCCATGGGAACTTCCGAAATCCACCTGTACCACATCGTCCAGAAGTTTTACAGGCGTTGCATTCTCCCGGCCGCTCCCGGTGCCCAGTCCATTGTTTCCGTTATACCCCCATACCCAGAGGGTGCCGTCTTTTTTAATCGCAGCGGTCTTTCTTTCGCCTAACACAACCCGGGATACGCCGTCCATGACTTTTTTCGGTTTCAGACTTTCCGTGGTCGTTCCGTCGCCCAGCTGGCCGAAACCGTTGTTTCCCCACATGTAGAGAGACCCGTCTTTCGTAACCGCGGCGCTGTGGGTGTTCTGGGTGCCGCCCAAAGATACCTCGGATACGCCGTCCATAAGTTTGACCGGCGCGCTCTCACACAGATTGTTGCCCCTCTCTCCGTTTCCCAGCTCTCCGTATACATTGCTCCCCCATATCCAGAGGCCTCCTTCATTGTCGATCGCCGCGCTGTGGGTACTGCCCAGGGCCACCTTTACCACTTTTTTCTCGGCCGCCCATACGGTTTTCCCCGCAAACATCCCTGTCAGCAGCAGCAACAGCGCCGTCGCCCCTGCCCAAAACTTTTTTCTCATTTTTGCTTTCATTTTTTCCCCTTTCCCATTATTTACCGACTGCCTGTATCTATATTGACATAGTACCCTCTTCTTCATCCGCCTGTCAAGCACAACCGCAGGGCCGGGAAAATTCTTTGATTGACAAAATTTCCTCCGGCGCGCGGCAATAAAAAAAGCCCTCTGAAACCATCCAGAGAACTTTCCTCAATATGGAGCATATGGGATTCGAACCCACGGCCTCAACAATGCGAATGTTGCGCGCTCCCAACTGCGCTAATGCCCCGAAAAAATGGAAGCAATGGGGCTCGAACCCATGACCTCTCGCGTGTGAGGCGAACGCTCATCCCAGCTGAGCTATGCTTCCATGACCATTATTATACCATATGTTTTGGGAAAATCAATAGAAAATTTCGTGAAGAAAAAAGTCAGTTGACATTGACACCTGAGATTGTTAAAGTGAAGATAGCTATTGTACGGTTTGCACAAAAGGAGGCCCTATGTATTTAAGCATGTGGATTCTTGCCGACGCCCTGAAACATTACGAGAAAGACCTGCATATCCAGTCAGGAAAGACCTGTATCCGCAATGCGTCATTACTGGCCCAGAGGAACCGGGTGAAACCCCATACTGTATATTTAATGCGCTCAGAAGATTACATTCCCACCATGCAGGAGGGCATCATCTGCACCAATCGGGACGACTATATCATTCTCTACACGGACAGTTTTGAAGATGCCTTCGACCGGGTACAGGAAATCATCGACGATTACATGGAATGGGATATGCATGTACTGGAAGAAATCGCCGCCGGATGCAGTCTGAGACACGTACTCCACACGGCTCTGCCCTTTTTCAACTGCCCCATCCTGGTTTTAGATTCAGGACAACAGGTGGTCGAACTGCAGGGCGGCAAAAAAGGCGCCTGGCCGCCGGACAATCTTCTGCCATTTCTGTCCCAGGGCAGCGCTGCGCCGTTGAAACACCTGAAAGAATGGACGGAAGTATTGAAGCGCACCTTCACCCGACGGGAACCCTTCCTGTATGAAAACAGCGAGACAGGACATACGCTGCTTTTACAAAACATTTTTCAAAAGGGCGTACACAAAGGATGGATGGTGCTGCTTCCGGACAAAAGCCGGCCCAGCCAGGGTTTTCTGCAGCTGGCAAATGTGCTCCATGACCAGATCGAAGAATGGTGGGACAAAAATGTCTCCGACAGCGCCCAGGAAGAGCAAAAAACCGCTTTTTTAAACTTGCTGACCGGAAAATGTGAGGAGGAGCCGCGGAAACTGTGGAAATATTTTAACCGTCTGGGCTGGTACGAAGAAGACACAAAATACGTCATCGAAGTGGACGGCAAACAGGCCCACACCTTCGTGACAGCCTATCTGGAACGGAATCTGACGGGATGCCAGGTGTTGTTTTACAGGGAAATGGTGGTACTGATCACAAATACAAAGCAAATCCCCCTGGAGAAGGTCCTTGGCACACTAAAATATGTACTGTCGCCTTTCCAGGGGGGCTGTGGTATCAGCTACCCCTTCAAAGATCTCTTTGACCTGCCGATTTATCTCGAGCAGGCCGACATTGCACTGAACTATGGCGCCCAAAAAGGCGAATCTGTCAGCCGATGCGAAAACTACATCATCTCTTATGCGAGAAAGATTCTCCATGAGCAAATTCGGACCAATCTGATCCATCCCGATATTGTGAAGATCCGAGAGTACGATAAGAGACACGGCACGGAATACGACCGGACACTGCATGCTTATCTGCTGGAAGAACGCAACCATGTCCGCACAGCCAAAAGACTGGGCATCCACAAAAACACGCTGATTTACCGAACCAAGAAGCTGGAACAGGAATTTGGTATCGCCCTTGATGATGAAGGGCTCCGTCTCCGGCTGCTTCTGTCCTATATTTTGTTCTGACCCGGCTGCTGCCGCCGTCCCGCCCCCTGTGGACAAATGAGCGGCAGCGTCACCGACACACAATAAATATTTTTTGTCCGTTTCACCTGGAAACTGCCGTTCATAGCCTCCATAATCTTCTGGCAGGTTTTCAGCCCCACCCCGGTACTTCCGCCCAGAGCCTCTTCATGCAATACCCGATTGCGGATACTGAATGCGACACTATTTTCACCCTCTTTCGCCTCAATCACTACTTTGGCAGATTTGTCTGCGTATTTCCGAATATTGGACAACAGATTATCCAGGACCCTCTGAAAAAACTCCACATCTGCCATCACATAATTTCTCGAAGTGTAACCGCTTAGATTTTCCTCTATCTCCCATTCTTCATTGAGCAGATCGCTGACCTGGCCGTCCAGAATAGCCGACAGAATGGTTCCCACCTCCATCCGCTCCATATGATAGGTCTCTTCCATCTTACCAGTAACGAGAGAGTATTCAAAAAGCTTGTCGATCATCTCTTTCATCTGAAAAGCTTTCTGACGGGAAATCTCAAGAAATTCTTCCTTCTGTTCTTCGCTCTGGTAACGACCCATCTTGAGAATCTCCAGATAGCCGATCAGAGACGTCATCGGCGTGCGGATGTCATGGGACAGCGCCGTTACCAACTCCTGATTTGCCTGCGCATTGCGTCTCTCCTCCTCCTCCCGCCGTAAAACAGCCTTGCGCATCTCGTTAATGCCGCGGGCCAGCTGATACAGCTCGTCTCTGCCCAGCTCCGTGACCTCATATTCCAGATCACCGCCCTCCAGCACTTTTAATTCTTTATCCATGATGCGGATATAATTGATTTTTCTGGCAATCAGCATCATAAACACCAGCAAAAAAGAAATACCTGCCGCAAACAGACTGCCTGTATAAAAATAATCGTAATAATTATAGATCCTGTCATAATAGAACAGCGCCCGCACCCTGACGCCGTCGCTAAACTGGATCGCGAATTCTCCTGTGGTATATTCGCCGGTCATTTCAAAAGCCATTTCATCTACGGTAGAAATCTGCGCCTGGCTGCCCAAAAAAGAATAGTAGGAATATAAGCCCTGGGTTTTACTGTTATACAGCGTTACCGAAGTCTTATTCTCCCTGCACCAATGCAAAATCTCCCCTGTATTTTCCAGAAGAAGGCCCTTGTCGTCTACATATTCCTGAAACCGCAAAGACATCTTCTCATTTTTGCCATACATGTATTCCGCTGAGGCAATCAGTCCGTCCAGATAATAGCCGCCCCCCTCTTTGACCAATATATGACAACCGTAGGCCACGACAAGAGCCACCAGAGCCGCAAACAGTAATTCCACCCGCAACCGGGAAAAACCTCTTTTTTTTCTACTATTCAATACGGTAGCCCCTTCCCCATACAGTTTTAATATACTCGGGTTTCTGTACGTCATCTTCTATTTTCTTACGAATATTTCGGATATGCACGGTCACCGTGTTGTTGGAGGACACATAGTAAGGTTCATTCCATACGCTCTCATAAATATTCTGAACACTGAACACCTTTTTTCGATTGCAGGCCAGCAGGCTTAAGATCTGATACTCCGTATCGGTAAAGGGAATCTCCTCCCCTTTAACGCAGACCCTGTTTTTCTCTCTGTCAAGTTCCAGATCTTTGATCCGGATAATGGCGTCCTCCGATTCCCGGCCTTTACCGGAATTATAATTATGATAGCGGCGGATCAGAGCCTTCACACGGGACAACAGCTCTGCGTATGAAAACGGTTTCACGAGATAATCGTCGGCTCCCGACGAAAAGCCGATGATTTTATCAGCGTCCGTAGACTTTGCGGTCAAAAAAAGTATGGGAACCAGAGACGTCTTGCGGATTTCCGTGCAGGCTGTAAGTCCCGAGCATCCCGGCATCATGATATCCAGTATCACAAGATCAACGGAGCTGTCTACCCGGTCAATGGCCTCCTGCCCGTTTTTTGCCGTTATCACCTCGTAATACTCCCCTTCCAGCATGATCCGGATAACCTCCAGTATGGACTCGTCGTCATCCGCCACAAGGATCTTTCGTTTCTCTTCCATGCCTCATCCCTCCGTTTTTCCTGTTTTCCATAGTAGCATACACCCCAGAAAGATACTATGATTATGGGGAATTTTAATAATTATTCATCTTTTCCGAACGCAGGCCTTATAGTATTTCTCCACACCGTCTGCTATACCTTTAGCCATCTTTGTCTGATTCGCCTTTTGGGCCATTTTTCTGTCTTCAGAGGGGTTGGACATATAGCCCATCTCAATAAAAACCGTCGGAATGGGACTGTAATTGATGCCTGTCAGATCATCACGCTCCGAAACAGGTCTCTTTTTAATGGAAATCGCGCGGCAATACGCGTTCAATACGTATTTTGCCAGGGCGCGGCTCTTTTTGTATTGCTTCTGCCAGGGATTTTTTTTCGTCTGGCAGATGGTGAAGGCGCCGTGGTCTGAACGCCGAGCCGAACCGTTGGCATGAATATGGATCAGTATATCGGCTTTAGCCTTTACGGCCTTTTTGACCCGTTTGCTGTTGGCAATATTTACGTTATGAGTTTCCCGCACCATATAGACTTGAAAACCCTTTTGTAAAAGCTGCTTTTTCAGACGTTTAGCCACAGCTAAATTCAGTTTATATTCAGCCAGCCCGGTAGATACTCCCTGGGTGCCATCGGATACCCTTGCTTTTTTCCTGGCAGAGCCAGGGCCCAGGGGCTCTTGTTTGTGGTTTCCTTTTCTCTGATGGCCGGCGTCTATGGCTACGATAAAATCTTTGCGGGATTTCTTTTCCACTGTTTTTCGGACGGACGAATGATCCGTGCCCGAGGCCGCACCCACCGGCCGGACCATCGTCATAAAAAGGGCCAGACACAAAAGACCCGCCAGATATATTTTTTTCATACCACACCTCCGCCATCATCATACCACAAAAAAACTGCCGATAACAACCTTTTTGCCTGTTGGCAATAAAGCTGTCAGCAGCAGTTACTGTTTGCGCCGGTCTGCACATTTGCCCTGTACCGAAACATAAAAAAAGGCCCCTGCACACCAGTGTTCAACTGGGCTAGTTGGATTTGAACCAACGAATGCAGGAGTCAAAGTCCTGTGCCTTACCCCTTGGCGATAGCCCAATAAAAAAGGGTGGATACAGGGATTCGAACCCTGGGCCTCCAGAGCCACAATCTGGCGCGCTAACCAACTGCGCTATATCCACCACATACGTGCCAGAAGGGATTCGAACCCCCGACCCACGGCTTAGAAGGCCGTTGCTCTATCCAGCTGAGCTACTAGCACACTACTGATTCACAGGAACCACAAGCAGGTGATGAGAATCGAACTCACGTATTCAGCTTGGAAGGCTGATGTTCTAC
>CASWRE010000044.1 GCA_949471785.1 uncultured Lachnospiraceae bacterium | reverse complement strand
AAACAATACAGCCTGAATCTCCACGACGCCGAAGATTTTCCCATTGAGGAAACCCCCCGCCGCTGGAAATACGCTCCGGTCAACGCTGGATGCACCATCGAAGAACTGGTGGATACCTCCATGCAGCAGAATTTCGTACCGGTGGTGGACGATCAAAATGTCTTTATCGGCATTATCCGCCGCAGACAGATCATCGAACACCTGTATAAGAAGCATCAGCGCAACGAGGATCTAAAGATCACCGTACCCTTTTCCAATTTCACAGCTGCGAAAGAAGGAACCCCTTTATAGGGGTTCTTTTTATTCCTGCCTGCCCATTCGCTCCATCAGGGCCTCGCCCGCCGCCAATGCAGACATACCCTGATTGACAATAGCGTCCACGGCCTCACAGATCGGCAGCTCCACCTGATATTTTTTCTTCAGTTCCATGGCGGCGTCCAGCGCATAAATACCCTCCACCACCATTCCCACCTCGCGAATGGCCTCTTCCTTGCCTTTCCCCCGGCCCAGCAGCATACCGCAGGTCAGATTCCTGCTGTGCTTACTGGTGCAGGTCACGATCAGATCGCCAATACCGGCCAGACCGTTGAAGGTATCCGGCTTACAGCCCATCAATTCGCCGAGGCGGGCTACCTCCCGCACGCCCCGGGTAATCAGCGCCGCCGCCGTATTATCCCCATACCCTAGCCCCCGGGCAATACCGGTACCCAGGGCAATAATATTCTTAAACGCTCCGCAAATTTCCACTCCGTGGATGTCATCGTTGGTATATACGCGGAACTTTGGATTCATGAAAATACTCTGCACCCGACGGGCCGCATCCAGATCCTCACAGGCCGCTACGATGGTGGTGGGGAGATCCACAGCCACCTCCTCGGCATGGGTGGGACCGGAGAGCGCCACCAGCTTCACCTTTGAAAGCTCCTGCCGCCGGGACAGCTCGTCCCGGATCACCTGAGTCAGCGTAAAGAGGCTGCCCGGCTCAATCCCTTTTGCCACATCCACGATCACCTGGCCGTCTGCCACATAAGGACAGACCGCCTTTGCCGTACTGCGCACGAAAACGGAGGGCACGGCAAAAAGCAGAATGTCCTTATTCCCGGATACCTCCTGTATGGATTTCGTATACCCCAAATCTTCGGGAAGCTCCATATGAGCCAGCTTCGGATGTTTGCCCGTAGCCATCAGTACATCGATTTCTTCCGGCAGGGCCGACCAGACCTGAACATCATGTCCCATATTGCAGAGCATCCTGGCCAGAGCCATTCCCCACGTACCCGCACCCAGAACTCCTATCGCCGCCATCGCCATTCCTCCTGTAATTCGAACCAGTTATTCAATTATATTTTCCCGCGGCCACGCGGCAAGCAGGCGCCCCGGGCATGAAATGTAACCGGATATTCTATTATACTGTACCACAATTTTCATAATCTGTGAAGGGTTTCCCTGTTAAATATCCAGCTTCATATCTCCGTCATGTATATACCCGATCTTTCGCATGCCATGGTAAATTCCCAGAGACAGCAGAGCCGGCAGCACAAACTGAAAGCCCAGAATCTTTGCCAGAGTTATCATCATCCCGTCCGTCCCGACCATGGTCTGATACGTCATGAGCGGACCCACCAGGCCGGAGGTACCCATTCCCGCTCCGGTGGCATTATTCACCATATGGATAGGCTCCCAGATCGCCAGAGGCCCCAGTATGGCGGAGGCCAGTGTAGGCGGCAGCCAGATCAGAGGTCTGCGGACAATATTGGAAATCTGGATCATGGAAGTACCCAGCCCCTGGGCCAGCAGACCGCCCGCTCCGTTATCGCGAAAGCTGGTCACGGCAAAACCAATCATCTGACAACAGCAGCCTATCGTGGCAGCCCCCGCCGCAATGCCGTTAAGCCCCAGAATAATACCAAGGGCCGCCGAACTGATGGGAAGCGTCAGCGCCATACCCATCAGCACGGACACGACGATGCCCATCAACAGAGGCTGCTGTACCGTTCCCCAGTTGATCATGGCCCCTATCCAGTTCATAAACCGCGAGATCCCCGGCCCTGCAAGGACACCTATGGTTCCACCGCAGAGCAAAGTGACCGCCGGCGTGATCAAAAGATCCAGTTTCGTCTTGCCCGCCACCAGATGACCGACGGCAATGCCTACATAAGCGGCCACAAAAGCGCCCAGAGGCTCGCCGGGACCGGACAGCAAAAGGGCCCCCTCCGCCGTAAACAATGTACCGGCCAATATACTGGACGCATAAGCCCCGATCATACCGGCCCCGCCCGCCGACAAAAGCACATAACCCGATTCCCCGAATTTAAAAGCTACCCCTACGCCGATACCGGCCCCGGTCAGCCTCTGGGCAACCAAAGCAAAACTGCTGATATATCCGCCCACCTGACCGCCCACAAGATCACCGGCCTGCTTCATAATCGTCCCGATAATCAGCGTGGAAAACAGCCCGATAGCCATTCCGCTGAGCCCGTCTATAAAAATGCTGGACAATACCTTTTTCAGCGTGTTCATCTTTTATCCTCTCCCGTTCAGTAATATTTCATGCGGCTCTAAGAATAGCACATACCATCCGCTAATGCAAGAGAAAGGGCCGCGGACGTCCGCGTATTATTTCTTTATTCCACATTTTTCAGTGCCTCTCCCATGGGCACACGTCCCACCCTCCGGTACTCCAGCGCCGTCACCGCGCCGCATGCCAGAACCCCCAGGAAAAACATTTTCACATAGATCAACGGATCTACATACAGCGTGATCCATCCGGAAATACTGTTCATCATAATCACCCGGAATATATAGGCCATCGCCCCATATTCGATCGGCATGGTGGCAATCAGAAAAAGCGCCGTCATAAACAGTGTGGGAAAGATATAAAGCCGGGCGATCTCCCCGTCCGTATAGCCCAGGATCTTTGCCATGGAGATCGACCAGGCGTTTTTCTCGATAATAATCTTTGACAGTAAATACAGGATCGCCACAAACATCACAATGGCAAAACCGTCCACCAGATACATCATATTGCCCATGGAAACCATCAGCTGCCTGCTGATCTTCGTCAGGGCATCCCTATCGATCACAGAGCCGATATATTCATCGTCAATATCGTCAATCTCCGTATCCGAAAAATATCCGCCAAAGTAGTCCGCATCCAGATCAAAGGTTTTATTCAGATATTCCCGGCCCATAAACAAGGCCAGCGCCCCCTGGTAATCGTATACGCCTGTCACGTTAAAGGAATATTGCGTATCTTCATAGGGTTCTTTCAATGTAACCGTATCCCCCGGCCCGATACCAAATTTATCCGCATAGGCAGAGGAAATATAGACCTCGCCCTCATCGGTATCCAGTGAAATATAACGGCTGTCCTCGTTTATGCCATAGAGAAGCACCTCCTCACTTTTGCTGACGCCGTCCAAAGTATTCAGCGTCCATGCGCTGAATTTCTCCGCGGATTCCTGATCCGTCTCCGCCATATGATAAAAATACAGCATAGAAAGAAGGCTCTCCAGTCTGCGCTCCTCATTTTCCACGCCCAGGGGCGGCCGCAGGATATACTGATACGGGCAAAGCATATTTTGTTCTATTTCTTCCTGATGATAAGACAGCACGGCGGGCAGCAGAAGGCCGAACATCAAAAGCAGATTGGCAAAGAGAATACCCACCAGCAGAATGATGTAGTTACTGATATTCTGCAGGATTACCCGCACGCGAAAACGGTCAAAAAAAGGGATCACGGCGGGCAGACGCAGAGCTTTTTGCCGCCCGTCTCCCGCAATGTCACGGCGCAGAAACCGAAGAGGCGAAAGCCTCAGTTTCCACCACAGGACAACGCCGCTCACCGCTCCCATCAGAAGCAGCGGAATCGCCGTCGTAAGAAAAAAAGCCTCCCCGTTCCACACCGTCACATAGGTGGGCAGGCTGTAGCTTCCATAGTACATCCCCGCACAGACAGTCCGGAACACCGTGTAGCCCAGAATATTGCCCGCCAGAGCTCCCGCCGCAGTCACCCAAAAGGGAGCGGCCATATAATGGCGGAACAGCTCTCCCCGCCGGAAACCCGAGGCCAGCAGGGTACCGATCACATTTGCCTCCCGGCTGACGGTACTGCTCATGGTTATGCCGAACACAAACGCAATAATCACAATTAATATGTACAGCAGCGCAATCATCATGGCTTTGTCGCTGCCCATGTCTTCACCGGTAAATTGAATGGCCTGATTCAGATAACGGGGGACAAAATCCTCCAGCCGCACATTCGCCCCGATCTGCTTCATCAGCGCTTCGGACATCTCCCGCTCTGTCTTCTCGTCTGCCGGACTCTGCCGATATTTCCAGGAATAGCTGTAGTGCAGCTTTTCCGTTCCATACCTGTCAAATTCCTCCCGGCTTACCACCGCCACGCCGAACTTGACCGCGTCAAACATCGTGTCGCTGTTGTCCGCAAACAGACAGCTATAATCGGGCAGCGCCACCAATCCGGTCACCACCCACTGCCCATGGTCCCCCGTCAGGGTGTCGCCGACGCGAATGCCGTTGTTGTCGGCATACATCCGGTCAATGGCCGTCTCGCCGGTATGCTCCGGCAAATCCCCTGCCATCAGGCAGGCCCGATTGACGTCCTTCCGCTGGGAGAAAATGCGCAGAGTGCTGTCATTATCCAGTTCCTCCTCCACATAATAGTTTTCATAAAGATCCACGCCGAGGGAACGGATCTTTTTTTGCAGAGCCCGGTTGGCCTCCTCGGCCAGACGGAAATTCCCGTCTTCTATATTGTATTTTTCAAAACTTTCCCGATACGCGATAATCATACTGTTATCCGCCACCAGGAAGCCGGACACAAAGCCGATCGTCCCTACCAGCAGAAGAAAAACAGCCAGATACCGGCCCGGTTCCCCTTTAATCTCCCGGGGAAGCCGTTTCATTAAAGGATTTCTCATTTTCCGCCCCCTACCATTCCAGCTCATTGGCAGCGATCCGTTCCTGATTTCGGTAATTTTTACGGATACTGCCGTCCCGCAGCCGCACGACCCGATCCGCCATATTTTTTATAGCGTCGTTATGGGTGACCATGATCACGGTGTTGCCATATCTGCGGTTTACCGTCTCAATGAGTTGCAGAATTTCCCGGGAGGTATGGTAGTCCAGGGCGCCCGTCGGCTCATCACACAGCAGAATATCCGGATTTTTCACAATAGCGCGCCCGATGGCCGTCCGCTGCTGCTGGCCGCCGGAGAGCTGATTGGGCAGCTTACTCCGATGCTCGTACAATCCCAGCGTACGCAGAAGTTCATCCACATCCAGAGGATCGCCGCCAAGGTATGCTCCCACCTCAATATTCTCCCTCACGGTCAGATTCGGTATCAGATTATACATCTGAAAAATATAGCCCAGATGACGCCGCCGGTAGAGAGTCAGCCGTTTTCTGTCCATATCCTCCATGGGCTGGCCGTTGATGCGGATACTGCCCTCATCCGCACGGTCTATCCCGCCGATGATATTGAGTAATGTGGATTTTCCCGAGCCCGAAGGCCCGAGAAGCACGCAGAACTCCCCCTTCTCTATATCCATGTCGATGCCCTTTAGTACCTCCACCCGGCTTTCACCCTCGCCAAAAGATTTTTTAATATGGCGGATCTCCATAAACATGTCATTATGCCCCCTGTGCTTTGTCTTACATACCATATGTTAGTCAGTGTTAACCTTTTATTCATATTACCCGCTGCACAGTGATTTGTCAATCCCCGGCCAGGACATGGAAGTCTTTTGTTGTAACTGTTCAGTAAGTGCAAAAATCCGGGATTTGTGGTAGACTGAAAAAAAAAACCAGGAGAAAAGCACCATGTCACAAACTCTCGATCTGACCGACGGCAGCGTCACAAAAAAAATCCTTCTTTTTTCCCTTCCTTTGATGGCGGGGAATATTCTTCAACAGCTCTATAACGTGGTCGACACCCTGATCGTGGGAAAATATATCGGGGAAACCGCTCTGGCAGCAGTGGGAGCCTCCTACTCTCTGATGATTTTCCTGACTTCCATTCTATTGGGCCTGTGCATGGGCAGCGGCGTCTACCTCTCCATCCGCTTCGGACAAAAGGACTTGCCCGGCTTCAAAAACGGCCTGTACCAGTCCTTCGCGCTGATCAGTCTGTTTACCGTCCTGCTGAACCTCCTCATGTACGCCTGCCTGGAACCCCTTTTATGGTTTCTGCGGATTCCCGGAGAAGTCCGTCTTCAGATGACCGCCTACCTGCTCTGGATTTTTTCCGGTCTGCCGGCCACTTTTCTCTATAACTTTTTCGCCTGCAGCCTGCGGGCCATCGGAAATTCCGTGACGCCCCTGCTCTTTCTGGGAATATCCGCCCTCCTGAATATCATCCTGGATCTGGCTTTCGTCCTGGGGCTTTCCATGGGTGTGGAGGGCGCCGCCATCGCCACGGTGATCTCCCAGTATGCGGCGGGCGTCGGCATTCTTTTCTATTATTGCAGAAAATACCGCTCCTGGCTGCCCATGAAAGCAGACCGCTATTTTAAGAGGACAGTGATCCGGGAAATCTCCTCCCTGTCTTTTCTGACCTGCCTGCAGCAATCCATCATGAATTTCGGCATCCTGATGGTGCAGGGGCTGGTCAACAGTTTCGGAACCGCCGTCATGGCTGCCTTCGCCGCAGGGGTGAAAATCGACACTCTGGCTTATTCCCCTGTACAGGATTTCGGCAACGCCTTCTCTACCTTTGTAGCCCAGAACTATGGCGCGGGGCAAAGGGAGCGGATACGCACGGGATTCCGACAGGCCCTGCGGCTGGTGTGCGCCTTCTGTGCGGCCATCAGCCTGATCGTCGTATTATTTTCGGAAAAACTCATGGGGATTTTTATCGACGCGGAAAATGTTCGGGTCATTGCCGTCGGCTCCGGCTATCTGCGAACGGAAGGAATCTTCTATTTCCTGATCGGCATTCTGTTTCTCTTTTACGGCTACTTTCGGGCTGTCCAAAAACCTGTCGTCTCGGTGGCGCTGACCGTCCTGTCCCTGGGCTGCCGCGTGGCGCTGGCCTATGCGCTGTCCGCCATCCCCGCCGTCGGCGTCATGGGTATATGGGCCGCCATCCCCATCGGCTGGTGCCTGGCGGATCTGGCCGGTTTCTGGTTTTTACATCGGGAACCTGTATCATTTCTCTGACCTGCCGGGTGTGAAAACGCGGAAATCAAAAACATGAAAATGTAAACGGCGCCGAACCTTGCCTCTCCTGACCGGGTATGGTAAAATATGATTCCAAGTAAATAATCAGAAATTAAGGAAAGAAGGTCTCTTGCATGAACCAAAATTACAACGGCCTCTCTATAGCCGCCCTGATGCTTGGCATCTTCGGCTTGTTAACCATGTGCTGCGGCGGCTCCATTGTCTTGGGCAGCCTCGCCATCATCCTGGCCTGGCTGTCCCGCGGGACTTCCCTGAACGGTCAGGCGAAGACAGCCCTGGGGATAGGCTGTATCGGCCTGATCGGCGGCATTTTTATGGTTACCTCCGTACTCCTGGAGGCAGCCGGCTCACCGGAATTCTGGGGTACCATAGAGGATTATATGCATTATTACAGCGACATGTACAATAATGAATATGATGACGACAGCGGTAATCCCTACGACGATATCCTGCGGTATTTTGAACAGAACGACCCCCTGCCGGATTCCCCTGACGGGGGCATGGATCTGTAGCGGCAGTCTCTCATATTCCGGGAATGCCGATCCCCCATACCTGCCGGAACAGGTTTCGCAGGATGAACTGCAGGGCAAACAGCCCGGCGGCAATCCACATATACCTGTCCCTGTAGCGCAGGCCCACGGGGAAACGACCTCTGGACAGACGCTCAACGGTCTGGGATATCATGAACCAGCCACCCACAAAGGCCAGATAAGGCACTACAGGGTGGCAGATGAATGACTGCAGGGGATGACCGGCCAGAAGCTGAAGTACGGCTCTGGTCCCGCCGCAGGCCGGACAATACCAGCCGGTAAGCCGATACAGGAAGCACCCCGGCAAAAGCGCGCCCGGCAGCCCGTCCCCCGTCCGATACATCCATTGCCAAACGGCCAGAGCCGCGAGGAGAGCCCAGCCCAGAGGGTAAAGATAATCTTCTACTGAATTTTTCATATATGCTCCTATACCTGATGCCGGCTACAACGCATCGATCCCATTCTATTATACAGGCAGCTGCCTGCGGAAAGGAAATGACCTATGAAACGAAGTTCTTCACAATTGAAACTACTGGCCCGCACCTCCATGGCCGGACATTACAGCGTTCTGGTATCTTCCGTGCTGCTGTTTTTTATCGTCACTCTTATGCTAGAAAGTATACCCGGCGTCATCATCGGGAACGGGCGGACCATAGGCGGCCTGGCTCTGCAGTCTGTGATCACGCTGATCATATCTCTGCTTACCTCAGTGATCTCAGTGGGCCTGATCCGCATTGCCCTGAGCGTAATCCGGCGTCAGCCCTATGGGATTGGCGACCTGTTCTACGCTTTCTCACATCATCCGGATCGCTTTATCATCGTAGCCTTCATCCGCGCGCTGGTTTCCACGGTCTGCCAGCTGCCCTCCTTTTTTTTCGGCAGCAGCTTTTTCCGCCACGCATCCGGAAACATTTTTTCCTGGCAGGTTCTTCTGCCGAATCTCCTCTGGACACTGGCGGGGACCTTCCTGTCCACCGTCGTCCTGCTGGCGCTGGCCCTGGCCAACACTCTGATGATTGACCATGACGATCTCTCTGCCATGGAAGCCCTGCGGGAGAGCGGCCGGCTGATGCATGGGAATAAGGGACGGCTTTTCTATATCGACTTAAGTTTCCTGGGGCTGATATTTCTGTCTGTATTTACCTGTTATATCGGTATGCTGTGGGTCTATCCCTACATGATTATGACGGAAGCCTACTTTTATCTTGACGTCATCGGAGAATTGGACGGGACCGGCACATCGCAAAACGGATATGACGCCTATGGATATGACGGCGATTTCTACAGAAACAATGCCTCTTATGGAGGCCCTTCATCCTATGACGGCAGCCGGCACACCTATCCCCACGGCGACCGGCATGCATCTGATTATATCGAGTATCCCGAAGATACCTACCATGTATCATCGGACCGCTCTTCCGATGAGGAACGCAATTAATCCGTGTCATTGGTTTATCCCGTATTGGTTTATTCTTCCTCCAGAAGCTTTTTCATCAGCAAACGCCCTTCCGGAACCATAATTCCGCTCTTCCTGCCCTCGCTCTCGCCGTACAGGCCGCCGTGGCGCTCCCGGTTTCTACTGTCATAAAGCAGATAGGGAACGGGATCAGCCACATGGGTCCTGACCCGGACGGGCGTGGGATGATCCGGCAGAATCAGCATCCGGTAATCCTCACCGGATACATCCATTTCCTCCCGAACCAGACGGATCAGCCGCTGATCCAGATATTCGATGGCCCGGATCTTCCTCTCCACACTGCCCTGATGTCCCATCTCATCAGGTCCTTCCACATGGATATAGGCAAAATCACAGCCGTCTTTCAAAAGAGCATCCACCGCGGCCCGGGCCTTTCCCTCATAATTCGTATGCAGGCCGCCGTTGGCCCCTTCCACCGAAGCCACGGCCATACCGGCTCCCACGGCAATCCCCTTCAAAAGATCCACCGCGGAAACCATCACGCCTTTTTTCTGATGAATACCCTCAAAAGAATCCAGCATGGGCCTGGTTCCCGCTCCCCAGAACCACAGGCTGTTGGCCGGTTTCAGCCCTTTTGCCTTCCTCTCCAGATTCAGCGGATGATTTTTTAAGCATTCATAACTGCGCTCCTGCATGGCGCGCAGGGTCTGATCTCCCGGCAGGTAGGGACCGATCTCCCGGGTCAGCACATCATGAGGCGGCGTAAGCTCCACTGCCTCGCCGTCTGCCCATATCGTGCAATGGCGATAACTGGTGCCCACATAAAACCGATACCGCCCGTCCTCCAGTACATCCGCCACGGCCCGCAGGAGCACCGCCGCGTCTTCCGTGGAGATTTCGTCGGAACTGTGGTCTATGATCGTCTGCTCCGCATAAGTCTTCCCTTCTTCTTCAGAAATCGTTACCAGATTACACCGCAGAGCCACATCTGTTTCTTTCATATCTACTCCGATGCTTAAAGCTTCCAGCGGAGAACGCCCGGTATAATATTTCTTCGGATCATACCCCATCACCGACAAATTGGCCGTATCGCTCCCCGGCTTCATCCCCTCTGGAATCGTCCGCACCATCCCAATCTCCGCCGTCCCTGCCAACGCATCCATGGTCGGCGTAGAAGCATACTCCAACGGCGTCTTCCCGCCCAGTGCCTCCTGGGGCTCATCCGCCATACCGTCTCCCAACACAATAATATATTTCATCATAAACTTCCTCCTGTAATCTTCTCATCCGTCCTTGTGATACAGCGCAGGGGCATCCGGGTATCCCAAAAAAGGACAGCCCCTCACAGGCTGTCCCCCTTCCACACATTAAAATCTGGCCCGGATCATGCTCAGAACACCGTCCAGCCTGGCCGCCTTCTCCCGATACACGGCCTCCTTCATCACCTCCGTAACAAAGGCAAACTCATCCGCCAGCTCCGGCACAGACACTGCCTGCACCTTTCCGAAAATCTTCTCCACCCGGCACAGATTGTCGATCAACGATCCCTTCATCCGCACGAAGAATCGATTCTCTACCTGTCCCACATCCATCAGGGGCAGACGGCTGTTGTCCCAGTTTGTCACCAGGCATTTCCCGATATGGCGGGCTTCATCAATGATATCGCTGACCACTGCGCTGGCCGTAGGCAGTTTTCCCGCTCCGCTGCCGTAAAACATACAATCGCCCAGCATATTGCCATGGACAAAAATCGCGTTAAACACATCCATCACACCGTACAGCGGACTCTCCGCGCTGATCATCACAGGGCAGACCATACAAAAATACTTCTCGCCCACCTTCTTGCTGGTTCCCAGAAGTTTCACCCTGGTTCCCAGAGCCGCCGCGTACTTAAAGTCCGTCGCGCTGATCTTGGTAATACCCTCGGTATACACGTCTTCGTAATCCACATACTGGCCATAGGCCAGAGAGGACAATATCGCAATCTTGCGGCCCGCGTCGTGCCCCTCCACATCGGCCTCTGGATTCGCCTCAGCGTAACCTCTATCCTGGGCTTCCTTCAGCACATCCTCAAATTCTGCGCCCCTGGTACTCATCTCAGAGAGAATATAATTAGTGGTACCGTTTAAGATACCTGTCACCTCATCGATCACCTCCGCGCTCAAAGAAGTGCGCAGAGGCCGAATGATCGGAATAGCGCCGCCACAGCTCGCCTCAAACATATAGTTACAATTATGGGCCTCGGCAATATGCATCAGCTCCGTGCCATGGGCCGCCACCAGCGCCTTGTTCGACGTGCAGACCGATTTCCCTGCCTCCAGAGCCTGTTTAGTAAACGTATAGGCCGCACCCGTGCCGCCCATCACCTCGGCAATGATCTGTACCTCCGGATCGTTCAGGATCACCGAATAATCGTGTACCAGCACGTCCATCACCGGATCTCCGGGAAACTCCCGCAGATCCAGTACATATTTGACCTTTACATCATCTCCCGCTTTACCGCGGATCGCCTCTTTGTTCCGTTCCAAAACCTCCACGACACCGGAACCCACCGTGCCGTATCCTAACACTGCTACATAAATCATGTTTGGCTTTCTCCTGTCTTCTTGTTGGTTGCCAGCATTTTCAGATAGGCGTTGATGAAAGGATCGATCGACCCGTCCATCACCTGATCCACATTGCCCCGCTCCTCATTGGTGCGGTGGTCTTTGACCATCGTGTATGGCTGCATGACATAGGACCGGATCTGATTTCCCCATCCGATCTCCGTGACTTCCCCGCGGATACCGGACAGCATCTGCTCATTCTCCTGCTGTTTAAGCATATACAGCTTGGCCTTGAGCATCTGCATGGCTTTATCCTTGTTCATATGCTGAGAACGCTCATTCTGGCAGGTCACTACGATGCCCGTCGGAAAGTGTGTGATACGGATAGCCGAGGACGTCTTGTTGATGTGCTGTCCGCCGGCGCCGCTGGAGCGATACGTATCCACACGGATATCCTCGTCGCGAACTTCCACCTCCACATCATCCCCCAGATCCGGCATCACATCACAGGATACAAAGGATGTCTGCCGTTTGCCCTGGGCATTAAACGGCGAAATGCGCACCAGACGATGCACGCCCTTTTCCGATTTCAGATAACCATAGGCATTTTCCCCGTGAACCTCAAAGGTCACGGATTTCACGCCGGCCTCATCGCCCTCCAGATAATCCAGAAGCTCCATCTGCAGGCCTTTTCGCTCAATCCACCGCGTATACATGCGGTAGAGCATGGCACACCAGTCGCAGGCTTCCGTACCGCCCGCGCCGGCATTGAGCTTCACGATAGCGTCGCTGCCGTCGTACTCGCCGTTCAGCAGCGTTTTGATACGGATACCGTCAAACTCGGCGGTAAATTCATCCAACATCTGCTGGATCTCCGGCACAAGATCCGGATCCTCCTCCTCGTACCCCATTTCAATCAGCGTCTCCATATCTTCCTTTTGGGAGATCAGATGGGCATAGGAGGCCGCGTCGGATTTCAATGCGTTTAACTCAATGGTTTTTTTCTGTGAAATTTCCGGATTATCCCAGAAATCCGGCATCTCCATCTCTTTTTCCAGTTCTTCGATCCTGCGCTCTTTATTAGCGAGGTCAAAGTGAATCCCTCACTTCCACTAATGGCTCCGTATAGGCATTCAGAATTGTTTTGAACTGATCTAATTCAACCATAGCTTCACCTTCTTTCTATAATATTTATTGCGCCCGGATTATGATTTCCGGCCGCAGCATTGCTTATATTTTTTCCCGCTGCCGCAGGGACAGGGATCGTTGGGATAAACCTTGATCTCTTTTCTCTTTTTGGGCTTACGGGGGCCGCTGTCGTCCTTGTTGGTACCCGTCACCTTGGCCACCTGTTCGCGCTCTACCTTCTGTTCCACACGTACATGGTAGAGAAGCCGCAGCGTATCCTGCTGAATCGAGGCCGTCATGGCGTCAAACATTTCATAAGCCGCCATCTTATATTCCACTTTGGGATCTCTCTGACCATAAGCCTGCAGACCGATACCCTCGCGGAGCTGATCCATATCATCGATATGGTCCATCCATTTGCGGTCGATCACTTTCAGAAGGATCACCCGCTCCAGCTCACGGATCTGCTCCTCTTCAGGGAACTCCGCCTCTTTCATCTCATAGAGCTTTACGGCCCGCTCGTTCAAAGCCTGGCGCAAATCTCTTTTCTTCATTTTTGCAATTTCTTCATGGGTCACCGGCTTTATGGGAATGACCGGCAGCAACAGCCCGTTCAGCTCCTGCAAATCCCAGTTTTCACTGTCCACATCGTCACTAATGCACATATCCACAGCGCCGTCCACCACATCGGTAATCATCTTAAAGATGGCGTCCCGCATGTTCTCGCCGTCCAGCACACGGCGGCGTTCTTTGTAGATGATCTCCCGCTGTTCATTATTGACCTGGTCATAGTCCAGCAGATTCTTACGGATGCCGTAGTTATTGCCCTCGATCTTCTGCTGGGCCTTCTCGATAGCGCTGGAAAGCATCTTGTGCTCGATCTGCTCATCCTCTGCCACACCCAGGCTGGAGAACACCTTCATCAGACGCTCCGAGCCGAACAGCCGCATCAGATCATCTTCCAGGGAGATATAAAAACGGGATTCACCCGGATCGCCCTGACGTCCGGAACGGCCCCGGAGCTGATTATCAATGCGGCGGGACTCATGGCGTTCTGTACCGATAATCTTCAGGCCTCCGGCTTCTCTGGACACATCGTCCAGCTTGATATCCGTACCACGGCCGGCCATATTGGTAGCAATGGTTACGGAGCCGTGGATACCGGCCTTTGCCACGATCTCGGCCTCTATATCATGAAATTTGGCATTCAGCACCTGGTGGGGAATACCTTCCCGGCGTAACATTTTGCTGAGCAGCTCGGAAGTCTCAATGGTAATCGTACCCACCAATACAGGCTGCTGTTTTTCATGAGCCTCTTTTACTTCCCGCACCACCGCATGGAACTTCTCTTTCTTTGTCATATACACGGCGTCGTCCCGATCTACACGGATCACGGGCTCATTGGTGGGAATCTCGATAACATCCATGCCATAGATATCGCGGAATTCCTGTTCCTCTGTGAGAGCGGTACCGGTCATACCGGATTTTTTCTCAAATTTATTGAAAAAATTCTGGAAAGTAATGGTAGCCAGCGTCTTACTCTCACGGCGCACCTTCACATGCTCCTTGGCCTCAATAGCCTGATGCAGTCCGTCGGAATAGCGGCGGCCCGGCATGATACGGCCCGTGAACTCATCCACAATCAGCACTTCCTCATCCTTCACCACATAATCCTGATCCCTGTGCATCAGATTATGGGCGCGCAGAGCCAGGATAATATTGTGCTGGATCTCCAGATTCTCCGGTTCGGCCAGATTCTCTATATGGAAGAAATCCTCCACCTTCTTGACGCCCTGCTCGGTCAGGTTGACCACCTTATCCTTCTCGTTAACAATGAAGTCCCCGGTCTCTATGATTTCCTCGCCCATGATAGCGGTCATCTTGGTCATCTCGCCGCTGGCCTCGCCCCGCTGAAGCTGTCTGGCCAGAATATCGCAGGTTTCATACAATTTGGTGGATTTACCGCTTTGACCGGAAATGATCAGAGGCGTACGGGCCTCGTCGATCAGCACCGAGTCCACCTCGTCAACGATAGCATAGTGAAGGCCCCGCTGCACCAGCTGTTCCTTATAAATCACCATATTATCACGCAGATAATCAAAGCCCAGCTCATTGTTCGTCACATACGTGATATCACAGTTATAGGCTTCGCGCCGCTCCTCCGGGGACATGGAATTCAAAACTACCCCCACCTTCAGACCGAGAAACTCATGGATACTGCCCATCCACTCCGCGTCACGGTTTGCCAGATAATCATTGACCGTAACCACATGGACGCCCTTGCCTTCCAGCGCATTTAAGTAGGCGGGAAGAGTGGATACCAGCGTCTTGCCCTCACCGGTGCGCATCTCAGCAATACGCCCCTGATGTAAAATAATGCCGCCGATCAGCTGAACACGGTAATGCTCCATATTCAGCACACGCCTGGCCGCCTCCCGCACCGCCGCAAATGCCTCGGGAAGAATATCATCCAGCGTCTCGCCGGCAGCCAGCCGCTCTTTAAACTGACGGGTCTGATTCCGCAGTTCTTCGTCGGATTTGCTCTGCATGGCAGGCCGGAGGGCTTCTATTCTATCGACAGTCGGATATATCCTTTTCAGTTCCCGGGAACTGTGGGTGCCAAAAACTTTTTCTACTAACTTCATAAATACGCTCCTGTATTTTTATAGTCGTTATGGCCATGTGCCCCGTATACCGGTACACACATCTGCCGTAATATGGCAGACGGAAAATATCATTGTCTATTCTAACACGTTCGTTTCTACAAAACAACACGTTTTTTAGATGAGAGCCGTTCGGCAGCTCCGGAAAATATTCACCAGTATGTTTTATTGGTCGTAATATAAGGGATTTTATTTTTCACGTATTCCCAAGCCTTCGCCAGATCATCCACATTCCACACATTGACCATAATACCGACGTTCATAAATCTCTTAGCCTTTTCTATGTCCAAACGTTTATAGAAAGAATCCAGATGGATATTTTCCTCACGATACAGATCGATCATATCCACATCCGGTTTTTTTACCACATGCTGTAGCTCCATATTTTCTCCGCCCTTTTCATCAAAAATCGAGCGCATTTTTATTAATGTCTTTAAATCCGAAGCAATAAAAATGATCTCTGACCCCTGCATAATACTTTGTGAAATCTGATACAGGTTCACCAGATCCTCTTCCGCGGCAGACTGTAATGGTATATCATTGGTGTCAAACATAGTTCCCGGCCGATTGCGGATTACCTCTTCCATCCGCAAATCTTCTTTTTCCCAATCATAGGTCATCTTAATCTCAACGACAGGGACCAGATCGTATTGCCTGCAAGTCTGCAGAAACTCTTCCAGCGTAGGGATCGTTGTGGCGTCTTTGTCAGACTTATAGGCCTCATAGTTTTCCCCTCCGGTAATCGGAGTGCTCCGTATTTCATCTAATGTCATACGTTCAGGCTTCTTATCGACCCCGCACATCCTTTTTAACGTATGGTCATGCATCAATATGAAATGCCCGTCCGCCGTCTTTCGTATATCAGCCTCAGCCCCCCAAAACTCTGCTTCTCCGGCCAGCTGAAACGCCTTTATGGTGTTCTCCGGCGCCTCGCTGCTCAATCCCCGGTGCGCGATAAAGTTAGCGCTGTTCTTCAGGCTCCCAATCACCCGCACTTTATAGGAAGCTTTCGCAAATCCGTCTTTAGACATGATTGTAATGGTGGCCAGGCCTTCCTTTTTCCCCGTTATTTTACCGGATTGATTAACCGTCACGACTTCAGGGTCCGACGACGTATATTCTACCTTCTTATTGGTTGCCGAACCAGGGGATACTTTTCCCTTTCGCGTACAGCTTTTTCCGACCTGGAGCAAAGCGTCGCCTGTTTTCACAGAAATCTTTTTCGCGGGCTTAACAACGCGGATTTTGCATTTGATTTTTTTCTTCGGCTGTAAAGATACCTTACAGGTAATCGTAGCCACACCGGTCTTTTTCGCCGTGACCTTCCCGCTTTTATTAACGGAGACAATTTTTTCATCACTGGATGACCATATTAGTTTCCTCTTTTTGGCTTTTTTAGGGCTAATTTCTACTTTCAATTTTTTTGTTTTATTCAAAGGCATATAAATACTTGCGCCGACATTCGACCACTTGATTTTTTTCACTTTGGGCGCAGCCGCCTGTACCTCAGAAAAAAAGCCGAATAAAAAAACTACCGCTATCAATAAAAAAGCACTCTTTATGACTACTTGACAGAGATTTCTTTTTCCGCTAATCATAATAAGCTCTCCTGCTATCACAAATCATTTTTCTTCACCATACGATCGGTCATATGTACCCGGAACCACGCAATCATCGGTCCCATGAAAAACATCGTCACAATCGTTCCAATCCCCACGGCCTTCCCCAAACCGGCCGGTCCGCTCCCTATCATGCACAGAACCGTACCCAGTACGACACAGCAAAGGTCACTGATTATCCGATTGTATTGGAATTTCCCCACCTTCCAGTCATAGGTAACAATCAGGGAAATGGCGTCATAGGTGGAGACCCCCAGATCCGCCGAAAAATAGAGGGCGGCCGCCAGACAGTTAAAGACAATCCCTGCCAGCAGCATCACAATCCTTATAGCCAGGAACTGCTGTGGAAAAACACTGCTCAGGAAAGACTGCGTCCACTCTGTCACATAACCCAGCAAACTGAGATTACAGAGCGTCCCAATCCCTATATAATGGCGGTCCGCCAAAAAAACAAACAGCAACAGGCAGGCATTGACAAGTGTATACAATGTACCGAAACGCATCGGTATCACCGCCTGGATGCCGCTCATCAGCGCCTGAAAAGGGTCCACACCAAAAGCAGCCGTCTTGAACAGTCCCACACTGACGCCGCACAGTAAAACCCCGCCGACACTCATGGCAACCCGTTTCTCCATCATAAGTATACCTCCTGTTTCCTCATTTCAAACCAGAACCGACTCAGAATCACTCTGATCTCTATGTATAATAATACTCCTTTCCGGTAAGAATTTTCTATCTGAATTCTTACCAAAAAGGAGTTGATTTTGAATTTATTTTCGGACAACGACCTTTTTAGCGCTGCTCCAGGCCGAGTAATAGGTCTTTCCACCCGTTTTTTTGTAACTGCGTATCCGCATATAATAGGTTTTTCCCTTTTTCAGCTTCGATATCGTTTTTGTAGTTGATTTAGCCGAAACCTTTACCTTTTTTGCCGATGTAAACTTTTTACTCGTCGAATACTCTATCTGATAGCCGCCCGCCTTACTGTTCTTTTCCCATTTCGCCTTGACCTTTTTGCCTGACGCATTTTTCAGACTGCTGAACTTGGTGGATGACAAACGGCAAATCGTTTTCTTAGCGCCGGGGCCGCTCACAACGGCATTGTTGACCGTACAGATTCTGTAGTTGTAAACCTTACCGTTAGCGGCTGTTTTATCCGTCCATTTCGCCGTCTTACCCGAGCTTATGGTTTTCACCTTTTTCCAGCTTCCGCTGCTTCCCGTCCTGCGGTAAATCCGATAACCGGTAGCTCCCGCCGTCGCTTTCCATTTAACCTGAATACCGCCGGAAGTGTTGGACACGGAACTCACATTCGTGGGCTTATAATCATCAAAAAGGCTTTCCATCCGGACGGCGCCATAGCCGTAATAATTGTCTTTTCCCGGCGCGCCGAGATCTACGGCATACTGGCGCAGCACTTTTTCAATCTGGCTCAAAGTCGCATCCGGCATTGCCATCTTAATATAAGCCACTGCAGCCGCCATATGGGGAGAGGCCATGGAGGTTCCGTCCAAAGATTTCAGCGTACCGCCCCGGGCTGCACTGCTGATCTCTGAACCCGGCGCACAGAAGTCTATGACCGAGCCGTAATTGGAATAGTCGGAAGCAAAGCTTTCGTCTTTACGGATGGCCGACACGGTGATGGTACTGGGGTGATTGGCCGGATAGACCAGGCTTGCATCCCGGCACTCATTTCCCGCCGCCGCACAGATCGCAACGGCATTTGACACGGCATAATCAATGGCCGGATTCATATAGGCGCTCACGGCCACATGGGAGTCGGTCCCCAGGCTCATGTTGATCACTTCCGCGTCAGCGTCCACCGCCCAACAGGTCGCCGCCTGCAAAGCAAAAATGCTGGAATTCCCCTGGGAATTGAAGACTTTCAAAATCATCAGCTCCACATTGTTCGGCGTGCTGTCCGCGACGATTCCGGCTACATGGGTGCCGTGACCCACTGAGCTGTCATCATATATGTAAGCAGAGTTTTCCAGTAGATTCCGACTGTCGCCGGATATCTTACGCCCACGAAACAATGCGTTGGACTGGTCGATACCGGTATCTATCACGGCCACCGTCACTTTGTTATCCCGAAACAAATCGAGAGACGGGGACGTCTTGAGCCGGGTCATCCCCATGTAATCCGCCCCCCAGGAATAGCTCGTCTGAGAGGCGCCTGTGCCGGCCATCAGCATGTCGTTTCCCTGGATAATCAAATTTAAAATACACGCGTCGCCGTACACCGGCCGCATCTGTTCATATGCCGCCTTCGTCGCTTCTTCCGTATCAAACTGAAAGACATACTGATCGATCATATCCAGGTGCAGAATCTCCGACGCGCCATAGTCCTTATCCAGCTTATCCGCATGCAGCAGGATCTGTCTGGTCTGATAGGGATTGGTCACCTGAACGACCCCGTCATCCACAACCTCTGTCTCACAGACCTGATCCTCAAAATATTCCTCTACAGCCTGAACGGACTCCACCTCCGGCACATCAGAAGGATTGTCCACCTCAAATACTTCCTCAAAAGTGGTTTCCCTGCCGTCCACCGTGATTTCTTCATTCTGTGTGTCCACCAGCACTTCCGCATAGTATGTATCATCCCAGCCGTCGCTGACCGCCCTGGCAAGCTCGCCATGATCCGTAATCTCCGTCACTTCCACGCCGCTGCCTGCCGCGCGTACCACAGACCAGGGCCATCCCCCCAGGCAGACCAATATTGCCAGTACGGTTATCCACTGCCGACATGTCCGTTTCCCTGTCATTTTGTTCACACTCCTCTTCTCTTTTTTCCGCTTAATATGTCTCATTATATTATAAAAAAAGAGAAAATACCAGAGGCAGTTTTGTCCTTTCAGGCGCCCAGGCAGCCAGGTTCATATCCCAAACTGCGGATCAGGGCCAGATCTGTCTCCACAGAATAGCCGGCCGTAGTCAGCATATCGCCGGATATGGCCGCGTTGGCCCCGGCCAGAAAACAGCGGCGTCCCTGATCCGGCATCAGACTGCGTCCTCCGGCCAGACGAATCGCACGGTCCGGGAGAATAAAACGAAACAGGGCGATCGTGCGCACAAATTCATCATAGGGCATTTTCTCCCTGTGCTCCAGAGGCGTACCCGGTATGGGGTTCAGCAGATTGACCGGTACAGAATATATCTTCTGCCCGCGTATTTCCATAGCCATATCTACGCGGTCGGCTATAGTTTCGCCCAGACCCACAATACCGCCGCTGCAGACGTTCAGACCGGCAGACCGGGCCATGCGGACTGCCTCCCTTTTCTGGTCATAGGTGTGGGTGGTACAGATTTCCGGAAAAAAGCGCTCAGAAGATTCCATGTTGTTGTGGGCCCTGCAAAATCCGGCCCTTTGAAGCCTGCGAAACTGTTCCTCCCGGAGCAGCCCCCCCGATATACACAAGCGGATGGGCAAGCTCTCACGGATCTTCACGGCACAATCACAGAGCCGGTCCACCTCCTCATCGGAGAGGCTTCTGCCACTGGTAACAATAGAATAGCGAAGCACTCCCCGCCCGGACTGGCGGACCGCCTCCCGGATGATCTCTTCCTCCGGCAGCAGCGGATACGTCTCCACCTCCGCGGAATGATGAGCCGATTGGGCGCAATATTTACAGTTTTCTGAACATTTTCCACTCTTGCCGTTAATGATTGTACAAATATCAAAAACATTTCCACAGAAATGTTTCCGGATCTCATTGGCCGCCTCCTCCAGCTCTCCGAGCGGCTCCCTGGCCAGTTCAAGGGCCTCCTCTCTGTTCAGAAGATATCCCGCCATGATTTTCTCTTTATAAGAAGTAATTTTGTCTCCCATGGCTTTTATTCTCTCCCCGACGCATGTTTCTTTTCCAGCAGCATCCCGGATCGCAGAAGCCCCCGGCGCACGGTCGTTCCCAGCGCTCCTGCCACCACGATTTTGACCAGGTCACCGGGAATAAACGGTATCACACAGGTCGCCAGCGCATATCCCAGAGTCGTCTTCGCCTGAATCATAAACCAGGCCGTTCCAAAACCATAGGCCACCGCCGTCGCCGCCGCCATACCGGCCATGGACCACGCCGCCTGATAATTGATCCGCCGGGTTACCAGACTGCAAATCATAGCCATAAAAATAAACCCGATCAAATAGCCTCCCGTGGGGCCCACCAGTTTGCCCAAACCGCCGCTGTAGCCGGAAAATACCGGCAGCCCCACAATGCCGATCAGCAGATATACGCAGTAACTGACCGCGGCTGCCTGGCCTTCCAGCAGCCATACTGCCAGATAAATGACAAAATTAGTAAAAGAAATAGGAATGGGGCCGATGGGAACGCTCATTGGCCCCACCACACACATCAAAGCCGCCATCAACGCCATAGCCGTCATCTGGTATACTGTCGTTTTTTTCATCTCTTTCATCCGTAGCCTCCGTTTTTTCTTATTCTGACATACGCAGTATAGCCGCAGGCCCGTCAATTGTCAACTTATTTTTTATTTTAAGTTAACTTATTTGCCCGAATCGTTATCCCTGTTTTTCGGGCAGATCCTCCGCGGCGCTTTTTCCATGCGCGCAGATATCCGCCAGACAGCACGCCTCACAATGGGGAATTGTCCGGGCCGTGCACACTTCCCGTCCGTGATACACCAGCCTATGGCAAAAATCACTGCCTTCCTGGGGCGGTATAATTTTCCACAGCGCCATCTCCACCTTTTTGGGCTCTTTGATCTGATCTACCAGACCAATCCGGTTACAGAGTCGGATACAGTGGGTATCTGTCACAATAGCCGGCTTACCGAACACATCCCCCATAATCAGATTCGCACTCTTTCTGCCCACGCCTGGCAGCTTCAGAAGCGCTTCAAAATCCTCCGGCACTTTCCCTCCGTACTCGTCCCGCAGTTTCCGCATGCAGGCGCTGATATCCCGCGCTTTGCTCCTGCCTAGACCACAGGGACGCACAATCTCTTCGATATCCTCCGGCTCCGCCGCTGCCAGGGCCTCCACATCCGGATATTTTTCAAACAGCTTCTGCACCACCACATTCACCCGGGCGTCCGTACACTGGGCCGCCAGACGCACTTCCACCAGCAGCTGCCATGCATGGTCATAATCCAGCGTACAGTCCGCTAAAGGATATGCCTCCTTCAGCCGCTTAATAACCTCCAGGGCCAATTTCTCTTTTGTCATTTTTTCCCTCCTCTGTCAGCTTACCTCATTCACTATGTAAACAGCTCCTAACCTCCGTCGGCTCTGTTCCCCCGTATTTTGCGGCAAAATGCCAAATTCCCTGATAATATTTCCCGAAAAACACGCCGGAGCTCTTTAACGGAGATGAGATCCGCCGCTCAGACAAACACAAAGGCTCTTCCCGAGCGTTTGTCAGTCGCAGTCAGCAGGGAACTCATCGAAATGCTGCTCCGGTTTTTCGGATAATATTATCAGGGAATTTGGCGTCATGAGAAGATCCGTCTTACGGGCGCAATCCCATACCGCCTTCCAGCGTAATCGTCTCGCCGCTCATATATTTGAAATCAGGCGAAGCCAATTGCACGCATACTCGCCCGATCTCTTTCTCCACATCACCATAATGTCCCATGGGCGGCATCTTCACATTCGCCTTAAAAGCGTCCGGATAGGCCTTCTGAAAATTCTCCAGCTGAGCCGTCCAGGCCAAAGGACAGATCACATTCACATTGATGCCGTCCGGCCCCCATTCCGTAGCCGCTACCCGGCTGAGACCCCGGATGCCTTCTTTGGCCGCCGCATAGGCGCACTGCCCATAATTGCCAAACAATCCGGCGCCGGAAGCAAAATTGATTACCGTCCCCTTTGTTTCTTTCAAATGGGGATAGCAGGCCTTCATATAATAAAACGCCGCGTACAAACCCGAATACAGCGCCAGATCAAACTGCTGCGTCGAGTGCTCCGCCAATGTCACGCCGGAAGCCGACGCCTGCGCATTATTGATCAACACATCAATCCTGCCGAAAGTATCCATAGTCTGCCGGACCACTTCCCCCGTCACTGCCTCATTATCCGCAGATTTGCTCACATCCGCCGGCAGCGCCAGAACCCGGATACCGTACAGCCGCTCCAGCTCCTCTTTCGCTCCCTCCAGCTTCGTCACATTGCGTCCCGTGATGACCAAATTGGCGCCCTCTTTGGCATAGGCCGTAGCGATACCATAACCGATGGAGCCACAACTGCCGTCGCTCAATACTGCTCGTCCTGCCCCGGTAATGATTGCCGTCTTACCTGTCAAAAATCCCATATTTGTCCTCCATAATCCATTTCACTGTCAGCAGTTTCACTATAATATATTTATATTTTCCTCCCTTTTCAAAAAAATTTATATAAATATATTATGAATTATGGCAAGATTTTTTGTTTTTCTTAATCAGGGTTTTAATATGGCGCTCAAAACATAGTTATTATTCGGAAAACTTTTCTGGCTGATATTATCCAACCGAATCAAATCCACATCCAGCCACAATTCCTCTGCCACCACCATCATATTGGCAAACATAATGCCGAAATTCAGCTCTTCCAGACGGTTCAGCTCATCAGAGCCCCGCTTCTTGGAAAATATGTGAATGCGGTTGTCATACACGACAAAACGCCAGGGCTGCGAATTCATACTGGACGGCGCCATCCGGGCCGCCTCCAACAGCTGTTTCATCCACTGCCTGGGCACTTCCTTATACACGCATAATTCATCCATCCCCAGCCTCTTCGCTTCAATAGGCTTGCGCACATGAGAGTCCCGGCTCCTGCCAAAAGCCAGCAGCGCCACAAATTCTTTATCCCTGTGCTTCTGCCAGCTTTTCTTGAGTATATTCCGACCAATGAAACAGGTTCCCAGCCCGATCGTGCACAGATAAAGCGCGATCTGCTCCATGATGAAACCCGCATTCATCAGAGATTTGTCATGGGGTTCGGAGTACAGCGCAAGATAATAAGGCGCTGTCACGGAAAGCATACCAGACGCGCCCACCGCCCTGTCGCTGCGACTGATCACCCGGCATTCTGTCTCCATCCCCCCGAAAAGAGACAGTACTTCCCGGCTATAATGTTCTATCTGATCCAGCGTCTCTACCGGCAGTTCTTCCATCAAATAATGCCTGACCGATTTTCTCGCAAATATCGCTTCGTAATTATTCATACTGCCACCTTCATTATTTCGTAACATTATTGTAACACACAATCCATCTTTTGCAAGCGGCTTTTTCCCATTTTCGTAACATTTACAGATAATCTCAATTGCGAATTTAAATTCCACCTCTATATGGAATTTAATCCTGCAAATCT
>CASWRE010000043.1 GCA_949471785.1 uncultured Lachnospiraceae bacterium | reverse complement strand
TCTTTGTAGTCTGTTCTTCCAAAATAGACATCTGATGTATGGCAATCTTGTTAAGCTTTATTAAGCGTTCTTTCTGGTTCAGCCCATTTTCGATCAACACCGCATTAATATTTTCCATACCTGTAAGACTTGTATCTCTGTTCCTTCAACATTAAGTTTCCCCATAAGAAAAGACCTTTCATTTTATAAATAGCCCCGCCTCTTTGCTTCGCTAATCAAATGCGGTTCGATATCAGGATATGTCCATCTTTCCGGCAATCCGTCCATTATGGTGATTTTCTCAATTTCACTATGTAACTCTGTTTCAAAACATTTGATATTGGCAAAGAACAACACCCCAAAAGATTCATCATCGTTTACCATTTCTTTATTTCGTAAGCGCTGAAAATTTTTCTATTTCACTTTCGCTTTCACCGCCGACGATTCACTGCCGTACTGCTTCTTGCCGCCGGAATTCTTATATGCTTTTACTTTATAATAATAAGTCTTACCCGCTTTCAGTTTCTTCTGGGTAAAGCTGACGGTACCGCCCTTTTTGATGGTCTTGACCGTCTTGTAAGTACCCTTTTTACTTGTACTTCTGGACACTACATAGCCGTCGGCCCCCTTAATCTTATCCCAGGACAGCTTGACGGTACCGCCGCTGTTTTTCTTCAGCCGGACTTTTGGCGCGGAGAGCCCGGCGGCAACGCCCTTAGCCTTCCCCTGGACAACGGCGGAATTTCCCTTATATGTATGGCCGCTTGCCCTCCAGTACGCCTGCACTTTGTAAAAATAGGTCTTACCCGCCTTAACCTTGGCATCCGTCCAGGCGGTTGCCTCTTTTACCGTTGCGATCTTTGCAAATTTGCCTGTCCTGGACGTACTGCGGTATACCTGATAACCGTCTGCCCCGTAGGAACCGCTCCACTTCAGCCCAATACCGGAACTGGAAGATTTGGCAGACAGGCCGCCGGTCTTTGTAAGACAGGGCCGGGCAATCATCACATTGCCCAGCGTTCCCCAATACTGTTTTTGACGTTCTACGGTAATGGACATATTGTTGCCCTGGTACATATCCACATGATAAATACCTTTGTACCGGCCATTGGCCCCGGAGGGATCACACTCAAAAATCAAATCCCCCGGCAGCAGTTTTGCGACGGACACTGTACCGGCATAGACCATATATTTATTCTTCACACACCATTTTGCCAGATCCGCGGCCGTCGGTGCCCAGTTTCCATTGTCGCCCAGATTTCGTTTCACGGAATGATAAGCCCGCCATACGAAAGAACTGCAGTCATAGGAACCCTTTTTCATCCTGTTTGCCTGGCTGTAGGTAGAGCCATAATACCTGAAACAATAGCGCAGAGCGCGAATCGCGTCTTTATAGGATACGCCCACCGCATAGGTCAGGGTAAATCCCTCATATTCCGCCGCTATCGTCGCGGCCCCGAGACCTTTGGCCGTAACCCGGCCGGCCTGATTAACCGAAGCTACAGATTTGTTGCTACTGGACCATTTTACCCGTCCCCCTGACGGAACGCCCCTAAGAGCTAGCGTCGTGCTTTCCCCTTTATACAGGGCCAGCATACTGCTCCCCTGTGTCCACTCCTTACTGTCACCCTCCGTAGCTGTCTTTGCATTTCTTGCAAAATACAGCTCGCAGACCACTACCTCACAGGCCAGTTCCGTCCCGTCCACAGTCACGATCACGGTATAATTCCCCGTCGCCTTCGGATACACGGAAATACGGGCGCTGCCGCCATACACGTAGGGATCTGAGGTCTTCAGGTTCTCGCTGGACGTCCTCACGGTGACGATACTTTCATCGTCTAATCCATTCACGCAGATCTCATTCCCGTCCCACAAATCATAATAGCCGTCGCTGTTTTTGCCCGCCTGATAAACGTTCAGCACCAGACGGCCGCTCTCCAGGGTCGGGGAAGCTGCAGCCTTAACGCCCGCAGCAGTAATCAACAATATACAGCATACGGCGAACCAAAGCACCGCCCCTTTTATCCATCTTCTCATTTTTTTATCATCCTCTCTTTCGTTTATTCGTACATCATTTGCGCTTCCGGCCTTAAGGCCTATAAAAAATAGTCTACTCCTCGTATCCGTACAATGCAAGTGATACTTTTTTCCATCATACGGCCACGCAGCATACCGAAGGCTTCCCCTTGGAAGTGCGTGGCCCGGGTGTGAAACGTATCTATGGCAAGCCACATTTTTTCGTCTTCCAGATCGGAAGTTGCAAAATCCGGGATTCATGCTATCATAAGAAACAAAAACAGGGGGAAACGCTATGGCATCGGAAAAGGACAGAGGATACATCCATATATACTGCGGAAACGGAAAAGGCAAGACTACTACGGGGATGGGCTTGTGCCTGCGTGCCGCAGGCTATGGCTATAAAGTGCTGATCTATCAATTTATGAAAGATAATAAAACCAACGAAAGGAAAGCTTTGGCTTATGTTCCCGGTATCACGCTGACCGAGGGGCTGCCCCAGGAAAAATTTAGTTTCCAAATGACGGCGGAAGAAAAGGAAACCCGCAAAAAATATTACGAAGAACAATTCCGGGCCATAACAAAAAAGACTGCCCGGGAAGATTTTGACGTACTTTTTTGCGATGAATTGGTCTACGCCATCCACGCCGGACTTTTCGACGAACAGCTTCTTTTGGATTTTCTGGCCGCAAAACCGCGCAAACTGGAAGTCATACTGACAGGACGCAACCCCAGTCCCCGACTCATCGAAGCCGCCGACTATGTATCGGACATCCAAAAGATCAAACATCCCTTTGACAAAGGGCTGCCTGCCAGAAAAGGCATTGAAAAATAAGATAAAATGAGGAGTGCCCCGACAGCCTTTCGGCCGACGGGGCTATTATTATGAAAAAATTTTATATGTGTAAGAAACGTCTTTCTTAACTATATTTACTTTATCAGGATATTATGAATATTTTATGAACTTTTATTGAATATCTTGTAAATTCGACGAAAATGCATTCCGATACCCGGTTTTTTTTATACATAAATACAACTCTGTTCTTTTTCGTCAAACTCTGCCATTGTTATTTTTGCACGGTTTTTTATCACTTTATCGCTTTAGCCAAACAAACCGGCCAATTTGTCAATAGCAGACTGAAACCAGTCCGCTATCCTGGCAAAAAATCCCTGGGCCTGTTCTTTCGTCACACCGAGATCCAGATCCAGACCGGACAGCCTGTCATAGAGGCCCTGAGCCTGTTCTTTCAGCTTATCCACATCCAGATCCAGCTTGCTGATACCCCCCATCAGTTTCGTGATTTTGTCCCTGTCTTCCTCCGACAATTGTATCTCCATCTTCTCGGCCGTCTCTGTGACCACCTTCTCGATTTCTTCCGCGTCTGTGATTTCCTCGGCCACGACCACATCCTTCACGGCGCCCACCAGCTCCTCAGCCGGCAATGTACCGATGCTCTCGCTGAGCTCTCCAGTGATCACCAGCTCCTCCGTGGCTGTCTCGATATTTTCCGGCTGAATTGTCTGACCGCTCATTTCACTGTAGGCTTTGATCGCTCCTACCAGAGCCGCCGTCCCGGACAGATTGAAAGGCCCGGCCACCACCACGTCGGCATTTTCCAGCCCCGCCGTCACCAGCGCATTCTGGTACATACCCGTGGTACAGTAGGAAATGTTATGTGTGGTCACCTGCACACCGTGACCGTCCTCCCTCTCCCAGACAGCCACCGAGGACAGCGCCCTCGTACCGATTACGCTGGCAGACAGATAGTCATCCAGATACTCGTGTTCATCCGCATTCGTAATACTGATCACATGATCATTCTCCAGCTCTTCCTCCGAGATATCCAGAAGTTCCAGTACCGTCTTACGCTGTTCGCTGTTCAGGTCCGCTCCCAGAGCCACAAAGGGCATTTCCGCGTCTGCCCGGACATTCACAGGGTCCAATACCCCCGTAAAAGCCATCAGGCCAATTCCCAGACATATTCCTGTTTTCGTCATAGTTTCCTCCTTTATTTCCATTGCTTTCTATTCATAATCCGCATCCGTCTGATAACACGGCGCAGACATTCCGGCTCTGTTATCAGGCACTTCAAGAGTATAGCAGATATTTTCTTTAAAATCTCTCAATTCATAATTCTTTCGAGGATTATTCACGATTTTTTTACATCTTAATCATGTTTTGCACATAATTCTCCTCTATACTAAGATCATCAACAAGAGAGAAACAGCAAGACATTTTCAATAGCTTACAAGTAAAAGTTTCAATATATTTTCTTTTTCATGCGCCGTGAAAATCGGCACTCCTTCCTTTAATAAAGCAGGCTCCTTGCAGAGCCTGCTTTATTATTGTAAAATTGTAACTGTTCAGTACAGGCCGAAGCACTTGCTGCTGAGGCCGTAAAAACATGATTCAAGTGTGCAAAAGTCTTCACTTCGTTCCGGTCGGTTCTTAACGAGTGCCACTGGCACTCAGAACCCCATCGCCGCAGGGCGCTGAACAGTTACGTAAAATTTTATGATGGGCGTAAATCCGTAAACGCATCGCTGAGACGGGCAAAATCCGTCAGAGACAGGGTTTCTCCCCGCACAGAGACAGGAAAACCACAAATGGTCAGAGCCTGCTCGATCTGCTCCCTGGAAAAAGAAAGCCCGGATGCGTTTTTCAATCCGTTAGCCAATGTCTTTCTTCTCTGATTGAAAGATGCCCGGATCAGGCAAAACATCTGGCTCTCATCTTTCACCGTCACCGGCTTATTATCGTGGCAGGTCAGACATATCACAGCGCTCCCCACCTTCGGACGGGGGAGGAAGCAGTTCGGCGGCACATTGGCCGCCAGATAAGGCCTGGCATAATACTGAACGGCCAGAGACAAAGCGCCGTAATCCCTGGTTCCGGGACCTGCCTGCATCCTCTGGGCTACCTCCTTTTGCACCATTACCGTCATGGCGCTCACCGGCGCATGATTTTCTAAAAGGCCCATGATGATCGGAGTGGTGATGTAGTAGGGCAGATTTGCCACGATTTTAGCCGGACGCCCCTGATTGTACCGTTCCACCAGTTCTCTGATATCTACCTTCAAAATGTCATCATTTATGACGTCTACATTATCATACGATCCCAGGGTCTCTCCCAGAATCGGAATCAGCTCCCGGTCAATCTCTACGGCGCATACCTGCCGTGCCCGACCGGCCAGATACTGGGTCATCGTGCCGATGCCGGGTCCGATCTCAATGACAAAATCCTGATCGCCGATACCGGCCGCGTGGATGATCTTATCCAGCACATGTCTATCTATCAGAAAATTCTGTCCATATTTCTTTTGTGCGGCGAAGCCGTATCGGTGAAGCACCTCTATGGTCTTTGCGGGATCTCCCAGATATGGTTCATTCGTCCTGCCCATGCATGTTTTCCTTATTTGATATTGAAATCCTTCTCATACAGAATAATTCTGTTGTTCTCATCGGTCTGACGACCGGAAAGCTTCCGGCCGAAGCGGCGTCCTCCCCGGCTGGCCTTGCGAATCGCAAAATCTACCATCTCCTTCACCTGGGCCACGGATACCGGTTCATCCTCTTTCTGATTATCGCCGATAATCGTATATAACGCCAGCACACCCATTTCGTCCATCTTGTAGCCCTGTTCCCCGGCATAAGTCCTCGCAAAAGTCACCAGCTCGTCGTTGGTAAATACCGGAATGGATATTACGGAATCAAATTTCTCCGCAAATTCGGGATAATCCGCCAAAAGCTGCCTCATATCCTGTTTATCGTCCTCGATTAACAGGATCATACTATCCGTCCGGAATTCCATGGACTGAGACAAATTATAGATCGTTTCGGGACTCATTTTGCCGGCCTGCTCTATAATCAGAAAGCCTCCCGCCATCTTACCCACCACCTTCGCCACATCCTTCTCATTCAGGGCTTCCGCATGGATACGGGCAATCTTTGCCGCAGGCATCTCAAATTCCTTGCAAAGCGACCGGACCAGACCCTCGGAAAGACGGGTCTTACCTGTTCCGGGCCGCCCCATAATCGCAATATTTCCATGACGGGAGGTCTTGTTGACTGCTCCGTTGTAGGTCGTATGCAGGGCGTCCAGGATCTGTTCATCCATGCCCGGTATCTTCGCAAAATACGTGAAAAGACGTTTCTGCTCTTCTGTCAGGCGATTCGGACGATCCGCATGGATAATGCGGTAACGCTTGTCCTGGGGCGTCTCTTTTTCCATCTCTTCGTGTACAATTGTGCGGTCGGCTTCCTCCTCCAAACGGGTGATCAGATCTTTCTCTTTCTCCTGTTTCGGCTCGGGCTTCTCTGCGCCTCCCACCATCTGCTCGACCTCGGAAGCGAGAAGAGCCTCCAGATCCAGCTCATCCGGGTCACCCGCTGTCTTCACGGTCTCCCTCTCTGGCTCCTGCCTCACCGGTCGGGCCGCGGATCGGGTAATTTCCGGTTTTGCCGCTTCCGTCTTCCCGCCGATCGTTTTAACCGCCGGTCGGGCCTCCGGTATCCCGGACGGAGACGCCTCCGCAACCTTTGCCGGTACGGCCGCCTTCTCCGCTTCCGAAGCGGCAGGCGCGGCCTTCTTCGCAAATCCCGACGTTACGGATACAGCCTCCCTCACCACTTCCTCCGGCACAGATGTTTTCGGCGCCATATCCTCCGGAACTGCAGACGCGGCTGCGGCTTCCGATGTCACCGGGGACGCTTCCTCCACCGGCTCCGGCTTCGCGGGCACAGACTCACGAACCGCCTTGACCGGTTCCATTTCTGTCACCGGCTTCGCCTCCGCAGCCACAGGCTTCCGAACCGGCTCTACCGGTTCCTCTTTCTCTACCGCCTCCGGCTCTGCAGGCACAAACTCCTGAACTGTCTTGACCGGTTCCTCTTTCTCTATCGACCCCGGCTTTGCGGACACAAACTCACGAACCGCCTTGACCGGTTCCTCTTTCTCTACCGCCTCCGGCTCTGCAGGCACAAACTCACGAACTGACTTGACCGGTTCCTCTTTCTCTACCGGTCCAGGCTCTGCAGTCACAAACTCCTGAACCGCCTTGACCGGTTCCTCTTCTGTCACCGGCTTCGGCTCTGCGGGCACAGGCTTCCGAACCTCCCTCACTGGTTCCACCGTCTCTATCGGACCCGGCTCTGCAGGCACAAACTCACGAACCGCCTTAACCGGTTCCGCTTCTTTCACGGATTCCTGTATTGCAGGCGCAACCGACTCTACGGCTTTCGGCTTTATATCCTCTTCCACCCGTTCTGCGGGCGCCGCTGCTTCCACGGTCTCCAGCTCTACAAGCACAGTCTCCGACGCCGCAGGCGCGGGCTCATCCGCCGGTTTCGGCGACAAGGAAACGGCCGCCTCCACAACCTTCGCCTCCGCAGGCACAGGCTCATCCGCCGGTTTCGGCAATACAGGGGCAGCTTCCTGAACCGAAGCTGTCGATGCCGCCTCCTCCGTCTGCTTTTCCTCCGCGGACACCCCGGTACGTTCCTCTTCCGATTCCGCAGACGCCATTTCTCTCTCTGCTGCTTCTTTCCGTTCCATCTCGGAACGTATAGCCGCCGCTATATCTATCGTCTTTTCGGGCGCCCCCGCCTCCCCGGAAGGAATTACTTCGGGAATTTCAGCCGCGTTCCCTGTTTTTTCCGGACTTTCTTCCTGCTCCCTGGCAGCGGCGGCTTCATCCATGCCATCCGTCATCTCTCCGGCTCCGGTGAGCATATCCGCCTGAGCTTCCAAAATAGCAGAAAAATCTATATCAGCCCCGCCGCTGTCCGGCCTTGTCACCACGGCCTCGCGGCGGACGCCACTGCTGCCGGAAACAAGCTGTTCCGGTTCCAGTTCCCGTACATCGTGGTATTCCTGGATATTCTCCAGGGTTTCCGGCTCAACATCCATATGAACCTCTTGGCCCATCGAATGGTCCTCATTATGGATAAAACCACCGATCACTTTCATCAGGCCCTCTGAAAGTCGCTCCTGCAGATCCACAGTGTTGGTAAATGCATCCTCCGGCTCAGGGGCCGCGGCAGACAAACCTGTGTTCTGCGCTTCCTGCGGTTGCCCGAAAATACTGGCCTGAGGAAAACCGCTCACCGGGGCCGCCGGGGCTGCTGCCTGCTCATACAGCTCCGGCGTCGTCTCATATCGATTGTTATATTTCTCCTGCTGGGACGGCGTCAGAGGCGTATATTTCATCTTCAATTCCATCGCGCGGATGACATAAACGCCCTCCGAGAACCAAAGAATAATATCATCACATTCTTCAACACACTCCTCATCCATCCCGGCTTTTGCGTAAAGACGGGCCAGTTCATAGGCCCACCGTTCCGTATATTCACGATCCTTATAGGAGCGCAGCGCATCGATCAGATCCTCAATCGGCGCCTGCTGAGCCTTATAAATCTTGTATTTTAAGAGATATTTGGTCGCATCGTTGGGAGCCGCCTTGATAAATCTGTGATAATAATCCGCCGCCTCATCCGGTTTGTCCAGCTTAAGGGCCAGCTCCACAAGGCGGGACAGAATCGTTTTCCCGATGGGCGCTCTGTTATAGGCAAGCCTCAAAATCCGCTTACAGTCCTCCAGCATACCGTTCGCTTCATATATATCGGCTACCATGCACAGCGTATTCACGCTCTTCACACGTTTCCACTCTACGGTCTGAACAATTTTCAATGCCCCTTCGTAATCCTGGCTGTCCACCAATTCCTTGATATGCCCCAGCCTGACTTGATATTCGGCTTTATCCAACGTACTCACCTCATCCTTTTCTCACGGCCGCAGAATCATCCTACAACCTGGCTATAGTCGGTATAAGTGTACCACACCGCCTATACCTTGTCAAAACAAAACCTCACGCAGGAACGCCAAAACCGCTTGTAATTTTTCCCTGGCCCTGTTATTATCTATGTACAAAAACCACGGACAGAAAGGAGGCCGCTTACGGCTTTGGCACAGAAAAAATATTATACGGAAGACGACTACTACGGCTTGCCGGAAAATATCCGGGCAGAGCTGATTGAATGACGTAAATAAAAACCGCAGTCCCCGGATCGCTCCAAAAGACTGCGGTTTCCCTGTCTCTTATTCTATCTTTGCCTGACTCAGAACTTCGTATCCTCCACGTTCACCGTCACCTTATCCAGATGCCAGATCTCATCTACATACTGCTGTATGGTGCGGTCGGAAGTAAACTTGCCGGATTTGGCCACGTTCAGCATGGCCATGCGGGCCCAGCCCTTCTCGTCGCGGTAGGCTTTCTCCACTTTCTGCTGCGCCTCAGCGTAGGACTTGAAATCCGCCAGAATGAAATAACGGTCTGCTTTTCCGAATCTCTTGGTCAGCAGAGAATCATACAGATCGCGGAACATCTCCGTATCATTAGAAAATCTTCCGTTGATCAGAGACATCAGTACCTGCCGGATGTCCTGGTCAATATTGAAGTAATACTGCGGATCATAGCCGCCGTTATTCTCATAGTTAATGACCTCGTCAGCCGAGAGGCCGAAGATGAAGGCGTTCTCCTCGCCCACTTCTTCTACAATCTCCACGTTGGCGCCGTCCATGGTGCCCAGGGTGGGCGCACCGTTCAGCATGAATTTCATATTACCCGTGCCGGAGGCCTCCTTGCTGGCCGTGGAGATCTGCTCGGACACATCGGCCGCCGCAAAGATCATCTCCGCATTGCTGACACGGTAGTTCTCGATGAATACTACTTTGATCTTTCCGCCGATGGAGGCATCATTGTTGACCACATCCGCCACTGCGTTGATCAGCTTGATGGTCAGCTTGGCCGTGCGGTAGCCCGCCGCCGCTTTAGCGCCGAAAATAAAGGTTCTCGGATAGAAATCCATCTCCGGATGCTCCTTGATCTGCTCATACAGATAAATCACATGGAATATGTTCAAAAGCTGGCGTTTGTACTCGTGCAGCCGTTTTACCTGTACATCGAAAATGGAACGGGGGTTCACCTCGATGCCGTTATGTTCCTTAATATATTTTGCCAGACGTACCTTGTTCTGGTATTTGATATTCATAAATTCCGCCTGGAACTTCGGATCATCCACATAGACGGACAGCCTGTCAAGCTGGGAAAGATCCGTCACCCACTCGTCGCCGATATGATCCGTCACCCATTTAGCCAGCAGCGGATTACCGTGAAGCAGGAAACGTCTCTGAGTGATACCGTTAGTCTTATTATTGAATTTCTCCGGCATCATCTCGTAAAAATCCTTGAGCTCCTGATTTTTCAGGATATCGGTGTGAAGACGGGCCACGCCGTTTACGGAGAAACCGCCCACGATAGCCAGATGAGCCATCTTGATCTGCCCGTCATAGATGATCGCCATCTTGCGGAGCTTCTCCATATCTCCCGGATAGCGCATCTGCACTTCGATCTGGAATCGGCGGTTGATTTCCTCGATGATCTGATAAATACGGGGAAGCAGACGGGAAAACAGCTCAATGGGCCATTTCTCCAGAGCTTCAGCCATAATGGTATGGTTGGTGTAGGCGCAGGTTTTCGTGGTGATATCCCATGCGGTATCCCAGTCAAGCCCTTCCTCATCCACCAGTATACGCATCAGCTCGGCTACACATACGGTGGGATGAGTATCGTTCATCTGGAACGTTACTTTCTCGTAAATCTTGCGGATATCGTTATGGCCCCTCTTATACCGGTCCACGGCGGCCTGCACGCTGGCGGAAATGAAGAAATACTGCTGTTTCAGGCGCAGTTCTTTACCGGCATAATGGTTATCATTGGGATACAGCACCTCCACCAGATTCTTTGCCAGATTCTCCTGTTCCACAGCCTTCCGGTACTCGCCCTTATCAAAAGCGCTCAGCTCAAAATCATTCACGGCCTGGGCGTCCCAGATACGCAGCGTGTCCACCATATGATTGTTGTAGCCCAGCACCGGCATATCATAGGGAACCGCCAGAACGGACTGATAGCCCTCCTGCACGTAATGATTCTTTCTGGTCACCGGGTCATACTCCACCCGCACAAAGCCGCCGAATTTGACTTCTTTGGCATATTCGGGGCGGCGCAGCTCAAAAGGATTGCCGTCTTTCAGCCAGTTGTCCGGTACCTCTACCTGGTAGCCATTTTCAATCTTCTGTTTAAACATACCGTATTTATAACGGATACCGCAGCCGTAAGCGCAGTACCCCAGCGTGGCCAGAGAATCCAGGAAACAGGCCGCCAGACGGCCCAGGCCGCCGTTGCCGAGGGCTGCGTCGGGCTCCTCGTCCTCCAACGCATTCAGGTCAAACCCCAGCTCGTTAAGGGCCTCCCTGATTTGGTCATAGGCACACAGGTTGATCAGATTGTTTCCCAGAGCGCGGCCCATCAGAAACTCCATGGACATATAGTACACCATCTTGGGGTCCTGCTTCTCAAAAGCATCCTGGGATGCCAGCCAGTCATCGATGATTACATCTTTCACCGCATAACAGACTGCCTGGAATACCTGCTGGGAAGTCGCCTCCTCCAGGGTTTTCCGGTACAGGGACTTCACATTATCCTTGACGCTCTTTTTGAATTTCTCCTTCTCAAACTGTACATATTTTTCCATCTTTGTTTCCTCCTAATTCTTTTTCACTGCAAGAACAACCTTTTCCTTATTGATGCTCCATTCCTTTTCATAGCCGTCCGTGCTGCCGAACACCGTATCCTCCGCCATGACTTCGGACAGAATCTGATCCCGGTTTTTCTTTACCAGTTCCGTGATCTTATCGTTGTCCTTCACAAACACCGTGATCTTATCCATCACCTCAAAACCGGCTTCCTTGCGCATGGTCTGTACCTTGCTGATGATCTCACGGACGAAGCCCTCCTCGATCAGCGCCTCGCTTAAGTTGGTGTCCAGAACTACCGTCACCGTATTGTCCCCCTCGGAAACATATCCCTCAAGCCGGGCCGTATCGATCAGCAGATCCTCCTCCTCAAATACAGCCTCCTGGCCGTCCAGGTCGAGGACAATTTTTCCGGCGCTTTTCAGCTCCGCCATGGCTTTCTGCCCGTCCAGGGCCGCCAGGGCCGGGCGGATCTTTCCTAAAAGTTTGCCGTACTTCGGCCCCACAGTCTTAAGCTGGGGTTTAAAACTGTAGCTCACAAAACTCTCCACGTCGTCGGTGAAAACCACCTCCTTGACATTCAGCTCATCCGCAATGATCGCCGTAAAGAAATCATCCAGGGCAAAGGGCGCTTTCACATACATTTTCCCGATGGGCTGGCGGTTCTTAATATTGGCCGTGTTCCTGGCCGCCCGTCCCATGACCACCACCTTCAGAAGTTCCTCCATATCGGCTTCCAGGCCGGCATCAATCCATGCCTCATTGGCCGCGGGATAATCGCACAGATGCACGCTCTCCGGCGCGGAAACGTCGACGGAGCACACCAGATTACGGTAGATCTCCTCGGTCATAAAGGGGATCAGGGGCGCCGCCAGTTTAGCGACAGTAGTAAGCGCCGTATACAGCGTCATGTAAGCATTCACCTTGTCCTGCTCCATCCCTTTCGCCCAGAAACGCTCTCTGGAGCGGCGGACATACCAGTTACTCATTTCGTCTACAAACTCCTGCATGGCCCTGGCCGCCTCGGGGATACGGTAATTGTCCAGATGGCCGTCGGTCTCCTTTACTACCGTATTCAGCCTGGACAGCAGCCATTTATCCATCACAGATAGTTTATCATATTCCAAAGTATATCGGGTAGCGTCAAATTCGTCAATATTTGCGTAAAGAACGAAAAACGCGTAGGTATTCCACAGTGTACCCATAAACTTGCGCTGTCCCTCCTGTACGGCCTTGCCATGGAAACGGTTCGGCAGCCAGGGGGCGCTGTTGATATAGAAATACCAGCGGATCGCGTCGGCGCCATAGGTGGCCAGCGCATCAAAAGGATCTACCGCATTGCCTTTGGACTTACTCATCTTCTGGCCATTCTCGTCCTGCACATGGCCCAGCACGATCACATTCTCATAAGGGGCCTTATTAAACAACAGGGTGGACTCCGCCATCAGGGAATAAAACCAGCCCCTGGTCTGGTCCACGGCCTCGGAAATAAACTGGGCCGGGAACTGCTGCTCGAAAAGCTCTTTATTCTCAAAAGGATAGTGATGCTGGGCAAAAGGCATGGCGCCCGAATCAAACCAGCAGTCAATCACCTCCGGCACCCGGCGCATCTCTTTCCCGCAGTGGGGACAGCGAATCGTAATCTCGTCGATGTAGGGCCTATGCAGTTCCACGGTCAGGGCCTTATCGCTGCCGCTCTTCTCGGCCAGCTCCGCCCTGCTGCCGACGGATTCCATATGGCCGCACTCACACTCCCACACATTTAAAGGCGTGCCCCAATAACGGTTGCGGGAAATACCCCAGTCCTGAATATTCTCCAGCCAGTCGCCGAAACGGCCCTTGCCGATGGATTCCGGAATCCAGTTGACCGTATTGTTGTTCCGCACCAGATCGTCCCGCACCGCCGTCATCTTGATAAACCAGGATTCCCGGGCGTAATAGATCAGCGGCGTGTCGCAGCGCCAGCAGTGGGGATAATCATGCTCAAATTTCGGGGCGGAGAAAAGCTTGCCTTCCTTGTCCAGATCTTTCAGGATCATCGGATCAGCCTTTTTCACAAACATCCCCGCGTAGGCGGTGTCCTCGGTCATCTCGCCTTTACCGTTGACCAGCTGTACAAAGGGCAGGTCATAGATGCGTCCCACCCGGGCGTCATCCTCGCCGAAAGCCGGGGCGATATGAACGATACCGGTACCGTCCCCCATGGTAACGTAACCGTCGCAGGTCACGTAATGGCCCTTTTTATGCTGCCTGGCCGCGATCTCGCCGGCAATGGCAAAAAGCGGCTCATATTCTTTATATTCCAGATCCTTTCCTACGAAGGTCTCCAGCACCTCGTAGGCGGGCTTTCCCTCCTCCGCCAGGCTGCCCAATACTGTATCAGCCAGAGCCCGGGCCAGATAGTAAGTATAACCGTCGGCGGCTTTCACCTTCACGTAAGCCTCCTCCGGATTTACGCAGAGGGCCACGTTGGAGGGCAGCGTCCAGGGTGTGGTCGTCCATGCCAGAAAATAGGCGTCCTCTCCCGCCACCTTAAAACGGGCCACGGCGGAACGCTCCTTTACCGCCTTGTAACCCTGGGCCACCTCATGGGAGGACAGAGGCGTCCCGCAGCGCGGGCAGTAGGGTACGATCTTAAATCCCTTATACAAAAGACCCTTGTCCCAAATCTGTTTCAACGCCCACCACTCGGACTCGATATAATCATCGTGATAGGTCACATAGGGATCATCCATATCCGCCCAGAAGCCGACGGTGCCGGAAAAATCTTCCCACATGCCCTTATATTTCCATACGGATTCCTTACACTTGTCGATAAACGGCGCCAGACCATATTCCTCGATCTGCTCCTTTCCGTCCAAACCCAGCAGCTTTTCCACCTCCAGCTCCACCGGAAGGCCGTGGGTATCCCACCCGGCCTTCCGGGGTACCATATACCCCTTCATCGTGCGGTAACGGGGGATCATATCCTTAATCACCCGGGTCAGCACATGACCGATGTGGGGCTTGCCGTTGGCTGTGGGCGGCCCGTCGTAGAAGGTATAGGTTTCTCCGTCCTTCCGGTTTTCCATGCTCTTCCGGAAGATATCGTTCTCCCTCCAGAAGGCTTCCGTCCTCTTTTCTCTCTCAACAAAGTTGAGATCCGTGGATACTTTCTGATACATGGTTTCCTCCTGACTTAAAATATGTCTGATACGTTAAAAAACCCCCGTCCGTAAAAGGACGAGAGCATCTGCTTCCGCAACCACCTGTTACTGCATACCTGTATATGCGCCCTCTGTAACGGGAGGAACCGTCCCTCCCTACTCTGGCAAACCGCACGGCCGCAGTACCTGACCCGGCGCCGGCCGCGTCCTTTCAGGGGGGCAACTCAGGAGTGATCTTCACGGGGCGTCAAATACCGGTTCGCACCAGCCACCGGCTCTCTGCCATTTATCCCGCCCGGCTACTGTCTCCATCACTGTCTTTATCGTGGTTTTTATTATACATGGGCTGATTTTATTGTCAAGAATAAAATTTGCAGAAAATCTAAAGATTTCTTCGGTTGCGTCAGGTTGTAAAAAACATTATAATAGGAGAACAAAACAGGAGAACCTCAATAAATATGAAAAAAAGAATATTTACTATAGCCCTCGGTTTCGCCCTTGCCATCTCTGCCGTGACCGCTCCCCTGACGGTCACGGCCACGGAAAGCAAACAAAAAAGGCCCACCGAAATGGAAATCAACTACGCCAAACCCATCCAATCAAACGAAATAGAAAACTGGCCCCAGGGTCCCCAGGTTTATGCCCAATCGGCCATTGTCCTGGATATTGACACCGGGGCCACCCTCTATGCAAAAAATATCGACGAAGAACTCTATCCCGCCAGTATTACCAAGGTCATGACCGTCCTTCTGGCCGCAGAAAACTGTAGCCTCGACGAAAGAGTCTCCTTCTCCCACGATGCTATCTGGGGGATCGAGAGGGACAGCACCCACATCGGCATCCGCGAAGGCGAGGTACTGTCCATGGAGGACTGCCTCTACGGCATGATGTTGGAATCCGCCAATGAAGTCTGCCTGGCCGTGGCCGAACATATCTCCGGCAGTGTGGAGGATTTCGTCGAGCTGATGAATGAAAAAGCCATCGAACTGGGCTGCACCCATACCCACTTCGCCAATCCCAACGGCCTGCCCAACAAAAAGCACAAGACCACGGCCCATGACATGGCACTGATTGCCCAGGCCGCCTTTAAAAATGAAACCTTCCGCCAGGTCTGCGGCACACTGAACTGGACCATCGGCGCCACCAATATGAGCGGCGACGAGCGTCACTTAAACCAGCACCATAAGATGCTCAAATCCAACGAGCCCTACTATTACGAGTACGCCGTAGGCGGCAAAACCGGCTTTACCAAAGCCGCCCTGAATACTTTAGTTACGTTCGCATCCAAAGATAACCGCAATCTCGTCTGCGTCAGCCTGCGAACCAACGGCGCGCAATATTACTACGACACGGCCAAGCTTCTGGATTACGGCTTCGACAACTTCAAAAACAGAGAAGTCCGGTCCCGGGGATACAAAGGCGACGACCTGCTTTTCCCCAGCATTTTCTTTCACACCGAATGCGATACCAGCTGCGATACCGCAGAACAGTACGTAACCATGCCGAAAGGAATGAAGCTGAAAGAGCTGACAACATCTACCGCCGTGGACAACGGCAGAATCACCTGCAGCTACAGTCTGGGAGACGTGCCGTTGGGTACTGTCTCCACGACGATTCCCGCCACCATGCGGAATATCTCTCTGGCGGATTCTGCCGCATCTCGAATCGTTTTGAAAGAACAGGCTGCCCTGGCCGAGACCGTTGCGGATACACCGCAGACAAATGTATTCAGCAGCAGCCAGACTTCCGGCGCCATGAAGATATCCCTTTTCAACAGTCTGCAACCCTGGCAGCGCGGTGTGCTGGCCGTACTGGTGGTGGCTCTGTTGTTCTACCTGATCCTTTTGATCACTTCCCTGCGACGTGCCTGGCGCAGACACAAATACAAAAAACGACGGGAAGCGGCTGCGGCCGGAACGCGTACAGAAACAAAAACCGCGGATGCTTCATCTGCAGCCGAAACAGATCCGACGGCCGATGAGACGTCCGCGGCAGACAACGAAACAGACAGAAATGACGATGGGACATTTACGTCAGAAGAAACAAATACTGCAGATACTCTTCACAGTATCTGAGATTTCTTTTATGCCGCAGCGATTGGGAAGCATTCAGCACATACTGCATGGTTCCCTCGCTGCTGCGGCAGACAAATTCCAGAAGAAAGCCGCTGCCCGACACAGGATACATCATCTTCCGTCCGCCGGGCAGACAACGGAGAATGGTTTCGATCTGTTTCATATCCCACACGGTATATCTCCGCCCCGTACTTCTGTCCAGCACCTTTACATACCGGACTTCTTCCGCCCGGGGCATTCTCTCCCGGGGCGTCCATATGCTTGTTGACATCCACAGGATCGACAGGATTATTGCCATTGCCAGACCGGACGTCATCAAGAACCGCTTGTCTATCTTCGGCTGTACCATGCCGCAGTCACCTCCTCCGTCGTAAAATTCCATTTTCTATACGATAATAACGAGAAGAATATACCCTTTACTTCAATCTTTCATTTATTTATTAGATAAAAAAGCAGCCGAAATAGTTTCGGCTGTTTTTATAATCCTTTTTTCATTTCTCCCATAGCCTCATGGGCCCGCTTTCTTCTCCGGCGCAGACGCATCATACGCTGTTTTTCACGGATTTGCTTTGCTCCGTCCTCTCCCACCGCTTTTATGGTCTTCACCACATAGAAATTATCGTTATCGTTCCGGCGCATCCGGATCTTTCCTTTGAGAAGACCATGCTCCGGACATCTGGCCAGGCAGTAATAGTTTCTGGAATTGATGGAAAACCAGCGGATTTTTTTACGCGCTCTCCGGTTACAATAGATACAGCGGCTGCTTACGACCTCCCTGTCTCCCATAGCCTCCTCTTTCGAAGGAAACTCCCGGGATATATATTTGGTATAGTCTTCATAAACTGCATGGATCTCCTCCGAACGCTTCCGGGGACTCTGATAACAGTCAATGGAATAGTACGTATCCCTCACATGGCCATCCACCCGCTTTAAGATCTCCGCCGTATACCGGGCGTCTGCCAGAGCCCTGTGGAAATCCGCCAGCTTTTCCACATGCAAATGATTCACTCCATACTCCAGAGACTTGCGGCTCACACCATCCTCAAAGGAACGGCTGAACAGCTTTTGCACATCATAATACTTTACAGGACCCGGCAGCAAAGCCAGAAGTCCGTAATACTTCATATTTCTCTGCAGCTCGCCCAGATCCATTGTTCCCCAGGTACAGAAACGGTAATCCTCACCGCACCATTTCAGAAATTCCCGGACCGCCTTATAAAAAGGAGTCCCCTGCTCCAGCATCTTCATATCCAGTCCGATGATCTCCTGGGTGCGGTGATGCAGTCTTTTATACACAACGGGCTGAATCAGGCACTGGAACTGGTCCACCGTCTCCATCTGTCCGTTGAGTTTTATTGCGCCTATCTCAATAATCTCAAAAGGGAGTTTATTATTTTCCCTCTCCTTACCGTAAGGACACTGGTTCCACTCCAGGTCAAATACTATATAATCCATACTGTATTTCCTCAAATACCGCTCTGATTGTAGCTGTCATAACGCTTCGTTTTATCTGAACGACTCACAACTGCCCATATTTTTCGCAGCTACATCTGATGTATTATTATACCAGAAAGTACAGTCCGGGAACAGGGGAAAATTATAATTCCCTGATCTCCTGCACGGTCAGACATCCGTCTGACACCCGGAAACGTATATCTTTCCCCGCAAAAGGCATTCCGTAAATGCGGTCCGGGTCTTTTTGATAGGCCGGACGGGGATCTGCAGCCAACAGCTTTATGAGAGCCTGCACTTGTTCATGGGAAAATGCAGCCTGCAGGCTTTGGGGAAAATCCACATCCAGATGATATCCCTCCACCTCCCCGGCAAAACCCGCCCTGGCCCGGGGACGGGCGTCGGTAAAGGGCAGATAAGGTTTAATATCGTAGACAGGCGTACCGTCCATGAGATCCGCCCCCCGTACCCACAGCACCGTACCTTCTCCCGGTTCCTGGGATATGGCGGCAAGCTCCACGCAGGATAGTCCCAGCGCATTGGGGCGGAAAGGAGAGCGGGTGGCAAATACACCTCTGCGGACATTGCCGCCCAGCCGGGGCGGACGCACCGTCGCGGACCAGTTTTCCCGTATCGACTCAGAAAATTCCCAGATCAGCCAGATGTGGGAGTAACCTTCCAATCCCTCCAGAGCCTCTTTTCGCCGGTACTCCGGCTCAAATACAATTTTCGCCACAAGCTCCGCTACCAGGCCGCTCTGTCTGGGAATACCGAATTTCGTAGGAAAATCATTGCGTATACGGGCTATTCTTTTCAGATGCAGGCCGTTATCTTTCTCCGGGTTTTCTTTTTTTTCATCCATTATCTGTCTCTCCGTAACCGTTTCGTACTTTCACAGTCCTTTCTTCTATACGTCATCTCCTCATCCCAGGGCCACATCCAGGATCATCATCAACACAAATCCCACCGCCAGGCCGATAATGCCTATATTGGAATGCCCGCCGTTTTGCAGCTCAGGGATCAGCTCCTCCACCACCACATAGATCATGGCTCCGGCGGCAAAAGCCAGCAGATAAGGTAAAATCGGCACCATAATTCCGGTTAAAGCCACGGTCAAAAAAGCCGCCGCAGGTTCTACCACGCCGGAACCGGCTCCATAGAGGAACGCCTTCATACAGGAATGGCCCTGGCTTCGCATCGGCATAGAAACGATAGCTCCCTCAGGAAAATTCTGAATAGCAATACCCACAGCCAGCGCAAAGGCCGCCGCCACAGAGATATCCGCGTCTCCGGAGAGCATTCCCGCAAACACCACGCCGACAGCCATACCTTCGGGAATGTTGTGAATCGTCACAGCCAGAAACAACATGGTATTTTTCTGGATTTTCACCGGTAATCCCTCCGCTTCCTCGGCGTCCTGATGAAGATGAGGAATCAGGCTATCCAAAAGCAGCAGAAAAGCTATACCGGCCATAAATCCCACCGCGGCCGGCATCCAGGCAATTCCCCCCTCGGCTTCCACTTGATCGATAGACGGTATCAGTAGAGACCAGACGGACGCGGCAATCATCACGCCGGAAGCAAAGCCCAGCAATATTTTCTGAAGTTCCGCACTCATTTCATTTTTCAAAAAGAAAACCATAGCAGCTCCCAGCGTCGTACCCGCAAAAGGTATTAATATTCCTGTTATCGCATGATTCATTTGCATTCATCCTTTCTGACGTAAAACATGAGAACGTATTCGTACAATATTTATAGTATAACAGATACAGGCTAAAAGTTACACGCAAATACACAAAAGCCTCTGGCGAAAGACTTTTTGCGTACCATGACAGAAAAAAGCCGGCAATACTGTTCCTAAAAACAGCATTACCGGCCGATCTGCTTTCAGCCGTAACCGAATCAACAGAGCCTTTCTTTTTCAGCCCGTTTACCGGATGCGGAACGCTCACCCAAGAATCCCCGAAGACTGTAAAAGCAAAATAAACAACATCACCGGAGCCACAAATCGGATCATCAACACATACAGACCCTTCCGTCCGAAACGGCAGCCTCCTTTTTCAACTTCCTCAATGATCGCCCGGGGCGTCAGCACCCAGCCTACCAGAATACAGGTCGCAAAGGCCACCAGCGGCATCAGAATACTATTGCTGATATAATCCATCACATCCAGAATCTGCGCCACCGAACCGTTGGGCAGCTCCAGTTCAAAGTAAAGTACATTGTACCCCAGACACACCAGCACAGCCAGAGCCAGTGAGATCAGCGTATTTAAAATACAGGACTTCTGCCTGGAGATATGGAAATGATCCATAAAGCTGGAAACAATAGCCTCCAATATGGACACTGCGGAGGTCACCGCCGCAAAGAGAACCACCAGGAAAAAGATAATACCGATCACAATACCCACACCGCCCATAGCCGCAAAAATCTTGGGCAGCGTCACAAACATCAGACTGGGACCGGCGGACATGCCTTCCCTGCCCATGAAAATATACACTGCCGGAACGATCATCATACCGGCCAGAAACGCTACCAGCGTATCGAAAAATTCAATCCGATTGATCGATTTCCCCAGATTAGTATCATCTTTCACATAAGAGCCATAGGCGATCATAATACCCATTGCCACGCTCAGAGAAAAGAACAGCTGCCCCATGGCATCCATGATCACCTGCAGGAGTTTACCGAACGTCAGGCCGGAAAAATCAGGAATGATATAGATAGCCAGTCCATCCAGACCGCTTCTGGTCACACCTGCTTCATCCGTATGACTGACCGTCAGCGCAAATATAGAGATACCGATGATCATGACCAGCAGAAGGGGCATCAGTACCCGGGAGCATTTCTCAATACCCTTATCCACACCGAGATATACAACCAGCATAGCCATCAGCAAAAAGATCACCATAAAAACGATCGGCGATACATTCTGGGTGATAAATCCGGTAAAATAGCCGTCTGCCGCCGCCGCTTTCCCCTGTCCAGTCAGAAAAGCGATAAAGTATTTCACCACCCAGCCGCCGATCACACAATAATAAGGCATAATGATCATCGGTACCAGGCATGAGAAAATGCCGAGAAAACCCCACTTTTTATTCAAATGCTTATAAGCTGTCAGCGGGCTCTGTTTCGTCTTGCGCCCAATGGAAACCTCTGTGGTCAGCAGGGCAAAACCAAAAGTCAGCACCAGGATCAGATAAACCAGCAGAAACAATCCTCCGCCATCCTTCGCCGCCAGATAGGGGAATCGCCAGATATTACCCAGTCCCACCGCGCTGCCCGCCGCCGCCAGCACGAACCCGATGGAACCGGTAAAGTTACCTCTCTTTTTTTCCATTACGTTTTTTCCCTTTCGTTTAATATGATATGTATTCCCCATTATAATGAATAATTTCCAAACTTTCCACAAATATTTTGAATTTTCCGCTATTTTTGTAACAGTTCAACCCGGGACTTTGCAGCAAATGCACAAAAAACCACAAAAAAAAAGAGCTATCCGATCTCTATGCCGATGATCGAATAGCTCTTTAACTGTCAATCTGAAGCTTCATCCTGTTATCCTCCTTTACTCTTATTTTGTTTTCAATGTGCTATGGCGACTTTCCTTTTCCTCTCATCGTTCCACCAACTCCTCTCGTTACATCTATGTAAACACTGTGCAGTGGTTTTAATGAATAAGAATTAAACTAATCAAGCCATTGGCCCACCCTCCATTTTTTTAAGAACCGAACCCATCTAACGTCTGCGGCTTCACCTGCCCGGAATAAATTTCCTCTATTTTTGTTATGTACTTCGTTCTTTTGTTTTGTTTTTTGTTGACTCTATTGTACCCCTGGAAATGCAATTTGTCAAGCACTATTTTCAAATTATTTTCGATTCTTTATATTTTTTTCTGTCTTCCATTTATTGATATCCCATATATTATTTTGTTTAACGGAATATTTCATAACAATTCTGACAATTTATGTTCGCTAAATGTATCGTCGCTTTTTGTTGTAACCCGCCATCAATCATAGTATACTGGTAGTAATTGAGGAAAGAGAGGATCTACATATGCAAGCACTATTTGACGCTATCAATCAGGTCTGTTCCAGAATCCAGACGATTTCCGATTTATTCTGGGATTTTCCGGCTAATTTTTCCTGGTACAGCTCCATCCCTGTTCTGGGAAATTTTTCTCTGGCCATCATCCTGCTTTTGGGATCGGGCATTTTCTTTACCTGTAAACTTCGATTCATTCAAATCCGCCGCTTCCGTCACGGTCTTCATGTATTAAAGACCAGCAAAGCCGCTCAGACCGGCATCACGCCCCTGGCCGCTTTTTTCCTTTCCACAGCCATGCGGGTCGGCCCCGGCAATATCCTGGGCGTAACCGGAGCCATTTCTATCGGCGGCCCCGGCGCTCTGTTCTGGATGTGGGTCTCCGCTTTTTTCGGCATGGCCACAGCCTACACGGAATCCACTCTGGCCCAGATATTTAAGGAAAAACGAGGCGACGAGTATGTGGGAGGCCTGGCCTTCTACGGCAAACGTCTGCTGAAGGGATCGGCGGCGGCAGGTGTGATCTTGTCTGTGATGTACATCATCTATGCCCTTCTGTGTTTTCCGGCCCAGGGTTTCAATACCGTCTCCTCGGTGGGACAGATTGCCGAGACCGTCACAGGGCAGCCCATCCCCACGACGTCGGCCCTTTACTGGATCGCCTTCGCCGTACTGATCGTGGCCATGATCGCCATCTCCTGGGGCGGTATCCGCAAAGTGACAAAGGTCACGGATATCCTGGTACCCATCATGGCTGTCATTTATGTCATAACCGTGCTGGTGCTGATCGTCGTCAATATCACCCGTATTCCCTGGTTCTTTTACGCAGTCTTTACGGAGGCGTTTAAACCCGAAGCCGTATTCGGCGGAACTTTCGGTATCGCCCTGATCCAGGGTGTTAAGCGTGGACTGATGTCCAATGAAGCCGGCCAGGGTACGATTACCATGCCTGCAGCCGCTTCCGATGCCGTTCATCCCTGTGATCAGGGCTGTGTCCAGGCTATCGGCGTCTTTCTGGATACCATTGTTATCTGCACCCTGACCGGTTTCGTCGTGATCATGGGCCGCGTATGGCTGACGGACAACGGAGCGGCCTGGTTCGACTTGGGCAAACTGCCCAAATACCTGGCCTCCGCTACGGAACTGGCCCCCGGAACGGCCTTCAACACGGCTGTATCCCTGCTTATTTCCGTGTGCTTCGGCCTGTTTGCCTTCACCTGTCTGCTGGGATTTGTCTCCTTTACAGAAATCTGCGCCAGCCGGATTTCCACCAGGAAATCCTTCACCCTGGTGATTCGTATTCTCTGCCTCCTGGTGGTATCTTTCGGCGTACTGACCAGTATTGCGGGCATGGATCTGGGCTCCCTCTGGGACCTCTCGGACTTCGCCAACATACTGATAGCTTACTGTAATATCCCGCTTTTATATCTGGGTTTCTCCTATGTCAGACGGGCCACCGAACATTTTGAAAAGCAGGACGGTACCCCTTTTACCTCCGCGACGGCAGGCACGGACGTACCGGTATGGGACGAAAAAGCCGGAAAATAGATTCATACACAAAACCGACAAGGAGGAACTTACCATGCTATTTATAGAATATCCCAAATGCACCACTTGCCAGAAAGCAAAAAAATGGCTGAATGACCATGACATCCCTTATGCAGACCGTCATATTAAAGACGACAATCCCACTGTGGCGGAATTAAAAGACTGGCATCAAAAGAGCGGCATGCCGCTGAAGAAATTTTTCAACACCAGCGGCATGCTCTACAAAGAAATGCAGTTAAAAAACAGGCTGCCGGATATGACGGAAGAAGAACAGTATGCTCTCCTGTCCACTGACGGCATGCTGGTCAAAAGGCCCTTAATTATTACTGACGACTATATTCTGGTGGGATTTAAAGAAGCGGACTGGAAAGAACGGATGCTTCATCATCCGGAATGATATGTTTAAGAAGGTGAAACCAGACAGAGCCGGCAGACAAAATAGTGGTCTGCCGGCCTTGCCATGTCTACGGTTCCGTAGGGTATGTCAAGAAAAATGTGTAAGTCCCGTATATATCCATCGCTCCCGATCGCCTATGAGAATGTATATACGGCATGCTGACGCCTGTATGTATCGTTGTCTTTTTGTTTCAGCTCTCTCTCTACCTGCGCCAACTTCACTTTCAAATTTTCTACTTTGGTTTCATCCTTTTCTCCGTTGATCTGTTGCTCCAATTCCTGTTTCTGCTTTTTCAGCTTTTCAATCTCACGGTCAACTTTATCGGTGTTGCATGTACAGCTTTTCACATTCTTATCGGAGCTATTCTTCTCCGGGGCTTCTGCACTCTTGCCCTGATTGAGGGCATCCATATCGGGAATATCCTCCGGCTTTTCAGGAGCCTCTTCTGTCTGATCCGGATGATCAAAACAGATTTTAGGCGCCCCGTCTTCGTCCCTGCCCAGCCAGTAACGCCCGAACGGCTCTCTGGCCTCCTCCGGAACATATTCATCCGTCACAGGCTTTAAGGGGCGCGCCTGGGTTTCCTCCCCGGGCCGCCGGGTTTTTAACGGTTCTTCCGCACCGGAGACCGTTCCGGGCGACTGTGCCATACCGGAAATCAAACTGGAAATCGGTTGCATAGCTATTCCTCCTGTTAAAAAATTAGGTCGCAAATGTTACGGTACTTTCAGTATATCGCCCGAAAATATATTTTCAAGGCTTTTGCATTGAAATGTCCCCTGAACGTAATGAAATGCTAATTGAAAAAAGGGGCCGTCGGAAAATAGATAGTTCCCAACAGGGGTCGGTGTGATTCGTGCG
>CASWRE010000042.1 GCA_949471785.1 uncultured Lachnospiraceae bacterium | reverse complement strand
AGTCGCCTTCGGCGAGGGGCAGATTCCCTCCTGGCCTGATTTATACATTCTTACGGACTTTGCAGCAAATGCAAAATCCTGGGCTGGTATATGTTTTATAACCGTTCAGCCTTCGCCTTCACGGTTACGGAATCTGCCCATTTCAAGTCGCCTTCGGCGAGGGGCAGATTCCCTCCTGGCCTGATTTATACATTCTTACGTACTTCGCGAAGCAAATTTTCATGCGCAGTCCTGTCCGGCTCGCCGGTTCCCGAAATATTCCTCTCCATCTCCCTGATATACCCCATGATATGGGCAAAAACAGGTTCTTCTGGATCAACTTTGCATATTTCTTTCAAAATCTGTTCCCGGGTCTTTTCTGATTGTATCCTGCTCCACGGATCATCCGGCTCTGCCTGATACAAAATTGCGGCGGCAGCCGTCTTTTCCAAAACGGAAGCGTCCTCTCCATATTTGTAAAGCAGCCGGATCGGCCCCATGATCCGCTCCGAGGCCGCAAGCTTTCTCTGCGGATCTCTGGCATTTCTGGAAACGGTATCCGCGATCGTCCTGTCACAGAATTTCTTCTTCGATAAAAGCGCAAACTCTTCCTGATCTTTTTCCTCGTAGCCATACTCCCGGCAGAGCACCCTGTTTGTAGCAGCATAGTTCCTGTCCAGCATTTCCAGAATTTCTTTATCATTGGCTGCATCACCATAGTTCGTATAGCCCTTTGCCCAGCCCAGATAGGCAATGACGCAGCTTGCCGCATTATATGTATACAGTTTTCTTGTCAGAAAATGGGCGAACTGCCCCATCGGCCTGACCTGTTTGATTTCCGGCACATACCCGTCCAGCAGATCGGCGTCGCACTGCAGATACGGGTAGTTTTCCGAATGAATATCCAGCCCATGTCCTTCAATCGTAGTGCAAAATACCGTCGCTTCACTGACAGAAATGTTGTCTTTTCCCATGGCCTTTCTCAGTGTACCGGAAGGATGAGAGGCATTTTCACAGGTAATCACATAATAGTGCCGGCCCCCATCCAGGCACGCTGCGAGACTCTTACCTGCCTCCGGAAGGTTCTGCCCTCCCACAGAGACAAAAATCAACTCCACATCCTTAAGCGACACGTCTTCCCATGTGCAGGCCCGAAAACGGCCCACTTCCAGCGGCTCTCTCTCGTTTCCGAAAAAGTCCACACAGAATTTCCCGGCTTCATTCAACGCACTGACCAATTCCACATTCCGATCAATAAAAAGGATTTCCTGTCCTGCCTCTCCGAGAAGCCTTCCAATAAAGCCCCGTCCCGTTTTACCGGCGCCCACCACCGCAATCTTACGCATGAATCCATCCCCATTCTTTTAATAATTCGATTTTCGCTTTAATCATCCTCCCCAGAGTCCCGTCCGCATCCAGGCCGCATACCTTTTCCAGTACGGCGTCGATACCTTCCTCTTTTCGGATGCGAAGCAGTTCTCCTGCAAATTCATCATCTTCATTTTCATAGTGGATGGCTGCTGCAATGGCAAGACAAAGATTGTGCGGTTCCCCTCCATATTCTTCCACGAGCCTGGCAGAGCCCACCAGCCGATCATCTTTTCCCAGCTTGCGCAGAGGATCTCTGGCATTTCTTTCAATAAAATCAACAATTGTGTAGTCCTGCAGTTTCCGTTTTGAGGTCAGGGTAAACGCCAGCTGCTCCTCCAGAGGAAAATAATGTTTTTGGGACAGCGCCCGGGCGGTCTCCTGATAGACTCCCTCCAGAATCCGGACGATCCTCTCATCGTGAGCCGCATCCGCAAGCTTTTCATATCCCAGCAGCGCCCCCAGATAGGAAACTGTCCCGTTTGCGGCATTATATGTATAAAACTTTCTCTCCAGAAATCCGGTAAACTCAGAGATTAATTTCAATCCAGTTATCTCGGGCAGCTCTCCCGCAATCCTCGAGGCATCCACCGGCAGTTCCCAGAAATCCTGTACATTTACGATCAGCGGATCTTTTTTCAGCAATTCCGCATCCGCTTCGATAGCCGAGCGCATAATCACAGCCTCCGTGACTCCTGTCTGCTCCCGGAAATATTTCTTTGCTTTTTCCTCCAGGGACTTTTCGATTCCCGTTTTTAAAATCAGGGCGGGCTGTTTCCAGTTTTCGCAGGTTATGATATTCAGGTTTCCGCCTTTTTCCGCTTTTTTCTCGATTCCTTTCTTTAAAATGGGAATCAGAGAGGGGAGGTTTTTTCCGCCTACCGCCGTAAACACAGTATCCGCATCCACTATGGCCTGTATCACTTCCTCTTCCTGGGCAAAGCTAAGCGCATGCGCGCCTTTTACCTCACAGTTTTTCTCACTGTTCCCCAAAATATTGACTGTATAGCATCCCCGCTGATTGATCAGCTCTACAAGCCCTTCCGCACTTTCCACAAAAGTAAACGGAATATCACTCAGATACAATAAATGACCGATAAACCCTCTGGCTATTTTCCCGGCTCCGAAAATCACACAGCCCATCTTTTATATCCTCCTCAATTTTTCACACTGCTTCTTCACGGCAGGGTATATTTCCTGATACACGGCAAAACGCTGCCGCAGGATCTCCCGATACCGTCCGCCGGGTTTTACCACTTCTTTTACCCCGCAAATCTGTTCTGTGGCTTCCTCAAAACCGGAATACCACCCCATTCCGACTGCCGCCGTCATCCAGGCGCCCAGCGCAGACGTATCTGTTTCTTTCGACACCATAACCGGTACGCCGAAAAGCTCCGCCTTCATCTCATTGAGTACAGGGTTTTCCGAAGCCCCGCCCGATACCTGCATCACATCTGCCCGCGGCCTCCCCATGCAGGAATAAATATGATAAAGACTGAATACCACGCCCTCCAATACCGCATAGGCCATGTCCCGCCTCTCGCAGTTCCCATGGATACCCGCGAACACTCCCCGGGCGTCGGCATCCCATATCGGCGCCCGTTCCCCGTTCAGATAGGGCAGGAAAACCGGCGGCCTGTTTTTCAGACACTGTTCCGGCTCTATATGGTCAAACCCGAATAACCGCATCCCGTAATCCAGGGAAACGCCCGAAGAAGCCGTCACTCCGTAATGGACATTTCCTCTGAGATAGGGACCGCTGACCAGCTTCGTATCCAGATTGACGGAGGGTTCGATCACGCCAAGATGTTCGCTGGTTCCCGTGATATCAAACAGGTCGCCCGTCCTGTACACGCCCATCCCCAGAAGCGAAGAAAAAAAGTCGTTCATCCCCGTAAAAACCGGAACTCCGCCGGGAAGTATATGTTCATCCGAAAGGAACTTTCCGGTATAGCCAGCTATATCGCAGATATCTGCTATTTCCGGCAGGCCGCCGACCGGAAACCCGATTTCCTCCAGAAGCTTCCGGCTGTACCGCCCCGTTGCCAGATGGGCCAGTCCCCTCCAGGAATACCGGTCCGTGACGCAGTTACCCGTCAGCATCCCGCATAAAAAATCCTTTGGCTGGCACACCTTTTCTACGTCCGGATACTGTTTCAGGATGTATAATAATCGTGGAAGCGGATAGGAAATAATATCCGGATGGGGCATGGAAATCTCCCGGACAAACGTCTTTTTGTCATGTCCGGACTTGATCTTTGTCAGTTCTTCCGCTCCTGTTTGACTGTCCCATCCAATGACGTCCCTGCCGTCCACGATGTAGGTCCCCACCTGGGAAGACAGTCCGATGGCGTTCAGATGGCTCAGATCCAATTCCGATAATGCTCTTTTTATGGCTTTCCACCACCCGGAGGGTGTGGCCTCCTCATATGTCTCCTTCCCTTTGACTGTTGTACCGTCACGATACCTCAAAATCATTTTCACGGAAGATGTCCCCAAATCAATGCCCAGTATGCTCTCCTTATTACTCATGTACGAACACCGCCTTGACAAAGCCTTCCGGACGTTTTCTCGCCAGCGCCATTCCCGTTTCAAACTTTTCCAGCCTGATCCGGTTTGTAGCAAAATTTTCAATATTGACTAACCCTTCCGCCATCAGAGCGACCGCCTTTTTATGCTGATTCCAATTATTACCCGCACCTATGACCCGCAGATTATTTAGATGAATATCGTCAACACAAATATGCATCATCTTTCCCCGGCCATAACCCGCCAGAGCAACGACGCCGCCCTTTTTCGGGAGCTTCAGGCTCTGCTGAATACAGGATTCAATTCCTGTCGCGTCGATAACCACATCCGTTCCGCCAGGATGGATTTTTCTCATTTCCTCCACCAGATCATATTTTTCGGTTGCAATTGTATGAGACGCTCCCATTTGCCGCGCAATTCCCAGCCTTTTCTCGGTTGTGGCCGCCACTACAATATTACGCATCCCCATGGCCCCTGCAGCGGCCAGCATACAGAGACCGATGGAACCTGCCCCTATGATTGCAAGGGTATCGCCGAATTTCGCTCCTGCCTTTTCCAGTGTTCCCAGGGCCACGCCGAGGGGCTCGCACAGAGCGCCATGGACAAAAGAAACATTGTCCGGCAATTCACAGAGGCCATAGGAAGGAACAATCATATATTCCGCATAAGCTCCGTCCCGCTTAAAACCAATCTCCTCAAAATCGCTGCAGTATCTCCACTCCCCCCGTCTGCACGCGTCGCATTTCAGGCAGACAACGTCATTGCTTCCGATCACTCTTTTCCCCACCCAGGCGCAATCCTCTTCACTTCCCGCCGCGTCCACTACGCCGCTCCACTCATGGCCCGGTGTGATCGGATAACTGGCCGCTATATTTCCGTCGAGTACCTCCAGATCCGTAGCGCAGATAGCCGCCGCCTTTACTCTCACACGCACAAATCCCGCCGGCGGTTCGGGGCGTTTTTTGTCCTCCAGAATCATTTGACCCGGTTTTCTGATTACGATAGCTTTCACACTGCTCCTCCTCTGATTGTATTGATAGATAATAATTCAGCCTTCGGCTTCACTGTCACGAAATCTAACCATTCCCCGGCGAAGGACAAACTCCCTCTTTACCGAACTGTTACATTTATAACTTCTTGTTTCCGATATCTTGTTGCCCATTATATCACTCTGTGATATAATGGGCAACAAGATATTTTAACCGGCTTTACGTAAAGGAGAATCTCATGCATAAAGAATATTTTTCGGAAACTAGTCTCACAGATGAACAGATCGCCCTGTATTATCTCGGCCAGGAAGGCTTTTTAATCCGGTATCACGACAGTTCTCTTCTCATTGATCCGTATCTGTCCGATTATGTGGACCGGAACTGCTGTACGGAGCAGGTGAAATGGGAGCGCAGATATAACGCTCCTGTTCTGCCCGGGCAGCTGGATTTTGCAGACTACGTGTTTTGTACCCATGATCACTTTGACCATGCCGACCCGGTTACGTTACGGGCCCTGGCCGAACAAAACTCGAAGGTTAAATTCATTGTCCCCGAGCCGGTCAGAGATACGATACGATCCTACGGCATTGACGCCAAACGGATCATCGGCGCCGTCGCCGGGCAGGAACTATGTCTGGGAGAATGCCGGGTCCGCCCCATCCCCGCCGCCCACGAAGAATTGCACAGGGATAAAAACGGAAATTACAAAGAACTGGGCTATCAAATGATTTTCGGCTCCACAACCCTCTTCCACGCCGGCGACTGCTGTGTCTATGACGGACTGGCAGACTGTCTGGAACACACAGATATCCTGATGGTTCCGGTCAACGGGCGCGGCTACTACAAGCTAAGTCAGGATATTATCGGAAATATGAATGCGGAAGAAGCGGTTCTTCTGGCCCGGGAAATCCATGCGCGCCTGCTGGTGCCCATGCATTTTGACCTGTATGAGATAAACGGCATCAATCCGGCGCATTTTGTAGACTGTCTGTACAGACTCAATCCCGGACAGGCTTTTCATATATTTTCACCCGGCGAAAGGTATATTTTCCAGGCCGAGTGATACGCGGCCCGGAGCTCCCGGCCGGCCCGGCATTGTCACTTTTACAGTCTGAGCGAGTCTACCGCATGGCGGGCCGCAATCAGCGCGGCCCCTCTGACAGCGGATTTTGTGTCATCCTGAAATCTGATTTCCGTTTTTTTGCCATTGCCCATGCGCCGCAGTTCCCACAACAATTTTTCCTCAAACAGAGAAGCATATTTCATCAGATCTCCCGCCAGGATCACGATATCCGCGTGAAACAGACAGATCATATTATGAATAGTCACTGCGAGGGGACGGATCATCTCTTCCACGGCTTTACCGTTGATCTGTCCCTCCCGGACGCAGGGCTCAATATAGGCCTCCAGACAGCCGTCCAGCCCGCACCTGCAGCGTTTACCGCCGGGAACCACAATACTGTGCGCCACTTCCAGAATGCCGTTTCCCCGAAAGATCGTTCCGTTCAGAGACACTGCCATCCCGATGCTCCGGTCTATGCGAAACAAAATCACGTGGGCCCCGTCGGCCCAAACCGTTTCGGAACAAAGCATGCAATCCGGGTCATGCTCCAGATAAAATTCGGTATGAAACCGTTCCTTCAGAATCTCTATGAGAGGGACATCCCTCCAGTCGCCGCATCCCGGAAAATTAACGGACACCCCGTTTTCCCCATGGATGCCGCCCTGCATGGCGATTCCTGCCGCTACAATTTCCTCATCGCCAAAATCCTGAAATATTCTTTGAATAAAGCGCAGGATATTATCCAGAAGTTCTTCTTTGTCACGAAAAAGATTCTCCCCAAAATACTGCCTCTTGATATCTCCGGAGAGATCGGTGACATAAGCGCTCAGACCGGTTCTGTTTACATCTACGCCCGCCACCAGATGCCGGTCTCTGCGAATGCTGAGCATACCCGGAATCCTCCCGGTTCCTCCCGGAACTTCGCATTTTTCCTCCGTGATATACTCCTTCTCCAAAAGTTTATTGACTATTTTTGTCATTCCTCCCCAGCTCAGGCCGGTGATATCCGAGATCTGCTTCCTTGAAATCTCCCCGTGGGCCTGTATTACCCGAAGTACGCTGGAACAGTTGACATGGCTCATGTCTTGCAGACCGATGTATTTTTTCAAACGATCACATCCATTTTCTGTTTTTCTTCCCCCGGATAGCGAATTTCCACCAATGTCAGACCATGAGCCCGGGCCGTGGGGCCTGCCTTGGCTCTGTCGCCGGTGGACAGTATCTCGGAAACTTTCTCCGCCTCCATGGCGCCTTTTCCGATCTCCAGAAGAGTGCCTGTTATAATTCGGACCATATTGTAAAGAAATCCATTTCCCGTGATACGGAAATGGATCATATCGTCTTCCTTCCAAAGGTCTGTTTCATAAATCGTGCGGACCGTGCTCCTGGTCTGGGGATTTGCCGCGGCAAAGCCCTTAAAATCATGAGTACCCGCCAGCAGAACCGCTCCCCGGCGCATGGCCTCCAGATCCAGGCTGCCGTACCAGTGAAAGCTGTTCAGCCTTCGGGTCGGATCGGGAAAGCGCCGGTTCAGAATGCGGTATTCATAGGTCTTGACCGTCTCGCAGAACCGGGGATGAAAATCAGGGCTTACCTCTTCGGAGCGCTGTATCCGAATATCCCCGGGAAGCCGGGTATTCAAGGCGTATGCATATTTATCCGCCGGCATGCGGGCGCAGGTATCAAACACGGCCACGTTTCCCAGAGCATGTACTCCCGCGTCGGTACGGCTGGCGCCCAAGGTGCGAATCCGGCTGCCCAGAAGATCGGAAATACAGTCATCCAGTACTTCCTGCACGGTCAAACCGTTGGGCTGTATCTGCCACCCGGCATACCGGGTACCGTCATAAGCGACCGTCAGGCGAATCCTCTTTTTCTCTTCTTTTTCCGTCATAATACGATCCTCACCGCAATACACACCCCCAGATAACCCCAGACTGCCGCATAGGCCGCATAATCCGGCCATCTATACACCAGGGGCTTCATCTGCGTACGCCCCTTCCCGCCGTGATAGCACCTCGCCTCCATGGCCATGGCCAGATCATTGGCCCGGCGGAATGCGGAGATAAACAGAGGTACTAACAGAGGTACCATGCTCCGTACTTTTTTTACCAGATTCCCGCTCTCAAAATCCGCCCCGCGGGCCATCTGGGCCTTCATAATCTTATCGGTCTCTTCCATCAATATAGGGATGAAGCGAAGGGCAATGGACATCATCATGGCAATCTCATGAACCGGAATGATAAAACCGAGGGGTTTCAGCAAACGCTCGATGGCATTTGTCAGCTGGTTCGGCGTAGTCGTCAGCGTCATCAGGGAAGACCCGATGATCAGAAAAATCAGCCGGACTCCCATCTTGACAGCCATGCGTACCCCCTGGACGGTAATCGTGATCCGCCAGAACTGTACCAGCGGGTCGCCGGGGGTGAACACCATATTGAAAAACATCGTGATACAAAGCAGGATAACAATGGCCTTAAGGCCTTTGACGATATAGCCAAAAGGCACCTTGGAAAGCAGGATGCACATGCCCAAAAAGAATGCAGAGATCAGGTATCCCGCCCAGCCCTCCGCTACAAAAAGGCTGACGATAAAAATCATCGTCGCCACAATCTTTACCCGCGGGTCCAGCCTGTGAATCGGCGATTCCGCGGGATAATACTGTCCAATCGTGATATCTTTTAACATAATTCTTCCAGCTTTCCGGTCAGTGGCCGAGGGCCTTTAAAATGCTCTCCTTTGCTTCTTCCACCGTGGTGGCGTCCGTGCTCACTGCCATTCCTTTTTCGGCCAGGACGTGCATAATGTAAGTGATCTGCGGCGCCGCCAGGCCGATCTTCTCCAGTTTCCTGTAATGGGAAAATACCTCCCGGGGCGTGCCGTCAAAGGGCATATGTCCGTGATTCATCACGACAATCCGCTCCACGTACTTCGCCATGTCCTCCATACTGTGGGACACGATGGCGATACTGATACCCCGCGTCTCATGGAGTTCTTTGATCTTATCCAGTATATCGTCCCGGCCTTTAGGGTCCAGTCCGGCCGTCGGTTCGTCCAGTACCAGCATTTTCGGATTCATGGCAAGCACTCCGGCTATGGCCACCCGCCGTTTCTGCCCGCCGGACAGCTCGAAGGGCGACAGTTTATAGTATTTTTCCTTTAGCCCCACCTGACGCAGGGCGTCAAGAGCCAGCTCCTCGCACTCTTCCTGAGAAAACCCCAGATTTTTCGGGCCGAAACATACGTCCGACAACACATCCGTCTCGAAAAGCTGGTGCTCCGGATATTGGAATACCAGACCCACCTGGCTCCGCAGATGTTTCAGGTCATATCCTTCCGCCCAGATATCCTCGCCGTCGAACAGCACCTGGCCTCTGGTGGGCCGCATCAGGCCGTTAAAGTGCTGCACCAGCGTAGATTTACCGCTCCCGGTATGGCCGATGATACCGACAAACTGACCGTCAGGAATTTTCAGGCTAATACCCGCCAGCGCCACAGTCTCATAGGCCGATTCCGTTCCATAGGCATAAGTAACGTTTTTTAATTCGATTGACATAACGCATCCACCAGCTCTTCCGTACTCAAAATCCCATCCGGCAAAGGCACGCCGGATTTTTTCAGCTCATAGGCCAGCAGTGTGACCTGAGGCACATCCAGGCGATATCTTTTCAGCTCATCTACCCGTGAAAAAATCTCCCTTGGCTCTCCCTGCATCACCACCCTGCCGTGATCCATAACATACACGTAATCTGCGTCGGTTACTTCTTCCATGTAGTGGGTAATCAACAACACCGTTACATGGGCTTCCCGATTCAGGCGATGTACCGCTTTCAACACCTCTTTACGCCCATTGGGATCAAGCATGGCCGTGGGCTCGTCCAGAATAATACATTTGGGCTGCATGGCCATAACGCCGGCTATGGCCACCCGCTGCTTCTGCCCGCCGGACAGTTTGTTGGGAGAACGCTTGCGATAGGCTTTCATGCCCACCGCTTCCAGGCTCTCGCCCACCCGTTTCCATATCTCCGGCGTGGGCACGCCCAGATTCTCCGGACCGAATCCCACATCCTCCTCCACCACCGTGGCGATGATCTGATTGTCAGGATTCTGAAACACCATCCCCGCCTTCTGGCGAATATCCCAGACATGGGTCTCGTCCCGGGTATCCATTTGATCCAGCCAGACCGTCCCCTCCGTGGGCGCCAGCAGCGCATTGATATGCTTGGCCAGGGTGGACTTCCCGGAACCATTGTGTCCCAGGATCGCGATGAACCGCCCCGGCTCTATGTCGATATCCACGCCGTCGATGGCACGGTTTATCTCGGGATGCTCCTCGTCCTCGCCGTAGCGCAGATAATCAAATATTAATTTACTTGTTTTTATGATTCCCATGATTTTGTGGTATCTACTCCTTCGCGGCCGTTTCCCCGGCCGTCAATCCTTCAATGACCTCCCAGATTTCGTCCCGTCCCTGCCTGCTCACAGCGGAAAAAGGGATGACCTGCGTACCCGGCAGGACCTTCAGGCCAGTTTTCACAAGCTTTACCTGCTTTGCCACCTGGCTCCGCTTAATCTTGTCCAGCTTCGTGGCAATGATAATGGGTGAAAAACCGTTGTGAACGATCCAGTCATACATCATACGGTCATTTTCCCCCGGCTCATGACGGATATCGATCAGTAAAAAGACGGCTTTCAGGCTCTTCGCAGTATGCAGATACCGCTCAATCATAGGGCCCCATTTAGCGCTTTCGGTCTTCGAAGTTTTCGCATACCCGTACCCCGGCAGATCCACAAGATAAAGCTGTTCATTGATATTGTAAAAATTAATTGTCTGGGTTTTCCCCGGCTCCGAACTGGTCCGGGCCAGGGACTTGCGGTTCATCAGTCCGTTGATCAGAGAAGATTTTCCCACATTGGATTTTCCCGCGAAAGCCACCTCCGGACGTCCTGTTACGGGCAGCCTGCTGGTCACGCCGCAGACAATATCCAGAGAAACATTTTTTATAACCATCTTCACCTCCATGCCCGTGTACCGCGCCCTCACACCCGCCAGGCAAGAGATCCGCCCTGCATCAGGCCAGCGCCTGTTTCAGCACCTCCGGCATCCGGCTTACATAACAGATTTCCAATCCTTCGGTGATCTCGCTGTCCAGCTCCTCCACGTCGGGCCGGTTCTTTTCCGGCGCCAGCACCAGCTTCACGCCCGCTCTGGCCGCCGCCAGCAGCTTTTCTTTCAACCCGCCGACGGGCAGCACCCGGCCCCTCAGAGTGATCTCGCCGGTCATAGCCACATCGGCCCGCACCTTGCGCCCGGTCATGGCCGACAGGATAGCCGTGGCCATGGTAATGCCCGCCGACGGGCCGTCTTTGGGCACGGCGCCCTCTGGAATATGGATGTGGATATCGTGGTTTTTAAAAAACTCTTCGTCCAGGCCGAAGTCCCCGCCGACAGAGCGTATATAGCTGATACCGATACGAGCCGACTCTTTCATCACGTCGCCGAGATTGCCGGTGAGCTCCAGCTTTCCTTTCCCGGCCATCAGATTCACTTCTATCTGCAAAGTATCGCCGCCCACACTGGTCCAGGCCAGCCCGCGGGCAATACCCACCTCGCTTTCCTCATTAACCAGGCCGTAATCATAGCGTTTCTTCCCCAGATATTCTCCCAGATCCCGGGATTTCACGGTCAATTGCTCCTCTTTATCCTCCAGCACCCTGCGGGCCGTCTTACGGCAAATCTGTCCCAGCTTTCTCTCCAGGCTGCGCACACCAGCTTCCTTCGTGTAGCCCGATATAATCGCCTGCAGGGCCTTACGGTTAACGACGAGCTGCCCTTTTATCAGGCCGTTGGCCTTCATCTGTTTGGGCAGCAGAAATTCTTCTGCGATATGCAGCTTCTCATTTTCCGTATAACCGGAAATTTCTATAATCTCCATTCGATCCAGCAGCGGTCGCGGAATCTCCGAGGCATCATTGGCGGTGGCGATGAACAATACCTCCGACAAATCCATGGGAAGCTCCACATAATGATCGGAAAAGCGTACATTCTGCTCGGAATCCAGCACCTCCAACATGGCGGCTGCCGGATCTCCCCGGTAATTGCTGCCCATCTTGTCGATCTCGTCCAACAGCATCACGGGATTGCGCACCCCTGTTTTCTGGAGCCCCGCAATGATCCTTCCCGGCATGGAGCTCACATAGGTACGCCTGTGCCCGCGGATCTCCGCCTCATCATGAACGCCACCCAAGCAGATACGGACATATTTCCTGCGCAGCGCTCTGGCCACCGAGCGGGCAATGGAAGTCTTGCCGGTTCCCGGCGGGCCCACCAGGCAGAGGATCGGGCTCTCGCCCTTTTTCGTCAGACGGCGCACCGCCAGAAACTCCAGAATACGCTCTTTCACTTTTGCGAGGCCATAATGATCCCGCTCCAATATCCGCACCGCCCTTTTCATACTGCGGTTTTCCTTGGTCATCTTTTCCCAGGGCAAAGACAGCAGAGTCTCTATATAGCCTCGGGACACGGCTCCCTCGGTGGGATTGCCGATCAGCTGACGAAAACGGCGGATCTCTTTTGCCAGCTTCTCGCGGACCTCTTCGGATGCCTCCAGTCCGGCAAGCTGCTGTTCAAACCGGTCGGCCTCACTGTCCCCGCCTTCTCCCAGCTCTTCACGGATAATTTTGAGCTGCTCACGCAGCACATACTCCCGCTGGTTCTTATCTATACCGGCTTTGATCTTTGCCTGCAGGGCATCCTTAATCTGAAGGACATGAATCTCGTCGCCCAGGATCTGACCGATCAGGTCATACCGCTCCGAGATCTGTACCGCGTCCAAAATTTTCTGGCGTTTTTCATAGGGCAGCGGCAGATGAACCGCCAGCTGGTTCAGAAACGCCACCACTCCCGTAGTCTGAGCGATCTGTTCCGCCAGCTCCCGGCTAAAACGGTGATTTTCCTCACAATATGCTTCAAAAAGCTCCACCAGGTTTCTGCGCATGGCCTCCTGGGCATTCTCGGACACATAGAGATCGTTGTCATCCCGGACGGCCTTTACCTCGGCTTCCAGATATTCCTCCTCCCGAAAAAAGGAAAGCAGGACGCCGCGGTCTAGCCCTTCCACCATGACGCGAACCGTATTGCCCGGCATCTTTAAAAGCTGCCGGATCTGCACAACGGTCCCTGTCTTATATAAGTCAGAAAGGACTGGCTGTTCAACAGCCGGGTCCTTCTGTGTAATCAGAAATATCTTTTGTTCCCTGACCATGGCCTCCGTGACGGCCTTGACCGACCTCTCCCGGTTGATGTCAAAATGGACGATCATTCCCGGAAGAATCGTCATACCCCGAAGGGCCACAGCGGGTAAAACATGTATCTCTTCGTTCATGAATTCCTCCATATCTCAGCAGGAACGTGGACGTCGTCGTATGCCAAAATGACCGCCTGTTACGGGCATTGTATATTCAGGCTTTCTTAAGCAGCCCTCTGGGACTGCGTTTTCCGGAATTTCTTCTCGTATACAACGGCTCGCCGCGGACGATTTTCGGTTCTTCCAGACCGTCTATCGATGCCTTTGTGACCTCGCATTCCTGCATCAGGGGATCTGAGGGCGCTTCAAACATGACGTCCATCATGGTCTTTTCCATAATCGAACGCAGCCCTCTGGCTCCCGTCTTTCTCTCCAAAGCTTTTTTGGCCATCTCCCTGAGGGCGCCGTCCTCAAAGTCGAGGGTCACGCCATCCAGTTCAAACAGCTTTTTATATTGCTTAACCAGAGAATTTTTAGGTTCTGTCAGTATCCGCACCAGCGCATCCTCGTCCAGAGCATCCAGAGAGACTACTACCGGCACACGGCCGATAAATTCCGGAATCAACCCGAACTTGATAAAATCCTCAGGCATAACCTGACGAAGGATTTCTCCCACGTTTCTCTCCTCCTTCGTCTTGCCGATGGTGGCGCCAAAACCGATGGCTTTCGTATCCTGGCGCGCCTCGATAATCTTATCCAACCCCTCGAAAGCGCCGCCGCAAATGAAAAGAATGTTCGTGGTGTCGATCTGAAGCAGTTCCTGATGCGGGTGCTTGCGACCGCCCTGAGGCGGCACACTGGCAACGGTACCCTCCACAATCTTTAAGAGCGCTTGCTGAACACCCTCGCCGGATACGTCCCTGGTAATCGAAGCGTTCTCCGATTTGCGGGTAATCTTGTCTATCTCGTCTATATATATAATGCCATGCTGGGCACGCTCAATATCATAATCCGCAGCCTGGATAATTTTCAACAGAATATTTTCCACATCTTCGCCCACATACCCGGCTTCCGTCAATGTCGTTGCGTCCGCAATCGCAAAAGGCACATTCAGTACCCGCGCCAACGTCTGGGCCAGCAGCGTCTTACCGGAACCTGTAGGGCCAAGCATCAGAATATTGCTTTTTTGCAGTTCCACATCCACGGTTTTCTCACTTAAGATCCGTTTATAATGATTATAAACCGACACAGAGAGCACCTTTTTCGCCTCGTCCTGGCCAATCACATAATCGTCAAGAATCTCCTTCATCTCCTTGGGGGTCAGAAGATTGACGCCGTCCGTGCCTATGGGGATGCCCTGCATCTCTTCCACAAGGATCTCCGAACAGATACCGATGCACTCGTCGCAGATATAAGCGCCGTCCGGCCCGGCCACCAGCTTGCGCACCTGATCCTCCGTCTTTCCGCAGAAAGAGCAACGGACTCTCAGATCATTTCCTTTAATTCCCATTCCATTTATTCCTTTCCGGTATCCTGCGGCATGGCTGTCCATACCGCCGACTATTCAAACGCCATAAGGGGCTGTCGCAAAATCTCTTTCTGCAGCAACCCCATTTCCCACTGTCTTTATCTGTTTGTGATGACGCTGTCGATCAACCCATATGCTTTGGCTTCTTCCGCCGTCATCCAGTTGTCCCTTTCTGTATCTGCCGAGATGACGTCCAGCGGCTTGCCCGTATTGGCCGACAGGATCTCATTCAGCTTTTTCTTCGTGCGGAGAATGTGTTCTGCGGCAATACTGATCTCCGTCGCCTGCCCCTGAGCGCCGCCCGAGGGCTGATGAATCATGATCTCGGCATTTGGCAGCGCCAGCCGCTTCCCCTTCGTGCCTCCGGCCAGAAGGAACGCGCCCATGCTGGCCGCCATCCCCAGGCACATGGTGGACACATCGCATTTAATATACTGCATGGTATCATAAATGGCCATGCCCGCCGTCACCGACCCGCCGGGACTATTGATATACAGATGAATATCCTTGCCCGGATCTTCGGACTCCAGGAAGAGAAGCTGCGCCACCACGATATTGGCGGACACATCGCTGACCTCCTCCCCCAGAAAAATAATCCGATCCTTCAGCAGACGGGAATAAATATCGTAGCTGCGCTCCCCTCTGCTGGTCTGTTCTATGACATATGGTATCAAACTCATCGTCTTCGCGCCTCCTTATACCTCTACAGCGGCCTCCTCAATCAAGGTGATGGCTTCCTGTACGGCCAGATCTTTCTTCATCTGTCCCATCTCATAATCGCTCATCGCCTCTTTCAATTTATCCGCTTCCATTTTATAGCTCTCGGCCATTTTCTTAAGCTCTTCTTCCACCTTCTCGTCGGAGGGCTCAATTTTCTCCGCATCGGCAATCGCCTCCAGCACCAGCCTGGTCTGAATCTGTTTGAGAGCCTGAGGACGGATCTGATCCTTCAGAGCCTCGGGAGTCGCGCCGGTAAACTGCATATACTGTTCCGGAGCGATACCCTGAGCCTGAAGCCTCTGAAGATAACCAGTGTACATCTGGTCAACCTGGGTATCCAGCATCGCGTCGGGTATATCCATCTGAGCATTCTCGATAACCTTGTCCACCACCGCGTTTTCCTTATCTGTCTTAGCGGAAGCTGCTTTTTTCTCCTCGAGATTCTTTTTTACGTCTTCCTTGTACTCATCCAGCGTATCAAATTCCGACACTTCCTGGGCAAACTCGTCGTCCAGCTCCGGCAGCTCTTTATAAGAGATCCGTTTTACCGTGCACTTAAATACGGCAGGCTTGCCGGCCAGCTCGCTGGCCTGATAATTTTCCGGAAAAGTGACATGGACTTCCATCTCTTTGCCGATCTCGGCGCCAATGAGCTGATCCTCAAATCCGGGAATAAAAGCGCCGGACCCGATGGTCAGGTCATAATCCGTACCCTTGCCGCCCTCGAAAGCCTCTCCGTCCACAAATCCCTCGAAATCCAGCTTGATCATATCGCCGGACGCCACCGGACGGTCATCCACATCCACAGCACGGGAATTCTTCTCCTGCTCCTTTTTCAGTTCCTCAAGAACCTCCTCGTCGGTCACGGCAAGATCCGCTTTCGGCACTTCCAGCCCCCTGTACTCACCCAGGGTCACTTCCGGCTTCACAGCCACCTCCGCACTAAAAATAAAGGGCTTGCCGCTCTCAAGCTGAACAATGTCAACCGCCGGCCGGGAAACAATCTCCAGACCGCTCTCTTCCACTGCCCGGGCATAAGCGTCAGGCATCAGATTGTCGGTTGCCTCCTCAAAAAATACGCCGGCCCCGTACATTTTCTCAATCATCTTGCGGGGCGCTTTACCTTTACGGAAACCCGGCAGGGCGATGTTCTTTCTCTGTTTCATATAGGCGGCCTGAACCGCTTTCTCAAACTCTTCTTCGGAAACCTCAATGATCAGCTTCGCCATGTTTTTTTCTGTCTTTTCAACCTGTACGCTCATAATTTATCTGTTTCCTCCTTGCTATTCGCACTTTTTCTTAGGACGTACTACCCCATAATCACAATCATTTGATCATGATAGCATAAGTCTGTTAAAAACACCAGCACTTTTTTCTATCATCGTTCCGAAAGATGGCCGTAGCAGATGGACTTCTTCTGTCTCGCCGCCTCTTCCTCTCCGCAGAGCACCCGCACCAGCTCCAGAGCAAAGGGAATAGCCGTTCCCATACCCATACCAGTGGTGACATTTCCGTCCGTCACCGCCTTCTGCCGGCAGATTCTGGCGCCGATGAGCCGCTCTTCAAATCCAGGATAACAGATAGCCTTTTTTCCTTTTAATACGCCCAGATCCCCCAGCACACTGGGAGCCGCACAGATGGCGGCCAGCTTTTTACCCGCCCTGTTCCAGGACACCAGAAGCTCCGCCAGCGGTTTACAGGCGCCGAGCGTATTCGTACCTTTGAGTCCACCCGGCAGCACCAGCAGACTGCCGTCGGAGAAATCCGTCTCCTCAAAAAGCCTGTCCGCCTGGAAAATAATAGCATGAGAACCGGTGATCGTTTTGGACCCGGTCACCGACACCGTGCACACCTCCTGCCCTGCCCGGCGCAGAATATCCACCACGGTCAGTCCCTCGATCTCCTCAAGTCCGTCTGCAAGAAACACATAAACTTTATTCATACTTCTCCTTTCGCGCATGTCCTACGCCAAAAATCATTCTCTCATTCGGTCACGTTATTTTCTTCCGGCTTTAGCCGCTCTGATGCAGAGTATATCATTTTTTTCTGCATTTGCACAATATTTTAGAGAAAAACCTTGAATATTTTTTATTTTTTCTGCATACTTGGGTAAAAAGAACGGTAGCCGACCCAGGGCAGAGGAGAAAAGCATGGAAATCGAAAGAAAATTTAAAATCCGAAACCTTCCCGAAAAACTTGACCAATATGCCTTCCATACAATCGAACAGGCTTATCTGTGCATAAATCCGGTGGTGCGCATACGCCGGCAAGACAACCAGTATATCCTGACCTACAAATCCACAGGACTGATGGCACGTGAAGAATACAATCTGCCACTGAACGAAGAGGCCTATGCCCATCTGAAAGCCAAAGCCGACGGCGTCATCCTGTCCAAAACCCGTTATCTGATCCCCCTTTCCGGAAATCTGACGGCGGAGCTGGATATTTTTGACAAACCCTACGAAGGGCTGGTCATCGCAGAGGTGGAATTTTCATCGGTAGACGAGGCAAACGCTTTCACCCCGCCGGACTGGTTCGGCGAAGATGTCACCGGTTCCGGCCAGTACCACAACAGCACGCTGAGCCGTATCCAGCCATAATTTGCCTTCTAAACCCTTTGGGCAAGTTGCCCCTTTGCAGTTGCACGAATTAGCATAGTTTTTAAACTGGTAACTCGTTGATAGACTATACAGAAAGCCTGATGAAGCACCAAAGAGTGAAGGGAGTATAGTTATGGATTACAAAAAAAGCAATCGACTGCGGCTGTTGGGTATGATCATTTCCTACTACCGCAAATCCCGCGGTATGACGCAGCAGGAACTGGCCGATGCCGTTTCCATCAGCCGCACACACATGAGCAATATTGAAGCGCCCAATGTGCCGACTTCTATCTCCATGGGCACTTTATTTGATATTGCCGATACCCTCGAGATCCCTGTGGAAAAATTCTTCCACTTTCAGGAATTTGAACAGAAACAAAAATAACTCTGCCTGTCCCAAGGGCTTTACATATAAAAAGCCAAAAAGGTGTGCTCGACACGTATTCGGGCACGCCTTTTCTCTTTCGTAAAAACAACGCCCGCACGGAAAAATCCCCGTCCTCTTACGCACACTCCGCCGCTGAGTTTCATACTGTAAATGTGAAATCTGTTCGGAGTATAACGCATGAAGAAGAAAGTATTTACCCTTTTCCTAGTCATAGCCATGCTCATGACTGTGCTAAACGGCTGCGGAAAAAAGAAATCCGACGGTCCTGTATCCGTCACCCTGAACGAAGTGGCCCATTCCATATTCTACGCGCCCATGTATGTGGCCATAGAGGAGGGATATTTTTCCGAGGAGGGTATAGACCTCACCCTGATTACCGGCTTCGGAGCCGATAAAACCATGACCGCCCTCCTGTCCGGGGAGGCCGATATCGGCTTTATGGGAGCAGAATCCACTATCTATACCTATCTGGAAAATACGGACGATACGGTGGTTAATTTTGCTCAGCTGACTCAACGGGCCGGCAATTTCCTGGTATCCCGCCAGCCCGCCGACAATTTTCAGTGGTCGGATCTGATCGGCAAGAATGTACTGGGCGGCCGCAAAGGCGGTATGCCGGAGATGGTTTTTGAATATATCCTGAAACAGAACGGCATCGATCCCTCGGAGATCGACATCAACCAAAGCATCGATTTTGGCTCCACCGCTGCAGCCTTCTCCGGCGGGCAGGGCGACTATACGGTAGATTACTATCAGTTTCTATACCCATTATATTAGGTAAAAAATGGTCTGGAGAGATAACTGGATTGTGGTATATTTACAGCCATCTGACACAAAAAACCGGACGGTATGCGGCTTTACCGTCCGGTTTTCACATGCTGCCATCTGGCAGCCGTCTCAGGTATCCCCTCTCCCGAAGAGCAGACCCGGTTCCTTTTCCAGGATTTTGTAAAAGCCCTGACGAAAGCGTACATAAAACGCCAGGTAAAAGATCATGTCTTTAGGCGCCCGTATATCCTTCATCTCTTTCCCTATGTATTTTCTCTTTTGCGCCCCGTCCATGCTGTCCCAGCATCGATTGGCCAGCCTCTCTGCCTGCCGGGCCACATTCCGGCTGTCCTTCCCCAGACGCCGGGCTACTTCCGGGTAAATTTCCTTTGTCACCAAAATGTCATCCATGGCCCTCCCCTCACCGAAAAGCAGCTCTCCCGCCACACCTGCCGCACAGGCAAGGATCTGAACACCTTTTCTTCCCGGCCCCAGGATCTCATTCACCAGGGCCGTTTCTTTTACCATTTGCACCATATTCAAAATTCCTCCTTTTTATTTAGTAAATATAGAATATGGCAAATTTATCCAATTTCGACACTATACGACAAGAATCGTAATAATTATTTTATATTTACTGAATATGTGCTGTTTTTCCGTCCTGCTCCTGGCTCTCGATCGTATAGGCAATCTCCACGCCTTCCTGATCTTCCAGCAGCTCAATCAAAATCGCTACGATCTCTTTGATATCCATAGCATCACTCCATTTCTCTTTATGGAATGTATGCATGGCGGATTGTCCGCCATTCCTGCCATTATGTTCAAAAGGCCTCCTCATTTCCGAACTTTTCTATTGCGCCCAGTTCGGAAATCAGTTATAATGCATTTATCAGATATCTTTCAACTACAAATTATATTGTTTGTTTTGATTTCCGGACCTTATGTGCTTGTTCTAACACTGATTTTTGAATTTTTTAATGCTTTTGTACGGATTTTACGATTTTTCGAGGAAGTAGACATGTATGAAATTTATTGCAAATTAAGGAATTGCCGTGGGCTAAAGGATGCAGATGTAGCCAGGGGAACAAGAATAACAAAATCTACATTTTCTGACTGGAAAAACGGCAGAAGTTCACCTAAGGACGAAAAACTTTTAAAAATAGCTGATTTTTTTGGAGTATCCCTGGACTACTTAAGAACCGGAAAAGAAAAGGAAGGTGAAAAGTATTACATCAACGACGAAACTGCTGCCATAGCACAGGAAAAACTCTACACCATCGAAGACATCTACGCCCTTCCGGACGGTGAACGGGCGGAGCTGATCGACGGGCAGATCTATTACATGGCCCCGCCCAGGAGAATGCACCAGAAACTGGTCTCGGAGCTGACACAACTGATCGGCCAATATATCAAGGCCAAAAGCGGCAGCTGTGAAGTTTACCCGGCCCCCTTCGCCGTATTTTTAAACGCGGACGAAAACACCTATGTGGAACCGGACGTCTCCGTGATCTGCGATAAAAGCAAGCTGGACGACCGGGGCTGCAACGGCGCTCCGGATCTGGTCCTGGAGATCGTTTCCCCGTCCACACAGCGGATGGACTATGGCGTCAAGCTGTTCAAATACCACTCTGCCGGCGTCCGGGAATACTGGATCATCAACCCCATGACGAATACCGTGAACGTCTACGACTTGGAGCATGAGAAGGGAACCGGCCAGCACCGCTTCGACAGCCCCATCCCGGTATGTATCTTTCCGGATCTGGAGATCTGCATTGCAGAATTGTTGAAATAGCAAAACCATCCGGTGTCGCCGGCGCCTGGAAAAAGATATTATGAATCCTATGACGATATAAAGGGGGTATATGCAATGAATGCTTTAAAACAGGAAAAACTCTATACCATTGAAGATATCTACGCCCTGCCGGACGGCGAACGGGCGGAGCTGGTCGACGGGCAAATCTACTACATGGCCCCGCCCAGCACCGCGCATCAGAGACTGGCAAACTACATCAGCACGGAAATCAACCTGTATATCCGTAAAAACCAGGGCAAATGTGAGGTATTCCCTGCCCCCTTCGCCGTATTCTTAAATGAGGACGACACCAATTACCTGGAACCGGACATTTCCGTAATCTGTGACCCTTCCAAGCTGGATGAAAAGGGCTGCCACGGCGCCCCCGACTGGGTTATCGAGATCGCCTCCCCCAGCAGCAAAACCATGGACTATTATACAAAGCTTTTTAAATACCGCGCTTCCGGCGTCCGGGAATACTGGATCGTCGATCCGGCCAAAAAGGCCGTCCTGGTGTACAGTTTTGAAAAAGACACGATGGGGGAATATGCTTTTAATGAGAGCGTCCCCGCCGGGATCTACGACGGCTTGTTTATAAAAATTGAATAAATGGCAAAACCGCCCGGCGCTGGTAACGCCGGACGGTTCCACACAGAATCACTATACAGGCCACGGGGCCGGTACAGCTCTTCCCTCAACAAGACGAGTATACCACAATCCTCCGATGCCTGTACAGGCGTATTTTTTGTTTTTTTACAATACAATAAGGCAGGAGGATTACTCTATGAAAATCAGATGCGGTCTGTATGACCGGGTCTCCACGGAACTGCAGGCGCAGTTCGGCCTGTCCGTGGCTGCCCAGAAAGAAGATCTGTACCGTTATGCCAGAGAACACGGCTATGAAGTGGCCGGGTTCTTCACGGACGAAGGGATCACCGCCAGGAAGAAGATGCAGAACCGGAAAGGTTTCCTGCAGCTTATGGAGCTGGTAAAACAGGATAAGATCGACCTGATCCTGGTGACCAAGCTGGACCGGTGGTTCCGAAATGTTCGGGATTATCACAACACCCAGGCGGTACTGGAAGCGCACCACTGCAACTGGAAGACGATACACGAGGATTACGACACCTCCACCGCCGACGGCCAGCTCAAGATCAATATCATGCTGGCCGTAGCGCAGAACGAATGCGACCGCACCAGCGAACGGATCAAGGCCGTATTTGACCACAAGTTCCGCAACGGCGAGCACATGACCGGAGCCGCCCCTTACGGCTACGTATCCGTGGGCAAAAAGCTACAGAAGGACCTGGAAACGGAGGGGATCGTGGCGGAGATCTTCCGCTGCTATTTCTCCTGTTTTTCCAAAAGGCAGACCGTCCGCCATATACAGAACCTGTATGACGGCCATCCCAGGAAGCCCACCCAGTATCAGGTGAACCGTATACTCTCTTCCGAGCAGTATGCGGGCATCTACCGGGGCTGCCGGGGATACTTCCCGGCCTATATCACCGAAGAGCAGATGGAGACCATCCGCCGGGCCTCGGACACGAAGGCCTACCCCCACACCGGCGATCCGTACATATTTTCCGGCCTGATCCGCTGCCCGGTGTGCGGCGCCGTCCTGACCGGCTTCAAGAAAAAGCATACCAAAAAGGACGGCAGCGTGGGGATCTACAAACGGTACAAATGTTGCCGCAAATTCTCCCCCCACGCCGGGCCCTGTATCAGCGAGACCGTGGTGGAGCGGTATATCCTGGATCACATGAATGTGGAGCTTTCCCGGGTTACCTGCCTGCTGAAAGAACACAGGGAAAAGCCCGGCAGGGCGCCTGAGCTCCGCGCGGAAATGGGACGGCTGAATGTGCTGTATCAAAAAGGGCGCATCAGTGAAGAATACTATGACGGCCAGTACAGTATGCTGGAAAGAGAACTGGAAAAAGAAGAATCCGGGCGCGGCAAAAAAGTCGAAGAACGGATCAGCCGGCTCAACCGGGAATTTTCCGGGAACTGGCGGGAAATGTACCATCTGCTGGACTGCCGCCATAAAAACGCCTTCTGGAAAAGGACTGTAAAGGAAATCACGGTGGACGAAGAGACCCATAAACTGAACGGATTTTCCTTTTTTTGAGGGGGGAAACTCCCTCTGTGCGGCATATATCCTGTGGGAGCAGTAATGTGTATGACACGGTAGAATTTGAACCCTCTGCCACTGCCCTGGAAAAGGAAGGCGCCGGCCATGTGGTCGCTTCCCTGGGCGTAGATTCCGGGTATGTGCCTTACACTTCTTTCAGCGCAAAGACCAGCTATATGAAGGAGCATCCCGAAGTGATCCAGAGCTTTACCAACGCTCTGCAAAAAGGTATGGACTACGTCGCCGCCCATACGCCGGAGGAAATCGCTGCAGTGATTGCGCCTCAGTTCGAGGACACGGATACCGACACACTGACCACTATTATCAAGCGTTACTATGATCAGGATACCTGGAAAAAAGACCTGATTTTTTCAGAAGACAGCTTTACCCTGCTGCAGGATATTCTGGAAAGTGCCGGGGAACTTGCCTCCCGCGTGCCCTACAAAGATCTGGTAGCCACGGAATACGCAGAAAAAGCGGCAAAATAAACAGACCGCCCTGTTACCTGCCATTCATACCAAAAACAGCGGGGAGAAAAGCTCCCCGCTGTTTTCAGCTGTTCTTCTGGTTTTTGTACTCTATCGGCGACATACCTGTCATTCGTTTGAACAGTTTGGAAAAATAGCTGTAATTCTGATAACCGACCTTCTCGGCTACAAGCTGTATCTTATCCCCCCGGTCAATATACTTTTTCGCCCGTTCAATACGTCTGAGTATACAGTAATCGATAAAAGTGACCCCCGTACTTTCTTTAAATAATCGGGTAAAATGACTTGAACTGACGCCCACATCTCTGGCCACGGACTGCAGGGCCAGATCGTCTCCCAGATGTTCTTCAATATACTCTTTTGCATGACGGATGATACTGTCGTTCGATTTTTCCCGCTTCTTCTCTTCCTCCCGGGCCTCCAGCCCATGAATCAGCGCCCGGGCCTGCCAAAGGACGGCGTGTAGGTCCGATATGTCAGACAGCAATTTTCTGTAATCAAAATCCGGCGCTCTCTCACTGCCGTCGCGGGCTGCCCGACTCTGGTAATGCTGCAGAATCAGGTAAAACAGGTCGAAAGATAAGGTCATGACATAATCAACATTAGCCGGACGCTTTGCCTTCATCTCTCCCTCATAGCGTTCAAGAATCCGCAGCGCCTCATCCAGCCGCTCATAATCCAACGCGTTCCGGAGCGTCTCTCTGTAATTCTCCCCAATCTCCTTTTTCAGTATATTCTGATTATTGCAGAAACAATATACGGCACAGTCACGGTTATAATAACTGAGCTGAGTATAGCTTTTTGCCCGCCTGACGGCGCCCGCTATGTCTGTCTTTTCATCACATTGCGTACCGCCGGCAAAATATGCCTCATTAAAATAGGTTTTCATCGAATCGACAATCTGCTGGCACAATTCTGTGGTCAGCAGGCGGATCACATCCGGCTCATAACAGCGGGAAGGAAGCTCGGCCAGGATGACTATACCATTGCCCGTAGTAAAATAAATCTTCCCGTTCCCGTAATCGCTGACGATCCCACCCAGAAGGTCAAGTAAAATCCTTCTCCTCTCATGTTTTATGTGGGCTCTGTTTTTTGACACGGCATAAATCACAATAGCATTCGAACCGCACAGTTCTCCGCCGGCTGCCCGGGAAATCTGTTCCGCGCTCAGAAGATCAATATTTTTTTCCGCTGTATCATGGGACATGCCGCCGCTTCCAGCCGGCTGCAGGTTTTCATGGATCTTGCCTGCGCACGCCCACACGAGCTGCTCGATCTTGCCTCTGTCAAGATCCGTTTTCACAATATAATGAGATATTCCCAGCCGCATGGCCGTGTGCACGCTCTCCACATCGTTATAACAGGTGACTATGACAAACATGGTATCCGGATATTTGTGCCTCATAACCCGAAGGAAATCGAAACCGTTCATTCTGGGCATGTTAATATCCACAAAGACCAGATCCGGCACGTCGTTTTCAAAGAGCCGGACCGCCTCCAGACCATTTTCCGCACTGCAGACTGAAAGCTGCAGACGAAGTTCCTCCAGAATCGTTTTTATGCCGATCCTGACCAGCAGTTCATCATCTATGATCAATATTTTCATATTCCGACTCCGCGATATCTATTCCTCTGCCTATTTTCATGGTGACTTTCGTCCCGGCTCCCGGCTGGCTTTCCACTGCGCACCAGCAATCCGTGCCATAAATCAACCGTATCCGTTCCGCAATATTGGGAATGCCTATATGAACCTTTTCCGGCTCTCTCTGGGGTTTGGACGTATATATATGTTCCAGTATTTCCGAAGCCATACCTATGCCGTCGTCCTCAATCGTGCTGATAATATAGCCGTCTTCCTCTCTCATATCCATGCGGATCGTCCCCACCCCGATCTTTTCCTGAAATCCATGGAGGATCGCATTTTCCAGAATCGGCTGATGAAGAAATTTGATGATATGCTCCTGCAATATATTCTCATCTATATCCACAAGAAATTTGATCCTGTTTTTATAGCGCAGATTGTTCAGCGCCACATAATCTTGCAGATAGGTAATCTCTTCTTCGACCGTAATCCTGTTGTCATAATTATCGATTGAATAGCGCAGCAGCCGGATCAGAGAGGAGAGCGCGTTGCTGATATTTTCACAGTGCATGAAATTGGCGACGATAATCAGGCTGTTCAGTGTATTATATAAAAAATGTGGATTAATCTGAGCCTGCAGCATCATAAATCGTTAAGGAAAGAATCGAAGGTGGTGCAAACGAAAAAGCAGCTTTGAT
>CASWRE010000041.1 GCA_949471785.1 uncultured Lachnospiraceae bacterium | reverse complement strand
CATAGGATACAAAATCCTTGAGGAAAATGTGTCAACTAATCTTGACAAAATCAGATCGAATATCTATGCCTGGGAAAGACTTTTTCATTTGGACAGGCAGGCGCACAGAAGGATTTGCTGCCCTTCGAGGAGATCGTCCGGATTGTGACAGACAAATATGGCATGCTGCTTACCGATACCGTAGATACGGTGAAACGTATGGAATTGTGTTATTATCCCCAAAAGAAGGAAAACGGCAAATACGAGATGACTTGTATATGGACCGTCACATTTGCCAGAAGGGACGAAGACAGCGGGGAACATCAAATGGGTATAGACGCATTTACGGGAGAGGAGATATATCAGCCATGAAATATGGGGGAAAAGGCTATATCCTTGTGGATCTGAAACGGGCTTTTCTGTCCTGGCGTCTCCCTGCCGGCGTTCTGGGCGTATGGTGCGTGATGGAATTTGCGTCTTTTGAGACAAAACAGTGGCAGATGTCTGTGCTTAATTCTTATGCGCTGGTGGTATACAGTATGCCTTTTTTACTGACATATATTTTTACCACATTCCTGTTTGGCCAGTGTTTTTGTGAGGATCAGAAATTCCATTATATCCGGCTGATGGTCCTCAGAGGAAATCTGAAACGGTATGTCCGGTCTAAATGTGCGGTGATTGTCGTGTCGGCGATGATAACGATGGCTTTGGGGACCATGCTGTATGTGACGGTTCTTAAGTTCCGCTACCCGTGGGTCAATACGGCGGAGGAGACTTACGGGAAGCTGGTTTCCTCGGGCAGTTTTGGCAGCGTCCTGGTCCGGGGGTACTATCCGGCGTATTTTTTCCTGTGTGGAATACAGTACGGAATACTGGCGGGTATCCTGGCTCTTGCCGCTTCGCTGCTTTCGCTGTTTTACACGGACAGGCTGTTTGTCCTCTCGGCGCCGCTGGTTGTCTGGTATTTTGTAGAATATTACGCGGGGGCCGTATTTCATGACGAAAGATGGGATATAACCTGTATTTTTGACGTACAGAATAACCTGTGGGGCAATGACGTAATATCTTTTTTTTACGCATGCCTGACGGGCGTGGTACTTTGTACGGTCCTGGGCGTGGTCATCTATTGTGTAATCAAAAGGCAGATTGTGTGAGGGGGGGACAGTTATGCGTGTAGTAATCCAGGAGATCAGGATGATTTTTTTAGATTTATTGAAAATTTTTTTACCAAAAGAGTTTTTGTCCTGCTTGTGCTGTACTATGTTTTATCACACATTTTTTTAATGCCATTGAGGGATCTTTCAGAGAGTATGGAATATCCTGTAGCCCCATGGACGCCGGTTTTTCTGCTGTCAGACATGTACTTTTTGCTGATTTTTATCTGTGGCTGTATATATTATTTTTCCAACACGCCGTTTTTTACTTATGAGCAGATATACAGGATTCTGCGGCTGGGCAAGGTGCGGTGGGGGAAGCTGCTCTATACCCTTAGCCTGACAGATCTGGCCGACAGGATAGATTTTTTTGTTTCTTATGATGTGATCAAAACATATTTGCCGGTTCAGGCATTGGGAAGATGCTTCGGCATCGGGGTATTGGTGATTACGCTTCTCGGGAACAGCATGTTTGCGGCCAGTCTCTATTTTTCCAGAACCGTGGCTTTGGCGGCGGCGTCTGCGGAGGCGGCCACGGTTATTATGTATGAAAATATGTACCGTTTTCCTCAGATGGTTTATGTTTCACCGGTCAGCTGGATGAGGACGGATAAGATGCTCTCTTTATACCAGAATGCTATGCCTGTTTTATCCGTGCAGGAAATGGCCGTGGTTCTTGTGTCGGCGAACCTGGTCTGTGCGGCGCTGATTTTGTATAAAGTCCGGTATATTGATTTTTCCAATACAGTAAAGAGAATGTGAGGCGCGGTTATGGGTATAGAGATAGAAATCGATCATTTGGAGAAAAAATTTGGCGACCATGCCGTTTTACAGGGGATATCTTTATCCTGTAAAGGCGGAAGAATTTATGGCATCGCGGGGTATAATGGCTGCGGAAAATCCGTCTTTTTTAAATGCCTGTGCGGGTTGGACCGGGAAGACGCAGGGGAAATCCGGGTGAACGGGAAAAGAAAGCATTCCGGAGAGCTGCTTTTTTCAGCAGGGGCGATTATTGAAGAACCTGCTTTTTTGAAAAATAAAAGCGGCTATAAAAATCTGGAATACCTCTATCGGATCAATCATGAAAAAAATCCGTCCCGCCTGTACCAAATACTGGGGACGGTTGGCCTTGATCCCGGGGAAAAGAAACATGTGGGAAAGTATTCCCTGGGGATGCGACAGCGCCTAGCTATCGCTCAGGCTATTATGGAAGATCCGGATATTTTGATTTTGGACGAACCGATGAACGGCCTGGATAAAAAGGGTGTAGAGCAAATGAGGGCGCTTTTTTTGCGGCTTCGGGATGAGGGAAAGCTCATTTTGCTGGCCAGCCATAATAAAACGGATATAGAGCTATTGTGCGACGAAGTGTATGAGATCGACGAGGGAAAGTTAAAACAAATAAGCTGAAAAGAAGATGCTTGTATCATATAAAGAAGTGGGAATCAGACAGAAAAATTTTCCGGCTGCGCTGCCGTCATTGCAGCGCAGCCGGAAGGTTTTCTGTCATATTTTAATGACTGCCTTAACCAGATCCGTTTTGTTGTTGACTGCCTCGTCAAATGCCTCCTGAATATGATTCAGGTCGAATTCATGGGTGACGATCTGTTTTACATCAATGGCGCCTCCGGCCACGGCGGCGATAGCTTTGGGGTAAACATTGCGGTAACGAAATACGGTTTTGATTTCTGCCTCTTTATCCATGATCTGAGCAAAATTAAAAGAGATTTCTTCCTGGGCGGACAGACCTACCAGTATGATGGCGCCTCCGCGTTTGACAAAGAAAGCGGTCTGGGCGATGGTCACGGGAGAGCCTGCCGTCTCGAATACCTTATCGGCGCCTTTACCGTCTGTAAGGCGTTTGATTTCCGCAAAAACATCGGTGTTTCCGCTGTTGATGGTGTAATCGGCTCCCAGTTCTCGGGCTTTTTTCAGCCTTGCCTCCACCAGATCTGCGACGATGACGGTTCCGGCTCCCCGGGCTTTACAGGAAAGCATAGTCACCAGGCCGATGCAGCCGCATCCCAGGATAATAACCGTATCGCCGACTTGTACGTTTCCCTGTGCGGCTGCGTGAAATCCGACGGCTAATGGTTCAATCAGAGCCCCTTCTTTAGTGCTTACCGTATCGGGAAGTTTAAAACACATATTTTCCGGATACGCGATGTACTCTTCATAACATCCCTGAACCGGCGGAGTGGCCAGAAAAACGACGTCAGGACAGAGATTATATTTTCCTGCTTTACAGAATTCACATTCGCCGCAGGTGATGCCTGGTTCCAGAGCGACGCGGTCTCCCACCTGGAGCGATGTAGTTTCCTCGCCGACTTTCACAACGGTGCCTGCGCACTCATGGCCCAGCATGAAATCTTTCTGCAGATCTACCTTGAACGAGCCGCATGAACCGTGGTGGTAATAGTGTACGTCCGATCCGCAGATGCCTACATATTCCAGTTTTACAAGGACTTCGTTTTTTTCTGGCTCCCGGACGGGGATGTCTTTGATAATGATGTTGTCAATACCTCTCATAAATGCTGCTTTTTGTGTGTTCATGTCTTTTTCTCCTGTGTTTGTCATATGAAAGCAGAGTCTGTTATTCCAGCTGCAAAGCGTTTTTCTGATAGTTACGTTGGATGATCGTGGTCAATGTGACGCCAATGATTAAAAGGAATCCCGTGATGATCTGTGAGATGTAGGAAGCCAGTCCCATCTGTGTCAGTCCGTTGACCAGCATGGCCATAAATAAAACTCCCACAAATGTGCCGATCATATTGGTTTTGCCTATTTTCAGCATCAGAGCACCTAAAAGAATTTTGGTAAAAGAGTCTAAAAACAGCGTGGACCCGATCGTTGGCTGTCCGGAACTGACCATAAACATTATCAAAATTCCGCCGAAACTTCCGAACAGACCGGAAAGAACAAATACTATTTTCTGAATAGTGCGGATTTTGATACCCGCTGCCAGAGCCGCTTCTTTATTGTCGCCTATGGCGTAGATATACTGTCCGAACCTTGTTTTCTCCTGAACGAGGGTCAGCAGAACAGCCGCCAGAGCAAATGCCAGAAAGACTACGGGAATTTCAAAAAATTTGTACCATGTCAGGCGGTAAAAGATAGCCGCGGTATCTTTTACGATGGGTACAGTGCGTCCCTGGGCGATCATATTTCCGAGAGCTTTCGCCACTCCGGAAACGGCGATCGTGGTGATCATAGAAGGAAGCTTTAAATCTGCGATCAAAATACCGTTTAGTAAGCCAAAGAGAGCGCCGCACAGGAGGGTGAGCATAACCGCCAGGTCAATCTGCAGGCCGTGTACCGCCAGATAGGAACAGAATACGCTGGAGAAAGCGGCGATTTCAGGGAACGATACATCCATTTCATCCATGGCCAGCACCCATGTCACCCCAAGGAGAACAAAACCATAGATACTCCCCTGCCTGAAAAAGGTCATTATATTGGAGGACGAGGCGAAAGTACCGCCCAGTAAAAAGGAAAACAGGATGAAGACGACGATGGCGATGATCAAAAGGGTATATTTCAGGGGTTCATTTTTTTTGCCGATTTTTGCTGCATAGTGTGTACCTCCATAAGATGCAATATATGTTCCGGCCTATGCGGACGCCCTGGAGGCGACGCCTGAACTGCTCTTCCGGTTATTCAGCAGCGAGATAAGCAGTGAAAGGATCAGCAGAATACTTGTCGTGAGGTCGGAGTACCAGTATTTCAGATTCATATGTGTAAATCCGTTGGAGACAATCTGCAATAACAGGGCTCCCAGAAATGTACCGATCACGCTGGGTCTTTTGAATATGGCGGTTCCTATGGAAACGGCCGTATAACAGGGAAGAAGAAGCGTTAATACGGTGGTCACTTCCGCGTTGCCGACGGACGCCGTATTGATTTCTCCGGCAAAAGCTCCCAGAAGAATGCAGATGACAAAAGCCACGAGGACGACGAGGGAGACCCGTATACCGGAATAATTGGCAGCTGTTTTGTTTATGCCTACGGAATAAAAATATGTTCCGAATTTTGTGTGTTCCAAAATAATGTAGGCGATTACGTAGAATACAAGCATTAAGAACGTGGGGCAGGGGATGCCCAGGATGCTTCCGTCATTTAAAAAACCTATACCGGAAGAGGAAAAGTTTGTATATATTCGGGAGCCGCCGCTGGGAAGGTAAGCGCATCCATAGCCGATAGTACCGATGGCGATGGTGATGATAATATCCGGCAATTTTAATACGCCCACGGCAAATCCCGAGCAGATGCCGAAAATCAGCGCGCACCCAAGACCGACAAAAACTGCCGCAGGGGCCGGAAGATTGTTGGCCAGAGAGAATCCCATCATCATCGCTCCAAAACAGGCAACAAGATAAAAGAAAATGTCCGTATGTCCTACGGCGACCACAAAAGAGACGCCGAGCGCGGCTATGGCGACAATGGATACATGTCTTAAAATTCCCAGGATATTATTGACCGTGAGAAAACCGGAGCCGAAAATACTAAATAAAATGATCAGGCCGACAAAAATGATGATAAATAGTATGACAGGAAGCTCCTATAGCATCTACCAGATCCATGTCCACATCGGCCAGAAACATTAACGGCTCAAACAACTTAACTGGTTTCTCTTTCAGGCCATAGACTTTACGTATGGCGTTGTAGTTGAAAGCGCTGATGCCTGTGACCATTGTGGCGCCGACATCAATCGGCGGCCGGTCTGTCTGTTGATGGTTTAACGCAGCTCTTACTCTTTCTCTTGATGTCATAAGTTCATTTCCTTTCTTTTGTTTTAGTGTTGCTCATTTTCTTTGTATAATTCATGTTATCGTATAATAAAACATTTGTCAATTAATTTATTTAAGTTATGAGGTGTTGCACAAGAAATTTAGTGAATAATTGTATGATATAACTAATAAGCGGGGTGAATCAGCGATATTGATAGAAAAATAACATAAAAACTTATATTAATAACTTTACATAATAAAAAAAGGATTGATTTACTTTTGTAAAATAATTATATTAATAGGAGCGGAGGACGTACCTGTTGACATCATTCTGACTTTATTGATTTATTTTGCAGAATGATATATTATTAAAATCATGGGACGGAGGTTGCTTCGTGGAACAGACATATTATAAAACACGTGATTTTGGGGATATTTATCGCTTTATCTATCAGAAAAAGGAATGTTCGCGCCAGCAGATTGCGAAAGAGCTGGACATCAGTCTGCCGACGGTTACGCGCAATCTGAATTTTCTGTCCGAATCTTCTCTGATCAATATAGGGGGGAGCTTTCGGTCTACAGGAGGCAGAAAAGCGAATGTTTACCGTTGCCGGCCGGAAGCCCGCTACGCGCTGGGCATGGATATTACCAGAGGCCATCTGTCAATTGTGCTTGTGGATCTGAAACTGGATATTGTGGACAGTGAACGTATCAGCTTTCCTTTTGCCGACACGAAGGCCTATTATGATCGGCTGCAGAAAGAGGTGGAGCGGTTTCTAGGCAGACAGGTTGTTGAAAAAGAGAAAATACTCGGGATGGGCATTTCTCTTCCGGCGATTATCAAAGGAGATCAAAAGACGATTTCCTACGCGACGGTGGTGGATGCGACAGGGAATTTGTATGAGGAGATCAATTCCCGTATCCCTTATCCTTCGATGCTGTTTAATGACGCGAATTCCGCCGGCCTTGCGGAAAGCTGGGTACATTATTCGGAAAATCCGATTATTTACCTGTTTTTGAGTAACAGTGTGGGCGGGGCGTTAATGATCAACGGAAAGATTTTTCCCGGCATGAACTGGCGGGCGTCGGAGTTCGGCCATATGAAGATCATTCCCAATGGAAAAAAATGTTACTGTGGGAAAAGAGGATGTCTGGATGCTTATTGCTCTGCAAAAAAGTTGTCCGATTTTACCAACGACAATCTGAAAGAATTTTTTGAAGAACTTGCCCTTGGGAATCAGGGGTTTAGAAATGTGTTTGACGAATATACGGATTATCTGGCGCTGGCTTTGAATAATTTGCGCATGTGTTATGACTGCGATATTATTCTGGGTGGAACGGTTGGGGCATATATAGAGGAGTATATCCCGGAAATCCGAGAGAAAGCGGCTGCTCTTGATCACTTGGGGAAACGGGGAGATTATATCATTGGCTGTCATTATAAAACAGAAGCGGCCGCTGTGGGAGCGGCCATATATTATATTTCAGATTTCATAGATTCTCTGTGAAATCATGATTTCCCGGAGCGTTTCAGCCTGCTCCCCCGCACCACGGCATCTTTGCCGTAACGGTTTTTGATGGCGTCCAGAGCCTGTTCCAGTTTCCTCTGCTTTTCCACGGAGGGTTTTCGGGCGGCGGACACTGTCGGGGAAACGCTTTTTTGTTTTTGCAGGGATTGCCAGTCCACGTCAAAAAGAGACAGCTGCACGGGAGCGTCCTCTCCCGTGAGCCTGGTGGCGCGAAGCCCCAGAAGACGCAGGGGTTCGCCGCTCCACAATTCGGCAAACAGGCGGCAGGCTGTCTCATGAAGCGTATGGGTGCTGTCCGTGGGAGAGTAGACGGAGGTCTGCCTGGTGACCCGTACAAAGGTACTGTATTTGATCTCTACAGTGACGCAGCCGGCCAGCAGACGGTGCGCCCGCAGGCGGGCGGAAACAGACTCGGCCAGCTCCAGGAGGATTCTGTCCGCTTCTGCCTCGGTGGTAACATCGTTTTGCAGTGTGGTGGAATTGCCGATGGATTTGGCTTCTTCATGCTCCGTGATCACGGCAGCGTCGTCCATGCCGTGGGCGTACTCCCAGATCTGGCGGCCGTGGGATTTGAAATGGGATTCCAGAAGCCGGGGAGAACAGGCGGCCAGATCGCCGATGGTGCGGATGCCCAGAGCGGTCAGGCGGGCGGCGGTGGAGCCGCCCACCGAGAAAAGTTCCCGGACGGGGAGGGGCCAGAGCTTTTCTTCCAGCTCTTCAGGAAAAAGAGTATGGGTTTTGTCCGGTTTTTCAAAATCACTGGCCATCTTGGCCAGCACTTTGGCGGAAGAGATACCGATATTGACGGTAAACCCCAGACTTTGCCGCACATGGGCCCGTATCTCGGCGGCCGCAGCCGTGGGGGAAGAAAAACGATGGGCGATGGGCGTATAATCCATGTAGCATTCATCCACGGATACCTGTTCGATATCCGGCGTGTATTCCCGAAGAAGCGCCATCAATTCCCGGCTGCGGCGGTGATACAGCTCATGGTCAGGAGGGATGGACAGAAGATTCGGGCATTTTTTTATGGCCTGGGCTACCGGCTCCCCTGTCTGCACGCCGAAGGCTTTGGCGGGCAGAGACTTCGCCAGCACCACGCCATGCCTTGTGGATGCGTCTCCGCCGATAATGGCCGGGATCAGGCGCAGATCCACCGAGTCCCCCCTGACCAGCCGGTCCACCGCCGTCCAGCTCAGGTAGGCTGAATTCACATCAATATGAAAGATAATTCCTGCCATAAGTTTGTTCCCTGTTTTTGTACGCTATTGTTGTATATATTGAATGAAGTTTTATACGTTTGGCCGTCGTCAAAAAAAGCCGCCGCGTACGCGACAGCCTGTCATTTTCTTTTCCGTGCGCCGCACGTCGAATTCTTTCCATGGACGTTACTTTTACAGTTAACTCAGTCCAGGCGCCCTCACGGCACATGAAAGGTTCTGCTTAGTGCTGCTCCATTCCTGACCTGACACGATTCACAGATTTTCATTGCGCGAGACCCGGACGTCAACGCCACTTATAAAAGGCAGCCCCACAGTACAGAGTCCTCGGATTGGCATCACCCCTGCTATAGCGGATTGCAGGTACAGGGCACCGCTGGCTCCCCGGCTGCACGGACTTTAAGTATAGCCTGTTTTTGAAACGTTGTCAATCTGTTGAGGGAAAATTTGCTTGTGATTACCGGATAATTGGGCTATAATAAAACCTGTCGAGAAAGAGTTTGTACGACCGGATTTTATTTTTATGTCTTGCACGGCAGATGTGCAGGACTGTTTGAACTGTTGTAAGGGAGGTATGATATATGAAGAGAATCGGTTTACTGACGAGCGGTGGTGACTGCCAGGCCCTGAACGCAACCATGCGGGGCGTGGTGAAAGGACTGGCCAATTCCTGTGACGATCTGGAGGTGTACGGTTTCATGGAGGGCTATAAAGGCCTGATTTACGGGAATTACCGCATTTTGAATCCGAAAGAATTTTCGGGCATCCTGACTAAGGGCGGTACCATTTTAGGCAGCTCCCGTCAACCTTTCAAGCAGATGCGCGTGCCGGATGCCAACGGACTGGACAAGGTGGAGGCGATGAAGCATACTTACCATAAGCTGCGTCTGGACTGCCTGGTGATTCTGGGCGGAAACGGCACCCAGAAGAGTGCCAACCTTCTGCGGGAGGAAGGACTGAACATTGTCCATCTGCCCAAAACCATCGATAATGATATTTTCGGTACGGATATGACGTTCGGTTTCTACAGCGCAGTCAATATTGCCACGGAAGCCATCGACTGTATCCACACTACGGCGGCTTCCCACAACCGTGTGTTTATTGTGGAGGTTATGGGCCACAAAGTGGGCTGGCTGACCCTCTATGCCGGAATGGCCGGCGGGGCGGATATCATCCTGCTGCCTGAGATCCCTTATGATATCAACAGTGTGGTGAAGAAACTGGAGGCCCGGGGCAAGGCAGGCAAAGGCTTTACGATCCTGGCCGTGGCCGAGGGAGCCATCTCCAGAGAGGACGCCAAATTGAGTAAAAAGGAATTGAAGAAAAAGCAGGCGGCGGATGCTAAGCTTTATCCGTGCGTATCCTATAAGGTGGCCGCCGAGATCCAGGAGAAGACCGGCCAGGAGATCCGCGTGACCGTGCCGGGGCACACCCAGAGAGGCGGCGGTCCCTGCCCTTACGACCGTGTGCTCTCTACGCTTTTGGGCGCAGAGGCGGCCCGCGCGATTCTGGACGAGGATTACGGCTGCATGATCGGTATGGTCAATAATGAGCTGAAACGGGTTCCCCTGTCGGAATGTGCCGGAAAATTAAAGACGGTAGACCCGGAGTGCCAGATTATTCAGGAAGCCAAGGAGATCGGGATCTGCTTTGGAGACTGACACGGATGTGCGGGATGTGTGCCGGGAGCCTGCACGGTAAGGAGTAAAGCCTATGAGTTATGTGGCTCTGTACCGCAAGTTCCGTCCCTCCACCTTTGACGAGGTCAAGGGACAAGACCACATTGTAAAAACGTTAAAAAATCAGATGAAAACAGACCGTCTCGGCCACGCTTACCTGTTCTGCGGAACCCGCGGGACAGGTAAGACATCCGTGGCCAAGATCCTTGCAAAAGCGGTAAACTGCGAGCATCCGGTGGATGGAAGCCCCTGTAATGAATGTCCCGCCTGTCGGGCCATTCAGGCGGGAGCTTCTATGAACGTTATAGAGATCGACGCCGCTTCCAATAATGGCGTGGACAATATCCGGGAGATCCGGGAGGAGGTGGCCTACCGTCCCACCGAGGGGCGCTTCAAGGTCTATATCATTGACGAGGTGCATATGCTCTCTACCGGGGCCTTCAACGCGTTATTAAAGACTCTGGAGGAGCCGCCTTCTTACGTAATATTTATCCTGGCCACCACTGAGGTGAACAAGATTCCGATCACGATTTTGTCCCGGTGCCAGCGGTATGATTTTCATCGGATATCCATCGAGACCATAGCGGCCCGTCTGCAGGAGCTTCTGGAGCAGGAAGGGGTGGAGGCGGAGGAGCGGGCCCTTCGTTATGTGGCAAAAGCCGGGGACGGTTCCATGCGCGATGCTTTAAGCCTGTTGGACCAGTGCATTGCCTTTTATTACGGCGATGTGCTGACCTATGAGCGGGCGCTGGAAATACTGGGAGCCGCCGATTTTGAGGTGTTCAGCCAAATGCTTCGGGATATACTGGAACAGCAGGTGTCCTCCTGCATACGCAGGCTGGAAGACATGATTTACCGTGGCAAAGAGCTGACTCAGTTTGTGGGGGATTTTACCTGGTACCTGCGAAATCTCCTGCTGTTAAAGACGGGAGGGCACGGCGGGGAAAATCTGGATGTGTCCGCGGAAAACCTCAGGCTTTTGGAGGAGGAGAGCGGCCGGGTGGAGGAACAGACGCTGATGCGTTACATCCGCATTCTGTCGGAGCTGTCCAATCGGATGCGTTATTCTACCCAGAAACGGGTGGAGGTGGAGGTGGCTTTGATCCGCATGTGCAGGCCCCAGATGGAGGCGGACGTCACTTCCCTGGCGGATCGTGTGCGTGAGCTGGAAAAGAAACTGGCGAAAGGGCTGGCGGCAGCGCCCGCGGTTCCGGTGCGGCAGCAGGCAGTGGAGCGGCGGGAGGCGTCCTCCGGGGAGGAGGCTCCTGTACCGGAAAAGGCTACGCCGGAGGATCTGGCGCAGGTCGCCGCTCACTGGAGAGAGATCACCAGGCAGTGCGGCCCCCTTCTGCGCGCCCTGCTGGATACGGCAGCGCCGCAGTATAATGCGGAAACCGGTGAAAACGTGCTGTATCTGTCCATCAATACGCCCCAGGGAGGGTGCGGCCTGTCAGAAAAGCAGATAATGGAGCTTCAGGATGTGATCGAACAGATCCTGGGGAAACAGGTGGAAGTAAAAGAAGTGAAAACCCGGTCTTCAGCGGCGTCTATGCGGGAACTGGAAGTGCAGGCGGCGGTGGCCCGGGAGGTGGCCATACCGGTGGAAATAGAAACAGAAGTATAAAAAGGAGAATATGATATGGCAAAACGAGGAGGATTCCCCGGCGGGATGCCGGGTAACATGAATAACCTGATGAAACAGGCTCAGAGAATGCAGAAGCAGATGGAGGAGAGCCAGAAAGAACTGGAAGTTAAAGAATATACTGCGGCAGCGGGAGGCGGTGCGGTGGAAGTGACGGTAAGCGGTAAACGGGAGATTACGAAAGTCAAGCTCTCTGAGGAAGTTGTGGACCCTGACGATATCGAGATGCTGGAGGATCTGGTGACGGCTGCCGCCAATGAGGCGCTCAGAAAAGCAGAGGCGGATTCCGCGGCTGTCATGTCCAAGTTAACGGGCGGCCTGGGCGGAGGTCTTCCCTTCTGATATGGATTACTATAGCAGCAAAATCAGTCAGCTTATCCAGCAATTATCCCGTCTGCCCGGGATCGGCAGTAAGACGGCTCAGCGCCTGGCTTTTCATATCATCAGTATGCCGGAAGATCAGGTTCGCCAGTTGGCCGATTCTCTTACTGAGGCGAAAGCCAATATTTGTTATTGTAAAAACTGTCAGACCCTGACGGATCAGGAGCTCTGCCCGATCTGCAGTAATCCTAAGCGAGATCAGCGGCAGATCATGGTGGTGGAGAATCCCAGAGACCTGGCTGCCTATGAGAAAACAGGCAAATTTGAGGGGGTATATCATGTGCTCCATGGCGCTATATCTCCCATGTTGGGCATTGGCCCGGGAGATATCCGCTTAAAGGAGTTGATGCAGCGTCTTCAGGGTGAAGTGGATGAAGTGATCATAGCCACCAATTCCAGTCTGGAAGGCGAGACCACCGCCATGTATATCGCTAAATTGATCAAGCCTACCGGTATTAAAGTTACCCGCATAGCCAGCGGAGTGCCGGTGGGAGGAGATCTCGAATATATAGATGAAGTAACTCTTCTTCGTGCTCTGGAAGGGCGCACGGCATTGTAGGGACGAGTTATCCCTCCAGCGAAAATGCCGCGGCGCCCTCATCTGCGGCTGCCCATTCGATTTTATCTGTCAGCCCGTTTTCCCGGTAAAAATAATTTTTCTCCGGCATCATGGAGAATGCCATCAGTATTCCCAGCGTGATCGTATCCGCCATTCCCATAATAAAAGAGAGTCTTGTAGTCTGCAGCATAAAGTGTTCAAAGGCGCCTGACAGGTTGACGATTCCCGTGATAAAAATATCACCGATTTCCGGAAGATCTTTCTGTACTCCGGCTCCCGGCGTGATGGAACCTACCCCTGCGGTGATAAAGCCGAGATGCTGTCTGGAACCTAAGGATGCGTCGATGGCGATCATCAGGCAACGGGGATGCCGGGCGGAGATCCACTGCTTGGTTTCTGTCAGGTTCAGCGCATGTACGGGCTGGTCCAGTGTGCCGTATACGTAGCTGTTTTTCCAGATGTATCTGGAAAGCTGATGCCCGCATAACGGTCCCAGACTGTCTCCGGTGATTCTGTCGCTGCCCACGCACAAAAATACCAGCTCGTCCCAGGGACGGTCGATTTTGCAGATGCAGGTCTGCAGGGTGCGGGCCAGTTCGCGGCAGGCAGACGGTTTTTTTTCGTTGATATAAAATGTGCGTCCTGGCATAGCATCACTTCCTTTCTGCGCTTTGTTTTATTAGGATATGTAATATTTTTCCCAAAAATACATAATTATTCAGCCTGAGTCAAAGCAGCTGCCCCAATGGCATATATCGGTGTCGAAAAATTCTGTGATTTTACTGCCACAAACCGATAAAATGTGCGGACAGATGATGATATGTTTGTCTGCAAAGGGGTGATTGCATGATAGAAATCATTTATAAAGATGAGAATGTCGGCACAGAAGAAAAAAGCGAATGTACCCTTCCGAAGAATATACGCCAGGTTGGCGAACAGCACGGAGGCATACGGATCTATCTGGAAGATTTTGCCTATACTTATCTGATGAAAACTGCATCGGTCAATCCCGAAAAAGGAAAACTGTGCCTGCTTTTGGGCGGCGAAAAGGAAAAGGACGGTCAACCGGTTCTGTTTATTCGAAGCGCTTTCTGGCTCGATCAGATGGAAGTGGACGGGGAGCATATACGGCTCCAGGACACAGAGTGGAGCGCAGCCGCCGGCGTCATGGAGAAAAGCTTTCCGGGCCAGGAGATCCTGGGCTGGAGCCTGATGCTGGGTGGCTGCGGCCTGGAACCGTCGCCTTTGATGACGAAAACACACTTAAACCATTTTTCCGGAGCCAATCGGGTATTCTTTTTTATCGATCCGGCAGAAAAAGAAGAGGCATTTTTCCTTTATGATAACAATGCACTGACAAGACAAGGCGGATATTATATCTACTATGAAGAAAACAAACCCATGCAGGAGTACATGATCGCTCATAATCCGGCAGTGGAAGGCCGGGTAGGCGAACCGGAAGACCGGGCAGTACAGGATTTCAGGAAAGCCGTGGAGCGCAGACGGCATTCTTCCGTGAAACTGGTGGGCCAGATCGTCAGGGTGGCGGCTGCGGCCTGTTTTGTGTTTGCGGTGGCGGCGGTGGTTCGCTACGTGAGCAGAAATCCGGACAGACGGACGGCTCAGACCGTCGTATCCGCAACGAAGGAGACCGGCGCCGGTTTTGAAACCGATGAGAAGCTGTACAGCCAGCCCGGCCTGCCGTCTCAGGCGGGCGGACCTTCCGATGATAGCCTGTCGGGGACGACGGCAGTGGACGAGTCCGGTATGTCGGCCGCCCGGGCGGGAGAGGGCCAGACTGCGGCGCCCGCCGGTGCAAAGACACCGGAAAATCAATCGGGTACGGATGCGGGGAATTCGTCTTCAGCGGAGGCTCCCGACAGTACGGCGGCCAATGCAGGAGTATCGGACAGTACAGGTACGCCAGGGAGCGCTTCCGCAGATACGCCGGGCGGCGAGCAGGACGCGACAGCGACAGGCGCGGGAGCGGGCGCTGCGGAAGCTTCGGGGAGCGCGGAGGACAATGCCGGAGGGAAAGAAGGTGCTGATGCATCGAACGGCAGTCAGACAGCAGATGCGGCGGCGGACGATACGGCCGACGTATCGGGGAAGGGCGCTTATGCCGCCTATCGTGTGCAAAAAGGCGATACAATTACCAGCATTGTCAATCGTTATTATGGCAGTCTGGCCAAAATAGGAGAAATCTGTGCCCTGAATCATCTGGAATCGGAAGATTTGATTTATGAGGGACAGGTTATATTGCTGCCATGAGTAAAGTGTGCTATAATGGGCCGGTAACAAAATTAGAGGAGTATGAGTGAAGGGATAAGTAGCGGCAGGATATACGAATGAGTGAACAGAATAGAAGAAGAAAACGCCGCAGACGCCGCAGGAAAATATGGCCTCTGATTTTGGTCTGTGCGGCGGCGGCATTGGCTTTTGGAGCCAGATATTATATGAATCACCGTACCAGCTCCGCCTATTCGGTGGTGTCATCCGGCGCCCGGGAGGATACGGCGTCATCCCGGTATCAGTCTTTTGCCGACGCGGTACTCAGATACAGCGATGATGGCGCGTCCCTGTCTAAGGACGACGGGACGCTGATCTGGAATGAGTCTTATGACATGCATTCGCCCACTGCGGATATTTCAGAGGATGCTCTGGTGATTTATGATAAAAAGGGTACGATCATGTATGTGTTCGGCACGAATGGTATTCGGGGCATGATCACTACAGAATTGCCCATATTGAAGGCAAAGGTGTCCAGCCAGGGTATGATTGCAGCCATACTGGAGGACGGAGAGACCACATGGATTAATTTTTATTCTATGGAGGGACAGACCATAGCTACTGGTAAGACGCGCATCGACAGTCCCGGCTATCCGGTGGATCTGGATGTATCCAGGAACAGTGAGCTTTTGATGGTGTCGTATCTCTATATTGACGGAAACACGCCCACCAGCTATGTGGCCTTTTACAGCTTTGGCAGCGCCGGGCAGAATCAGATGGACAATATTGTCAGCGGATATACCTATCCCAATGTCATGATTCCCCAGGTGAGTTTCCTGGGGGACGACGTGGCTGTGGCCGTGCGTGACGACGGTCTGACCCTTTACAGCGGCAGTCAGATTCCGGCAGAAAATGTATCTGTGACGGAGGAGACGGAAATAGCCAGTACATTCATCAGCGACCGGGGCGTGGGGCTGATTGTACAGAGCGGGGAGAACCGTCAGGGGCATATACTGAAAATGTACAATACGGGTGGGAAATTGGTGACAGAGCGGGATCTGCAGGAGGATTACAGTTCTGTGACAGTCAGCGGCGGGCAATTGATTTTGCACAATGACAGACAGGTCAGCATCTATGGCATGGACGGTTCAGAAAAGTTTTCCGGCGTCATTGAGGAGGGCATGATCCAAAGCATCTGTAAGACAGGCAGTAACCGTTATATGGTGGTGATGGAGGAGGGATTGGAGACCATACGGTTGAAATAGACGACAACGGGAGGATATCATGAACTGGTTATGCGTGGTGCTGTTGATTTTTCTGGTGTTGTCCGTCGCTAACGGAGCCAGAAAAGGCCTGGTGCGGATGGTAGTGTCTTTGGTCTTTATGATCTTGGTCATGGGGCTGTCCTCTATTCTCCATCCCTATATCAGCAATTATATAAAGGAAAATACAAAAATATATGATACGGTGCTGGATGGCTGCAGCCAGGTGATGAACGACAGGCTGCGCCAGCAGCAGGAGGATCTGACACTGTCTGTCCAGGTGGAGATTATAGACAGCCTTCCCCTGCCCGCAGGGATGAAGGACGGGCTGCTCAAAGGAAATAATGCCGAGGCGTGGGAAATGCTGTCCGTAGATCGTTTTTCTGATTATCTGGCGGCTTATCTGGCTGATCTGATTATCCGTGCCGCGGCGTTTTTACTGTCATTTATTGTGGCCTTTATCGTGGTGAAGATCGGACAGAATATTGCTTATCTGCTGACTTCATTACCGGGGATCAGCCTGGTAAACCGGGCGGCCGGGGCAGCCTTCGGGTTGATACAGGCCTGTATCTGGATAGAGCTGTTTTTCGTGCTGGTCATGTTGGTGCAGGATACGGATTTTGGCCAGGTACTGATCGCTGCCGTACAGGAAAATGAAGTGCTGAATCATCTGTACAATCACAATGTGTTATGGTATTTGCTCACTCGCCTGATGCTTTAGCGATGGGTTAAAAAGAAATGCCGGGGAATCCGATTTGGGTGCCCCGGCATTTCCGGTTATTCTTCTGAGTCGGCGGGAGGCGTATTGTTTTCCTCCTGTTTTTTGTTTTCTTCCTCCTGTTTTTTCTTTTCTTCTTCTTTCTTTTTCTTTTCCTCTTCCTTTTTCTTTTTCTTTTCCTCTTCCTTCTTTTTCTTCTCCTCCTCCTTCTTTTTCTTTTCCTCTTCTTTCTTTCTCTCTTCTTCCTCTTTCTGTTTTCTTTCTTCTTCGGCTTTTTTCCAGGCCGAATAGCACTTGGTGCATCGCTTGTCGGGTATGGAAGATTCGGTGAAATATTCCGTCACTGTCGGACATTTGGAACCGGCCAGCAGGCCTGTGCGTTGGCAGACGGTAGCTTCCTGAACGGAGGAAGGCTGTTTGAACTCTTTTGCCGGGAGATCTTCATGGACTCTGGCCATGATCTTTCTCCACAGATTTTGCTGGAAGGTACGGCCGTTATTTTCTTTGGCCAATTTCTGGTTGCCGTCATAACCGGCCCAGACTACGGCGGTATAGTAAGGCGTATAACCGGCAAACCACACATCATTATAATCGGAAGTGGTTCCAGTCTTGCCGGCCAAAGGCATATCCGTGCCCAGACGCAGGTTTGTACCCGTTCCCTTTGTGACCACGTCTTCCATGGCGCTGGTGAGAAGATAGGCCGTGCTGTCCGTGACTACCCGCCGGCTCTCTTCCCCATTTTCCAGGATGATCTTTCCGTCGGAATCTGTAACGGTTGTATAGAAGACGGGGCGGTTATATATACCGCCGTTGGCCAGGGTGGCATAAGCGGCCGTCAGCTCCAGATTGGTGACGCCATGGGTAATGCCGCCCAGAGCAAGCGGCTGGTGGATATCGCTGAAAACTTTGCCGTTGATCTCCTCTTGCTCTACCAGAGTGGTAAAGCCGAAATCCAGTAACAGGTCATAGCCCACTTGAGGGGTAAGCTCTGTCAGCACTTTCACGGCAACTACGTTGACGGACTGCTCAATGGCTTTGCGTATCGTGATGTTGCCGAGATAGCGGCTGCCGGTCCAGTCCCGGACCTGTGTGCCGTTTTCGTAGGCGTAATGTTCGTCTTTGAAGACGGAGGCCAGCGTCATGCCGTTTTCCAGGGCAGGTGCATAAGTGGACAGGATTTTAAAGGTGGAGCCGGGCTGTCTGGCAGAATCAGTAGCCCGGTTCAGAGTCAGGCTGGCAGTCTTTTCGCCGCGTCCGCCGATGATCGCCTTCACGTGGCCGTTGGATTGATCTATGATGGTCATGCTGGACTGGGGCTCCATAGTGAAATTACAGGATTCCGCCACAAGGGTTACGCCTTTCTCCGACAGAATATGTTCTTTGTATTGATCGATATAGGACTGGGCTTCTTCCTCCGAATCAAAAAGCAGGTTAAAAGAGCTGTCCTCCTCGCGGAAATAGAGCTGCATCATTTCTTTGCTGTAATTTTGCTGTTCGCCTTTGGCATTTTTGACGGTGAGGGCCCAGTTCACGCCCACTTTGGAATTGGCGGGGAAATTGTCTGAGTTGTGGTATTCATCGTCCATGATAGCCTGGATATCCGCATCCTGCGTGGTGTTGATACGTAAACCGCCGCTGTAGAGAGCGTTGTAAGCCTGTACTTCCGTGTAGCCTTTTTGCTCTTGCAGATCTGTGAGCACCTGGTCGATGGTGGCGTCAACAAAATAGGAATATACGGTATCTTCCTTCTGATTTTTCTTCTGGGCCTTTTTGATTTTCTTATAAACGTTGTCCGTAAGCGCTTCCTGATATTCGGAATCAGAGATATAACCCTGTTCCAGCATATCATCCAGTACCTGACTGCGTCGGAGGGCATTTTTTTCCGGATTGTTGATCGGATTGTAGAGGGTCGGGTTCTGAGGTATGGCTGCCAGAACCGCGCATTCCGAGAGCGTCAGTTCGGAAATCCCTTTATTAAAATATTTGTTTGCGGCGGCCTGTACGCCGAAGGTGCCCGCTCCCAGATTGATGGTATTCAGGTAATTTTCCAGGATAACGGCTTTTGTATCTTTGCCTTCTTTGGTCAGAGAGGCTTCCAGCTGCAGGGCCAGCGACTGTTCCTGAACCTTTCTCTTTACGCGCTCGATCTTGGTCTCGGATGTCCAGTTGGAAAAAACATTGTTTTTCAGAAGCTGTTGTGTCAGGGTACTGGCGCCCTCATTGAAACGAAATCCTCTGGCAACGCCATGGAGGGCGGCTCTCATAATACCTTTAATGTCGATACCGTTGTGCTGGTAAAAACGTTCGTCTTCAATGGCGACAATGGCGTGCTGCATATTCAGGGGAATATCGTCGATAGAGACGGCTACCCGGTTTGAGGTGGAGCCGGTCAGTTTCTGTATCATGGTGCCGTTGGAATCATACATATAAGTGGCATAGCCGACGGGAATGATATTTGCTTCCTCAATGGCCGGTGTGTTGGCCAGTATGCCGCGGAATACACCGATTCCCAGGCTGATACCGCAGATCCCCAGGCCGATGGCCGCGATCAGGCAGATACGCAGAAAATTCACACCGAAAGCATGATTAAATTTATCTTTATGCGAAGTCAGCTTTTTGCGGCTGGAGGCGATTCCTTTTTTTCCGAAATTCATAGATAAACCTCCTTGTGACATTTCAAGCAGGTCTGCACATGTATTGCGCAGACCGTTCCTTGGTTATTTAATTATAGCAAAGGAAGATATTAAGAGTAAACCCTAAAATGTATTCTTCACAATTCCTTCATAATCATGGTAAAATATAGATGTTACATTCTACGGGTCAGGGAATGCGCATCTTCGAACATTCCCTGAGAACGTGATTCAGGCGTAAGGAACGTTTTTGCATGGCAAAATTTTCTCGATTGCTTTAGATGGTTTCTATGGATGGCTGTCCGGCCAGTCCGGCAGTTATAAAAATAAAATGTGCAGGGGGAGTGTGTATGGCAGTGTGGACGAAAACGGTTTATCGAGGCGGACAGGGCGAGCTCACAGAGAAAAAGTCTCGCTTTATCGCCACGGTCTGTCCCGTGAAAACGGAGGAAGATGCTCTGGCGTTTCTCGAAAGGATGCGGAAGCGATATTGGGATGCCAGGCATAATTGTTATGCCTATATTATTGGAGAAAAGCAAAGCTGTATACGTAGCAGTGATGACGGCGAGCCACAGGGTACGGCCGGCCATCCCATGCTGGATGTGCTGACGGGAGAACAGATCTACGATGTGGCCGTGGTGGTTACCCGCTATTTCGGCGGTGTGCTGCTGGGCACGGGCGGACTGGTACGTGCCTATGGAGGGGCTGTCAGAGAAGGACTGAAAAACAGCATTTTGATTGAGAAAAAGAAAGGGATGCTGGTGGAGATCGGTGTAGATTATACAGGGATCGGGAAATTGCAGTACCTGGCGGCCAGCGAAAAGATTACCGTACTGGATACGGAGTATGCCGATACGGTGCGGGTGCGGGTGATACTGGAGCCGGAGCGGCTGGAGAGGTTTCGGAGTGCGGTGATGGATGCCACCGGCGGCAAAGCCGGGTGGACCCAGCTCGGAGAAGCATGTTTTGCCGAGCTGGGCGGCCGGGTGCTGGTGGGAGAGGAACTGGATCAGCCCAATATTTCCTGAATATAATGCAGACAGCACACTTGTCGGTCAGCAGGTTTCCGGTTCAGGATAATCCACGCCTCCGGTATTCACTTCCATCGTGGCGATGACCTGATCCTCCAGCGGTCTGTCCATGGAGTCGGTAGCCGTACAGGCAATACGGTCTACCACGTCAAGCCCTTCGGTCACTTTGCCGAAAGCAGCGTAGCTGCCGTCCAGGTGGGGAGAAGTTTTGTGCATAATAAAAAACTGTGAACCGGCGGAATCCGGCATCATGGAGCGGGCCATGGACAATACGCCCGGGGTGTGTTTCAGATCGTTGGGGAAGCCGTTCTCACTGAATTCTCCTTTGATGCTGTAGCCGGGATCTCCTGTACCTGTACCCAGGGGGCAGCCGCCCTGAATCATAAAGCCGCGGATGACGCGGTGAAAAGTCAGTCCGTCATAAAAACCTTTCTTAATAAGACTGATAAAGTTGTTTACGGTATTGGGCGCAATTTCCGGATATAGCTCGGCTTTCATCACGTCCCCGTTTTTCATGGTGATCGTTATCATGGGATTTGCCATCGTTTTATTCTCCTTTTATAAGCATTCGCGTTGTACATGAATCGTGTTTTTCCGCAGTCACGCGGCAGGTGTGAGCAAATCCTATCCGCGAAGCGAATTTAGATGGATTTGCGAAGGCTGCTGTGAGCGGAGTAAACCGTATCCATTATACCGGCTAAATCGTGTGTGCGCAAGGGAAAACTCTTGAGGGGCGGCAATCAGTGTGCTATAATATTACAGCTTACAGGGAGGATATTATGGAAATTGTGGAAAGTTTTTCCCCGGAGGATACGTTTGCTCTCGGCGTAAAGCTTGGCGCGGAGGCCAGACCGGGACAGATTTATATGCTAAATGGCGACCTGGGTGTAGGGAAGACGGTGTTTACCCAGGGACTGGCACGGGGACTGCATATCGACGAACCGGTGTCCAGCCCTACTTTTACAATTTTGCAGGAATATGAGAGCGGGCGTCTGCCGCTGTATCATTTCGATGTGTACCGTCTGGGGGAGCCGGAGGAGCTGGAAGAAATCGGTTGTGACGACTATTTTTTCGGTAATGGAGTCTGTCTGATCGAGTGGGCGGAACGTATCCGGGAGTGGATACCTGACGGGGCCATAACCGTGATCATTGAAAAGGATCTGGAAAAAGGTTTTGACTACAGGAGAATATCCCTGATATTTTAGTGCGGGTCGAAGCGCACACAATTTAGACTGTAAGAATATGCTGATATTTATAGAAGGGACGGAGGCGATGGTATGAAGATATTGGCGCTGGACAGTTCCGGCCTGGTGGCATCCGTGGCCGTGTTGGATGAAGAAACGCTGCTGGCGGAGTATACGATCTGTTATAAAAAAACCCATTCCCAGACGTTACTTCCGATGCTTGATGAAGTGGTAAAAAATATAGAGCTGGATCTGCATACGATAGATGCCGTCGCCGTTGCGGCAGGACCCGGCTCTTTCACCGGACTTCGTATCGGATCGGCCACGGCTAAGGGGCTGGGGCTGGCCCTGGACAAGCCCCTGGTGGCGGTGGAGACGCTGGCGGCCCTGGCCTACAATTTATATGATACGGGTGGTCTGATTTGCCCGATCATGGATGCCCGGCGACAGCAAGTATATACCGGTATCTATCGCTTTGCCGGGCACAGGCTGGAGACGGTGGCCGGACAGGAAGCCATCGGTATAGATGAGCTGCTTAAGAAGCTGGAAAGCCTTGGGGAGGCGGTTACGTTTCTGGGAGACGGCGTACCGGTGTTCCGCCAGAGGATTGAGGAAAAACTGCGCCGCCCCTTTTGTTTTGTGCCGCCCCATCTGAGCCGTCAGAGGGCAGGGGCCGTGGGCGCTCTGGGAATGCAATATTATAAGGAAGGAAAAATACAGGCGGCCGTAGCGCATCGGCCGGAATATCTGCGGGTATCCCAGGCGGAGCGGGAACGGGTTGAGCGGGAAAAACGGGCGCAGGAGGAACGAAGATGATCATTCGCGAAATGGAGATAGAAGATCTGGAACAGATCATGCCGATGGAGAAGGAATGCTTTAGCGTCCCCTGGACAGAGAATGGATTCTTTACCTTTCTGATCCGTCAGGATACCCTGTTTCTGGTGGCTGAGGAAGAGGGAGAGATCCTTGGCTATATAGGCATTCTGACTGTGCTGGAAGAGGGAGAGATCGCCAATGTCTGTGTTCGCCCGTCCGCCCGTAGGCGCCGGGTGGGCGCCCGTTTGCTGGAGGCGCTGTTGGATCGGATGAAAGCCAAAGGCGTTACGACAATTCATCTGGAAGTCCGGGAAAGTAATACGGCGGCTATCGCGCTCTATGAAAAATATGGTTTTATTCGCGACGGTCTGCGTCGAGGCTATTACGAGGAACCAAAAGAGGACGCGCTGCTGATGAGCCGACAGGCCCCCGGGGTTACCTGATCAGTATTTTGCCGGAACTTTCCACTGGGATTTTGCGTCTGAGTATAGTACAATACGGTCTGCATACATCAGACGTCAAATACCAAGGAGGAACAATATGGAAAACCAAAGACGTGCAGAAACAAACAAAAAAATGTTTTGCCACTGCTGCGGAAAAGAGATCCGTATGCGTTACGGTCTGCCGGAAGAAGGGGTCTGTACGGTCCATACCGACTGGGGATATTTTTCGGATAAGGACGGAGAAAGTCACGAATTTGTGCTCTGTGAAAAATGTTATGACGACATCACTTCTCGTTTTGCATTACCGGTAGAAGTGAAAGAACAATTGGAATTGATATAAAAAAGAGAAGCTGCTTCGCGGCTTCCGGAGGAAACTATTCATGTTGGATGTATGCTTGCTGGGCACGGGAGGGATGATGCCTTTGCCCAATCGCTGGCTGACTTCTCTGATGACCCGGTTTAACGGGAGCAATCTGCTGATTGACTGTGGAGAGGGCACCCAGATTGCCATTAAGAGAAAGGGATGGGTATTCAAACCGATCGATGTGATCTGTTTTACCCATTATCACGCGGACCATATCAGCGGTCTGCCCGGTTTATTGCTGACTATGGGAAATGCGGAGCGAACCGAGCCGCTTGCCATGATCGGTCCCAGGGGATTGGAAAAAGTGGTGGGAGCCCTGCGCGCGATTGCGCCGGAGCTCCCCTTTCCCATACAATTTTATGAGCTGAATTCTCCCGAAGAATCGTTTGCTCTCTGTGGTTATCAGATCACGGCTTTCCGGGTGCATCACAATGTGCCCTGTTACGGCTATGTGCTGGAAATCCCCCGGGCAGGGCGGTTTGATGTGGAGCGGGCCAGGTCCAGGGGAATTCCTCTGCCTTACTGGAACCGCTTGCAGAAAGGAGAGACCATCACGACGCCGGAGGGTATGATATATACGCCGGATATGGTGCTTGGCGATTCCCGAAAAGGGATAAAATTGACCTATACGACGGATACCCGGCCCGTGGATACCATCGCAGAGCATGCGGCGGGCAGTGATCTTTTTATTTGCGAGGGAATGTACGGTGAGCCGGGAAAGGAAAAAAAGGCCAGAGAGTACAAGCACATGACTTTCCGGGAAGCCGCCGGTCTTGCGGCTAAGGCAGAGCCGAAGGAGCTGTGGCTGACTCATTACAGCCCGTCCCTGGTTCATCCCGAGGAATATTTAGAAGAAGCGCGCAGAATTTTCCCGCGGACCGTGGCCGGTCGGGACGGAAAAACCATAGAACTCATGTTTGAGGAAGAGTAGTTCAGGCGGGAGGATATAATGGAAAAAGACATTCTGATTCTGGGAATTGAAAGCTCCTGCGACGAAACGGCGGCTTCCGTGGTTAAAAATGGCCGCACGGTATTGTCCAATGTAATTTCATCCCAAATCGATATCCATAAATTATACGGCGGGGTGGTGCCGGAGATCGCATCCCGCAAACATATTGAGCGGATCAACACCGTAATTGAGACGGCCCTTTCTGAGGCGGAAGTACGACTTTCCGATATAGACGCGATAGGCGTTACTTACGGACCGGGCCTGGTAGGCGCGCTGCTGGTGGGGGTGGCAGAGGCAAAAGCCATCAGTTATGCGGCGGGCATTCCACTGGTGGGGGTACATCATATAGAGGGGCATGTGTCGGCAAATTATATTGAAAATAAGCAGCTGGAGCCGCCCTTTTTATGTCTGATTGTATCGGGGGGACATACGCATCTGGTGATCGTGAAGGATTATGGCTGCTTTGAAATCCTTGGCCGTACCCGTGACGACGCCGCAGGGGAGGCTTTCGACAAAGTAGCCCGGGCTATAGGGCTGGGCTATCCCGGGGGACCGAAGGTGGATAAGCTTTCAAAAGAAGGAAATCCTGATGCCGTATTTTTCCCCCGGGCAAAGATGGAAGACGCGCCCTATGATTTTAGTTTCAGCGGCGTAAAGTCGGCGGTACTGAACTATATAAATAAGGTAAAGATGACCCACGGGGAATTGAACAGAGCCGATCTGGCCGCGTCATTTCAGAAATCCGTGGTGGACATACTGGTGGAAAAAACCATGCTGGCTGCAGAAGATTATCATATGGATAGGCTGGCCATTGCCGGAGGCGTGGCAGCCAACCGTACGCTGCGGGCGGCCATGAAATCGGCCTGTGAGCAAAGGAGCATTAGCTTTTATTATCCATCACCGATCTATTGCACCGACAACGGGGCCATGATTGCCGTGGCGGCATATTATGAGTATAAGAAGGGGGTTCGTCATGGATGGGATTTAAATGCCGTGCCGAATCTCAGGCTGGGAGAACGGTGATGAAGGAGGAAATAGCTATGGATTGTACAGCCATTGTGCTGGCGGCGGGAAACGGCAAACGATTAAATGCAGAAGTAAAAAAACAGTATCTGGATATCGGGGGTATGCCGGTAGTGGCATACAGCCTGCGGCGTTTCCAGAAACAGGAATTTATTCATAGAATCGTGTTGGTGACGGGTCCGGAGGACAGAGAATACTGTCAGGAAAAGATTGTGGATCGCTACGGATTGACCAAAGTGGAGCAAATCATACCCGGGGGAAATGAACGATTTGATTCTGTGTATGCCGGGTTGCGGGCCTGTGCCGGTACGGATGTGGTGTTTATCCACGACGGCGCCAGACCTTTCATTTCCGATGAAGTGTTGGCGAAGCTGTACGCGGATGTGCTTCGCTATCGCGCCTGTATTGCTGCCGTACCGGTCAAGGACACAATTAAGATCAGTCTGGACGGAGTCAGGATCGATCGGACACCGGACAGGAATTCTATCTGGCAGGCGCAGACTCCCCAGGTTTTTTCCTATGATCTGATTCGCCGGGCTTACAGAGCGGCAGGCCAGGCCGGCGCCTATGGGATCACTGATGATGCTTCCTGCGTGGAGCGTTATGGCAGCACGCCGGTCCATCTCACCCTTGGTTCCTATGAAAATATCAAGATCACCACCCGGGAAGACCTTGCCATCGCATCTGTTTTCGCGGAAAAATATATGCAGTAATAGAGCAGGTCTGTGCGAAAAATGCACAGACCTGCTGTGCAGTAAATGCGCGGACCTGTCTGTCAGGCTATATGAACGCAAAAAATGGAAAAAATGAAAAAAATTGTTGACAGAGGAATTGTGAGATGATAAAATACTCATTGTCTCTGTGAGAGATAAGCACGGAGAGGTATCGAAGTGGTCATAACGAGGCGGTCTTGAAAACCGTTTGTCCGCA
>CASWRE010000040.1 GCA_949471785.1 uncultured Lachnospiraceae bacterium | reverse complement strand
AGGTAAAGCACTAATGATATGCTTTATCTCTTACACTTATATGGTACTAAAAGGGGCCGCGGAGACCATTCGCACTGCCAACCCACTGGGCGGCGTCTGCGCCCGGGTCTGCCCTTACGACAGGCTCTGCGAGGAGGCCTGCTCCCGCTGCGGTATCGACAAACCGATCCAGATCGGCCGGCTGCAGCGCTACGCGGCGGATCAGGAAGCCGTATATGGCATGAATGTCATGGAAACGGGGAAATCTATTCATAAGAAAGTCGCCTGTATCGGCGCCGGCCCCGCCTCCCTCGCCTGTGCGGCCATTCTGGCTCAAAACGGCGTGGACGTCACCATATACGAGAAAAAAGCACGGGCAGGCGGGCTGCTTTCCTATGGTATCCTTCCCTCCCGTCTTCCTCAATCTGTGGTAGACCACGAAATTGCACTAATCGAGAAGCTGGGCGTCACCATCCGGTGCGGCGTCACCATCGGCCGGGATATCGCCATCGAAGAAATCCGTAAGAATTACGACGCACTCTTCATCGGGACCGGCCTGGACAGGGCTAAGTCCCTGGATATTCCCGGAAGCGGACTAAAAGGCGTCACCAGCGCATTGGACTTTCTGGCCGATATGAAAGAAGCCGACGGAAAAGGAACCGTCGGGCGGCATGTAGTCGTCATCGGCGGCGGCGACGTGGCCATGGACGCCGCCTGTACCGCCGCCCTGCTGGGAGCGCAGGCCACTATTGTGTACCGCAGGACGCTGGAGGAAGCCCCGGCCAACACAAAAGAAATCGCCTTTGCCCAGTCCCTGGGCGTAAGTTTCCTGTTCCGGTTCCGTCCTGAAGAAATCACAGGAGACGGCACAAAAGCCGAAGGGCTTAGGGCCGTGGGTGTGGGACATGATTCCGTAATCACTCTGCAGGCCGACCAGGTGATTCTGGCCATCGGACAGGAGGCTGCCGATGATCTGGCACTTCCTCTGGAACGTGACGGAAGAAAACTGATCGCGGCCCAAAACGGCGCCACCAGCATACCCGGTATTTTTGCCGGAGGGGATATCGTCAACGGCGGGAAAACTGTCGTACAGGCTGTCGCTGAAGGCAAATTGGCTGCCCACAGCATCTTACAATACATGGAAGGGGAAAAATAAGATGGCAACGAAAAAAGATTTATCTGTAGAATTCTGCGGCGTTACATTTGAAAATCCGTTCTGCCTGTCATCTTCACCCGTGGATGACAGTTACGAAAAATGTTCACGGGCCTTCGAGTATGGCTGGGCGGGCGTGTTTTATAAATCCTTTGCCAAATTCAAAGGCATTGACGTCTCTCCCCGGTTTGACTCTATCGGTAAGGAATCCACCCCCTGGACCGGTTTCAAAAATCTGGAGGTACAATCCGACAAAACTCTGGAGGAAAACCTGGACATTCTGGCCCGCTTAAAAAAGCATTATCCGGAAAAAGTACTGGCCGTATCCATCATGGGAACCTCCGATGACGAATGGACTGAGCTGGCTGCGGCGGTAGAACAGGCCGGCGCCGACATCATCGAATGCAACTTCTCCTGTCCCCATATGCACGTCAAAGGCATGGGTATGGACGTGGGGCAGGACGATAATATGGTACAGGAATACACAAAAGCAGTCCGCAAGGGGACCCGTCTGCCGGTCATCGCCAAGATGACGCCCAATATCGGCCACATGGAACTTCCGGCCCTGGCCGCCATGGAATCCGGCGCAACAGGAATCTCCTGCATTAACACGATCCGCTCCATGATGCAGCTCGATATCGACAACTGCACGCCGAAACCCACAGTGAACGGGCTGGGCTCCATCGGCGGCTACTCCGGTTCCGCCATCAAGCCCATAGCCCTGCGTTTTCTTACAAACCTTCGCCAGTATCCGGCCCTGGCCAATATACCGATCAGCGGTATCGGCGGCATTGAGACCTGGCGCGACGCGGTGGAATTTCTCATGTGCGGCGCGGAAACCCTCCAGGTAACCACCGCCGTCATGCAGTACGGCTCCCGCATCGTAAAAGATCTGATCAGCGGCCTGTCCTACTTTATGGAAGAAAAGGGTTACGATCATGTCCGGGATTTTATCGGCCTGGCCCTGCCCCACATTGTCACCACGGACAAACTGCCCAGAGACTACGAGATTATTCCTCAGTGGAACCAGGATAAATGCATCGGCTGCGGGCGCTGCTATGTTTCCTGCCGCGATGCGGCCCATGCGGCCATCGACTGGGATGCGGATCAAAGGCGACCCCACATTAACGAAGACAAATGCGTGGGATGTCATCTCTGCCTGAACGTGTGCCCGTCCAAAGATTGTCTTCTTCCCGGCCAAATCCGGTTTAAGGAAGGCGCTGAAAGCAGAGAAATCATCCATCAGGTAAAATACGAGTAACACTGCACAATGACCAAGGAGGCGATAGAATGTATGATCTGCTAATCCGGGACGGCACTGTCATCACGGCGTCCCAAAAAACAGAGGCCGATGTGGCCGTAAAGGACGGAAAAATCGCCGCTCTTATGGCCCCGGGCGCTAAAGCCGAAGCCAGGGAAACCGTATCTGCCGGGGGGATGTACATCCTCCCCGGCGCCATAGACCTGCATACGCACCTGGCCCTGCCATTTGGAGGAACCACCTCCACAGACGACTACGAGAGCGGTACCCGTTCCGCCCTGTGCGGCGGAACCACCATGGTATTTGACTATGCCACCCCCGAAGATCCGGAGGAACCCCTTGTGGATTTTCTGGAAAGGCGGCAGGCTATGGCCGACGCCCAGGTATGCTCCGACTATGCTTTTCACCTGGTACTGAACCATCCCGGCGAAAAAGTATTGTCCGAGCTTCCTCAGGTAATGGAAAAAGGTGTTACCAGTTTCAAGGTATACACGGTCTACGACGGTATGATGGTAGACGACGGCTTTTTCTTCCGGCTTCTGGAAAAAAGCAAAGAACTCGGCGGCCTGGTGTGCGTTCATGCAGAAAACAAAGATATGATCGATCTGTACGTTGAGCGCTATAAACAGGAAGGAAAACTTTCTCCCTGGTATCATTATATGAGCCGGAGAGAATTCATTGAAGCCGAGGCAGATATCCGCTGCATACACTGGGCCAAAGAGCTGGACGCCCCTCTTTACATCGTCCATCTGGCCAATAAAGAAGGGGTCGAGGCACTGGAGGCAGCCAGAAACCAGGGTTACGATATTCTGGCCGAGACCAATCCTCTGTACCTGCGCTATAACTGTCAGATTTACAGGCAGGAAAACGGCAGGAACTATGTCTGTTCCCCGCCCATCAAAGGCGAAGAAAGCCGGCAGAAACTCTGGCAGGCTCTTAAGGCAGGCAGCATCGACACTGTCGCCACAGACCACTGTCCTTTCCTCCAGGCGGAAAAAGACTGGGGACTCCACGATTTCACTAAAATTCCCAACGGATGCGACGGTGTGGAAACAAGATATCCCTACCTTCTCAGTGAAGCAAACAAAGGAAACATTTTTTTTGAAAAAGTTGTAGAGACCTGCTGCACCAACCCGGCCAGAATCTTTGGCTGTGCGCCCCAAAAAGGGACCGTCGCCGTCGGCAGCGACGCCGACCTGGTGATCTATGACCCCGCAAAAGAAGTAACCGTCACCAATGATATCCTGCACTCAAAAATCGATCATACAGTATGGGAAGGGACAAAGCTCACCGGCTACCCTGTCCAAACCTATGTCCGGGGAGGATTAGTATACCGGGACGGCCAATTCCTGGGAAGCGCAGGCAGCGGACGATTTATCAAAAGAGCACCCTATCGTAAAGCATAATCAGGAGACTGCCCTATGACTATAAACAAAGAAGCAATTCGAAACACTGCCCCCGGGCTGCACCAGTCCATGATAGATTTTGCACAAAAGCTGGTGCGGGCCAGAAGTGATACGGGACACGAGAAAGAGGTCGCCGAACTCATCATGGCGGAATGCCAAACCCTGGGATACGATGAGGTCATCCAGGATACCACCGGCAATATCATCGCCATCCTGCACGGAGACGGCTCCGGAAAAAACCTCATGCTTAACTGCCACATGGACCAGGTGGACCCCGGCGATCTGGATGCCTGGGAATATCCTCCCTTCGGAGGCGAGATCCACGACGGCTATCTTCACGGACGGGGCGCCAGCGACACCAAGGGCGCCATTGCCACCCAGGTATACGCCGGCGCGCTGCTGAAAAAAATGGATCTCCACCTGAAAGGAGACTGCATTTTCACCTTTGTGGTGGAGGAAGAACCCGGCGATATGTGGGGAGCCATACAGATGTACCGGGAAGTCCTCAAAGACCGACGGATCGACTTCTGCATATCGGGGGAGGCCACCGGCATGGGAATCGCCCTGGGGCACAGAGGAAAGCTGGAACTTGAGATCATTTCCAAAGGAAAAAACAGCCACTCCAGCGCTCCCTGGCTCGGCATTAACGCCGTATCCAAGATGGCTCCCATGATTACAGAAATCAACCGGATGGCCGGAACTCTCCCAAAAGACGATCTATTTCAGGATTCCCTGTCCATCATTGCAATCCACTGCCATCCGGGTTTTAACTGCGTGGTTCCGGACACCTGTACCATCCATGTAGATTACCGCTTTTCCACCGATGAGACGGCAGAAGACATCCTGGGTAAATTCCGGAAAATCGCCGATAAACTGGAAAAGGAGGACCCCCAGTCTTCCTTTGAAGTGCGCATACGCCAGCTGGAGCATACCAGCTACCGCGGCGTTCATGATTTTGCGGAACTGAACAAACCCTGTTTTGTCACAGACCTGCAGAATGCCTATGTTCAAAGAGTCATCCATGCCCTTGGGATCATGGATCAACAGCCAAAAACGTATTACTGGGATTTCGGGACAGACGCGGCATTTTTTGCCTCCGCTTGCAAAATTCCCGCCATTGGCTATTCACCCCTGGAGGAGCAGTACTGCCACGCGCCTGTCGACAGAGTAAATCTGGATCTTATGAAGCAGGCCCTGGAAGGTTACGCCGCCATCTGCATGGACATCGTCTGCTAAACAGGCGGCACAAGGAGAAAAATACATGACGAAAAAAGAACAACTGCTACGGGCCTTTCGCGGCCAGCCCATAGACGAACTGCCGTTTCTGCCTCGGCTGGATATCTGGTACAACGCAAACAAAGCCCGGGGGACCCTGCCTTCCAGATATAAAAACGCTTCCCTGAAAGAGATGGTGGAAGATCTGGGACTTGGCTATCACTATATTATTCCGGATTACAAAGCATGGGACGGCGAAGACCGGGATGTGGATATCGGGCTGGGACTGTATCGTTTCAATACCCGTCCCTATCGGCTGGAATTTCACAACATGAAACGGGAAATCACCGCAGACGGAAAGGGAAATTTCCATATCCGGTACGTAACCCCGGTGGGGGATGTAACCACCTGCTACCACTACGATGACCAGATGAAACGCTCCGGGCTCACTCTCAACGTGATCCGGGAACATGCCATCAAAGGAAATGACAGGGATTACGACGTCGTCGGATATATTTTTAAAAACTGCGAAGTGATCCCTGATTACGCCAAATATCACACATTTATGGACGACGTGGTGGGAGACAACGGCATCTGCACCGGGTACGTGGCGGCTTGGGCCTCGCCCCTGCACTATATTCTCCAGGACTTAATGGATTTTGAGACATTCTGCTATGAGTATGCGGACAACAGGGAAAAAATCGACGAGTTATCAGAAACACTCACCCCGTTTTTTGACAAAATCTTTGACGCAGTGCTGCATTCCCGGGCCGAATTGATGCTGTGCGGCTGCAATTTTGACCGCTCCATCACCTCCCCGAAAATTTTTGCGGAAGGTATCACCCCATTTATCCAAAAGCAGGCCGCCAAAGCCCATAAAGCCGGAAAATTCCTGGCCACCCACCCCGACGGGGAAAACTGGGGATTGCTGGAAGAATATATAAAATCTGATATGGACGTGGCAGATTCCATCTGTCCTGCTCCCATGACACACTACACGCTGAAACAGGTGCGGGATGTCTTTGGCAAAAAGATCACGATCTGGGGCGGTATCCCCTCCACCTGCCTTCTGGAAAGCACCATGTCTGACTATGATTACGAAAAATACCTGGAAACGGTTCTGGCGAATATCGGAGACGGACGAAATCTGATCCTGGGTATCGCAGATACCACGCCCCCCGACGCCAGCCTGGACCGCATCCTGCGCACGGCAGAAATAATCAAAAGATTCGGTCCCGTGAAATAGCGCCTATTCCGCAGCCATTTAAGTAAAAACCAGAAGCTTCCATAATTATATAGGAAGCTTCTGGTTTTTTAACGCTGCTCATCTATATGGTAATATATATTTCTATACTTGACCGGCGTCAGTCCCGTTTCCTTTTTAAAACATTCCGTAAAGTAACTGCTGGTCTTAAAGCCTGTCTGTTCGGCGATCTCCGCCACACTGAGGCTGGTGCAGGCCAAAAGCTTAATGCTCTGACGAATACGGTATTTCGCCATATAGGTCATGGGAGACATGTTCTGCGCCCGCTTAAACAGGCGGCAGCACTCTCCCCGGCTCACATTGGCCGCCTGCGCAATATCCCCCAGCATCACATGATGCATATAGTTGCTGTGAATATATTCCAAAAAAATATCCTGCCGTTCCCGCTCCACCTGATTAATGGCATTTTCTCTGGTAAGATAATCCTGATTGTGCAGGGTAATAATCTCCCATATACGGAAGAGAAGTACTTTGATGGAAAGTTCACTGCCAAAACTCTCTTTATCACTGAGCTTTCCCACCTTGTAAGCCAGGCAGCATATCTTCTTCTGCCATTCCTCCTTGCCCAGATAGAGTTCCTCCAGTTCTTTGCAGGCCAAAAGAGGGTCGATATATTTTTTCTGAATCAGCTTTTCGCTCTGCCCGCAGAGCATATGGGGATCAAAATTAATGCAAATGTATTCGCTGTTTTCATCCGATGTGGAAATAATTTCATGAAGGACGCCGCTGTTAACAAAAATACCCTGCCCCTTTTCCAGATAAAAATCGCCGCCCGGCGTGCGGAAAATAACGGACCCACTGGTGACTACACTGATCTGTATCTCGTAATGCCAGTGGGGAATCCCGGCGATATCCTTTTGGGAAACCAGCTGTCTGTCGGTGGAAAATGGAAAATCATCAATATAATTGGTAATCTCCTGCTTCGTGTCATCCGTTACGATCGGTCTGCTCCGCATATTTTTCTCCCTCGTTCATAAGCTGCCTATAACGAGTTACACCTCATTATACACCTTATAACACAAAAGGCATAGATTTATTCTCAATTGTTTGCGGAAATTCATAACAGTTCAGCCCAGGACTTTGCACTTGTGCGACGCGAAGCTAGTACTTTAGGACAAAGTCCGTAAGAATGTGTAAATTGGGCCAGGAGGGAATCTGCCCCTCGCCGAAGGCGACTGGGAATGGGCAGATTCCGTAACAGTGAAGCCGAAGGCTGAACTGTTGCGGAAATTCTATCCTACCAGGAATACCCCATAATTGCAGGGCAAAGTCATCTCCACCAAATAACTGCCCCCGTTCCGTTTCAAAATCTGTGCTTTCCGGATCTCCCCGGTGAAGGTATCCCATACTTCCGGCTCTTCCCCGGCCTCCAGCCTCACTGTTATTGTTTCCGGTTCGGCGCTGTAATTGACGAACAGCGTATTGCGTTTCCCATCCTTCCGATAGCGCACAAACTGGATGCCGGAAAGATCCTCTCCCCCGTGCATATAAGGGTCAATCAGCCAGGCCGGATAGCAGGGATGGTTGTTTGCCGCCCGCTTCGCACCGTCTATAATAGCCACCGGCATGGGAATCACTTCTCTGATTTTTCCGTACAGAGCTTCTTTTTCCTCAACAGGCAGGATTGTCAGATTCCCCGTTTCGGCAATCTCTCTGAATATACCGCCCAGCGCTTCATCCTCCTCCCGGGGCATGGCGTACACGGGAATTTCATCCAGCGCCAGTATCTTCCCTCCCTGCACCGCAAAATCCCGGCACAGTTTCGCCGCCTCCACAGGCATCACACGGCACATCGGCAATATCAGCACAGAAAATTCCTGACCGGTTTTTATATTCTTTATCTTACCGCCGGATGCTTCAAAATTGCCGACGGCATCTTTATGCAGCAATTCATAATCCAGGTTTTCCGACATCAGTCCACTCAGCAAAAGCTGCATTTCCCTGTCCGTCTTCACGGCCCGTCCGTTCGCTAAAAACGGACCCTCGGCAAACCCATGAGTATAATTCATATCCGGCTCATAATTCAGCCACATACTCTCTATGGGGTTGTATACCAGGATATCCATCTCATTCATCCCGCCGGTCATAGCGTAATACAGGCGGCGGATCATGGCATTGCCCTCTTTCATCCTCGGCCAGCCCTGCCACTGGAAAAACTGCGACGGCGGCCAGTCATTTTTTCTCTCCCCCCTGTCCGAATAAAAGAAGCCATGATTAATGATGATCTGCATACCCTGCTGGTACATCCAGGAAACGATGCGCGTATATTCCTCAAAAGTCATATCCCAGCCGCATCCGGCAAATACTTCCACCGCCGAAAGGTCATGGCCATAGGAATGGGCTGACGAGGAAGTATATTTTATATTCAGGCTGCCGATACCCTTGCCCAGATGATCCCCGCCGGGAATATCCAGATACTTATTCTGCCGCATATAATCTCCGCTGTAGCGGACATGGCCATGCAGCGTCTCTTCCCCCAAAAGATGGGCGTACAGTTTCACCCCGTGGGCCTTGCACCACCTGTGGAGCGTGCCGAAATAATTTTCCTGAAACAGGTAAGCCAGCACATCAAAATAATCACATCTGGTGCGTCCCGCTTTTTCCCCCGGCAACGCCAGATCTACCAGGCGGGGCATCAGGTCATACCCCTTCCTCGCCCGAAATACTTCCGGAAAATCAATACTCCATGCCAGCGGATTACACATCCTCGTTTCATCATTAAAAAAGCATTTGACTGTACTCCCAAAATATTCCGAAAACCTGTCGTAATATTTATCATAAGTCGACTGTAGAAAATCCTCCGCGGCCTCCCTGCTCAGATAATTCATCTGCCCGCTTCCACCGTACGCATAAGGATCCACATGGATTTTAGCCACATAAGCCCAGGCGTCCCTGTCAGACATAAATTCCAGTTCGGGGCCAAATATCAGATATTTAAAGTATTCCGTAATATCGTATTTCTCATATGTCTCCGCATCCAAAATAAACAGATTAAAGGCATACTGTGATTTATCCGTCTCTTCTCTGACCCGAAACAGCGGTTTCCCTGTCAAATCCTTTACCTGCGCCCGGAAAGCAGTACCGGCGGGAATCCATTCCCTGCGAAACGTCAGATATTGCTCCCGGTTTTCCTCTTTCCGTGTGACGGTCTTGTTGCAGGTTCCCGCTGGCCAGTCGATTTCATCATACAGCCACACAGGCTCATCGTGCTCTTTTTTATATTCCAGCACGGTTCTCACATTTTCAAACCATTCCTCATCCAGATAACCGCCGATATAGCCCTCGCCGCCGTTGGTCCGCGCATGGGGAATCGTGGACGCGACGCCCGTCTCCGATTTCATTTTAAGCTGCCGCAGCAATTCTTCCCTTTCCAGTTTATCATTCCAAAACCACAGAGGAGACTGGGCTTCATCCAGGCTCTTTTCCGGGAAAGGATTTTTCCAAATTTCTTTCTTCACGCGCCATTCCTCCGCTTTCTTACATCCAGGCCTGTTTCCAACAGCCTGCCTGTCTTTTTCTTACTGTCTTTTTCTTACTGCCTATTTCTTATAGGGTACGGCCCCCTCATATTGATTCGACTGCCAGATCACCCTCACCAGCCTGCTGATACAGGCTTTCAAATTATCCAGAGATAGTTTTCCCTCGTCAAGCTCCCGGCGCAGGTTCTCATAATCGCCCGGACACCCCGGCATCACCAGATCGTTTCCGGCCCGCATACAACCGGAAGCCGTACAGCTTTCATCCTTCTCTGTGGTCGTCCAATCTGTCATAATCACTCCTGCAAATCCCCACTCATTACGGGCAGCTTTCGTACATATATCATAGTTGTTTGCCGCATGGACGCCGTTGATCAGATTATAACTGGTCATAATCGCCATAGGCTGGGACTCTTTCACCGCGATCTCAAAGCCCTTCAGGTAAATCTCCCGCAGCGCCCGCTCGGACAGGATGCTGTCGGAACCCATGCGGTTGTCTTCCTGATTATTGCAGGCAAAATGCTTGATCGTAGTGCCGCAGCCCGGTACGCGCTGCACGCCTTCTGTGATGGCCGCGGCCATCTTCCCGGACACCAGCGGATCTTCGGAATAGTACTCAAAATTCCGCCCACACAGGGGATTCCGATGGATATTCATACCCGGCGCCAGCCAGAGCGTCACGCCGAACTCCTCCATCTCACGGCCGATCATCTCACCGATCTCCCGCAGCAGCTCTTTATCCCAGGTCTGAGCCAGCAGAGTACCTACGGGAATGGCCGTACAATACTGATAATAACGCTCTCCCGGCAGATCGCCCGTATCCGGACAGAACAGGCCGCCCTCCAGACTGAACTGGAAAGGCATGGATACAATTTTTCCGTCCGCCACATGATAGTATTTCATCAGGCGCAGGCCCGCAGGACCGTCCGCCAGTACGATACTCGCCAGATACTGCTCCGCGGCGCAGCCGTTTGTCTCCCCGGCAGACCCCGGTACGGATATGCCCGCCGCGCCCAGATTGCCGCCCTGCCCCTTTCCCGGATCTCCCGTAGCCAGGGCGATCAGCTGCTCCGTCGACAGCGTATCCACAAACCGTCTCGTTTCTTCTTCCACCAGCTCCGCGTTTTTCCGATATAGGATCTGTTCTGTACCAAAATCCCCGGCGTAAAGATTCACACGGGGCAGCCCCTGCTCCTTTGCCCGCTCTTTCCACGCCTCATACCGTTCGGCCGCCCGGCTTCTGTCCCCGTGAAATTCCTCGATTTCCTGCCGGGCCGGACAGATATGATCGGTCTTTATCAGAACGGCCCGGCCGTCAAGCTCCATCGACGCCGCTAAAACCGCACTCTGCAGGCTGTTGCCCACCCAGATACCATAGCTGCCCGGCTCCAGTACCCAGCCCGGCTCTTTCTCATCATAGGAAGTCAGGCGGTCCAGCGGTATTTCCAGTGTAAACCGTATCCCCTCGCCCGGTTCCAGTACAGGCGTCTTCTCAAAAGCCGCCAGACGGCGGTATTCCTTCTCCAGTCCTCCCTGAGGGCAGGATACATAGACCTGCACCACCTCTCTGCCGCTCCATGTACCTCCTGTATTCGTCACTTTCACCGCAATAGTAAGAGACTTTTTCTCCTGATCATAAGATACACTTCCCGTCTCCAGCGCAAAATCCGTGTAGGAAAGGCCATAGCCAAAACCATAGCGTACCGGAACCTCAAAAGTATCAAAATATCGGTATCCCACATAGATACCTTCTTTATAAACTTCATGGTCCACATCGCCATTATTGTGAGAAAAATTCTCTGCATTGGGGTAATCTTCATACTTGCAGGCCCAGGTATCCGTCAGCTTGCCGCTGGGAGTCACTTTCCCCGACACCAGATCGGCAAAAGCATGGCCGCCCTCCATTCCAGGCTGGACAATCTGCAGCAGTCCGCAAATATTTTTATATTCATCCATAAAGGACAGATCCACCAGGCCGCCCGTATTCACCGCCACAACCACTTTCTCATAGGAAGCGCAGATATCCACCAGCATCTCTCTTTCCTCTGCCGTCAGCTCATAATCGCCGTCCGCCGCGAACCGGTCGGCTCCCTCCCCGGCCACACGGCTCAGAATATAGAAAGCCACATCGGCATCCGTTTTTTCCACCTTTTTCCCCACAGGCCGCACAAAAGGCGTCGAAGTGTAAACGGCGAAAAAATCAACGGCCGCATCCTGTTTACCCTCGCTCTTTGCCAGAATATCATCCCGCCAGGCCAGCCGCGCCCGCTCATACCGCTCATCATAATCCGCCACCCAATCCTCATTGGCGACCACATAGCCAGCCTCCTTCATTCCCTGATAAACGCTGACACAGACCCGCTCATTCACATCCCCGGAGCCGGTGCCGCCTTTCACCGTCTGCGAAGCGCCGCTGCCATAAAGCGCCACCCGGCTTCCGGCCGCCAGGGGCAGCACGCCTCCCTCATTTTTAAGAAGCACCATTCCCTCGGCCGCCGCTCTCCTGGCCACCGCCCGATGGGAAACCTCCCGCCCGGAAACCACACTGCTCCTGGTTCCCGAGAACGTGCGATCAATCATTTTTTTATTGAACATACTATCCATCCTCCATACCATCCATATTTGACCGTATCTGGCTACCGCGCCCTTTGCGTCGTCTACCTTTATTCTCCCTCATAATCCTTAAACAGCGTCCGAAAATATAGGCTGCACAGATACCCGGGCCCTGATACTCCGATCAGCACAATCACCGACAGAAACCTGTTCGAAGCCGCCAGTAAAGGCAGAGGGCACGCCATCACCGCGAACATCAAGACGGATTTAAAAATGTGACTCACACAGAACAGAATCCCGTTCTTTATGGTATTTTTCAGCGTATTCTCAAAACGGGCCGCCGTCACCAGGGCAAATACCGTAAACATCAGCACAAATAGGAGCAGCACAAAAAGCAATATTTTATAGGGCTGTACAAAACCATAGGACACTTGCCCCAGAAGCCGGATATCAAAAGCAAGAAACGCGCCGACACCCCCGCCGATCAGCCAGATCAGCGTGGACTGGCGGAAATTTTCTTTAAACGCCAGTACAAAAGAGGCTCCGATCCTGCCCTCCTCATTTTTTACCATCCGCAAAGATACCTGATACATAGCCGTAACCGCCGCCCCTATTGTAACGACGGGTATACAAAACAATATCGTCAGTACATTCAGCCAGATTAAGTCTCCCAGCCGATTCAAAAATCTGGTCAGCTTTCCTTCCTGCGCAAATATACTCATTCCGAATAACCCTCCCCATTCAAATACAGCAAAAACTGTTTCGCGGTCTCCATATGCCCGGAATTGTAAATAATACCCGCAATACTCCTGGTATCCGGGTCCGCATAGCCGCCGATCTCCCGGATTTTTGCCAGCTCATCGCCATAAATACCGAGAACCCGTCCCTCGCCGTCCCGGTACAGCCCGGGAAACGCCGTCAGCTCCTCCTCGGAGAAAATTTCCCGGAGATCCAGAAAGGCATCCGCTCCGGCGAAAGAAACAAAATTGTTTTCCAGCATCATCCCCACGTCCAACTCCCCGGCCCCCACCAGCCCGTAAAACCGGGACTGACAGGCCATGGCATAATTCGACGTCCCGTCGGCCAGAAGCAGGGACGTGGCCACCAGCACGTCATATTTCTTCATATCGATGCCGGCGCAGGAAGCAAATTCCTCCTCCAGGGTATCTTCCGCCACATCGGTATGCACATCCAGCAGCATGGCATTTAAAGCATATTCCTTCTCCGCCGCCTTCATATACAGAAAGTACCCTGCCGCCGCCAGCACAAACAGCGCCGCAAAAAACGGTATCTTATAGTACATCCAGAAATATTCCAGCTTCTTTTTCCGATCCCCTTGCATTTTTCACATCCCTTTTCCCAAGTAAGCATTCTGCGCCGCAAACGCGTCGCTTCAGCGACATATTTCCTCTGTGTTCGCATGTACAGCCCGGCCGGGGCCGGGCTGTATGTCGTATACCGCTTATCCTTTCACAGCGCCGGCCGCAATACCGTTGATAAACTGCTTCTGCAGCAACATGAAGATCACAATCAGCGGCAGGGCGCACAGCACGCAGGCCGCAAACAGGATGTTCCACTGGGCCGGGTTTTCCTTGTCGCCCAGAAACTGCAGCATACCCACCGGCAGCGAATACTGGGACTGCTTGGAGATAAACACCATCGGGTAGAAATAGTCATTCCAGATCCACAGGCCCTGGGTAATGATCGTGGATACGGTGGCCGGTTTCAACAGCGGAAACACCACCGACACAAAACGTTTCGGCAGCGAAGCGCCGTCTATGTAGGCGGACTCCTCGATCTCCACCGGCACGCTCTTCATAAATCCCGAAAACAGGAATACGGAGAACGGCAGCGAACAGGTGATGAACATCAGCATCGGCGTAAATCTCGTGTTGGGGATGCCCAGCCTGGAAAACGTCTGCGCGATGGGCACGATGACCATCTGGGACGGGATGATCAGGCCGGAGATAAAAAAGTAATACATAAATTTCGCCAGTTTCGTCTTTATTCGTCCGATGGGATAGGCCGCCATGGTGGCAAACACGATGATAACCAGCACGGAACCGGCCGTAGTCATCAGGCTGTTGAGAAACTCCATCGGATAATTCATATTATGAAACGCCAGGCTGTAGCTCGCCATGGAAAACTGCTGGAACAGATTCAGCGGCGAAGACTGGTTTTCCGGCGTGCGCAGGGAACTGGAGAACACAATCACCAGAGGAGCTATGATAATCACGCAAAATGCAAAGATAATGAAATACAGCAGAAACGTCTTCGGCGTCAGCTTCATATAGGTTTCAACTTCGCGGTCGTCTTTTTTTCTTCCGAATGCCATTACAGCTCCACCTCCCTCTTATTCATGAAATACAGCATAAACACTGTGATCAGGATAATCACGAAAAAGGACACCACGGAGAACGCGCTGGCCCGCCCCATCTTCTGATCGTCAAAAGCAATCTCGTAGATCTGGAACATCAGCGTCTTGGTCGATTTCCCCGGACCGCCGTTGGTCATGATGAAAGAATAATCGAACGCTTTCAGGCCGGCGATCACATTCAGGATCACATTGATGGTGATCGTGGAAGAAATCAGCGGCAGTTTCACCAGGCGGGTCAGCTGCCATTCCGTGCAGCCGTCGATCCTGCCGGCTTCCAGAAGGCTCTCGTCTACCGTCTGCAGACCGGCCAGGTAAATGATCATGGTGGAACCAAAAGCCTTCCATACCTCCACGATAGCGATAGCGAACAGGGCGGTACGGAAATTCCCCAGCGGGTTAAAAGCCGTGCCGTCCAGCCCGAACATTGACAGCAGGTTGGCGATCATACCGGAGCTGGGCATATATACGTATGTCCAGATAAAGCCTACCACGATGGCGGAAAACAGTGCCGGAAAATACGCGCAGGTACGGAACAGGCCCTTGAAATGGATCTTTGTATTCAGCGCCATGGCAATGCCCAGACCGATCAGGTTGCTTAAAATAACCGTGACCACCGCATAGGACAACGTATTGCCGATGGAATTGATCAGCGTCCCGTTTTCAAAAATTTTAAAATAGTTTTTAAATCCCACAAAATCAAAATCGTAATTGATACCGTTGAAATCCGTGATGCTGTAGTAAAAAAGCTGCAGCACCGGATACACCCAAAGTATCAGGAACATTGCCAGCGCCGGTATCAGGAAATAGTACATGCGGTTATTAAATACCAGCGATGTATTGGCGCCTTTTCTTTTCTTCTTCGGCTCGTTTGCCATAGTTCTCACCCTTTCTATACAAAAAGGCCGCCTCAAATCTAGCTCTGCGTCGCAGCAAGTGCAAAGTCCTGGGCTGAACTGTTACTGTGAAAGACTCAAAGCAGCCTTTGTTTTTAACGCCTATCCCTATGGAGATATACCAGATAATTATTCGTCCAGCAGATCTTCAAATTTGTCCTGCATACCTGAGGTGATATCCTCCACCGTCGTTCCCTGACCGCCGACCATCTCGGAGAACAGCTCCTCCATGGTGGACTCTGTGCCGGCCGGCCACGCCTGGTTGCACCAGTGATAAGCTTTGCCCTGGTTCAGCAGCTCAACGAAGGGGGCAAACAATTCATAGTTCGGAGAGGAATCTGCGCCTTCACCGTAGGTAGCGATGATCTTTCCGGTGGCAAGATAAGCTTTCCAGACATCCGAGGAACCGTCAAACCAGTAATCCAGAAGCTCCTTGCACTCATCAATATATTGGGAACCGGAGTAAATGCTGTAGCCCGCAGACAGACAGGTAGCCGTGCAGGTGTCGCCGGAAGCGGAGGGAATCGGGAAATAGCCCCTCTCAAAAGCGCCCGCAGAGCCCTCGGCCAGCAAAGCCGTCGCATTGAAAGAACCGTCAAAGGTCATGGCCGCTTTGCCGTCCACAAACTCGGTGATCGCCTGGGAAGCGCCGAGGCCCAGCGTCTGGGAGGCGTCGATGTAGCCTTTCTCATACAGCTCATTGTACATGGAAAGTACGGTATCCCAGGTGCCCTCGTCGGTAAATTTGGTGTCTCCGGTTCTGAGCTGATCATCGTACTCCGCATTTTTGGCGTAAATCTCGTTACAGGCGATCTGGTACAGGCCGAACTGCAGTACATACATATCCTTGTCGCCCATTACGATCGGCTGATAGCCTTTATCTTTGATCTTCTGGCAGGCGTCTAAAAACTCATCCCAGGTAGCGGGCTCGGCGGTGATGCCGCACTCGTCAAAAATAGCTTTATTATAATAAGTGCCAAGGATGGATACGCCGGCGGTACACACCACCACATTGTTGTCATAAGTCACGGCCGCCAGATCCTTCATATTCCCCAGGGCGTCCAAATCGTTGAGGGGCGCCAGATAACCGGCGTCGGCCAGCGCGTAGCAGGCATTGGAACCGGCGTACATGGGCTGGGCCAGAATGATATCCGGACACTCGCCGGAAGCCAGCTTGGTCTTTAGGGACGTATAATAATTGTCGTCCGGAAGTTTGGTCACTTCCAGGGTCACATTCGGCCATTTTTCCTTGACTAGGGCCGGAAGCTGTTCCGTCTCAAAATCATTGTCCGACGCCACACCGGATACCATCATGGTGATGGTGATATCACCGGCGTTCTCAATGGCCTCATGATTGTAAGCCTCGCCCGAGGCCGCCGGGGCTGCCCCGGAACCGGCGCTGTCCTCCGCGCCAGCCGCGCTCTCCTTTGCCTCCGACGTACCGGAAGCCTCGGAACCGCCGCCACCGCCGCAGCCTGCCAGCATGGACACCGCCATGGCTGACGCACACAACAGAGAAACTACTTTTTTCGCTTTCATTTCCTTTTCCTCCCATAAACGTGTACTTAAATTATACACTTATTTTGTTGCCGTTCACAGCAACCTTTTTTCTTTCGACGCCCATATTCTAGCATATCGGGGGTATACTTTTGTCGGAGGTTATGGTATACTTTTTTTGGATTTTTAAATCGTACAGAATCATTTTTTTCATTTCGGCAACGCAAAATACTCTCCCAAAGGTGGCCCCCATGAAGCTGCGCAATAAATTTTTTCTGATATTTTCCATCCTTGCCATCATTCCACTGCTGATCATCAGTATCTACGCCTACCGGCATTATGCCCAGACTATTCGCCAGCGGGTGCTGGAATTTTCCGAAAACCTGTTCCAAAACGCCGTGGCAGAAGCCAATACCACCTTAAGCGACATCAGCCAGACCGTTAACTATATGACCTTCTATTCCGGGGAAAACGGCTATTCCATAGTAGAAACCCTGAAAACCTTTGCGAACAGCGAAGATGACTTCACCTCCTATGACGTAATGAAGGCCAGCCAGTACTGCAACTCGGTCTTTCAAAACCTGATGGTGGACAATGAGTATATCCATGGCATCTACATCTTCACGCCCACCAATGTAATATTCTCCAGCTCCATCCAACAGTACAGCGCCCTGAAAAGCGGCTACCGCCCCGAAATGTACAAATGGTATCAGGACACCCTGGATCTGGAGGGCCGCTTTTATATCAGCAGCTTCACGAGCCAGGACATGTTTACGGACCAAACAGATTCTATTTATTTTGCCAAAAGCATCCGCGATGTATATAATCACAAGTTCCTGGGCGTGGTGCTGATCGACTGCGATCCCGACGTCATCAACCTGGACAATGTAAACTCCATGTCGGATATTACGCTCCTGACCATAGCCAACACCAAAAACAGCGTCGTCCTCTACACCAATCTGGACAGCCTGGAAAAGGATTTCTCCCGCTCCAACCGGGAGGTAAAAAAGGCTTCCCTGACCATCTCCCCTCTGGAGCTCACCGCCACATTCAATTACGACGCTTTATACAAAGAATTTAACCTGACCGGAGAGGTTTTGCTCACCATCGCCTTCACCTGTATTTTCGGTTACATTATTCTGGCTTACGCTTTCACGAAAAACCTGGTGCGGCCCCTGGAGAGCCTGAGCCATACTATGTCCAGACAAAGGGGCGGCAGCTTTTCTTTTTCCAGCCCCTATCTGAACCGTACCGACGAAATCGGCACCCTTTACAACGAATATGCGAACATGCTGGAAGAGCTGGACGCCTCCATCAAACGGGATTACAAGGACAAGCTGATCATCCTGGACGCCCAGATGAAGTCCCTGGAGGCCAGGATCAATTCTCATTTCCTGTTTAATACCCTGGAATCCATCAACAGCATGGCCGAGCTGGACGACAATGAGCCCATCGCCACCATGTCCCTCGCTCTGGGCAATATGTTCCGCTATTCTATCAAAACCCAGAGTGAGCTGGTCACGCTGCGGGACGAGCTCTCCCATGTCAGGGACTACATCTCCATTCAGACCATCCGTTTCAGCCACCGGTTCTCTCTGCTGGTGGACATTCCCGGAGAATTGTATGATCTGAAAGTGCTGAAACTGATTCTGCAGCCTCTGGTGGAAAACGCTCTCTACCACGGCCTGAATTACTGCACCCGGGGCGACAGGATCGTGTTGCATGCCCGCCGGGAGGATTCTACCCTGCACATCAGCGTCTCTGACAACGGCCAGGGGATGCCGCCGGAAATGCTGGAGGCCCTGAATCGGAAACTGCAGGAGGACGCCTCGTTCACCGAACTGGGACATCGTACAAAACAGAGCATCGGCCTGAAAAATATCCATTCCCGCATCGAGCTGTACTACGGCAAAGGCTACGGCCTGCATATTGCCAGCTCCATGGAAAAGGGAACCACCATTACGATACGGCTGCCGATACTGTAAACAATCATTTCAGGAGGAACCATGTACACCTATGTGATCATCGACGACGAAGAATTGATACGCAAGGGAACTATCAAAAAGCTCACCCCCGCGGCCGACCGCATCGCCTGCGCCGGTGAGGCCGAAAACGGCGCCAAAGGTATAGAACTGATCCGGGAACTGCACCCCGATTTTGTCATCCTGGATATGCAGATGCCGGAGATGGACGGCATGGCTCTGCTCCCCTATCTGTCGGAACACTATCCCGCCATGCCCCTGATCGTCATCAGCGGCTACCGGGATTTTGACTACATAAAGCAGGCGATCTCCGCCAATGCCATTGAATACCTGCTGAAGCCTTTCAGCAGAGAAATGGTCCTAAACTGTGTGGACGAGGTCATCAAACGGCTGGAAAACCGCACCTTCCTGGAAAACCAGATTTTGACCAGCGAAAAGGAGAAGGAACAGGCCTGCTACGACTACGACGTCCAGCTTCTCAACAATCTGATTCTGGATTACCATGTAAGCAGCGCCAAGCTGACCTCCCAGAGACTGCGGCGTATCAACGACAGCCATGACCTGATGCTCCTGACCCTGCACTTTTCCCGTTCATCGCCGGATGCCCTTGTGGAGGAATGGCTCAGCGAACAGGGCTTCGGCGATTTGGCTCTTTATCTGTCCAGCTCCACCAGCCCGGACCTGGGTTTCATCATCTTGTTCACGGCCCCCCAGAGCGCCATCCCCAATGAAAAACTGGCCGCTCAGATTCTGGACAGCTTTATCCCCTGGATGGAAAACCAGGAAATGCCCGTATTGGCGGGGATTAGCCGTACCCACCACGATCTGGATAAGCTGGGCGCAGCCTACCGTGAAACCACACTGGCTCTGGACCAGCAGCCTGTGACTAAGAGCGCCTCCTGCTGGTTCGCCTACGCCGGAGAAACGGAACCCCGACCCATCATCTGGGATAAAACGGAAGAATTCCTGTTCCGCATAGACGCCGGCATGGAAAAGGAGACCCGGGAGCTGACCCGGGAACTTTTCTCCTGGTATACCGATCTGCCTGACTGTACACTGGCAGACGTCAAATACCATTGTTACCAGCTGTCCGACCAGTGCCGTCTGATCCTGAACCGTTATCTGAAAAATCAAACGACCCCAGAGAGTTCCAACAGTATGCAGAATGTGGTGAACCATATCTTCACTCTCCGGGAGCTGGAGGACTATTACCTGCAGTTTTTCGCCAACCTGGCCGCTATGATCCTGCCCCAGTCCGTATACGCCGTGGACGATATTATTGAGAAAATCCAGATTTATATGCGCAGAAATTACCAGAAGGATCTGACTCAGGAGTTTGTCTCCTCCCTGTTCTGCATCAACCGCAGTTATTTAAGCACCCTGTTCAAATCCCGCACCGGTGAGAAATTCGTGGATTATCTGAACAACATCCGCATTCTGCGGTCCCAGGAGCTTCTGGCCCATACCGACCGGAAAATGTACCAGATCGCCAGAGCCGTCGGTTACGACAATGTAAAATATTTCTTCCGGGTCTTTAAAAAAAATACCGGCATCACACCAGAACAGTTCCGCCAGCGGCATGTGGGAGATTGACGCCTGAAAAAAGTACACGCATACTTTCTGTCAGAACCGTACATACTGATACCGAAGCATACCAAAAAGCCTGTCGCTGCACAGGATACAACCTCGATGCGGCAGTTTTTCTGTATACTGCGGCATCCAAACTCTACAACAGGAGGCAACTATTATGGCAAATGTTTATTCCGACGTAACCGATCTGCCTTTAAACTGCAAATCTGCCGCTGAGCATACCCGGCGCGTATTGGAGAGGGAAGATTCTCTGGCAGAGCTTTCCGACTCCGACCGCCGCAAACTCACCGAGTGGGAAAAGGAGCTGGAGAGAGATACCGGATGCCACGTGGCCCTGGTGGCTTATCGGGTATGACGTACAAATAACTCCAATGCCCTCAACTGGCTAAAGCTATAACAGGAAACGGAGAACGCAGGCAAAGCGTTCTCCGTTTCCTTATGGCTTTCCATACGCTTGACTAAATCATTATATTCCTCTGTTGCTGCGCTCCTTTCTTGTCCTTGTCAAACAGGGCATTTAACTCCCCCGGTGGAATTTAAATTTGCAATTGAGCATTTGTTTGTATGAGACCAAAAAAATGAAAATTTTTCTTGCATAGACCGATAAAACATGATAGACTAATATAGCAGTTCAGCCTGCCTGAGTTGCTATGAATTGGCTGACAGCCAGAAATATGCCGGTGTGTCGGAATTGGCAGACGAGACAGACTCAAAATCTGTTATCCGCAAGGGTGTGTGGGTCCGAGTCCCACCACCGGCAGTATAACCCCCCCTGTGTATAGGCGAATGCCGTTTATACACAGGGGGGTCTTACTTTCATGCATCGGTTTTTACAACAAATGCAACCTTTCATCCATCGCTGTATTCTATCCTTCCAAGTCCGCCATACCTTTCCACTGTCCTATCAACATAAAAATAACCATAGACAAAAATCCCATGACCAAATACAGCTCCCGAATGGATAATGCCGTCGTCAATCCCGCCAGCACAAACGATCCCACCGGTACGGATGAGCAGGCCAGCGCGTTGAATATGCCGCCGATCCTTCCCACCAATGCTTCCGGCGTCCGGGATACAAATACGACCTGAACCGCAACGCCCACCATGGCATTCATAACGCCGAAAAACAGGGCCGTGACAAAATAGCCGACATATTTCCCCCCTGTGAAAGGAATCAGACCGATCAGCAGATACAGAAAATAAAACAGGCCGATCAAAACGCCGCCATAGATCAGCAGCCCTTTTTCCGATACCTTTTTTGACAGAACCGGCAGCAAAAACGCCCCCGCTATCATACCGATCGTAACGGCCGTACCGCCCACAGACATAGCCATAACGTCCAGTCCCAGATACTCGCAGATATAAGCCGCCCGCAGATTTTCTATGGGCAGCGTGCACAAATTCTGCAGCACGCATATGGCGCACACCATCATCGCCAGATCGCTTTTACGGAAATAGCTGAATCCCTCTTTCAGTGAGATCAGGTAATTTTTAATCTGAAACGGTTTCTTTTTCCCTTTCTTCGGATCTATTTTCAAAAATGACAAGAGCCATCCGGAAGCCAGAAAAGTGGCGGCATCCACAAGCAGAGCACCGCCCACGCCAAACCCTCCAATGATGATGCCGGCGCAGCCCATTCCCGTCAGTTCCGTGATTCTCCGTACTCCCTGATCCAGGGATATCGCGCTTTTGTAATTCTCTTTTTCCAAAATCTGCGGTAAAACCGCCAGGCCGTTCGGGACCCGCAGCGACTCAACAGATGAATTGAGGAAAGTCAGCGCCAGCAGATGCCAGGGCGCCAAAACGCCGGAAACCATAAGGCCACACGTAATCAGCACGATCAGTCCCCGACAAATATCACAGTTGACGAGCACTTTTTTCTTATTAAAGTACTCCGTCAAAGCCCCTCCCAGAGGCTGGAACAGAACCGTAGGGATCATATTGACCCCCAGTATGACGGACAGCCAGGCCTTGGACCCCGTCAGCTGATAGACCATCCAACTGTATGCGATGGCGTCCAGGGAATCCCCAAAACGGCTTATCCCGTTGGCCGCCAGTACATATCTGAAATTTTTCTCGGTTTTTAAGACATTCCCATACGTGTCTGGCTTCATCTCAGAGCTTAGTTCCTTTCGTACCGGTCGGCCTGGGCCCGGATCATTTCCTGATCGTCAAAATAATTGATCCTCATGGCGGCTTTTACGTCTTCCAGCGTCCGGGCCGCCTCCTCGCGGGCTTTCTCGCTGCCGGCTTTCAGAATCTCATACACCGCCGGGATATCTTTCTCATACTCTTTGCGGCGGGCGCGGATGGGCTCCAATACCTCCTGCATGATCTTGTTCAGGAACTTTTTCACCTTCACGTCGCCAAGGCCGCCCCTCTGATAGTGGGCCTTCAACTCATCCAGGTTCCCGTACTCCGGCAGATACCGTTCGAAATGCTCCGGCCGGCAGAAAGCATCCAGATAAGTAAATACCGTGTTCCCTTCCAGATGGCCCGGATCGGACACCATCAGGTGCAGCGGATCGGTATACATACTCATAATCTTTTTCCTCACATCCTCCGGGTCGTCCGCCAGATAAATGCAGTTGCCCAGGGATTTGCTCATCTTGGCTTTGCCGTCGATACCGGGCAGACGCATACAGGCTTCATTCTCCGGCAGCAGCACATCCGGTTCCACCAGGGCCTCGCCGTAAATACTGTTAAATTTGCGGACAATCTCCCGGGTCTGCTCGATCATCGGAAGCTGATCCTCGCCCACCGGAACCGTAGTGGCTTTAAAGGCCGTAATATCCGAAGCCTGGCTGATGGGGTACGTGAAAAAGCCCACCGGAATACTGGCCTCAAAATTGCGCATCTGAATCTCCGCTTTGACCGTGGGATTCCTCTGCAGCCGGGATACCGTCACCAGGTTCATATAGTAAAAAGTCAGTTCCGTAAGCTCCGGAATCTGGGACTGGATAAACAGCGTGGACACTGCCGGGTCAAGACCGCAGGACAGATAATCCAGCGCCACCTCAATGATGTTCTGGCGCACTTTCTCCGGGTTCTCAAAATTATCTGTGAGAGCCTGAGCATCGGCAATCATAATGAATATTTTCTCATACTCGCCGGAATTCTGCAGTTCCACCCGCCTGCGCAGGGACCCCACATAATGGCCCACATGCAGCCTTCCCGTGGGCCTGTCGCCCGTCAATATTATTTTTCCCATACTCTTTTCCTCCTGTCTAGCTGTCTGGACTATTTCGCCATATGATTCTTTGCCTGCACAGCCTGCAAGCACAAACATTTTTGTCAACAGCCATATAACTGTTCCCCTCTTTCACAGTTACATTACGGCCGTATACTTCATAACCTCTGTATTTCTGTAAATTCTTCTACCGGGACTCCACAGGCTGTATTATACTACACCCGTCCCGGCAAAACAATCATTTTCCAACCCTCAGCTGTCAATCAGGTCATCCTCGGACTCGTCCCCTGCCAGGCGGTTAATAAACTGGGGACGGTATTTCGAATACACGATGATCTGGTCATTGTATAATCCCTTATAACCGGACAGCAGGTAACTGACCGATATGGCGATCATAAAATAGGGAATCCCCTCGAAGCCGAACAGCTCAAAGCTGATCAGCAGCGTGGAAATCGGGCAATTCGTCACGCCGCAGAAAGTGGCCGCCATACCGGCCGCCGCACAGAGGGAGGGCGACACCCCCACAACCTGTCCGAATAGGCAGCCAAAGGTCGCGCCCACAAAGAACGTAGGCACAATCTCGCCGCCCTTATATCCAGCCCCCAGGGTGAGCGCCGTAAACAACATTTTCAGAAGAAACGCCCAGGGCGCCACCTCGCCGGACATGGCCCGCTCGATGACTCCGATACCGGCGCCATTATAATCCCGAACCCCGCACAGCAGGGTCAGCCCCACGATCAGGCAGCCGCCCACAAACACACGGACATAAGGATTGACAAAATACTGCTGATACAAATGGCTCGCCATGTGAAGAAGCACACAGAACAGGATACTCAGGCCCGCACAGCAAACCGCCAGCCCAAACATTTTCACGCCGTTTTCCACATTCAGCCGGGGAATACTCTCAATGGAAAAGGATTCCGGCGTGATACCCAGAGTGGCGGCAAACCGGGATGCAATCAGCGCCGCGAACATACAGGGCACCAGGGCCGAGTAATGCATAATACCCACACTGACGACCTCCATGGAAAAAACCGCCGCCGCCATGGGCGTGCCGAATACCGCCGCAAAAGCCGCGCTCATTCCGCACATAATCATAATCTTCCGGTTCCGTTCGTCCATGCGAAACAGCCTCCCCAGCAGATTTCCCAGACTTCCTCCCATCTGCAGGGCCGCTCCCTCACGACCTGCAGATCCGCCAAACAAATGCGTCAGTATGGTGGAGCCAAAGATCAGCAGCGACATCCGCCCCGGCACATCATCCCGGGCATGAATGGAATGAATGACAAGATTCGTCCCCCGATCCTTTTCAATTTTTGCCAGCCGATAAAAAAACACGATGAGCAGCCCGCCAACAGGCAGCAGATACAACAGCCATCCATAGCTTTCCCGATATCCTGTCACCCTGGTCATCCCCCAGGCAAATAAGGTGCTGTACGCGCCCACCACCAATCCCGCCAGTACGGCCAGCAGTACCCACCGCACGCAGGCCAGCAGCTTGAACAGCATATGGCGCGCCATATGGGCAGCCACTCTCATAGACTGCCGCAAATGCTCTTTTCCATTCATTTTTCTCATCCTCCATAGTTTTCAAACAACACGATCTATAGACCGGCATCGCCGTCACGGTATAACATCGGACATGCCCGGCAGGAAATTCCCTGCCGGCGAAAAAAATCCTGTCTGTTTCCAGACAGGACTCTCTTGCTTCTATAATAAAGAATCAAATTAATTCTTGGGAAACTTCGCAGCCATTTCCTCAACAAACTTCACCATCTCCTCATGAGGATTGGAGATCACCGCCGTGTAAAATACCTGACAGGGCGGATTCTCCGCCACAGCGCTGACCGCCGCATTCACGGAGGACAAATCCCCGGCCATAAAAATAGTCGTATGGCCGCCGCAGCGGGTATTCCATGTCTTAAAATATACATCCGAAGTCTTAACCATCCTGTCCACACAGACAATGGCGTTCGAGCTTCCCAACACTTCCACTAATCCGTAAGCACCGTCTTTCATCACGCTCTCCTTATCTGTGCCCTGTTATTTCTGAATCGTCATCTGCAGCATCTTCTCTGTTCCCTCAGTGGGCGCCGGGATAATCACGCTCTTTGTCACCGGGGACATCCTTCCCGCAGCCTCGCAAGCCGCGTCCATAGCCGCCCGCACATCCGAGATCCTTCCCCGAAGTTTCACGCAGGCGCCGCTGCCTAAACGGGTACGCTCCACGCCTTCTACCCTTACATCCGCCGCCTTTACGGCCGCGTCAACCGCTACGCAGGCCACGAGATAGCTGTCCGTCTCAAACGCGCCCACCGCAGCGCCATTGTATTCACTCATAAAAACCTCCCATATGTAAAACCGCTCTACACTCTTTTCTTATTATACATACAGATCCGGACAAATGCAACCGTCAAATGATCTGTTACAGGGTATTACATAAGGGCACGCAAAAACCCCGGCGTTTAAGCCTCTTCCTAGCGTAAACACCGGGATTTCCCCACATAGATTTGGCGAGCCACTCGCCAAACACCAGAGGCAGCGTTCTATATCGTCCGCTAGGGAATCATTCTCATCTATATACGCCATGTCAGCATGTCAAATCTGGCATTGACATATAAGCAAAATATAATTATAATATAATTATGAAGGATATAAATTTTGAATGGGATGAAAATAAAAACAAAACCAACCAAAAAAAGCATGGGATCAATTTTGAAGAAGCAAAAACGATTTTCTATGATGACAATGCAATTCTGTTTGATGATCCAGAACACTCTATAGAGGAAGAACGATTTCTGATACTCGGTATTTCAAAACATGAAAATCTATGCATTGTAAGTCACTGCTATCGTTCAGGCGATAACATGATTCGAATCATATCGGCAAGAAAAGCAACGAAAAACGAAGTAAAAACATATAACAGTTATGCAGGAGGTGATATTTTATGAAAGATGAGTATGATATTAAAAATTTGAACCCCAGAAAAAATCCTTACGCCAAAAAACTAAAAAAACAGATTACTATCAATATTGACAGTGATACCATTGACTTTTTCAAATCGCAAAGCGAAGATTCCGGCATACCATACCAAACTCTTATCAATCTGTATCTTTCCGACTGCGCAAAACAGAATAAGCAGCTGCAGATGTCTTGGAAGTAAAAACCATCCGCTATTGATTATAGAACCAATAGCGGGTGGTTTTTTAGAAGTGGACCTGGCGGGAATCGAACCCGCGTCCGAAAGCCTATCCATTCCGGCATCTCCCATCACAGTCATTATATTAACATTCCCTCCGTCTACCGCCTAATGACAGGCTGTCGGCTTCAGTAGCTTCATGAAATCTTTTACCTTCGCAAAGCTTAGAAGGCAAAGTGCCCTGCGGTTTTTGATGCCCGAACTCAAGCTGCAGGAGACTTAAGACGGACAAGCAGCAACTAGGCTGCTAACGCGTAATTTTCGTCTGCGTTTAAATTTAATTTCCAGGTTGGTACGCAGTCCCGGAGCTGCGGATGGCTTCCCGAACTTCAAAACCCCCGTCGAAACCAGTACAAGCCCGCAAGCTTTTCCGGTACAACAGACGCTTTTTATAGATTAACCGATATGTTCCCGTTTGTCAAGAGTCTGTTGACATAATTTCCGTTACGTCTTCTCAAACGCATCCTGCTTTTACGGTATGCCCATATCGGTTTGCACTGCTGCCGTATCAGCCCAGATTCCGCACCTTGAAATCCCTCTCGGCCTCCCGGCGCTGATCTTTTTTAGCGATATCCTGCCGTTTATCGTACAGTTTCTTGCCCTTGGCCAGACCGATCTCCACTTTCACCAGACTGTCCCTGAAATAGACCTGCAGCGGCACCAGCGTATACCCCTTTTCGGCAATGCGTCCCTGCATCTTGTTGATCTCGTGGCGATGAAGCAGAAGCTTCCGTATCCGCAGGGGATCTTTGTTAAAAATATTCCCCTTCTCATAGGGGCTGATATGCATGCCATAAATCATAACTTCTCCGTTGTCGATACGGATAAAGGATTCTTTGACGCTGCACCGCCCCATACGCAGGGATTTCACCTCCGTACCATGCAGGGCGATACCGGCCTCATATTTTTCTTCTATAAAATAATCATGGAATGCCTTTTTATTATTGGCGATCAGCTTTGTCCCTTTTTGCTTAGCCATGGCTTCATTTTCCCCTTCCCTGTTCACTTAAAGAATCACAAATCGTTCTCTGTCAATGAAAAATCAATGGTCCTGGCGGCCGCATCGGCCCCCTTGACCCGCACCCGCACCGGATCGCCCAAACGATAGGTTTTCCCGGAGTGCTCCCCGACAATCTGATACCGCTCCTCGTCAAAACGGTAGTAATCATCCACCATATCGGCCAACCGAACCATCCCCTCCACCGTGTTGGGCAATTCCACAAAGATCCCCCAGGCCGTCACTCCGGAAATCCGCCCCGCAAAGACCTCCTCCAGATGATAGCTCATATACTCTGCCATCTTCATTTTGTCCGTCTCCCGCTCCGCTTCCTGGGCCCTGCGTTCCGTCATACTGCTCTGAACGGCCACGCCGTCCAGATGTTCGGCATACCAGGCCACTTTGTCCGGTTTCAACCGTCCCCGGATGCTGTCTTTGATTATGCGATGGATCTGCAGATCGGGATAACGGCGGATCGGCGAGGTAAAATGACAATAATATTTCGCCGCCAGACCAAAATGCCCGGTACAGGCCGTCGTGTATTTCGCCTGTTTCATGGAGCGCAGCAGCAGGCGGCTCACCAGATCCTCGCAGGGATTCCCTTTCAGCCTGTCCAGAATATCCTGCACTTCGCCGGGGGACATCTCCTGTCCGGCCTTCACAGTCCGTATTCCCAGCGTATGGATGAAATGCAGCACGCTCTCCATTCTGTCCCGGTCCGGATTTTCATGGGTACGATACACGAAGGGAATTTCCCTCTCACAGAATTCCCTGGCCACAGTCTCATTGGCGGACAGCATGAAATCTTCGATCAGATCCGTGGCCGCATTCCTCTCGTACGGCTTGATCTCCATAGGATGTCCCGTGGCGCCGAGAATAATCTTGCACTCCGGAAAATCAAAATCAATGGACCCCCGACCCGAGCGGCGGCTGCGAATTCGCATCGACAGCTCTCCCATAGCCTTAAGCATGGATTTTAAGGGGTCGTACTCACTGAGCGGTCCCTCATCCTGCCCGGTAAGGATGTTATTCACTTCCGTATAGGACATTCTCCGGTCCACCCGGATGACCGACTCTACAATCCTGTGATCGATCACCCGTCCGGAAGCGTCCATATCCATCAGACAGCTTAAGGCCAGCCTGTCCTCCCCCGCGTTCAGAGAACAGATCCCGTTGGAGAGCTGCACCGGAAGCATGGGCAGCACCCGGTCCACCAGGTACACGCTGGTTCCCCGTTTAAACGCTTCCCTGTCAAGTGCGCTGCCGGCCTGAACATAATTGCTGACATCGGCAATATGAACGCCGAGATGAAAAACGCCGTCCTCCACCGTCAGGGACACCGCATCGTCCAGATCCTTGGCGTCCTCTCCGTCAATGGTCACCATCATCATGTCCCGCAGATCCTCCCGACCGCTCCGATCTGCCTCACTGACCACACCGGCCACACGCAGCGCCTGATTGGCCACACGCTCGGGAAACTCCATGGGCAAACCCATACTGCGGGCCACGGAGAGCACGTCCACCCCGGGATCACGGCTGTCGCCGAGGATTTCCGTCACTTTTCCCTCCGGGCTCCTGTGATGTCCGCCGTAATCCGTCAGTTTCACCACCACTTTCTGTCCGTCCACGGCCCCGCCGGCATTTTTGCGGGAAACAAAGATATCCCGGCATATCCTGGAATTGTCTGACCGCACAAACCCGAAAGAGCGGTCCTGCTCATAAGTACCTACCACCTCCGTGACGCCGTGATCCAGAATTGCGGCCACCCGGGCCTCCCGCCGTTTTCCGCTCCCCGCCGGCAGAGGGATGATCTCCACCG
>CASWRE010000039.1 GCA_949471785.1 uncultured Lachnospiraceae bacterium | reverse complement strand
TTGTCGTTATGCCCTTTACTTTCTCTCTACCCACTACTTATTTGTTTCAAACTTAATACCTTCGCGTCCGCGGATATGGCTCTGGCAATCTCCACCATCTGTTTTTCCGCCGCGCTGAGTTTTTTTACCATATCAGAGGGACTGATCTTCAACTCCAGCAGTTCCAGTATCTTTTGCGTACCTTCCGTCATTTCCTTTTTATCCAGGAACCCGCGTTTATTTTTAGGTTCCCTTCCCAGGTACACGTTTTCGGCCACCGTCAGACCCGGAATCACACTCAACTCCTGGTGTATCACGCGGATACCTTTTGCTATGGCCTGTCCGGCATTTTCAAAATGGCACTCCAGCCCCTCAAACCGCATGTTTCCGGCATTCCGTTCATAAACGCCGCTTATAATTTTAATCAGTGTAGATTTTCCCGCCCCGTTTTCCCCCAGCAGGGCATGCACTTCCCCGGAATAAAATTCCAGATTGATATCTTCCAGGGCCTTTACGCCCGGAAATTCTTTACTTACATGTTCCAATTGTATAACAGGCTGTTTTTCCATTTACCCAACCTCCGTTTACTGGCCGCATGTTCAGCCAAAAAGCCCCCGGCAAACGACCTGCTATTTGCCGGAGGCTTACTGATATACGCTTATTGATATTCTGCGGCATTCGCGCCGTCGATGATATAGGGCTCAATATATTTTTCTTTGGGAATCTCTTCTCCATGGATGGCTTTTACAGCGCTCTCGATCATCGCCGCTCCGATACCTTCCGGGTCCTGCGCCACGTCGGCAATCCAATTTCCACCTTTGGCAATCTCGTTTACCGCCTCCGGATTTCCGTCGTACCCGATGATCCGGATATCCTTTCCCGCGCCGTTAACAATGGTGTAAGCGCTCATGGCTGCCGGGTCCCCCACAGCGAAAATCAAATCCAGATCCGGATATTTCAGCAGGAAATCCTGAGTGATGGCCGATGCCTTCTCTGCGTCGCCCTGATAGTTCTGCTCGCCGACCACCTCAATATTATCCGTGTTCGCCTTTAAATATTCTTTACATCCCTCGGCCCGCAGCACGCAGTTTTCCACATCGTCATAGGTGATTATGGCCACTTCCTCGCCTTCCGGCAAAGCTTTCGCTATATATTCGCCGGCAAGCTTTCCGCCCACATTTTCATCTGTACCAAAATGGCACAGCGAATCGCCGTCTGATTTTGTGAATGCCGTCAGGAGAGGAATACCCGCCCGATCTGCCAGTTCCAGACAACTGTTGCTGCCCGCCGTGGATACCGGGCAGATGACAATAGCGTCCACATCCTGGGTGATAAAATCCTGCACCTGGGACAACTGTTTATCGCTGTCCGTGTCGGCGTCCATAAAGATGCCCTTTACGCCCAACTCATCGCATTTCTTCTGCATGGCTTCCTCAACACGGTTATAGAAAACATGGGTCCGGGTGAAAATGGAAATGCCCAGTGTAATCTCTTTTTCCTCTGTCTCTTTCGTACCATCAGATGCCGGCTCAGATGCCTCCGTTCGGGATTGCTCTGTTTTCGATTCTTCTGCGACAGCCTGGGATACCTCCGGTTTTGTACTCTTATCTGCCTCAGAACTTCCTCCATTTTGGCAGTCGCATAGCAAAAAGGCTGCTAATACCGATGTACACAATAGTTTCAAAACCTTTCCTGCTTTCATTTGTTACCTCCGTCTTTTCTTTTTAATCAGTAATTGTTGTCTTTATTGCCTGGCTTCCACTGCAGCCACATGGCCCCCCCCTTTCTTTAATTTTCTCTTTATAAATATCTCCAATCCCATCATCTGTGATGATCAGATGCAGATCTTTCACCTGGCATACGCAGTACAGGGAATTTGTTCTGAATTTCGTGCTGTCCTCTAAAACGTAACACTTTTTCGCCGCAGCGAGCATGTATTGCTTCATCCTGCATTCCTGCATATTCGGCGTAGTCAGCCCGTGCTCGACACTCAGATTATTACATCCGAGAAAAGTGCGGTCCACACATACATTTTTCAGCATATCCTCTCCATACATGCCAACGCAGGATAATATATGAGATCTCACATAGCCGCCGGTAAATATCAGCTCGCTCTTTTCACAGCCAATCAGCTCTTCGGCAATATTAAAGGCATTCGTGATCACCGTGAGATTCTTCTTACTGCCGCTGCAAATCAGTTTTGCCAGCTCCTGAGTGGTCGTTCCGGCATCCAGAATCATCGTCTCGTTATTGTGTAATTCTTCATAGGCTCTCCGGGCAATGGCTCTTTTTTCCGCTATCCGCTCCTTTTCTTTCGCCTCCTGACTCCGCTCAAAGGCCGTCTCTTTGACCTTGCCCGCGCCGCCGTGGGTCCTCACCAGCAGTCCCTGATTACCCAGCTCATTTAAATCCTTTCGTATCGTAACTTTCGATACGTCAAATCGTTGACATAATTCTTCAACCAAAACCATGTTTTTTTCTTCCAGCAACGCGAGAATCTGCTCTTTTCGTCGTTTTGTACTTTCCTTTTCCATTGAGAGCCCCCGGTTTCTTATCTTTTCGAAACTTTTCTTTTCACTCATGATATACAGATTTTTCTCTCTTGCCAAGCACTTTTGTACATTTTATCTTGTTTATAAATCATATTTTTGTGTATTTTTACCAATTCGAAATGAGTTTTAGTTTTGTTTTCGAAAGATCATGTTTGTCAACTCTTTGTGAGCCATGATGGATACTGGATTTTTCCGAGATAATGTTTCGTTTTAATCGTCTGCAATATTTCGCTTTTTTCTTTTTGAAAAATAGAGAACCGTCGGAAATATTTCCCGCAAGATCTATAAACCGGGCAATACAAACGACGGATAGAATATCTGATTGGATTTATAAATACAGAAATGAAAAAATATGAACAAACCGGAATTGCCGCGTAGGCCAAAGATGGTCTCTCCTTATAGCCCCAGAAACCCCAGCAATTCCTTCTTTGTATTCTTCTTTGGCTCTTCCAGTACAAGCTCCAGACAGCTTTTAAGCATTTTCCCCAACTCCGGACCAGCAGAAATCCCCCGGGCGGTGAGATCGCGGCCGGTAACGGCCAGTTCCCGCAGGGACGTACAGTATCCTGCAGACAGAGTCTCCTCGTAAAACCGCTGTATCATGGAGAGTTTCGTGAGCTTCTCTTCCCGTCTATATTCGCTTTGGGACAGAACATCGGCCCGCTGCACTTCCATATACAGAGGAAACATCTCCCGTCCCGTTATAGACAGCATTCGACGGACCGCAGCCGGCTCCGCCGCATAACGAATATCATGCCAGCGCACCAAGTTCACAACCTTCGTGATCGTACCGTTGTCAAATTTCAGGCGGCGCAGAATTTGTCCCGCCAGGCGCGCACTCTCCTCACCGTGGCCGGGAAAATGGTCGACCCCCTCACTGTCCTTCTTCTTCGTTCCGGCCTTCCCCAGATCGTGAAGCAGCACAGCCAGCCGCAGCACTCGATCGGCGGGAACGGCACAGAGCGCCCTCAGCGTATGTTCCCCCACCGTATCCATATGATGAGGCGTATACTGATATATTCCGGCCGCCGCGTCAAATTCCGGCAGGACAACGCCGGTGATACCTGTCTCCCAGGCAATACCGATATACTCCGGGTGTGCAGAAGTAACCAGCTTTACCAGCTCCGCCTGCACCCGTTCTGCGCTGATCTTCTCCAGCGTTGGCGCCAGATACGCCAACGCCTCCCTGGTAGGACCGTCTATAATGAAGCCAAGCTGGGCCGCAAAACGCACGGCCCGCATGATCCGCAGGGCGTCCTCCCCAAATCGCTCCGCCGGATCGCCCACGCAGCGTATCACATGGCGGGAAAGATCGGCCATGCCGCCGAAGTGATCCACAAGGCCTTCGTCGTCATTGTAAGCCATGGCGTTAATCGTAAAGTCCCTCCGGCTCAGATCCTCCCTCAGATTCCGGGTAAATATCACTTCCTTCGGGTGACGGCCATCCTCGTATTCGCCGTCAATGCGATACGTAGTCACCTCAAAAGCCCGGGAACCGATCAACACCGTCACGGTACCGTGCCGAAGCCCCGTATCTACCGTCCGCTGAAAAATCTGCTTCACCTCGTAAGGCGAAGCAGACGTAGTAATATCCCAGTCATCGGGCTCCCGGCCCAGAATCCGGTCCCGGACACAGCCCCCGACCACGTAAGCCTCGAAGCCACGCTCCTTCAGTTTTTGAATGATCAGCCCGGCTCCCGCCGGTATTTTCAGTCTCATTAATACGCACGTCCCCAATAAACCATCTTTTTCGCCGGTTTGCCGCAGCAGACACAGGTATCCCCCACCTGTTCCTGGTCAAAAGGAATGCAGCGGGACGTAGCCCCGGTATCCGCCTTGATCCTGTCCTCACACTCCTGACAGCCGCACCACATGGCTTTCACAAAGCCCGGCTTCGCATTGATGGTATCGACAAACTCATCATAATTTTTCACGGCATAGGTATGGGAGTCTCTGTGCACCCTGGCCCGCTCCAGCATATCCGCCTGGATCGTCTCCAGAAGCTCCTGCACTTTCACGACCAGCTCGTCTAAAGCCACCACCGTCTTCTCCCGGTTATCTCTGCGCACCAGCACAGCCTGACCGTTTGCCAGATCCTTCGGCCCCAGCTCTACGCGGAGAGGAATCCCCCGCATTTCCGCTTCGGCAAATTTCCAGCCCGGACGATTATCCCTGTCGTCCAGCTTTACGCGCACACCGGCGCCCTTTAAACCCTCAAAGATGTTTCCGCAGGCCTCCAGTACGCCTTCCTTATGCTGCTGCACGGGGATCACACATACCTGAACCGGAGCGATCCTGGGCGGCAGCACCAGGCCGCTGTTGTCGCCATGCACCATGATGATGGCGCCGATCATGCGGGTCGTAAAACCCCAGGACGTCTCATACACCGGTTTTATCTGATTATCTTTATCCGTAAATTCCACTCCAAAAGCGCTGGCAAAGCCGGAACCGAAATCATGGCTGGTACCAGACTGCAGGGCCTGTCCGTCATGCATCAGGGATTCAATAGTATACGTAGCCACGGCCCCGGCGAATTTCTCTTTGTCCGTCTTCTGTCCCCGGATTACAGGGATCGCCAGCTCCTGCTCACAGAAATCGGCGTAAACATTCAGCATCTGAATCGTCCGCTCTCTGGCCTCCCCGGCAGTGGCATGGATCGTGTGCCCCTCCTGCCACAGAAACTCTCTCGAGCGCAGAAACGGTCTGGTCGTTTTCTCCCAGCGCACTACGGAACACCACTGGTTATACACCTTGGGCAGATCCCGATAAGAATGCACCTCCCTCTCCCACAGGTCGCAGAACAGGGTCTCGGAAGTAGGTCTCACGCAAAGCCGCTCCTGCAGCCTGTCCGCGCCGCCGTGGGTCACCCAGGCCACCTCGGGAGCAAACCCCTCCACATGATCCTTTTCCTTCTGGAGCAGACTCTCCGGAATAAACATGGGGAGATAGACATTCTCCACGCCGGTTTCTTTAAACCTCTGATCCAGATTTTTTTGGATATTTTCCCAGATCGCATAGCCGGCGGGTTTGATTACCATACAGCCTTTCACGCTGGTGTAATCACACAGCTCCGCCTTAATCACCACATCCGTGTACCACTGAGCGAAATCTTCCTCCATGGAGGTGATCGCTTCTACCATTTTCTTGTCTGCCATAGGTCTCTCCTTCTATAATTCGATTGTTACTTTGCGCTCCGTCCGATTATATCGGTAGTACCGTACTCCGGCCGCATCCATCATCCGCTTGGAAGCAATAATAGCCGGCTCGTCGCTATATTTATCACTGTCGTATATGACCGTAGTGATCCCGGCCTGAATAATAGCTTTCGCACATTCGTTGCAGGGAAACAGCGTTACATAAAGCTTGGCCCCCTCCAGACTGCCGCCGCGATAATTCAAGATCGCGTTCAGTTCACTGTGCGTGGAATAAAAATATTTGTTGTCCAGCGGCTCCCCCTCTCGCTGCCAGGGAAACTCGTCGTCGGAACACCCCCGGGGAAAACCGTTATATCCCATGGATAAAATTTTATTGTCGCTACTGACAATACAGGCCCCTACCTGGGTATTGGGATCTTTGGAACGCATAGCCGAAAGCATGGCAACACCCATAAAATACTCGTCCCAGGTCAAATAATCCGTCCTCTTTCCCGTCATTTTCCGCCTCCCGTACTCAAGATTTCTTTCTCATTCAGCTGAATCACCAGATCATCGATCAACCTGGACAGCCGCTCAAAGCATTGCCCGTAAACCATCAGGGACTCGCCGTAAAGAGGCAGGATATCCCCGGAAGCTTTCACGTATTCCGTGAGTGTATACACATGTTTCGCGCTTTCGAACTGCTCCCATATCTTCGTTTTCTGGTCATCCTCCATGGTCAGAAGCAGCACGTCGTCTCCGATATCCTCCTGCAGAAGCTGGGCGGACCGATATCCCTCCGTGGTATATCCGTTGCTGGTCAGCACAGCTTCCGCCTTCTGATCCACAGGCTCCGGAAACAAAACAACCATCCCCCGGGAAGCCACCGAAAGGGGGCCCAGCAAAAACTTATTTTTCATGATCAGTTCTGCCATCGGCGCCCTGCGGGTATCATCTGTATCCACAAAAATCAATCGGTTATACTGTTTCACACCGTATCTCCTTAAAGCCAAATCTTATACCTGAACCACTCTATGCCCGGCAGCCTTGAGCAGCCGGTTCATGATGGCCTGTCCCATACGGGGCGTATAGAAAGATTCCGAATAGATGCACGCCACATCCATCGAATCAAATCTCCTCAGAACATCAAACAAATGCCTGGCCAGCTCCTCCTCATCCCCCCGCGGACCCATACTCACCACCGCCCCCACACGGTAGAGCGGAGCCGTCTCATCGGTGGCAATCACACCGCAGTGCATATTCCGAGATTCTTTCTCTTGAATCCAGCCGTTAACCGCTTCCACCACACGGCTTTCCTCACCTTCTACGATCACCAGCTCCGCCCTGGGGGCATAATGCCTATATTTCATTCCCGGAGCTTTGGGGCGTGCAGAAGAATCCTCCGCCATCAGTCCCCGGTCCACCCGCGCCGTTCCGATCACTTCTTCCAGCATTTCCACAGATATATAGCCGGGCCGCAGAACGGTCGGTATCCGTTCGGAGAAATCCACAATGGTGGACTCCAGGCCGATACCCACCGGGCCGCCATCGAGAATCATTTCCACCCGTCCTCGTAAATCTTCGATCACATGAATTGCCTTTGTGGGGCTCGGCCGCCCTGAGACATTCGCGCTGGGAGCGGCGATATAGCCGGTACTGCGCCGGATCAATTCCCGGGCCGCCGGATGACTGGGCATACGCACGGCCACCGTGTCAAGTCCTCCTGTAGTATTGAGGGGAACTCGCCCGTTTTTGCCAAAAATCATGGTCAACGGCCCCGGCCAGAAAGCATCCGCCAGCGCAAGGGCTTTCGGAGGAATTTCCCGTACTATTCCTCCCAGCGCCTCCCTGTCCGCAATGTGTACAATCAGAGGATTATCCGACGGTCGGCCTTTCGCTCCGTATATCTTGTCCGATGCCTCCGGGTTCAAGGCATCGCCGCCCAGCCCATACACCGTCTCCGTGGGAAAAGCCACCAGACCGCCCTCTCGCAAAATCCTTCCAGCCTCACTGATAACGCGCAAATCAGGACAGGCAGGATCTATGGTTTCAATTCTGGTATGCATGATTTATCCCCTCCCCGCCATGTTGTCCTATTATACCATCATACCCGAAAAAAGAAAACCCAAAAAAACCGCCCAATCGGGCGGCTTTTTTACTTTTTTGCCAATCCTCTATGTACTATTTCTCCTGGACCTCCAGAATGTCCATCGGACATGCTTTGGCACAGATGCCGCAGGCGATACATTTGCTCGTCACCTCCGGGCCGGCCACCATGACTTTCATAGGACAGACTTCGATACACTTGCCGCAGCCGTTGCAGAGTTTCTTGTTAATCATGTATACGCCTTTGGCATTCTGGGTGATCGCCCCCTGCTCGCATGTCCTGGCGCATTTGCCGCACTGAATACAGGCGTTCACCTTCACGGCTCCGTTCTTATCCACAATCTGAATACAGGATTTTGCCGGATCATCCACCTTATAAAAGGCCTGAGAACAGGCAAATACACAGGAAAGGCAGGCCATACAGGCATTTTTATCTTTGACGACCAGTTTCTTCATTGCTGATACCTCCGCTTTTGTTTGATTGTTATATTATAAACAATTCACTACAGTAGTGCAACCCTTAAAACTACAGTCCTCACGCTTTATTACTGTCAAGATATTCCAGTATCCCCTCGCATACTGCCTGAGCCACCCGTTCCTGATAGTCAGCGGTGATCAGCAGGTCGGCTTCAGCAGGATTGCTCAAAAAACCGCATTCTACAATAATCATAGGCACACTGGTTTTTTTCAATACATAATATGTAGTATTTCCCTTGCATACCCGGTGATTATCCGGGTCTAAAGATTCAGCCAGCTTCCTTTGCATAATGGCGGCAAAGTTCTCAGCCTCGGCGGAAGTTTCATAATAAAATACCTGCGCCCCGGAGGCAGAAGCTTCCGTGTAACTGTTCTGATGAATGCTGACCGCACAGGCGGCGCCCGATTCATTGATGATCCTGCACCGTTCTCTCATATCCGCTGCTTTCTGACTGCCGCCTTCCGCCTGGCCCAGCTGCTCATCCGTCTCGCGGGTCATCACCACCGTGACATCCTCGTTGCGAAGCTTTTCTTCCACAAGCTGCGCAATGGCCAGATTTACATCCTTCTCCAGGGCCTGGTTGACGCCCACCTTGCCCGGATCATCTCCTCCATGCCCCGCGTCGATCACTACCATTCTCGGTTTCCCTGTTTCCAGCATCGTCACCCTGGCTGCCTCTCGCGACAGAAAATAGACCCCAGCCAGCAAAAGCAGAAGCATCACCCATTCAACTGTTCTTTTCTTCACAAAAAATACCCTGCCTGACATTTACTATACTATATGCATGCCCGACAGGGATCATTCAGTATACCCGGCCCGCTGTTTCTCATAAAGTACATCCGGCAGGATACATAAACTATGTCATTTACGTTTCATCCAGCTCAAACATCTTTTCTATCTCCTCATCGGACAGTTCATCCGACACGGAAAAAGGCGCTTCTTCGACACCCTTTCTCTGTTCTCCTTTATTCTGGTCGAATCCTCCGTCCGACCGGCCGGAAAGAATCTGCCGTACTTCTTTGTGGGCAGCTAAAAAGCGCTTCTGGGCCTGTCCAAACAGATCCGCCACCTCATTAATCTGCTGTTGGAGCGCATCATATTTGATCCGCCCCTCCGCCATAATCCCGTCGGCTTCCTTCTGGGCTTCTTTAACACGCCGGTTGGCTTCCCGCTCTGCCTCTTCTATTTGATATCGTGCGCTCTCCTCTGCTTCGTCCAGACGCTGATTAGCCTCCTGATCCGCCTCTTTCAGAATCTCATCTCTCTTCTTTATGGCTTCTTCCAGCATCTGATTGGCCTGCACTTTAGCATCAAAAACCAGTCCGCTGATACTGTCATAATTATCAATATATTTCTGGTATTTCTCGGCAATCTCTTTCTCCAGTCTTTCTCTTTGAACCTCTTTTAATTTCAAACGTTTGGACAGCTCGGCCAGCTTTTCGTCACGGTCCTTTAACTCTTTCTCCAGACGGGTCTTTTCCTTATACTGATTCTCTTTCAGCTCCTGAAACTGCCGAATCACATCATCCTTATCAAATCCGCCCATCAAAGTTGTTCTGAACATATCATAATCGCTCATTGCCGTTCCTCCTTACAAATATTCCTGAACTGTTGCCCAAACGGCCGCATTTTCAAATCCCAGCTTCCAGAAAGCCCCGCCGGCAAGCTGGTATTTGTCGATCAGTTTCAGCTTTTCGGCCAGGGACGCCGTGTCTTCCAGCCATATCCGGTACAGGGCCTCCCCGGAATCCCGTTCCGACACATTCTGGCCGAGATCGGCATCCCAGTAAATCTCCATCTGATTTTCTGACACATAGGCAGCCGCCTCATCCATTCCCATCGTTTCGCAGGACAGCTCGCCGGTACCATACGTCTCCGTCCAAAGCCTTGTGTAAAAAGGCATGGCATTAATCACCCGGGAAGCCGGCACTTCCGCCAGCGTATCCTGAATCCCCTGCTCGACAAAAGGCAAAGAGGCGTTGGAGCCGGCCTCCTGGCTGCCCGAATAATGCTCGTCATACCCCATGATGATCACATAATCAGCCACCAAAGCCTGTTCCCGTCGCCCATAATGGGACGAAAACTGAGGTACAGGGTCATCAACGGAAAAGAGCAGCCTGTTATTCCTGCAGGAGACGGACAGCTCCCGAATGAATTCGAGATAATGGGGAGCCCGCTCCTCCGTAATGGACTCAAAGTCCAGATTAATCCCGTCCAGGCCACAGCCCAGAGCCGCGCTGATCAGCTGATTGATCAGATTGGTCCGCGCAGCCGTGCTGGACAAAAGTACCAGCGTATCCACATTCTCACTGAAATTGTCGATCAGTCCCCAGACTTCAAGTCCCTTAGCATGGGCGGCATTTACATAATCAATGGATGCAAGGGAAGTCAGGTTGCCGCTGTTATCGGCCACAGAGAACCAAGTCGGCGAGATCACATTCAGCCCCTGCACATTTGCCAGACGTTCCTCCAGCGTAGCGTTATGCTCCTGCGTGGTCATCTGATGCCATCCCAGGGAAATTTTATAGTCGCGGGTAATATGCGTGTACTCCGGCGTCCTGGATTGCTGGGTATCCCCGTACCGGCTGCCCTTGCCCAGAGCAGAGTTCTCCACGTAGCCGCTGTATCCGTCCGCGGCAGTCACGCGGGCCCACTCCTCGCCCTCTTCCAGCACATATACCGAAACGCCGGCCTCCAGATCCTCCACGATTTCCGCTTTTTTCTCTGCCTCGTCCCGCATCTTACATGCCTTTTCCACCGGACGCACCGTCAGCTCGCTCCAGTTTGCCAGCATCACCAGACGGGACGGATCTTCATAATATGTATAATTGAAATCCGTATACTCTGAGAGATAATCCAGGGAAACTCCCCATTTTTCCCCTCTGGCAACGATCACTGCCTGTTCCGTATCCACCCGGCCTGTCCTGGTATCATAGCCGGTCACCCCCGGTACGAAACGATAAATATCCTGAGGCATGGCAAATACGGCAACATTTTCCTCGTAATCCGCATACATACGGCTGCCCAGCATAGCGGCGGCTTCCTCGCAGTCCAGATACCATCTTCCGTCCACCTGCCAGGCCGACACTTCGGATACCTCGCCATTGACCACCATCACAGCCTCGCCCTCCCCCGGTTCCACCGCAAAATAGCCGGTAAGATCTTTATACTTATCGGCTGGGGCAAACTGAGGAAGACTATCCGTCATCAGGCCAATAATGCATAAAATAATGACCAGACAGACAACCATCATCCCTGCCACTGTCAGCTTTTTCTTCATTATTTACTCCCCTTAGACTTCATTTTATTTTCTTCGACAAATTTCATTATAACAACTTTACACCTATTCGTCATTATGAATTTCAGGATTTCCAAAAAAAATATAATGGCCAATCTGAACCGTTGTATATGGCAGCCCGTTACCAGTTATTTATTTTCTTTAATCAGGTTGAAACACAGCATCTTCAGCTCTCCGTCCTCGTCGCAGACATAGTCTCTCATATAAGAGCCCTCTTCCGCGGCAAAACAGGCTCTGGCAATCTCTTTCGGACTCATTTTCCGATCCTCCAGTTTCAATACGACTCCCTGCTTTTCGTAAAGCTTCAGCTCGGTTTTCAACTTTTTTTTGCTAATATTTTCTGCTTTTTTCATTTGCTTCGTGAAATATAAAATTGATCCTTTCCTGTACTCAATGTAATTTCCATGCATCATAAAAAGAACCCATGGTCTGTGCAGGCTGTATATACTTCGTTTACTTTTCTGAAAATAGGGAAATACTTTCGGTGAATACCGATGAAATGAATAGCTCGGACAGCGGCTGCCATATACAAAATCCAGAGTGCTCCTTTCTAGGTTCCTGCAGCCTGCTATTATATTATAAACCTCTGGCTGTTTTTTTCAACCGTTTCTCATAATGTTTTTCTTTATTTCTTAAAAAAATAGTGAAAATCTTTACATCGGCTGAATATATGGTATATAATGAACCATGACTAATCGGAAGATTAGACTTTGTGAAGCCACTCAGATAAAATATGCAAACTCTTTAAAGGATGTGATTTTATGAAGATTGAAAAGATCAGTGATAATCAGATTCGCTGCACCCTTTCCCGGGAAGATCTGGCAAATCGTGAAATAAATCTCAGTGAGCTGGCCTATGCCACCGATAAGGCAAAGGATCTGTTTCGGGACATGATCCAGCAGGCCAACGATAAGTTTGGTTTTGACGCCGATAATCTTCCTCTGATGATTGAAGCCATACCGATTATGCCGGACAGCATTATTTTGATCATCACAAAAGTAGAAGATCCCGAAGAGCTGGATACCCGTTTTTCCAAATTCGCACCCAGCGCCGAAAACGAAAATAAAACAGATTTGCTGACCCAGATGGTGGGAGCGGACGATATTATTGATCTCTTCAAAAAGCTCTGTGAGGGTAAAGCCAAACAGGCTGCCGAAAAGAAAGCCTCCGCAAAACAGCAGGCAAAGACGGAAAAGGTAGAACTGATTCGTGCTTTTGAATTCTTCAGTCTTGACGACGTGATCCAGGCCGCAAACGGTATGGGCCAGATTTTCGACGGCGCAAACGCCCTGTATCGTTACGGCAATGAAGACAGTTATCAACTGATTCTGCATCAGTCCGGTCAATCACCGGAGGATTTCAACCGGGTCTGCAACCAGCTCTCTGAATATGCCCGCGGCGAGGCTTACTCCATGGCCGGTGAAGCTTACCTGAAAGAACACGCCAAATGCATTATTTCCGATCAGGCTTTGCGTAAGCTGGTACAGCTTTGCGACTGATTATGATGAAGATCTGCATCCATGCATTTCCTGTATTTGTTTACAATTAAATACTTGTATTATGCATGCATATCGTTTAAAATAGGCCTAACCTTACTAAAAGGAAAATGCCTGTGGGCAAAATCAAGGAGGATATGATTATGGCATACGTAATTACCGACGAATGCGTAATGTGCGGAACCTGCGAAGGTGAATGTCCGGTTGAGGCTATCAGCGAGGGCGACGGCAAATATGTGATCGATGCTGACACATGTGTAGAATGCGGTACCTGCGCCGGCGTCTGTCCGACAGAGGCCATCAAAGAGGCTTAAGAAAAACAGCTCAGACTCTTCGGTCTGAGCTGTTTTATTTTATTTTACATATTTTTTCCGGGATCTCTGTCTTTCTTCCGTAACAGCCACCATCTTCCGGGATTCCTGGCGACGGCGAATTGCCGCGTCCAATCGCTTATAACGGCCTTCCCGATGGTTGCTCACCGTAATCTCCTTCACCAGCTTTTCCAGAATAGCATAGAATTCCTCATGCCTGTCCCCCACGGCGTCCGCGGTTTTCACACCACGGATTGCGCGATCAGCCGCCTGATTCTCCCTGGCCATTACAACGGCTGTGAGACCTGACTTCTTATCCATCCTGGCCATGGCAACAGATGCCGACCCGGCGGGCCTGTCCGACTTTTGCGCCGCGTTACCCGTCTCCGCTTCCGCCGGTTCCTGACCCAGCCGCGAAATGTCTGAAATATCTTTGCCGTGCAGGATATCACGGATGTCCTTGAGCTGATACCCTTTTTTCTTCAGTTCTTGAATCTGCTCCAGCTGCCGCAGATTTTCTTCGGTATAAATACGATGTCCTTTCTGATTTCTGTTGACAGCCAGAGAGAGCTCTTCCTCCCAGAACCGCAGCACATGTGCATCCACTCCGGTACGCTTGGCCGTCTCAGAAATCGTCCAGCCGGTTTTGCCCATAGACCCTTACTTCCTTTCCGAAATCTGAACTCATCCTGATTATATACCAGCCGTACCGAAAGATTCAATGCAATCTCATCCAAACATTCCGACAAAGGCCGCGCCCATTCCTGCTTCTTGCCGGTATTTTTCTGGCATACCCGTTCTTTTGACAGTATCTCCGCCTGACCGATTACCCTTCCGGCAGCTGATCCTCCGGCAACGGGTCCGCAAATTTCGTATACTCTGGTATCCAGACCAGATTCACGGTGCCGGTTGGTCCGTTTCTCTGTTTGGCGATAATAATCTCGGCAATATTTTTCAGCTCATTATCCGCATCCCGGTTGTAATACGCATCCCGGTAAATAAACATAACCACGTCCGCATCCTGCTCAATGGCGCCTGACTCGCGCAGGTCCGACAGCATGGGACGCTTGTCATCCCGCTTCTCTACGGCGCGGCTGAGCTGAGACAGGGCGATGACCGGAACCTCCAGCTCTCTGGCCAGTGTCTTCAACGCCTGAGAAATATCGGAAATCTCCTGCTGTTTGGAGTCTGAATGGCGGTCCGCCTCCATCTTCTGCAGATAATCGATCATGATCACATCCAGCCGTTTCTCCAGCCTCAGCTTCCGGCATTTGGAACGCATCTCCGACACGGAGATTCCCGGCGTATCGTCAATGATCAGTTTGGAACCGCCGATCTTGTCTGCGGTGTAAACCAGCTGCCCCCACTCCGAATCGCTCAGATTTCCCGTCCGGATATTCTGGGCATTGATGTTGCCGTCACAGGCAAACAGACGATTGACCAGCTGCTCTCTGGACATCTCCAGGCTGAAAATACAGACATATTTGTCATCCCGCAAAGCCATATGCTGGGCAATATTCAGGACAAAAGCCGTTTTACCCATAGACGGGCGCGCCGCCACCAGAATGAAATCCGAAGGGTGAAACCCTGCCGTCCTCCGGTCCAGATCCCGATAACCGCTGGACAGGCCCGTTATATGGTTGGCGCTTTTCGAGGCCGCGTCAATAGAATCCAGGGCGTCCATGACAATATCCCGGATCGGCACGAACTCTCCTTTATTCCCCCGCTGCAGCAATTTGAACATCTTCTGTTCCGTATCCGCCAGAATTTCATTCACACTCTCCTGCTCCCCATAGCAGGCATTGGATATCTCCTCATTCAGCTGAATCAGCCTGCGCAAAATGGCTTTGCCGCTGACGATATTGGCGTAATATTTTATATTAGCGGAAGTGGGAACCGCATTGACCAGCTCGCTGATATACTCCACACTGCAGATTTCCGGCGGCAATCCTTTCTCACGCAGCCGGTTCTGCAGGGTAACCAGATCCACCGGCTGGCCGGCGGCATAAAGCTCAACCATGGCCGTAAAGAAAGCGCCATACTGCTGCTGATAGAAATCATCGCCGGTCAGAATATCCGCCGCCACCATAATGGCGTCCCGGCTCATGAACATAGCTCCCAGAACCGACTGTTCCGCCTCCGTATTGTGGGGCAGTATCCGCTTGATGACCGCTTCTTCCACGTCCGTCCCTCCTAGGCTTCCTTGACAAATACTTTCAGGGAAGCCGTAACCTTTGTATGCAGTTTAACCGGCACATTGGTGACCCCCAACACCTTGATCGGCGCGTCCAGGAGCATTTTCTTCTTATCAATCTCATAGCCCAGCTGCTCTTTGGCCGCTTCTGCGATCTCCTTCGTGGAAACAGAACCAAATACTCTGCCATTATCGCCGGTTTTGATAGATACAGTCACCTGTTTATCTTCCAGTTCCCTGGCAAAAGCTCTGGCCGCCTCCAGGTTTTCCTGGGCCACTTTATCCTCATGGGCCTTTTTCAGCTTCAAATCATTCATATTTTTCGATGTGGCCTCCACAGCCATTTTCTTGGGAAACAGCATGTTCCTCGCATATCCGTCGCTGACATTCACCACCGCGTCTTTTTTTCCCAGGGACTTTACGTCCTGCAGTAAAATCACTTTCATCAGATATCTCCTCCGTTAATCATTTCCTGTAAAGTTTCTTTCAATATCGTCTTTGCTTCCTGGATGGTCTTATTCCGCATCTGCGCCCCGGCCACATTCATATGGCCGCCGCCGCCCAAATGCTCCATGATGATCTGGACATTGACCTCGTCAATGGCCCTGGCACTGATATATACCGTTTCATTAAACAGGGTCAGCACAAAGGACGCCCTCACGCCCACCACGTTTAGCAGCTCATTGGCCGCCTGGGCTCCCACAATCGTGGGGCTGTCGATCCCTTCAGAGGGGCACTCCGATATAGCGTAAGCGTTCAGAAACAGCTCCGCATTGCTGATCGCTTCTCCCCTGGCCCGGTAGTCATCCAGCTTTTCCCGGAACATTTTCCGGATACGGGTGGTGTCAGCGCCATAGCGGCGCAGAAACGCGGCGGCCTCAAAGGTGCGCACGCCTGTCTTGGTCTGGAAATTATCCGTGTCCACTATGATCCCGGCATACAGGCTGTCCGCTTCCACATTCCGTATACGAATATTGTCGTCAAAATACTGCAGAATCTCCGCCACCATCTCACAGGCGGAGGAAGCATACGGCTCAATATAAGACAGAGAAGCATTCTGGATCACATCGCCGCCCTGTCTGTGATGATCCAGTACCACGATGGTATCCACCATATAGAGCAGATCCTCACACTCCGTATAACTGGGCCTGTTGGTGTCCGTCACCACCAGCATGGTGCTGTCATCCACAAGCTCCTTGGCGGTATCGCTGTTCACAAACATATCATCGCCGTATTCGTCATCCTGTAAAAAAGATTCCATCATGGGCTTCGTGGACGTCGTAATGCGGTCTATCACGATATGGGCCTTCTTACCCAGAGATTTCGCCGCCCTGTAGATACCGATACTGGAACCCAGCGCGTCGGCGTCCGGCATGGCATGACCCATCACCAGAATACGATCCATATTGGTCATGATCTCCCGCAGGGCATGGGCTTTCACCCGGGCTTTCACGCGGGTGCTTTTCTCCGCATGTTGAGATTTGCCGCCGTAGAAAGACAGCTCGCTGCCATTTTTGATCACTACCTGATCGCCGCCCCTGCCCAGGGCCAGCTCAATAGCCGCTCTGGCATATTCCGCCGACTGGGCAAAACCGGATGCGTTGAAACCCAAACCAATGCTTAATGTGACTGCCATCTCATTGCCGATATTGACCGTTTTTACGTCTTCCAGAAGATCAAATTTTTTTTCTTTTAATACATCCAGCGATTTTTTCTGAAGAAGGACAAAATATTTGTCCTTTTCCAGCTTTTTCACAATCGCGTCAATGGCCATAAAATATTTATTAATCCGCCGTTCAATCAGCGCATTCAGCAGGGACCGGCGCACCTCGTCGATACTCTCCATGGCCTCCTCATAATTGTCGATGTAAACCAGGCCGGAAACCAGCTTTTCTTCCTCATTCATGCGGATATAATGATTCAATTCCGTCACGTCTGTCAAATAGACCATCAGAAGACTGAAACTGCGGATATCCACCTCCAGCGTCTGCGTGCTGTCCAGAATCTCTTCAACGGATACCGCCTGAATCTGCAGACGGTATTCCCGATCGGCCATCCGGGTCTCCACTTCATAAATCTGCTTGGCGCCGGGTAATTTCCCCAGATCCACTTCCGGAAATATGGTACTGATGCTTTTTCGGTAAGTTTTCTCCTTTCCCGTCACCGCCATAAATCCCCGGTTCATCCACAGAAGCCGCCCGGCAGTGTCCAGAAGGGCGCAGGGCACCTGCAGATCCATCATCAGACTTTTCTGTACCTGCCCGTACTGGGTGGCAAAGGATATGAGTTCGTCCAGATATCTGCGCCTGTATTTTGTAAAGATCAGCGATGCGAACAGCAAATACAAAAAGGAGAGGCCCACCGTTGCCAGTCCGGCCCGTATATTAATAAAACAAATACCGACGCTGCCGGCCAGCAGAAAAAAGAACAAATAAAAAGGCCATTGCAGATATACCTTCATAACTCCCTTGAATTTTATCTTTCCAACCATAGCTTTACCGCCTGACACATAGAATAAAATTGATTATACCATTTTTCTGCCGGATAAGCAAATTTTTACGTACAGAAAACCCAAAACAAAAAAGACACGCCGCATCATTACGGCATGCCTTTTATGATCCAATCTGTACAAATGCTGTGCTAAAAATACCGCCGCCGGTTTTTCTGTCTGCCGGGGATCAGTCTGCCACGTAAGGCATGATGGCAATATGCCTTGCCCTTTTGATCTCCACAGTCAGGGCGCGCTGATGCTTGGCGCAGTTGCCGGTGATCCTGCGGGGAAGGATTTTCCCTCTTTCGGACACATATCTTTTCAGCTTATTCACGTCCTTGTAACTGATCTCATTATTCTCTTTTCCGCAGAAAACACATACTTTTTTTCTTCTGTGCCCTCCTCTTCTCTTCATCGGAGAATCGGGCCTGTCACTTTTATTATAAGCCATTGCTTTAACCTCCATCTAATCTCATTAATTGAACGGCAATTCTTCTTCTATCCCGTCCGGGATATTCATAAAGCCGTCCGCACTGGTCATCCTGGGCGGATCTGACGGAGCCGGAGCCGACTGCTGATAAGAACCCCCGCCGTAGCCGGCACGGTTGCCATCGCTGACGCTCTTACTCTCCGCAAACTCCTGATCCTCCACAACTACATCCGTGGTATAGATCTTCTGTCCGTCGCGATTGGTATAGCTCCCGGTCTGAATACGGCCGGTCACTACGATTTTAATCCCCTGATGCAGATACTTCTCTGCAAACTCCGCGCTTCTCCCAAAGGCCACGCAACCGATAAAATCCGTGGTCTGGTCATTGCCTTCCCTGCGAAAACGCCTGTCCACCGCCAGTGTATACCTGGCCACGGCAGTGGCCGAATCACCGGTGGAATAACGGATATCAGGATCTCTTGTCAAACGCCCCATTAAAATTACTTTATTCATCTCTACCTCCTGTTGCGCCTGCGGCGCCGATACGATCTACAGTTCCGACATAAATTTAATGGGTTCCTGTTATGAAATGATTAAGCCTCTTTTTTTACAATGAGATATCTTAATACATTGTCCATAATACGGACATGTCTTTCCAGCTCTGCAGGGCAGTTCTCGTCCGCCTCAAACTGAATGAAATAGTAGAAGCCTTCGTGCATTTTCTGAATCTCGTAAGCCAGTCTCTTCTTGCCCCACTCTTCTACCTCTGTCACAGTTCCGTTATAGCGGGTAATATACCCCTTTGCTTTTTCTACAACGGCATCGCGGGCTTCGTCTTCCAGCTTCGCATTCACAACCAAAGCTAACTCATATTTGCGCATGCTCATTACCTCCTTGTGGTCTCTGGCCCCTCGCCGCCGGCGGGGAGCAAGGAATAAAATTATATTTCACGAAGATTTATACTACCACAGAGCAGTAGAAAAAGCAAGGCAAAATTTGGTCTTTTCGTTACTGTTCGTGACAGTTCAGCCTCCGACTTCGCTGTTACGGAATCTTCCCATTTCCAGTCGCCTTTGGCGAGGGGCAGATTCCCCGTGTATTTTTCTCCACCAGCCGGCGGGGAACCATTACCTGATGGCCGCAGCCAGTACATTTCAGACGAAAATCCGCCCCTGTGCGGAGAATTTCCCACTCAAAACTGCCGCAGGGATGCTTTTTCTTCAATTTCACGATATTACCGACTTCGTATTCCATAAGCCTCCCCTTCTAACGCACCGCAATCTGTCCCAATACCTGGCCGATGGGCTCTTTAATCAACAGGTCGGCCTGGCTGTCCCGGGAGGTCGCCCCTTTATTGATCAGCACAATTTTATCCCCATGGAAATAGTCGATCAATCCGGCGGCCGGATACACCGCCAGAGAGGTACCGCCCACAATCAATACCTGAGCGCCGGCTATAGCGGCTACAGATTTATTAATCGTATCCGTATCCAATCCTTCCTCATAGAGCACCACATCCGGCTTAACCGTTCCGCCGCACTCACACACGGGCACATTCTCACTGTGCAGCATATACTCCGCGTCATAAAATTTTCCGCATTTCATACAGAAATTGCGCAGCACGGAGCCATGAAGCTCATACACTTCCCGGCTTCCCGCCTTCTGATGTAAACCGTCTATATTCTGCGTCACCACGGCTTTCACTTTTCCTGCCCGTTCAAGCTCGGCCAGCTTTTTGTGAGCCGCGTTGGGCTTGGCGTCCAGAACCAGCATCTTATCCCGGTAAAACCGGTAAAATTCGCCGGGCCTGCGCATAAAAAATGTATGGCTCAGGATCGTCTCCGGCGGATAGTCATATTTCTGATTATACAGACCGTCTACGCTGCGAAAATCCGGTATCCCGCTCTCCGTGGACACTCCGGCACCGCCGAAAAATACAATATTGTCGTGCTCGTCAATAATTTTTTGTAATTGTTCCACTGCCGTCATACGTATCCCCTTTCTCTCTGCTCAAAATCTTTCCCTGTGGTTTTCCGTCTTACTGACAGAGTCCCTGTACGATAAAACGCGTCTTATCATTGCTCGTACAGGTAGACAATGTGATAACCCTGTCTGTTTCCTCAAAGGTTACATCTCCCGGTTCCACTGCAGACGTGCGGCACATCTGATTGGCCCAATCCAGAAATTCCTGACAGGGGCCGGAAAACAGCGAATATGCCTCGCTGCCCGTCTTCACCTCCTGAGCGGAAAATACCCGGCAAAGTTGATTCTTCTCCGGTGTGATGATCCAGAATTTACGTTCGTCTTCTTTCATTTCCAGCTGACGTACACGTTTCAGCTTGCCAAACATTGTACCGTTTTTCATATTGTGGCCATAAATAACCGTATGGCAGTCGGCAAACGATGACGAATTCTTGGCCTCCATAAAAATAGAACCGGAAAAATTCTTTTTCTTTTCTATGGTGTGGTGCAGATAATAATCGTTATCCTCACCTTTTAAAATCGGATAGCTGATATCCAGCGCCGGATAATACAGCCAGCCGATGACATCCGGATTAATCTTCCTCAAGCCGGCAAAATCCACCTCTATGCCCGGTCCTTCCTCCTGGTCGACCGCGGAATTTTGTTTCCTGACTTTTGGTTCATCTACCCGGGACACGATCTCCGGAGCCACATAAGCCTCCATTTTTTCGTAAACTTCTTCTCCTGCCCGATACTCTTTCAGAGCCGCGGCAATTTTATAAAAGCAAAAAACAGCCACTGCCGCTGCTGTCAGCAGGAGCGCGGCCCATAAAAAAATACCATACCGCCTTTTTTTTACTTTCCTTTTCCGTTTCTTCTTTGACAATATCTTTATTTCCTTTTCCTTTAATAGCGAAGCTGGATACCCTGACCCTCAATCCACTCCTCCAGATCGTCCTGAGCATCTTCCGCCCAGGTATCGGCCAGCTCAAAATCTTCCTGCGCTTCTTTATACTCCTCTTTGTCCGCATAAAATGTATCCGACTGTTCCAGCTTGTTGTAATTGTATTTATACTCTTTGTCCATGAATACCTCCCGTCTTTCTCCTTTCCTCTTGAAAAAGAGACTCTATTCTGTTATACCATATATATAATACCAAAATCATCAGCTATCATCAACTGCAAATTATAAAGGAGTACCCATGACACCACAGATCCTGATTTACAATATCACCGATCCGTCGCGGCAAAAAAAGCTGAAAATGCTGCTTCTCGGCATGAAGATCCGTGCTAAAGTAATCTCCGCCGATCAGTATGAACAGCCCATCGGCGCTCTGGCAGGATTAAAAGATATCCCGCCCGCCCCCGTCCCACAAGAAATTCCTTCCATGACAGAGGAGATGTTGATTATGTGCCACTTTCCGGAAGCGCTGCTGAACCGTTTTCTCCCTGCGCTCCGCAAAAATGATCTGCGCATTCCCCTGAAAGCCATGCTGACCCCCACCAATGCGGCCTGGAGCAGCTATCAAATCTACGACGAACTGCGTCTTGAAGACGCCCGTATGCGGGAAATGCGATCGTGACAGGATTGTCCCTCACGGAAAACTGCCGGCCCGCTGCACAGGGGCCGACAGTTTTTATCTGTCAATATCCTTCTATTCTTCGTTGTTTCCTAAGCTGATATCTCTTCTCTCCTCCCGCCCATTCGGCGCGCTCCGTCTCCGTCTCAATGTCCAGCCGCGGGACCTCCACCGCACGTCCCTCCTGATCCACTGCCACCATGACAATGTAGGCCCGATTTATATTTCTGCGTATACCTGTCCGGTCTTCCACATAGGCGTCTATCCGTACTTCCATGGATGTGCGGCCCACGTACACCAGCTTTCCCACCAACGCCACCATGTCCCCCATATAGGCGCCAGCTTTGAAATTCAGATTATCCACTGCCGCAGTAGTCACCTCACTGCCGCAGTGCCGTCGGCTGACGATAGCTGCCAGCTCGTCCATCCACTGCATCAGGTAACCGCCGAACAGGCGTCCATAGCTGTTGATGTGCTGTGAGCGGATAATATAGACCTGTTCCGTCGCCGAATCGCTCGCTTTTTTCACCGTCAAATATATGCCCTCCCCATACTGTGTCCCGTCACCCGGAACACTGGTTCCACCAGATATCTTCCTTTTCCAGCATATAGGCAATTTCCTCTACCAAAGCATTTCCCTCCTTGGTCTCCGCCAGAATAAATACTCCGTCTATACTGTTCCACCCGACTCTGATACCCTGGCCGTCTATGATCAGGCGATCCAGGCAGGTATCATTCGACTCTTCGCTGCCAGTCTCCCGCACGCTGTTCTGACGCAGCGACATCACCAGCCCGTACAACAGAGAATTCGATGCCGTTCTCTCCACACCATACAACGCTGAACCGGGCGACATCTCCTCCGATTCGAGTCTTCCTCTCATAGCGCTCTTAATATATACGAGCACCCGATACGCGTCCCGATGCTCCAGCCCCCTGTTCTGGTAAGAAAGCCTTTCATCGAGAATTTGATACATATTCCAGACTTTTTTCACTTTACACTCACCACCCATAAAACAAGCGGACCCCAACTGCCGCCGTATTTCTGGCTATAGTATAACATCCGTCCCGCAAACTATGTGTGAAAAATTCTGAAAGAATTATGAATATGATTGACAACAGTCTCTACATTTTGACATTTTCTGCCGCGTATCCCGCTCTGTATCCAACTTTTCTGCCCGCCCCAAACAAAAAAGCCTCAGAAACATTTCCGTTTCCAGGCTTTTAAAAGGCGCAGACCGGATTTGAACCGGTGGATACTGGTGTTGCAGACCATTGCCTTACCACTTGGCTACTGCGCCGTAATGACCCCTACGGGATTTGAACCCATGTTACCGCCGTGAAAGGGCGGTGTCTTAACCGCTTGACCAAGGGGCCTTACTCTTCTTGTCTTCTGTTATCTGCAGGCAAGTCACGACTGACAAAGACTATACTACCACAGGCAACCACGTTTTGCAAGAAGAATTTTCATTATTTTTATCAGAATTTACACGCCCGAATCACTTTTTACGTTCTGTGCAGTACATGCACAGACCTGTCCGAACTGTTACGCAGAATTTTTCTGTTCCCTGTTTTCCCTCAAAGGGATTACTGTCAGAGCATGGAAGCCCGCAGCTCCCGGGCACTTTTGGCACTCAAATAAGCCGGTGCGATGTCAAAGACCGTTTTACATCCGCTGTTCCCCTCTTTCGACAACCGGAAAGCCGCCCTGGCGTAGGCCACAATCACGCTGGCGGTAAACTCCGGATTGGAGTCCAGTTTCAGGCTGTATTCGATCAAATGGCGGTTCTCTTTCTCCTGGCCCGTGACGCCGCTGCGCAGCACAAACCCGCCATGAGGAATCCCGCTGTGATCCCGCTTTAATTCTTCTTCGGTAATAAAATGCACCGTGGTATCGTAATCGGCAAAATAGTTGGGCATGGTCTTGATTTCTTTTTCAATCCTCGCCCTGTCAGCGCCTTCTTCCGACACCACAAAGCATTCTCTCGTATGCTTCTGGCGGATAGACAGCTTGGGATTCTCACCGGCCCGCACGGAATCCAAGGCGCCGTCCACCGGAATCGTATACTGTTTAGCATCTTTTACCCCTTTAATCCGACGTACGGCATCGGAATGTCCCTGGCTTACGCCTTTTCCCCAGAACGTGTAATCTTTTCCTTCGGGCAGAATCGCATCGGCATACAGGCGGTTTAAAGAAAACATTCCCGGATCCCAGCCCACAGAGATAATGGCTGTCTTGCCTCCCTTTTTGGCCGCCGCATCCACTTTTTCAAAATGCTCCGGAATCCTCGCATGAGTGTCAAAGCTGTCCACCACATTAAAATGCTCCGCGTATTCCGGCGTCTGCTCAGGCAGATCCGTGGCGCTGCCGCCGCAGAGAATCAGCACATCCAGTTTATCCTTCCATTCCACCGCTTCACTCACAGAACGGACAACCGCCGTCTCCGTCAGAATCTTCACACTGCCGGGATCTCTTCTCGTAAACACGACTGCAAGCTCCATATCCGAATTCTGGCGAATCGCACATTCCACGCCTCGTCCCAGATTGCCATAACCCAAAATACCTATTCTGGTTTTCATCCTTTCTACCGTCTGCCTTTCTATCATAAAATGCTGCTTCTGTCCGTTAACGCTAATATTATATCCATTCTCCGGCTTCCGTGCAAGAGAAAACGGCAAATTCGTCCACCGTCTGTAACAGTTCAGCCTTCCGGCTTCACTGTTACGGAATCTTCCCATTCCAAGTCGCCTTCGGCGAGGGGCAGATTCCCTCTTGACCTGATTTACATATTCTTACGGACTTTGCCACAAGTGCAAAGTCCTGGGCTGAACTGTTACCACCGTCTCCGTCTGTTCTGCACTGAAAAGGCTGTTATCCCATGGAATCATACAAATCATCCCGCGTAATATTATTCAGCCATTTGCCGCTTCGATAATGTCTGAGCACCCAGGGCCATTTCACAAATTCATCCGTGCAGAGCAGGAAATACACCCACATTACCGGAAGCTTCAGGACAAATGCCGCGAAAAAACCCAGCGGCACGGCGTAGCACCACATATCCACCGTATCACAGATAAATCCAAAACGGCTGTCCCCGCCTGCGCGAAACACTCCCGCAATTAACGTTGTATTCACCGCAGCTCCCATCACATAATATGTATTGATCCACAGCATATTTTTCAGATAATGCATAGCCTGGCCGGAAAGGGTCGCATATTTCAGTACGAAAGGCATAATCGCCAGAATGATCAGTCCGCCTGCAGCTCCCGCAATCACTGTAAGCTTCATCAATTCTTTTGCCCCGGTTCTTGCTTCTTCCAGCTTGTTTTCACCGATCATATTTCCTAACAGGATACCGCCTGCGCTTGCGACGCCAAAACAAAGTATGGTCCCGAAATTCCTCACCACAACAACGAAAGAATTTGCCGCCACGGCGTCTGTCCCCAAATGCCCGATAATGACAGAATACATGGAAAACGCAACGCTCCAGCTGACGTCGTTCCCCAGCGCAGGCAGAGATAATCGAATGAAATCCTTAAACAGTACTTTATTCCGCACAAACAGATAGCGAAAATCCAGTTTTATATCCGCGCTCACAAAAGAAACTGCCATACAGGCTAAAAGCTCCGCCTGCCGGGAAAGGGAGGTGGCAATTGCCACGCCTGCCGCTCCAAGCTTCGGCGCGCCGAAAAGCCCGAATATGAACACGGCGTTCAAAAAAACATTCAAAGAAAAAGCAAGTACGTTCATCGCTGTGCTGATCACTACCCTGCCTACGCTCCGAAGTACGGCAAGATAGACCTCCGTAATCCCCCAGCACAGATAGCTAACGCTCATAAAACGCAGATAAGACGCGCCAATCGTGAGCAGCTCCCGGTCATTCGTAAAAACACGCATCATCCCTTCCGGGACAAACAGCGCCATCCCGGCGAAGATGAGCGAAATGAGCAGGGAAAATCGCAGGGCGATTCCCTCGACCAGCTGAATGGTTCTCATGTCGCCTTTTCCGTAGTATTGCGCACACAGCATCGTCGCCCCGGTTCCCAGACCGTAAAACACCATAAAAAGCACACTTGCATACTGGGATGCCAGTGACACGGCGGAAATGGACGACTGCCCCACATAATTCAGCATAACCACATCGGCGGAGCTGACGGCCGCGCTCAGCAAATTTTGGATTACAATCGGTATGACAAGTTTGAAAACCTGACTGTAAAATAATTTTTTATCTATTGTATGTTTTGTTTCCATTTTCTCCCCAATCCAGCCCGAAAAGTATCATGAACACGAATATTTTCGGCTTCATGTCTTTTACATACACAGCCGGCATATTTCCATGAAAGTAATTCTGTGCGGTCTGCTCATTATACAACAAAAAAAGCCCGATTCATAGACAGCATATTTTTTTCCATACTTTTTACATCTTTTCCGCTCTTCCTCTGAAAGCGCTTAATTTTTCTTTTCAAAATACGCATCTACCTTTTGCTTGATCTGCAATGGTTTTAAATTCTTTATCAGATATCCGTCCGGTTTTAAGGCGACCAATTTCTTAACGGTCTTTGGGTCAGATCGGCCTGTCAGAAAGATCACCGGCGTGTCTGACAGTGTATCCTCCGAGCGAATCATTTCCAATACCTGCTGTCCGTCACAAACCGGCATTTCATAGTCCAGCAGAACCAGATCCGGTTTATCTAAAATAATACAACGAATTGCGGCTGTGCCGGACGAAGCGAGTACCACATCATAGTCCTCGGCCAACAGTTTTCGGATACTCTGCCTCATTGTAACAGAATCATCCACCACAAGCACCTTCCGCTTCATACGGCTTTCCTTCTTCAAATAACGCTCCCTCTCTGCAAGGTATTTCTCCACCTCAGCCATCGCATTATCCGTATTGATAGAGACGGCGCCGCCCTTTTTCAACGAATGCCGGGAAATCGTGCAGTATGAAAAGTAGCCCTCGCCCGTATCAAAGAGCAGGCTGACTTGCGGTTTCTCATTTTCAAACACATCGCTGAACTGACGATACGTAAGAAGATTTTCTTCCTTCAGTTCATAATCATTCATATCCGGTAAATGCTCTCTGACCTGCTCTGCGAACTGGCGGGCCATATATCTTGCCGCATTCATCAACAAAGTATTCAGCTTATTCGTTTTAATCCCCATAACTTTTCCCACTGTATTAATTAACAGTCTTTCTTCAAAAACCAGGAACATCTCACATTTGCCATCGTCCTGATCTTTTCCGTAAATCAAACGGTAGTATACTCCTCTGCCGAACTTTTCCCCGCCATATGCATCACTGATTACGTAAGACTCCAGATGAAACAAATCATACATCAACTGAAGTATGATCTTCTTTACAGGCTCCTGCTCCTTACCTGGCAAAAGCGCCATCCATCTGCTTCTGCTCTTTCCCGTAATTGCACGATCCTCGATCAAGGTATGCCCTACCAGCCATCCGGCACAAACGCCGAGAAAATGTTCCACCGATTCCGCACAATAATCCGTCCTCTCCAACTCTTCTTCAAGCGCCGGAAGAGTTCTCTCCCGAAATTCTCTGTGGATGTGCATGTGTACGCCAAGTCTTTCATAGTTGACTGACGCCATATATTCTTCTTCCTCTGTAAAATGCTTCAACGCATGGTCCTTGAAAAATTTGATACCCTCCTGGCATGCCCACTGGCTCTTACCTTTTTCGTCGGTAAATCTAAATAATTTGTTTATGATTTTAAAAAGCCTTCTATGCTCCCGATCAATGATGTCCACGCCAATATTGTACTCGTCTTTCCACACTAATTGACCTTCCATCTGCAAACCTCCTCGAAAATTGTTATTTTTTGACAGATTGTGTATGCTATTATAGTATTCATCTGACAGATTTTAGGTACTCATACCATTCTAAGGGTTTTCAAAGTTTCCCCCATGCAGATATTACCGCCGTTTTGCCTTCTTTCACATCTGGCACATTACTAGCAATCAAAATTTTTGGATTTTACCAGGTACGCCAACTACTATGAAATCCCTTTTATTCCCATCTTTTTCTTTTGCTCTGAAGAACACGTTATGTCGATTGACATTTACTCGTCCATTCCCGTATATTTAATTCCAGGAACAGATACAAAATTTCAGATGTACAGGCGAATAGGCATGAAAAATATCCATAGCATCGACTTTTATACTGGAAGCAAAGAAGAATTACTTCCCGGTTTTGAAAATGATTTTCCCTACATTGCTTCGAGGGCAGAACTTGACAAATATATAGGGCGTTATGTACCGTGGCACTGGCACAAGACAGTGGAACTTTTTTACATGGAAAGCGGCAGCATTGAATATGATACGCCGGGAGGAAAGCTATTGTTTCCTGCCGGAAGCGGCGGCATGGTAAATTCCAACGTACTCCATATGACAAAAGCAATATCACAGAGAGAAAGCAATATACAGTTACTTCATATTTTCGATGTTTCACTACTTGCCGGAGAACAGGGAAGCAGGATTGAACAAAAATATATTGCGCCTGTTATAGCAGCCCCGCAAATTGAGATAATTCCTGTTTTTCCGGGCCATGCAGTAGAAGAAAAGATTTTAGAACTTATTGCTGCATCATTTCGTTTATCCAGTGATGAATTTGGATATGAAATCAAATTGCGGGAAACCCTAACAGAAATATGGCTAATGCTTTTTGAACTATCTCGCCCTATATATGAAAAAAGGAGAAAATACAACAAAATCAACAATAAAATAAAGTTAATGATGATATACATTCATGAGCATTATAATGAGAAAATCTCTATCCCGGAACTTGCGACAGCGGCATACCTAAGCGAAAGGGAGTGTTATAGAGTGTTCCATGACTGTCTGCATATGACACCCATAGAGTATATAAATGCTTACCGTTTGCAGGCTGCCTGCCAGATGCTGGCAAAAGGGCAGGAATCTATTACCGTTATCAGTCATGCGTGCGGTTTAGGGAGCAGCAGCTATTTTGGAAAAGTTTTTAAGGAATACGCACATTGCTCTCCAACAGAATATCGGAGGAAATGGCAGAATAGTGATAGATAAGGGCAGAAAAGATATATTTTTCTTACGCTCATTGCATTATAATGATACTTATAAAATAAATCAGTTTGGCTGTTCTATTTATGCCTTGCTTCCGGGTGTTATAGAAATCAGTTTTCGTTAAAGAGGTGATATTGTGTATTATGAGGCAAGTGATTTTTTAGAAACTGCAGACAATGATACATTAAGACAAATTGCCCGTACAAGGAAATTAACACGGGAATATTATTTTTCCGATTATGAAAATACAGAAAAAAGGACTGCCATTCTTCGGGAACTGTTGGGGAGCATAGGGGAAAATGTGGCAATCGATACGCCTTTTCATTGTGATTACGGGAAAAATATTTTTTTGGGAAATGATGTGATAATCAACATGAACTGCACTTTTGTAGATAACAAGCCTATCCGAATTGGTAACAGGGTGTTGATCGCGTCTAATGTGCAGATTTACACATCCTCACACCCTGTCTTGCCAGAGGAAAGGCTTGTGAACGACTGGAGAGAACGCCAGACAACATTTTTTAGAACCTATGCACGTCCAATAGAAATAAAGGATAATGTATGGATTGGCGGCGGCTGTATTCTGCTGCCGGGAATTACCATAGGAGAAAACAGCGTAATAGGAGCTGGAAGTGTGGTAAATCGCCCTATCCCGCCAAATTGTGTTGCGGTAGGGAATCCATGCATGGTGATACGCTATTTTCATACAAACCACGAAAAGTGACCACGTTCGGCTGTTTACCGCAAAGAACTTTAAACAAAGAAAACCCGCAAACACTGATGTCTACGGGCTTTTCCTAACTCCCCGAGTA
>CASWRE010000038.1 GCA_949471785.1 uncultured Lachnospiraceae bacterium | reverse complement strand
AATTGGGGCTATACCGCCTAATCTGAAATTACTTCCCTCTAACCGTAAACATTTGCTTTACCTGGTTTTTTAGCCTCTACGGTTACTACCCGCTGATCCGTGTCCGACAAAGACACCAGATCCACATTCTCCGTAGACCACGTAAATTTGCGATTCAGATAGTCTCCGATTAACCCACAGGAGTCAATCTCCATACTCTTTCCGACTTCCAACTCGCCGTAATCTTGCTCATGAGTATATTTGGCTGCCTGCACCGGTATAGATGTCTTTTCAGGAAAAACAATCCAAGACAAGACCAAAGACAACAATGTCAACACTGCAGTTGCTTTTTTCTTCTCCTACTCACAAAATATACCTCCTTTACCCCTATATAATGTCTAATTTATGCAGCATTTGCACCAACGATTGTCTTAAATATAGCATTCTTTTCAGGCAAAGTAAAGCAAAACCTCACCTGTCCGCTATGCCCTTTTCCACATTTTTTCCCCGCTCCACATGTTTGTCAATGGGGGATATGACAGACAGCATATCCTGCATGGAAGGATCGTAGAAGCAATATCTTCCCCGCCCTGCCCTTTTCGCCGCATACAGGGCCTTATCCGCATTATGAAACAGTTTGGTATAATCGTAGCCCACCATATCCGTCAGCGCGATACCCATGCTGACAGAAATCTTGAAATTCTCATACTTTCCGATTAAGGACTGGAAAATCCTCTCCACCATGAGCTCCGGATCGGACACATACTGCGTGAAAGCCATAAATTCATCCCCGCCGACCCTGGCCACAATATCGCCGCTGCGGATATTCTTGCGAAGCTTTTCCGACATATACTGCAACACTTTATCGCCAAAGAGATGACCGTACTGATCATTGGCGTCTTTAAAATAATCCAGATCAATAATCACCAGCGCATAGGACACATCCTGATGATGTACAATTCGGTCAATGATCTGTGTCCTGGCGTAATTCCGGTTCAACAGTCCGGTCAGGGGATCATGGAAAGCCAGCTGTTCCAGCTCGGCAAAACGGGTGTGAGTATCGTGGACGTCCACCAGCTTGCCGATGACGCCGGCCATTTTGGGCGGCTCCTCCGACTCCCACAGGGCGCGGCAGATGATCCGGTTCCATCTCTTTTTCCCTCGGACTGTAAGCTCACAGTCATACTGAACGACCGGTGATTCCGGGCTGCTCTCCCGCACCCTCTTCTTCAGCCCCTCCATGCCGTCCTCGCCAAAGAAAGTCAGTATCGCCGGATCATTAAGCGGGTCCATGGTAATCTCTTTGAGCCCAAGTCTTTCGGCGCCCCAGTCGGATATCGTCACCATGGGCGGAGTCAATTTGTACTCAAACTGAATCTCCTGGGACATGGATGCAAAGAAACGGTATTTCGTCCGCTCATGCTCCAGAAGACGCAGGGTCCGCTCCGAAGCGGAAAGCTCCTCATGATGCAGCATTTCGGCAGTCACATTCCGCATTTCCTGTTCCACCTGATTCCCGTGGGGATTCGCATCCTTTTCCTTAAGCAAATCATCCGCAATCTCGCCCAGGCATTGCATCAGCAGCGGATTAAAGGTTCCGCATTCTCCGTTCATGATCATTTGTACCGCTTTCTCATGGGAAAAAGCCTTTTTATATACCCGCTCGCTGGTCAGCGCATCGTACACGTCGGCCAGGGCCACCGCCTGGGCGGAAATCGGTATTTCATCCCCTTTCAGGCCGTCCGGATACCCCCGTCCGTCATACCGCTCATGATGCCACCGGCAGATATCGTGGGCGATCCGAACCAGCGGCTCATCCTGCTCGAAAGGAAGATCCTCCAGCATGGACGCGCCGATCTCCGAATGCTTTTTCATCTGAACGAATTCCTCATCGGTGAGCCTGCCCGGCTTATTCAGCACTTCCTCGGGAATCGCGATTTTACCTATATCATGAAGAGCGGAAGCCGTAGCAATCAATGCGATATCCGAATGAGACAACTCATATTTATCCGTCATCTGAATCAAATGTTTCAGTACCATCTCCGTGATTACACGGACATGGGTAACATGCAGCCCGCTCTCACCATTCCTGAACTCAACAATATTGCTCAGGATCGAAACCATCAGATTATTTGTTTTTTCCTTTTCAATGATCTGATCCGCCACCATGCCGACCAGCTTCTTCTGTTTCGCATAGAGCATCAGCGTGTTGACAACACGCCGGCGGACGATTGCCGCGTCGAAAGGACGGCTGATGTAATCCGTGATTCCCAGATCATAAGCCCGTTCCACAAATCCTCTTGAATTTTCCGCTGAAATCAGAATCACGGGAATATCATCAATCCAATGATACTTATTCATGACCTCCAGAACGCCAAATCCGTCCATCTCCGGCATCACAATATCCAAAAGCACCAGCGAAATACCCACTCCCTCGCGTTCCAGCACGGCTACCGCCTCAACGCCGTTTTCCGCCTCACAGAGATCATACTCATCCTCCAGCATGTCTGCCAGGATAGACCGATTCATTTCCGAATCGTCGGCTATCAATATCCTCTGCCTGCTCTCACTGTTTACACTCATGCCAATCACCTCATTACACGGCATCGTCTGCCATAACACAGTAAATATTATTGTTAAGCAATTCCATACGTTTACTTAACAATTACTAACAAATATAACATACTTTCCAGGAAACAGCAATATCACGATTCAAATGATTATCATGGCGTCGCCGAAGGAGAAGAAACGATACCGTTCCCTCACGGCCTCCTCATAGGCCGCCAGTATGCGTTCCCGGCCCGCCAAAGCGGAAACCAGCATAAGAAGCGTGGATTCCGGCAAATGAAAATTCGTGATCAGACCGTCGGTCAGACGAAAACGATATCCCGGATAGATAAAAATATCCGTCCAGCCGCTGCCTGCCCGGAGAATACCCTGTTCATCCGCGGCGGATTCCAAAGTACGGCAGCTCGTAGTCCCCACGGCGATGACTCGATGACCCGTCTGTCTCGCGGCGTTGATCAGCGCTGCCTGATCCTCCTCCACCATATAAAACTCGGAATGCATATGGTGTTCCCCAATATTCTCCACTTTGACCGGACGAAAGGTACCGAGTCCCACATGAAGAGTGACATGGGCTATATTCACTCCTCTATTGCGCACCTCATCCAGAAGCTCCTCCGTAAAATGCAGTCCCGCGGTGGGCGCGGCAGCCGACCCGTTATGCTTTGCGTAAACGGTCTGGTAACGCTCCTTATCCTCCAGTTTATGCGTAATATAGGGAGGCAGAGGCATTTCCCCCAGCCGGTCCAGGATTTCTTCAAAAATCCCTTCGTAAGTAAAACGGATCAGGCGGTTGCCCTCCTCCACCACTTCCAATACCTCCCCCCTCAGCAGGCCGTTGCCGAAAGATACCCTGGCTCCGGGTCTCATTTTTTTTCCCGGACGCACCAGGGTCTCCCAGACGTCCCGCCCCTTTCGTTTCAGTAGCAGCACCTCGACAGCCCCGCCGGTATCCTGCTTATGACCGTACAGCCGCGCCGGTATCACCCGGGTATCGTTGATCACCAGCGTGTCTCCGGAATGCAGAAAGCCGAGAACATCACGGAATACCCCATGGGTACACGCCCCTGTTTTCTTATCCAGATGTAAAAGCCGGGACGCGGAACGATCTCTTAAAGGGTCCTGAGCAATCAGCTCCCCGGGCAGTTCGTAATAGAAATCCGAGGTTTTCATATCAACGCACATAATGATTCTTCCATTCCTTTTTATCGTAGTAAATACGGTCCTCTTCCACAACGGTGAAAATCCCGTTCTCGTAATCCACCACACTGACGCTGCAATTGGGCGGCACGGTACCGCGCCAGAAATCCTCCTCCAGCGGCGTACCGCTCATACATCCCAGCAGGGCCCGGGAGGAACAGCCATGGCAGGATAACAGTACATGCTTGTCCTGCAATGCCGGATCGGCCGTCAGATCATGGATAAAATCCAGAATTCTCTCACGCAGCGCCCCGAAGGTCTCTCCGTCCTCCGGCATCACCATATCATCTGAAAACGGGTTCCGGTAAAAATTGTCCAGGAACTCTTTCGGGAGCTCTTCCTTCCCTTTTCCGCAGAGCCTTCCTTCCCAGCTGCCGAAGCCGATCTCCGTCAGCCGGGCATCCTCCCGTATCGGCACATCCCGGCCGTTCAGCACCAGAAGAGCCGTTTTTTTCGCCCGTCCCAGGGGACTGGTATAGCAGATATCCACCTGCACATCCCTCATCTTCTCCCCGGTAATCCTGGCCAGCCGGATACCGTTCTCGTTAAGCGGAATATCCGTCTGTCCCTGCAGACGAGCGCAGGTATTCCACTCCGTCTCACCATGCCGTAAAATCAATATCCTCATGTTTCCTCCTGATGCATATGAACACAAAACCGCCGCCCGCCGGAATATCTCCGGCAGAGCGGCAATTTATTTTCCTGTCTACTGACGCAATACAATTCCCATGCTTTCCAGTCCGTTCAAAATCTTCTTCATCACGCCCGTGATATCTGCCTCGGACAGCGTACGGTCTGCCGCTCGGAATGTTATGGAAAAAGCTACTGATTTGCAGCCCGCCTCGATCTGGCTTCCCTCATAGACGTCGAAAAGTCTGACTTCCTCCAGCAGCTTACCGCCTCTCTGGCTGATCATACGCTCAATCTCCCCGATTCGGATCTTCTTCGGGACGACCATGCTCAAATCACGCATCACTGCCGGGAATTTGGCAACCCCTGTGTATTTGCGATCAAAAGTACAATACTCTAAAATTGCGGGAATGTCAATAACGGCTACGTAAGTTCTGGCTCCCAAATCATAATTGTCTGCCACCACGGGGTGAATCTCGCCCAGAAAACCGATAACCGTTCCCCCGTAACTGATTTTCGCCTGCCGGCCGGGATGCAGAAAGCTTTTGCCCGCCTGTCCGTCGTACTCCAGATGACCCTTCATACCGGCCTTCCGCAGAAAATTCTCCACGGACCCCTTCATGTCAAAAAAATCTCCGGCGTCGTACATACCCAGTGTGAGGATTTTTCTCTCCTCCGGAAGTTCCTTAAGAGGCAGTTCCTTCGGAAGGTAAATATTACCAATCTCATAGAGCTTTGCACTCTTATTTCTATGATTGTAATTGGCCGCCAGCGAGGTCAGTATCCCGTTCAGAGACAGGGTACGCATAATGCTGAAATCCTCTCCCAGCGGGTTGGCTATCCGGATAGCCTCACGTTCCGGGGCGTCCCCGGGCAGCAGCAGCTTATCATAAACTTTCGGGCTCTCGAAGGAATAACAATATCCCTGAGAAAATCCCTCATACTCCATCACATCTCTGGCAAGCCGTTCTATGCGTTCCGCAAAGGATATTTTTCCCGCCGTTGCCGCCCCGCTGGGCAGTGTGGCCGGAATATTGTCATAGCCAAAAAATCTTGCCACCTCCTCGGCCACATCGGCGGTGCGCTGAATATCCTGGCGGAAGGTCGGCACGATGATTTCTCCCGTGTCCCTATCCGGCACAAGTTCTACCCGCTTTAAGTAGCCGATCATCTCCTCGTCGGACAGTTCCGTGCCCAGCAGGGCGTTGATCTTGTCCGGCTCAAAAGCTACCCGGGTCTCTTTTCTGACTTCAGGATACACATCCACCATCCCGCCTACCACCTCGCCGGCGCCCAGCTCTTCCATGAGCTGGCAGGCGCGGTTGATAGCCTCCTCGGCATTATTCGGATCTAGGCCCTTCTCAAATTTACCGGAAGCCTCCGTGCGCAGACCCACACGTTTGGCCGACAGACGGATATTCGTACCGTCAAAGCAGGCCGCCTCGAAAAGCACATCCCGGACGTCGTCTGTGATCATGGAATTCTCACCGCCCATAATACCGGCTAATCCCACCGCCTTTTCACCGTCATTAATCATCAGCACGTCATGATCCAGTTTCCGCTCCTGTCCGTCCAGAGTCACAAAGGTATCTCCGTCGGAAGCCCGCTTTACAATGATATGCCGGTCGCTGATGGTCGCCAGATCATAAGCATGCATGGGCTGACCGTATTCCTCCATGACATAATTGGTAATATCCACCAGATTATTGATGGGGCGGATACCCACAGAGGCCAGACAGCGCTGCATCCATTTGGGCGACGGCCCGATCTTAACATTTTTCACCACACGGGCACAGTAGCGGGGACAAAGCTCTGTGTCTTCCACAGTCACGCGGATATAATCATGGACATCCTCATTATTTCCGGTCTTTGCAACCACGGGAGGATGGAAAGGTTTGTCAAAGGTGGCTGCAGCCTCTCTGGCAATGCCGATAACACTGTAACAATCCACACGGTTAGAGGTGATTTCATATTCCACTACAATGTCGTCGAGCCCCAGAGCCTTGACGGCGCTCTCACCTACGGCTACATCCTCCTGGAAAACATATATGCCGTACTCGGGAGATTCCGGGTACATATCCCGATTTGATCCCAGCTCCTCAATGGAGCACATCATTCCCTCGGACTCCACGCCCCTTAATTTTCCTTTCTTGATCTTAACGCCGCCGGGCGTCATCTTGCCGTCATGATTTCCGGCCACCCGTCCGCCGTCCAGTACCACGGGAACTTTCTGTCCCTCCGCCACGTTGGGAGCGCCGGTCACGATCTGTACCACCCGTTCTCCCACATCCACCTGACAGACCACCAGCTTCTCCGCATCGGGGTGTTTTTCGATTTTCTGTATCTGACCCACCACGATCCGGTCCAAATCCGCGTCAAGCTTTACATACCCCTCGGCCTTTGTTCCGGACAGAGTCATCGCATCCACATACTCCCGGGGTGTCACATCCAGATCCGGCACATATTTTTTTATCCATGATAATGATGTATTCATGATTTCTCCCTCCTCCTAGAACTGTTTTAAGAAACGGTAATCGTTTTCATATAAAAGGCGCATATCGTCAATTTCATATTTCAACAGAGCGATACGTTCCAGGCCCACGCCGAAAGCAAACCCCGTATACTGTTCGGGGTCAATACCGCACATTTCAAATACGTGGGGATGCACCATGCCGCAGCCCAGGATCTCAATCCAGCCCTCTCCCTTGCAGAAACGACAACCTCTGCCGCCGCATTTGAAGCAGGACACATCCATCTCCGCGCTGGGTTCTGTGAAAGGAAAGTGATGGGGACGGAATTTCGTTCTCGTATTCTCCCCGAACAGCTCTCTGGCGAATTCCTCCAGGGTTCCTTTAAGATCGGCGAACGTAATATTCTTATCCACCACCAGACCCTCGATCTGATGGAAGGAGGGGCTGTGGGTGGCGTCCACCTCATCGGAACGGAACACCCGTCCCGGAGCAATCATACGTATCGGCATTTTCCCCTGCTCCATGACTCTGGCCTGTACCGGAGAGGTCTGCGTACGCAGCACAATCTCCTTATTTATATAGAAGGTATCCTGCTCATCCTTGGCCGGATGATTGGCCGGGATGTTCAGCTTCTCGAAATTGTACTCGTCATATTCGATCTCCGGGCCTTCCACCACCTCGTAACCCATGCCCACGAAGATACGCTCCACTTCTTCCAGGGCGATTGTATTGGGATGGCGATGGCCGATCTCACGGCGTCTGGCCGGCAGCGTGACGTCGATCTCTTCCTCCGCCATTCTGGCCTCCCGCAAAGCCGCCTCCAGGCGCGCCTTTGTCTCCTCCAGATGAGCCTCGATCTTCGCCCTGGTCTCATTGACCATCTGCCCCACCATGGGCCGGTCCTCCTTGGCCACATCTTTCATACTTTTCAGCACGCCGGTCAGCACACCTTTTTTCCCGAGGAAATTGACCCGCACATCATTCAATCTCTCCAAAGCGTCAGATTCCTGAATCTTCTGCGTCGCTTCCTCGAGGATCTGCTCCAGCTTTTCTTTCATATTATCGCTCATAGCTCCCACTCCTTATCTGTCAGATTATTTTACCAATTGGGGAAACGGATAAAAAAAAGCTCCGTCCCCCTGCAGGGACGAAGCTTGGTATTCTCCGTGGTACCACCCAAATTCCCGGACAACGCACGCCGGGCACTCGACTGCTTAACGCGCAGGCACGTCATTTTCTACTGTCCTGTATACTGGGGTTCAAAAATGCAGCTCCGGCGGGAAATTCATCCTTTTGCCTGAACCCATGGCAGCTTCCAGCCGCTGACCGCCATTCTCTGTGGGAAAGCAAAGAACTACTGACGCCTTCATCGCTTTTTTCAATGCCTTTATTCTAAACACAAGAAATCATCTTGTCAAGAGTTTTTTACGGTAATCGTTCGGCCGAAGACCGAGCGGTTATAACGGACAGAGCGTTACAGGCTCTCCGTATCCGTCTCCTGCCCGCTTTTTTTATTCATCAACAGCTCCACGCGTATTCTGCGAAATCGATCTTCAAAATAGGCATTCACCTCCGCGCCGATCAACAAAATATACATACAGATATACAGCCAAAGCATAACCAGAATCAGCGTAGTCAGACTGCCATACATATTGGAGAAACTGTTGCTCAAATCCACGTAAAGGGAAAAACCGAAAGAAAAGATCAGCCAGGCCGCCGCCGACAAAGCCGCGCCGGGGAACTGACTTTTCCAGGTTGCCCTCCGGTTAGGCACAAATTTGTACAGCACTAGAAAAGTGAACATGAGGAAAGACAGCGTAATCAACACCCGCATATGGACGATGGCCGCTGTCAGATCGGCCGCCAGAGGATAATGGGCCGCCAGACCATTCTGGATACTGCTGCCAAACACCACCAGAATCAGCGTGATGGCGATAGCAGCCACAAAAATAATCGTGTACAGGGCCGAAATCAACCGTGCCGTCAGATAATTGGGCACCACCGGCACATGATATACCGTATTCAGCCCGTTATACAGAGACTGAATACCCTTTGCGGCAGTCCAGGCCGTAAAAAGAGCCGAGATCGGCACCACCGCCCCGGATTTTGAAAACACTTCGGCTACCACCATATAGACCAGATTCTGGAATTCTTCCGGTACGATCCGCATCACCAACACAAAAAAATCGTACTCGGTGATCGGCAGATAGCGAATCAGCGTCATGATCAGCAACAGCAGCGGAATACAGGACATCAGAAAAAAGTAGGCGCTCTGCGCGGCATAGGCGCCTACATGATCTTCTTTCATCCGCTTGATAAATCCTGCGACGGCAACACTCCACCGCATCACTTTTCTCAACATCTCTCTTACCCTTCGCCATTCGTCAGTACAACATCCTGATAAAACAGTTCCAATATCTGCCGGTAGTCCATGCCCTGCTCCGCCATGGCCTTTGCGCCGTTCTGGCTGAGCCCCGCTCCATGCCCCATGCCACCGCCCAGAATCCGGTAACCGGCCAGCGCGCCTTCGTCATTTTCATACTGAACGAATATGAAGTAAGCGCTGGGCAATATTTTCATGGATGACACTTTGCCTTCCTGATTTTTCAGCGTACACCCTTCTGGGGACAGGAAACTTCGGATAGCATACTCGGAGTCCACCGTATAGCTTCCCTTTTCACAGGTCACGGTCAGCTCCGTGGCCGCCCATCCCGATGAACGGGAGGTGACAGCCAGGGAAAGTACCGCTCCCAGATCATTTTTCTTTCTGTCCGACAACTCCTGTATACGGTCCAGGGGCATTTTCACCCGCCAGCGGAACCATGGCATATCGCTCTCCCAGGCATTTTCGTCGTCTGCCTGAATATAAGAAGCAAATGCTTCCTCCGATTCCGGCATCTTCCCTTTTTTACCCACATAGGCCGCTTTCAGACAGCTGTCCTGATCCCCGGCATTCCAGATATCCTTCCGACTGGTCAGCCCACAGGAAGTCGAAAAGAAATAAATATCCGCCGGTTTCCCCTCCCACAGAAGTACCTCTCCCTCCGTAGCCTTTACCGCTTCCGTGGCTCGTTTGTCCCCCTCCTGTCCGTTATAAACCTGCCAGGACACGGAATCGTCCACATCGGCATGATAATCTTCCATTCCGCCTGTATTTTTTACCGCGTAAGTCCGGGAACACACAGCCTGAGCCTTGAGCGCTTCCGCCGGATAGGAAGCCGGCATCTCCCCGGGCACTGTGCAGGCCACATAATCCTCCAAAGGCAGCTCATTGACCACATAAAAGCCGTCCGCCGCCGGATAAAAGATCAGCGTTCCCTGATACCGGGTACTCTGCCTGGCCAGACCGTCATACTCCAGAAAAAACTCCGCATCCTTTTCATCGGAGGATACCCGGAAGCATTCGCCTGTGATCTGATCAGTATCCATCGTCAATTTTTCGTCGCTTTCATAAACCCGTCCGTCTGCCTGCCAGGTCGTATTACAGGATATCTGCATCTGTCCGAACATACAGTTTCCGTCCTGATTATGGGTCAACAGAACCCTGATGGCGGATGGCATAGCCGCACCATTATCTGTTCTGGCGTCCGGCAATTCCGCCGCGGCAGCCTCCACTTTTTCGGCTCTCTCTGCCCCTTCAGAATCCTTCCGGCCCAGACGCGATGCACAGGCCAGAAAAAACTGCTGCCAGGGCATCAGGGGTTTTGCCGGCGCAAATGTTTCCACCGACAGAGGCGCTACATACACAATCAATCCGATCAAAAGCAACACCAGCACAATTTTTACTTTTTTAATAAACTCCATTCACCTACACTCCGGTATTACTATATGCGAAAAAATACACAAAAAGAGCCTTTGAAGGCCCTTTCTTTCTCTTTAGTAAAACCCCAGAGTGCCGTTTCCCGTCTCTTGACTCCTAGCCGAAGCCAGGTGGGTAACCGCAACTGCACTTCTGCCTTCCACTGCAAACGGAGGCCTGGCATCTATGCAGCAATATAGGAATCCCGTTTAAAGTAAATGTAGGTTCAAAACGACGAGATCATCGAACACCCCAGGAATCTTGTTCTTGTCTTTGCTACACACATTATACTTTATTGTATGTCCAAAAACAATAAAAATGTGCGACAAATCCTCACAAGGTTCATCAAAATTTTCATGAAGTTTGATGCTTGACAACGGCAAAAATGCAATTATGCACTATACATTCCCAAAAAGGCTGCCGGAAAAACCGGCAGCCCTGCAATCCGACTGTATATTATTTTTATGACAGTTCGTCTACCAGCCTCTGAACGGCTGCCAGCGCTTCCTCGGGAAGTGCATCGTATCCGCCTTTCTTCTCGCTGAAGTCTTTGATCGCATTCACACGATTCACCATGGCATTTTTCAGAGCAGCCACATACTCGGGATCGTTCATATCCGGAATAAAGTTGTCTGTCAGTGTCCAGTCCATGATCTCGATATCCTCGAAGGGACCCCACTGCTTGAATTCAGCGCGGTTTTCAACGATGGCTTCCAGAATTCCCAGCGTATCGGCCGGTTTTACTTTCTTGCCCATGAAATCACCGGTGTTGACAATGTAGCAGTCCACATTCTTCTCTTCCACCAGTTTTTTGAATTTCTCATAGTCATGAACCAGCGGATATGTTCTGAACGGATTGGCGTAAGGAACAATACGCAGAGCATTCAGGTCAGTACCGGCAGCCACACGCTCGGCGGTGGAAGTCTTGGTGGCCAGAGTGGCGCCCATAACCGAAGCAAGCGCGGCGCCTTTAAGCTTCACTACCGGCGGGATAGTCGGATCTTTCATGATCCAGAAGATCGCGTTAACCGGCGCGTCAATCTTGTCTACACGGTTTGGAGACCACAGTTTGGATTTGATGGCACGGCCGTTACCGTTACGGATATCCTCCGTCACAAGCTGGATCTTGCCTTCGGAGTCCATAGTAGCGGAGCAGTTCTGAGCCGTCAGCAGATATTTATTGTCCGGGCAGCCTGTCGGATAATCAGCCGTCTTATCAAAATAGGTCGGCTCCAGAGCTACGGAAGAACAGGTATCCGTGTTGATGATGAACGCGTCGTCATGCAGTACGGTGATCGGATATTTGCCGCCGTGTTTTGCATGGGTCAGTGTGGACTTTCCGGAACCGGATAGGCCGAATACGGACGCCACATACTTTCTGCCGTCAGGCAAGGTATATTCTTTCTGTCCGCCATGGCAGGAAGCATAGCCGTTTCTGTTTGCCAGAGCCCAGGCCATGGTCAGCGTACCTTTCTTGTGCTCGCCAAAATACTTCATACCCAGGATAGCGGCGCAGTTCTGATCGGTATCAAAATAGCACAGGGTAAGCGGATCGCTCAGGCAGCTGTAATCCAAGTCGGGACGGTTGCCCGGTACCCACTGGGGATCAGAGAAAATATAGATGTCCGGCTCTTTCCCGTCGCCGATCGGCTGAGACTTCTTGTACATTTTCACATACTCATCGGACATATACTGGAAGTTCAGCATCCAGTTGTACATCAGATTCTCCTCACCTTCCGGAATCAGCAGGTGAGCTTTTGCCATAAATTCGGGATCAAGGCCGACGAAAACCTCTGCATGATACATGGTTCTCCAACGGGTCTCATAGATCGCGTCCATGACCACCTTATCCAGCTTGGTCTCATCTACACCGGGCTCTCCCTTGATGCGGCGGGCGCCGGCATAACGTCCGGTAACAGCGCCGTCATTAAACAGCAGAACTTTTGCGTCCGGTTCCAGCCCGAACTCCTCGCCTCTGTAAACCGGCATATCGGTAACGATGGTTCCCGGGGAATTCTTTGCCATGTCATAGGCTTCTTTTAATGTATTTACCTTGACAACATTGTTTCCGTAAAACGCGCCCTCAATAATCGCACGTGTTTTGGAAAAGCCTGGTTTTCCGGCGCCGATTTCTTCGATCGGATAATACGCTTTCGTAGACATTCTATATTCCTCCTTAAATTTTCTCAAAAACAAGTTCAATTATCGCATCAAACCCAAAAATTGTCAAGGTATTCAACATGCGGGATATCGACGAGAATCCGACATTTTCTTTCCTGTTTATTGACATTTTGGACAATACTCGGAAAAAATACCCTTTTTTCCTGATACTTTATCAGGTGCAACAGCATATTTTACGGCTGTCGTTCTCTTTTCTTTGTTCACCGGACTGATTCAAAAAAGATCTGCCGCATTACTACGACAGATCCTTTTTTAATAGAGAGCTGTTCTGTACAATCTCTCTGTCTTAATTTTTACAAAAGCAATTTATTCAGATTTACCACTGACAGGGCTCGAAACTGGAAGCGTTGTCCTTTGTGGCAATATCCGTGCTCAGGTAATTAACTCTGGCAACGTCAATACCGCAGAACCACTCGGAAACAGTACGAACGGCAAGGCCGGCGTCACCCTGGCAGGTCTGATAAGACATACCGAACAGATCGCCGGATTTTACCAGCTCAAGACCCTGTTTGGAAATACCGGCGGCAACGATCTTGATATCGGTACGTTCGGCAGCCTGGCAAGCCTCAACGGCGCCGATGGCCTGATCAGAGTCGTCGGCCAGAACGATGGCGTTCAGCTTATCACCGAATTTTGTGATCCAGTCAGCCACTACCTGCTTAACCTCGGAAGCCTCAAATCCCGGAGACTGAATATCCAGCGTCTCGATGTCCGGATATTTCTCGGCCAGCTCGGTCATCGGGCCGTAGCAACGGGCATAGTAGGGAGATCCGCCTACATTATGAGTAATGTAAGCAACGCCGCCCTTGCCTTCCATGGATTCGCCCAGCATAGCGGCCAGCGTTCTCATCTGATACCAGTCGTTGGGTCCTGTGTAGGAAATGATAAAGTTCATGGCGTCAGCTTCCGGTGTGGTGTTGGAGCAGAATGCCGGAATACCGGCGTCTGTGATCTTCTTAAACTGCTGGGTAGCATGGTCAGCAGATACCGGGATGACAACGATGGCATCGGGACGCTCATTGATCGCCTGATCAACATAGCTGTCCTGGTTAGCCTGATCCCAGTTGGGGTCATAGATATCATAGGTCATACCCACAGCGTCACAGGCAGCCTTGAAAGCTTCTGTATAGCAGGTTGTCCAGGCATGAGCGCCGTGAACAATCAGGATAACCTTCTTGCCTTCCTGGCCGTCAGCCGGAGATTCCGGGAACTGGGCGTCCGCGGACTGATCCCAATCCAGATACTCTTTGTAATGCCAGTGATTCTTGTCTGTCTCGGGAAGCTCTTCCATAGCTGCAGCGTCGCCGTCAACAGCCGGAACGTCAAAGCTCAGGCCCTCGGCCATCATCGGATGATTGTCGGTGGTCATCAGACTCTCCTCGGCCGCCAGAAGCTTTTCATAAGAAGCCTTAGCCGCCTCCGGAACATTCACATCACCTGCCGGAGCGGCGCTGCCTGCCTCAGATGCTTCAGGAGCCGCGCTGGATGCGGGCGCCTCGCTGCCTGCCTCGGATGCCTCCGGCGCCGCGGAAGACGCCGGCGTGCTGGCCTCAGACGCCGCAGAAGACTTCGGGGCTTCGCTGGAGCTGCCGCCGCCGCACCCTGTCATGAACGCCGCGCTCAGAAGCATGGTTCCGCTCAGCAGGATTGCTAAACTCTTTTTCATCATTTTTTGTTCCTCCTATAATATTTTATCTATTAAAAGCCTGTAATGCTTTTAATCCTTTTCCTTCGAGGGCCGAAAAGCCTTCTACTTTATTTTGCATTGCCTGTTTCATTCTTATACTCGATATACAGGTTCGGACGGCGTCCCAGGACTTTATCCCGATTGTATTTGGCAACGGTCTCATAAACCAGACACAGCACCAGTGCCGCTCCGATTACCAGCACCTGCAGCTCTGTGGATTTACACAGGGCTTTCAGGAAGGCGATCATGATCAGGGATACATAAGTCCAGATCACGCTTCCCTTGCCGCCGTAAATATCCGTACCGCCAATGACGCAGGCCGTGAAAGCCATATAGAATGGAGAGATACCTTTCTCACCCATGGTCACGTTTGCCGCCCCGGAGTAAATACCGTTCAGGGCGCCGCCAAGCCCGGCAGCCAGACCGGAAATCACAAAAGCGGCGATAACTACCATGTCGCTCTTGATACCGGCCAGCCAGGCAGTTTCCGCGTTGCCGCCCACCATATGGATGTTGCGTCCCAGCCTGGTATAACGAAGGATCACCATGACTCCGAAAATAAAGATCGTCGTGATAATGAAATATGTAGACAATGGAAGAAACGGTATCAGCTTGCCATTCAGCATGTCGTTCCAGGTATAATCCTTTCCGATGCTCAGCTCCTTGCCGTTACAGTAAACGTACATCACACCCCTCAGCACAAGCTGCATACCGATACTGGCGATAAACGCGTGAATCTTCAGCTTTGTCACCAGCAGTCCCATAATCAAACCGTTTAACACACCCATCAGCGCGCCGATAATTACACAGAGCAGCCAGGGCAGTTTCTGATCCGCATGAAGGCCCAGGGTCAGAAGCGCCGCAAAAGTAGACATGTACATAACCGTCATGTCCATATGGCCCGCGATCAGCACAATGGTAAAGCCAAGGCCCAGCCAGATCACCAGACTGCCGTTTCCGGTCACGGCCTGGATGTTATAGGGTGTATAGAAGTTCTTCGCAAACAGACCGCAGATCATGATCAGCACAAGTAAAAGGTAGGATCTGTTTCTATTAATAAACGCAGCATTTAATTTAAAATTCTTCTTTTCCATCATGCTTTACCCAACTTTCTGTTTGAATATGTGTTCAGCCATACGATAAACAGGAAAACAATACCCTGTACCAGATATTTTGAATATGTACCAAGCCCCACCCAGGAGAGGATATTGTTCAGCATGCCGTAAGCAAGCACACCGCCGATGGTTCCCGCAATGGAACCTTTGCCGCCGTTCAGCGATACGCCTCCGAGAAGGATAGCCGTCAGAGCGTCAAAATCATAGCCTGTACCATTTTCATATGAAGCGCATTTTCTCAGGGCCGCGTAGAAGATACCTGCCGTAGCGCTGCACAGGCCATTGATCACATAGGCAATCATCAACTGCCTTGTACAGTTAATGCCGGAAAATTTTGCCACTTCATAATTCGTGCCGATGATTTTCAGTTTCTGGCCGAACCCTGTCTTGGTATGAATAATCCAGGAGATAAAAAACATCACCAACATAACAATGGCCATCAAAGAGATAACGCCGCCAATATAGGTACGGGAAATAGAATAAAACAGGTTCGCGGAATCCTGCATATCCTCCCGGGCGATATCCTCGGCATAAAGCATTTTGCCCTGCCATACCACACGGATGACGCCGGAAATCAGCAAGTTCACGGCCAGAGTCCAGATGATGGCGTTAGCCCGCATCTTACCGATCATGAAACCGTTGATCACACCGATCAGGGCGCCGGCCAGAAGGCCTACCACAATAGCTCCCACAAAACCGAAATTAATACACTGCACTGCCATCACGCCGCCGAAAGCCATAGTGATCGGCACGGACATATCCGTCATATTGCCGGAATACGTGACATAGAAAAGACCCGCGCAGACCATACCAACCAGGGCCACAGCCTCCAGAATGGACTGGATATTGCTCTTTCCAAAGAACTGGCCGCCGGACACGATCAGTCCCACCACGATGAGCAGTACAACGATGATCCAGATTCCCAGCTTGTTGAACAGCAGCGTAAATTTATTGATCTCTGTTTTTCTTGTATCTACCTTTGGAGCGGTAGTATTTTCATTTTTCTTTACTTCGGACATGATACGAACTCTCCCTCCCCATTAGCTGCAATTAAGATTGAGTTTTCAGTCATATCTTTCTTCTGGATCTCGCCAATCGTGTGTCCCTCACGCAGGATCACCGCCCTGTCAGCCAGGCCAACCACCTCGGGAAGGTCAGAGGAAAGCAGGATAACTGAATTTCCTTTAGATACGTAATCCTTTACTACATTGTGAATGACCTGCTTGGCATTTACGTCCACGCCTCGGGTCGGCTCGTCCAGAATCAGGATGTCCACACCGGAGGCCAGCCATTTGGCCATCAGCACCTTCTGCTGGTTACCGCCGGAAAAGCTGTTTACCAGACGGTCACGATCCGCCGGATATACGCTCATCTCATTGATCTTCTCATCCACCAGACCGTTCAGGCCTGCAGCATTAAAGAATATGCCTTTGGAATTCTGATCAATAATACAGGAAGTCACATTATCGGCCACCGTCTGGTTCAGGGCAAGGCCCACTACCTTCCGATCCTCTGTCAGATAGCCAAGACCGCCGGCAATAGCCGCGCCGAAATCTTTAAAGTTCGCTTCTTTGCCGTGGATCGTCACCTTGCCTCCGTCAGCCTTGTCCACGCCGATCAGGGCACGGGCAATCTCTGTACGTCCCGCGCCGGCCAGACCGCAGATAGCCAGCACCTCGCCTTTATGCAGTTCAAAATTCACATGATGGAAAAATCCCCATCTTGTGTAATCTTCCGCTTTTAAAACCACTTCCTTCTGAATATTGGACTCATGGTCTGCGTAGAAATTTTTCACCGGTTCGCCCACCATCATCTCCACCAGGTGGTCCGGATTCGTCTCACTCACCGGCAGAGCTCCCACCAGCTTGCCGTCGCGCATGACCGTAACATTGTCCGCAATCTCAAAAATCTCCGCCAGATGATGAGAGATATATACAATCGCCAGGCCTTCGGATTTCAACTGCCGGATGATCCCGTACAGACGATTAACCTCCTCACTGGAAAGGGCGGAGGTGGGCTCGTCCATGACGACGATGGAGGGATTGAAACCAAGCACTTTGGCAATCTCCACAAGCTGGGCCTCGCACTGGCTGATCTCCGATACATCCAGCGTCGGATCGATATCATCCAGCCCCACCCGAGAAAGCAGCTCCTTCGCCTCGGCGATGGCTTTCTTCTTATCAATAAAGAGGGCATTTTTTTTCGGCAGCCTGCCCACCAGAAGGTTTTCATAAATCGAAATCCTGCGGGCCAGGGATAACTCCTGATATACCATACCGATACCAGCCTCTTTAGCCAACATAGGGGAATGGAGAAGTTTTTTCTCACCATTAATGTAAATATCCCCTGTGTAGTCGTTAAACAGGCCGTTTAACATTTTCATCAGTGTGGATTTTCCGGCGCCGTTCTCACCCATCAGCGCATGCACTTCCCCCTTTTTGACCCGAAAGTCCACCTTGTCTACGGCCAGTGTACCTGGAAAGCGTTTGGAAACCTTCTGCATGTCCAGTGCATAAACCTGTCCTGCGTTATTAGGTTCGTTGCTCATATCCTCTCTGCTCCTTTCTTGTGCTGCATAATTTCCTTACGATAATGAACCGGCGGCCCGATCAAGCGCTTTCTCATAACGCTTGACATTCATTGTCCCCGCCAGGCCATCAGACCAGCTCTGCATATCCTCCGCGCGGAGATCGTTCTCCACCTCCTGCATCCACGCAGGCCTATCGGCCCGCACAAAATACAGCAGATGAAAACCGTCCTCTCCATATACAACCTCACAGTCACCCGGTTTGCGCGCTTCATCAAAGCACCACTGTTCCACAGAACTATCCAATGTATCCTTTACCAGCTTCTCACAGAGACCTCCCTCCCGCCCCGCGGCAGACGAATACTCATCCGCCAGGCTGGCAAAAAGCTCCTCCGTAGCTCCGCCGGTAGTCCATTCCTCAAAAATTTCCTCTGCCCTTTTGCAGGACTCCTCATAACGCTGATCCCGTTTTGTGCTGTAATCCGCAGCCGATGTATCCAGATCCGAAGTATCCACGGCAAAAAGGATATCCCTCACATTCACCGTCGCGTACTCCCGTCTGCTCCTGCTATGGAATACCATGACATAACAGCCTTTTCCATCGTCGATCACGGCGCTGTCGCCTTCATTGCGTTCTTCCACAAACAGCCAGTCCCCATAGGAATAACCTTCGCTGTAGTAAGCATCCTCCGCGGCATAATAAACGGCATCCGGATACTCTTCCAACACGGCTTTAAGCGTTTCGCCCTTCTCAATTCTGGCGAGCGCCGCCCTGGCCCGCTCCTCTGCCCCGGCCTTCTGTTCCTCCGTCGGCTCCTCATCCTGATCGCAGGCTTTAAAATACAGACGTTCATAATCCGCATATATGTAATGGCTGCTGTGTTCCTGATAATATTTTTCTATATCTTCGTCACTGTATGTATAACTCTGCTCTTTGTGTTCCGAATATTCCTTTGCCAGCCAGGAGTATTCCATCAGCTCTCTGTAACGTTCCAGACTCATGTCCGCGCCGTAGATATCCGCCACATAGCTGTCCCCATCCGAACCGTTTTTCTCAGCCACGGAACGGATTCCGTCCAGATAGTCGCGAATATTCGCCTCTCCCTTCTCGCTAAGAGTAAAACCGTCCTCCCGGGCCGCCTTCACGGCTCCCATGACGTTCGCCATGGAATCCACCGTCTCATCGAGAAAATAAGAAAACCAGGATCTGCCCTCCTCATACTCCTGCGTTTTCAGGGACTTGGACCGGTCAAACATATACGGAAGATATTCCTCATTCTCTTCGCAATACGAATCAAAAAAACTGTAATAGAAATAATTTACATCGGCTACGGAAAACGTTTCGCCCCCGATCTCCACCGCCTTTTTCTCATTCACCACGGAACCTGCTGAACGGATCATGGCGTATACGGTCAGGCCGATGACCAGGGCAAATACCACTGCGGCCTCGATAATATAAATTCTCGTATGATTTTTCTGCCCTTTATTCTTTCTCCGAACCATGCACCCTGTCCTTTACAGAACTCTCATTTGTTCCATCATCCTCCACAAATTCCCTTTTCTCATGGAATCTGCAAAAAACGATTCGCTCTGCTTAATCGCTTAATGTTTATCCCCATAATACATGATTCACTGGACAATTTCAATAACCGGCAATTAAAAAATATTTAAACGTTTAGATTTTTTTCATGTTCTATAAATAAAGGGGAAAATGCAAAGAAAAGCAGAGGAAGTGTACATAGTATTAGCATAAATCCCCCGCCGCCTTTACGGAAGCAGGGGATTCTCTTAAAATTCTTTTGTATTTTTTAAACCTTCTTCCAGCATAGCCTGGATATTTTGAGGCGGTACGTCATCAAGGATCACTCCCTGGCTGGGAGAAATAACCAGACCCGTAGGAAATATCTCTCTGAGCTCCCGTACTTTAGCTTTCACCTGCTCCGGCGTTCCATTGGGCAGCAGCTCCTGAATATCCACTCCGCCGCAGAAAGCCACTCTGTCGCCGTAAGCTTCTTTCAGACGGCGAGGAGCCATGCCTTTGGCTGTGGCCTGAATGGGATGAACCACATCCGCGCCGGCTTCGATTAGCTCATCGATCGCGTCAAAAATCGCACCACAGGAATGATAGATTACCTTTAGGCCATATTGATGGGCCTGATCGATGATCCGCTTTGCTCCCGGCATGACATAATCATGGATCATCTGACGTGAGATCATCAATCCGAGCTGGCTGCCGAAATCATTGGCAATAATGACGGCATCCATATGCCCTTTCGTTGATTCATAGATAATTTCATTGGCCCGCAGATAAAACCGCAAAATCTTTTCGTCCACCGCCTGATAAACTTCCGGATTAGCCGCCATATTCATCAGAGCCGTCTCCATTCCAAAAGCCGCGCAGGTATCCTGGAAATGGGCGCTCCATATCTGGCCCAGCACCGCCCTGTCCTCCGGAGCAGCCAGACAACGGCGACGGCATTCCTCGCGGTCAATATATTTTTCCGGATCGGGCCAGTCGAAAAAGGCCAGATCCTCCGGATCTTCGGCATCCTTAAAGCAGCCGTCCGCCGTCAGGGTGCGATGTTCCGGATCTACATTGGAACCGTTTTGATACCAGTCAAAAGCCGCCGCAATACTGGTAGCATAGCCAGAATCATAGGGAATATCGAAAGCATACACGTCATCCCCTGCCTTCACCTGCAGCTCATGCCAGTCCTTCACACCGTAAAACCGACACATGTTTGCCAGCTCTTCACCCACCGGAGCGCTCATCCACACGGCCGGCCGGTCCACCGGCCTGCGTTCCACAGTTGCATAAAAACGTTCTTTACCTGTCATGGTTTTTTCCTCCGCAATTTATGATTTGTATTTCCTGCAGCGAACCGTTTATCACCACTATACGCTCCGTTTCCTTCTTCCGCAATAGACACGGATACGCAAAAACAGTACAAAAATCGCCTGATTTCTTGACCCGTGAGGCAGATATGATATAGTAATATAAAAGTCTGGCGATTCGACGCTGCGCACACAATGTCAGCGGACATTTCGCCATACAAACGGAGGCGGAAAATGCAATATATCTACGATGCGCCCTACGCAGATATCTTTCTCTGTGACGGCGAACTCAACTGGCACGACTTTTATTACATTAATCCGGATCATGCGGACGAACACGCTCTCCTGTATCGCCTCAACCGCACAGGTATTGAACAGAAAGCTCCTTCCCTGTTTTCCGTAGAACGTTCCGCGCGGACGCCTTATTGTGAGATTTTCTGCATTCTTTCCGGCAAAGGGAAGCTCACCTACCGCGGGAAGCGATATTCCCTGTATAAAAACCAGCTCGTTCTGATGAACAGTCACGAACCACACAACTACAGCAGTGATCCCAGGGACCCCCTGGGCATGATCTGGATCGAATTTCTTGGCTCCGACAGCCGCCGTATCATGGATGAGCTGCTTTTACGCTACTCGCCGGTGTCCACCGGCAGTCCCTTCCTCACGGTCTCCAGAGAGATAAGCCTCCTGCAGCAGCATCTGATGAGTGATCCGAATTATGATACCACCACAGATCTCTACTGCCTGCTTGCAAAACTTCTGACTCTGCCGGAATGTACCGATACGGGGAGAGCGGAACACGCTTCCATCCCCTGGAAAATGGCAGAAAGCTATATTCAGGCCCATCTGGGAGAAAACATTTCCAACAGCCGGCTCGCCAATATGTGCGGCGTCAGCCTGCCATATTTTATCAAATGTTTCAAAAACCGCTACCGTCAGACACCCCAACAATACATCCGGCGGCAGCGAATCCTGAAAGCCCGCTATCTTCTGACCCGAACCTCCATGAGCATCAGCCAGATCACGGAACAGCTCGGCTTTTGTAACGACAGTCATTTCATCCGAATATTTAAAAACAGCGAGGGTGTAACGCCACTCTGCTATAGAAAGACATACAGCAATCCCTGACAGAGATCTTGAGGTACAAAAAGAGGAACCGGAATACATCCGGTTCCCCTTTTTTTCTTTTAAGATTCCACTTTACTGCTAAAGAATACAAATTAGTCGTAAAGGTTGGGAGCGATATTCTCGTCGCCCATGGTCTCTGCGGTATACCAGTAACCATCCATCGGAACGTCCGCTACGGTCTCGCCATCGCAGATCTTAGCCAGAGTCACAACAGCCTCATAACCCATCATCAGCGGGGACTGTGTCACGGCGCCGATGAACTGGCCGTTTGTGATAGCTTCTTTCTGAGGAGTACCAGCGTCAAAACCAGCGCCAATGATACCCTGTGCGGGATCTGTGGACAGCTTGTTCAGGGTCTGGTTCGCACCGATAACGCCCTCGGCGGATGTCTGGTTGGAACCAAAGATAGCGATCGTATCCTCTTTGGACATGATCTTCTGAGCCTCTGTGGAGCACTGCTCGGGAGTCGTCTGAGCCGGAACGCCAACCTCGATGATAACTTCCGCCTCTGCCTCTGCAGCCGCATTCTCTGTAGCGTTTACATAGAACTCGTTACCGACTACGGCAACCTTCTTGCCTGCGCCCTCACAGAGCTCTTTCATCTTATTGATGAAGCCCTGTCCACGCTGCTGAATATTCAGAGCCGTAGCATCCTGATTGATCTCACCGATCCTGACTTTGGCGTCTGCTGTTGCCGCTTTGATCTTCTCCTCGATAACCGGGAACATATTCTCTGCCGCAACGGCGCCCGCCGCAGTATTGTCTGTAGCTACGGTCGCATACACGGAACCTTCCGGGGCATCAGCAACGCCTGTATCAAAGCACACTACCGGGATACCTGCCTGCTGAGCTTTTGCAAGGGAATCAAGAACAGAATTTGTATCGCATGCGGCAAGAGCGATTCCGTCCGGTTTTTTCTCAATCGCATTATCCAGCATCTGGACCTGATCGGCGATATCGGACTCTGTAGCCGGGCCATTAGCCTCAACCTCAACGCCCAGCTCGGCTTTCGCCTGCTCAACACCCTGGATAGCCGCCTGCCAGTATGTGGACTGGAAGCTCTTAACGATCATCTGGAAATTGTAACCCTTGTTTCCGCCTTCTGTGCTGCTTGCCTCAGCCGCGCCGCTGCTTGCTTCCGGTGCTGCGCTCGCCTCAGCCGCGCCGCTGCTTGCTTCCGGTGCCGCGCTTGCCTCAGCCGCGCTGCTTGTCCCCGCAGCACTGCCTGCATCTGACTTCGGAGCCTCGCTGCTACTGCCGCCGCCACAGGCTGTCATGGACAATACCATCGCTGCGCCGAGTAAAATAGCCAGAGCTTTCTTTTTCATTCTAAAATCCTCCTTAAATATAGTTATTTATATGAAGCCCTAAAAGGGCGACATACCTTTATTTTTTCTTCTTCACCACGTCAATCAGTACCGCCACGATCAGCACAATACCCGTGAAAATCTGCTGCCAGTTTGCCTGAAGGCCGATAAACGGCAGCCCCACCTTCATCAGGCAGATCACAATGACTCCGAGGAAAGAACCCAAAATCGTGCCCACGCCGCCCGATGCGGAAACGCCGCCTACGATAGCTCCGCCGATAGCGTCCAGCTCAAATCCGGCGCCCGATCCCGGATAGATCGTAGCGTAGGTAGAAGCATAGGCGATGCCCGCCAGGCCCGCGAAAAATCCGGAAATTACATAAGCCAGCACATGATAAAATTTGATATTCACACCGGCCAGCCTGGTTGCCTCTTTATTACTTCCGATCGCGATCGTATAACGGCCCACTCTTGTGTGGTCCAGCACAAAGGACATGATAGCGACCAGTACCAGCATAGATACAATACCAATAGGAATTACGGTTCCGCTGGGAGAATTAAATTTAAAGACATTCCGAAACGCTCCCTGAGAGGAAACGGCCGACGGCCATGACACACCGAAACCGCCGCAGAGCGCGGGTCCCAGGCCGCGCGTGATCATACAGGTACAAAGCGTCGCCAGAAACGGCGGCAGATCCAGGATCGCTATCAGCACACCGTTAAACAGGCCGATCAAAACGCCAATCCCGATGCACGCCAGGAGCCCGATGCCTATCGGCATTCCTTTCTGGACTACCAGAAATCCGCCGATCAATGCGTAAGATGCAAGGCCTGTACCGATAGAAAGATCAACGCCGCCTGTAATCAGAGGGAATGTCACTCCCAGAGCCATAAGAGTAATATAGTAAGAATTATCCAGCACGCTTACCAGCGTGGGATATGTCCTGAAAGTCGGGCTGAGGATGCTGAAAAGGATGATCATTGCGACAATGATACCCAGCACCATGGCCTCCCGCACTTTTAATCCTCCAAAAGTTTTCTTATTTGCCATTTTCCTGCCCCTCTCTATTCAATCTCTCTTGTCGCAAGATTCATAATTGTTTCCTGCTTGGTCTCAGAAATATCCAGCTCACCCGTCTTCTTTCCTTCGCACATGACAACGACACGGTCACTCATTCGCAGAATCTCTGTCATTTCCGAAGAAATCATAATGATGGATTTTCCTTCAGCCACCAGCTTATTCATCAGCTTATAAATCTCATTCTTTGCGCCGACGTCAATACCTCTGGTGGGCTCGTCAAAGATCAGGATTTCACAATCACGGGTCAGCCACTTGGCAATAACAACCTTCTGCTGATTTCCGCCGGACAGGTTCACCACCAGCTGATCCACACCTGGGGTCTTTGTCGCGAGAGCTTCCACATACTTTTCAGCAGTCTCATTTTCTTTCTTTTTATTGATAAAAATACCGTTCATGAATTTCTTCATAGACGCCATGGTCGTATTCTCGGCCACGGTTTTCTGCACCACGATACCGTATCTCTTCCTGTCCTCGGAGAGATAGCCGATACCGCAGGCAACGGCGTCCTGGGGGCTGTTGATCGTCACCTTCTTACCGTTGACGTAGATATCCCCGCTCTCTTTGGGATCAGCGCCGAAAAGCGCCCGGGCCGTCTCTGTCCGACCGGCTCCCATCAGTCCTGAAAAGCCGAGAATTTCACCCTTCCGCAGCTCAAAACTTACGTCCTGTACCATCCTGCCGGCATTCAGATGTTCCACTTTCAGAACCACCGGCGCATCCTTGGGAACGGCGCTCTCCGTCTTTGGTTCTTCATAAATCACACGGCCCACCATCATGTTGATGATATCTTCCTTGGTACATTCCTCCGTGATCAGCGTTCCCACATAAGCGCCGTCGCGCATGACTGTAACGCGGTCTGTAATCACCTTGATCTCATCCATACGGTGAGAAATATATACCATGGCAATGTCTTTTTTCTTAAGATCCCGGATGATCTTGAACATCTCCTCAATCTCGGACTCCGTAAGGGCCGCCGACGGCTCGTCAAAGATAATGACCTTAGCGTCAAAGGAAACTGCCTTGGCAATCTCGCACATCTGCTGTTTGCCCACCGTCAAGTTGGACATGGTCTCTGTCGGATCAATCTGAACATTCAGCCTTTCAAAAAGTTTCTTTGCCTCTTCGTTCATCTTTTTATCATCAATCCGGATTCCCTTTTTAAACTCCCGGCCGATGAACAGGTTCTGGGCAACGGTCAGATGACCCAGCATATTCAACTCCTGATGCACGATGACAATACCCGCATCCTGAGCCTCCCTTGTATTTTTAAACTCTATTTCTTTTCCTTCATATGTAATTGTGCCGGAATCTTTTTTATAGATTCCCGTCAGCACCTTCATCAGCGTTGACTTTCCCGCGCCGTTTTCACCCATCAGCGCCAGGACTTCTCCCTTCCTTACTTCCAGATCCACATGATCCAGAGCGTGGACGCCGGGAAAAGATTTATCAATACCTTTCATTGTCAAAATAATATCGCCCATATCCTCGCCTCTCCTTTCTCTAATTCTTCCTGCGTCTTGCGGAAACATCGGCATAAACAGCCGCTATAACGATCAAGCCGGTAATAATATACTGGTAGTCTTTTGTGAATCCCAATGCAAGAATACCCTGCTGCAAAAGAGAAATGATAAGCACGCCGATCACCGTACCGCTAATGGAAGCAAGGCCGCCGGCCATGGACGTCCCCCCCATCACGCAGCCTGCTATGGCTTCATTATTGTACTGATCTCCATATCCGGGCTGCACCGTCGTATACGCTGCCACAAAGAAAATAGAAGCAATACCAACCAAAGTCCCGCAGATTATGTACGCCAGCATTTTCCACTTTTTCACGTTAACGCCGGAGAGCCTGACCGCCTCCTCGTTGCTTCCGAGGCAGAGCATATACCGGCCCCATTCCGTCTTATTCAGCACAATAGCGCATACAGCCGCAACAATCAGAAAGATAATCAGACCAATCGGAATTCCGTTCATGCTGACCAGATTCCTGTACCAGCCGCCGTCTGTATTGGACTGGGGCCAGCTTACGGACTGGGTCTTTGTGAATACGGCGGCAATACCTTTTCCTATATTCATGCTCGCCATGGATACGATAAAAGGCGGAACCTTCCAGTAAGCCACCAGATAGCCGTTAAAAACACCGAACAATACGCCGATCAGAATACTCATAACCAGGCTCAGAGCCATCGGCACGCCATAAGTCGTCAGACTGTACCCCGAAACAAGGGAACAGCAAAACATGACAGGACCAATGGAGAAATCAATACCTCCCGTAGCGATAACAAATGTCACCCCAAGCGAAAGAAATCCCAGAAAATAAACATAGTTCAGCGTGTTCAAGATACGTGAGAAGCCAAAAAACTGCCCTCCCGTCAGCACTCCAAATGCCAGATACATCAGGAGCAACACAAAAACGAGGACAATTCTGTTAAAGCCCACCTTCTTCACAAATGCGTTTTGCTTGATTTTTTCCATCCTCTTTCCTCCTCCATGGACATTTCCCCCGAAATACTTTTCAGTATTAGCGCGAAACGTTTCGCGCTAATAAATTCTCAAAGTTTTTTCCGATATTCTAATCATTTCTTCCAAATTCTTTGAGTATTTCCCGGTTTCTAACGTCGATTATACTATCTATATTTTCCAACGTCAATACTCTTTTCACATTACATTTATAGTTTCTTTACAATTCGTACATGAATATCTTCTCACAGGAACATAAAACGCTTTATTCAAGCCTTTTTTGCACACAAAAAAGGCCAAGCCACAGGTTCTGACCCGTGACTTGGCACTGTTTTTTACTTCAATTCCGAAAGGCAGGGAATACTACTATTCCCAAACATAAAACGCTTTATGCAAGCGTGCGGATGGAATCCCCTGTCTGTATCTTTGTGCCGAAACATATTTTTATGGGCGCTTCTTCTTCCTTACCCTCCACCCGTCTCAACAGCAGCTCCACAGCCTTCCTGCAAATCTTACCCATGGGCTGTTCAACCATATACCAGCTCGGGCTGATCAGGCCCGTGATCATCAAATTATCAAAGCCGATCAGCGAAATATCTTCCGGACAGGAAAATTTCGACTCGTTGACAGCCAGAACGCCGCCCAGCATAATATCGTAATTTCCCATCAGGACAGCCGTAGGGCGGTTCGGACTCGCCAGCAATTCTTTCATTTTTTCATAGCCCACTTCCGCAATATGGCGGCCTGTTTTTATGTATTCTTCTCTGAGCGGAATCCCCGCCTGCGTCACGGCCTCCTCATAGCCTTTGATCCTCTCAATTCCGGTATATTCTACATTTGAAGCGATCACGGCAATATCCCTGTGATTATGTTTCAGCAGGATCTCCACGGCGCGGTATGCAGCAATCTTATTATCAATACCCACACAATCAAATTCCTCGTCCTGAAAAGACCGGTCCACCAATATAATGGGTATTTTGTTCTGCCTGGCCGGTTTCAGAAAAGTACTCCTTCTGCTCACCGGCAGCACGATAATACCGTCCACTTTTCTGCTGATCAGAAACCGCAGGTTTTCCGCTTCGATCTCCTCATCATTACAGGAATCGCAGCTCAGCATCCCGTACCCGTGTTTCCGGAGTTCCTGACCGATATAATGCAAAAGTTTCCCGGAAAAATAGCTCTCCACATCATAGACCATGACTCCCACAAGTTTGGTCTGATGTTTCACCAGACCTCTGGCCATTTCATTTACCTCATAATGCAGCTCCTCGATAGCTTTTTCGATCAAAACCTTATTCTCCGGTAGTACATTTCCCCCATTCAAATATTTTGAAATCGTCGCCAGAGATAAACCTGTCCTGTTCTTTACGTCACGCATGGTCGCAGCCATAACTCTCATCCTCTCCCTCTCACGAACCGTTTCACTTTGCTCTTATATTTAAGTAAAGCACATCTTTATCTGTCAAGTCAATGAATTTTCTAATATTTCCAAAAAGAGGTCCCTGTTATTGAAAAAATCGTAACAAATTATTTCATTTGCCCACCATCTGTTGTATAATACAGGAACCGTCACTTTCACGGACGGAAGAAATCAACCGGAGGTTCTATCTATAATGAGACGATCCAACAAACCTGTCTTTTTACTTTTACTGGCGGCTTTTCTGACCGTTTCTGTTTCCGGATGCGGAAAGAAAGAGACCGCCTGTCCTTTTACATCGATCGTCTGGGGAAACACCCTGGAAGATGTAATAAAACTGGAAGGCGATGACGGCGAAACCTATGACTCCATTTATGACGGCGTGACCTATGCCTTTCCCAAAGAATATGAGGGATTACAAGGAACCATCAAATATATGTTCAACGATAAGAATCAGCTCGTTTCCATGTCCTGGATGTATGAGACGGACGACGCAGAAGACCTGAACGCCGTATACGAACAGATTCATGGCAAAGCGGAAAATATGCTGGGGAAAAGCGGATTTACTTATAACAGAGAAGAGCTGGAGAAAGTCGCCTCCCCCGGCGACGTCTGGTATCTGGAATCCGGAAATGTGGTTCTTACCACGGTGAATGCCAGCGATCTAAAGGCGCTGCAGTACACGTTTCTGCATCCGGACGTATCCGAGGAACGCCCCCAGAAAACCAATCAATAAGGAAACATACTACAGGAGGTTTACTTTCATATGACAAACAAAACCAGTCGCCGGGAATGGCTGCTTCGTCTCTGTTTTCTGACTATCGGGCTGATCATCGCTCATCTGGGCGTGACCCTCTTTTTAATCAGCAATCTGGGCACAGATACCTTTACCGTTTTTGCTTCCGGAATCTCCCACGCAACCGGGATTTCCGTGGGCCTGTGCCACAGCGGCATCCAGTGTGTTCTGATTGTGCTGATGCTCCTCTTTACCAAAGGTTACATAAAAACCGGTTCTTTTATCTGCTGCCTGCTGGGCGGCCCCATTATTGATTTTTTCAACTGGTTTCTGGGGAGATTGGTAACAGCAGCTTCCCCTGCGCCCCTGCGCCTGACCGTTATGGTACTGGGCTGCGTCATCCTGTCCGTCGGCATGGCTCTGGTCATCGCCTCCGACGCCGGTACCGGACCCAACGACCTGGTGGCCGTTATTCTCACGGATAAATTACAAAAGTTTCAGTTCCGCACAGTCCGCATTTGCTGTGATCTCTTTTTCATCATTGCCGGATGGCTGCTGGGCGGAACCGTGGGCATCGGTACGGTAGCCGCCGCATTTCTGGTAGGTCCGGTGGTCCAAATCTTCCTCCCCATCCACCGGCGAAATATTAAGCGTATATTGAAGCAATAACCGTTCGGATCTGCTAAACCGTTACACCATAAAACCATGTAAAGGAGTTTCAACTATGGATATTCTGACAATGGGTGAGCTGCTGGTTGAAATCATGCGCGATCAGGAAGGCGCGTCTCTGTGGGAAAAGGGCGTTTTCCTCGGTCCGTTTCCCAGCGGTGCACCGGCTATCTGCATAGACGCGGCCGCGCGCCTGGGCTGCAGTACGGCTATCATCGGCGGTGTGGGCAAAGACGACTTCGGCGACTGTATTCGCGAACGGCTGAATCGCGACGGTGTGGACACGAATTATATCCTGACAAGTCCGACAGGATCTACAGGATGTGCCTTCGTCACTTATTTTGCCGACGGCTCACGCAAATTCATTTTTCATATGGACCATACGCCCGCCGTAGCCGCAAAAGCGCCCTCTCCCGAAACACTGGGGCCTGTCCGCTATTTCCATATCATGGGCTGCTCCCTCGCCGCCAATGCGGCTTTCGGAGAGGAAATCCTTCAGCTGATGTATGGATTAAAAGCAGCGGGCACGAAGATCTCTTTCGACCCTAATATCCGCCGGGAACTACTCGCCGGAGATTCCACTTTGAACATCAAAGACCTCATGGAAAACGTCCATATCCTGCTTCCCGGCCTGGAAGAACTCCTTCTGATCACCGGCTCGACATCCGAAAAGGAGGCCATAGAAAAATGCTTTTCCCTGCCCTCCATGGAAGCAGTCGTACTGAAAAACGGTTCTAAAGGCAGCCGGATCTATACAAAGTCCGGCGTATCGGAAATCGGCGTTTACAAGGTCATGCAAAAAGACGCCACCGGCGCCGGGGATTGCTTTGACGGCGCATTTCTTGCCGGACTGTGTCAGGGCAGGGATTATGTAACTGCCGCAAAAATGGGAGCTGCCGCCGGCGCACTGAACGCAGCCGCCTTCGGACCCATGGAAGGGAATATATCGCCGAAAACCGTAGAAGATATGCTGCGCGGGAGCGATATACTTTCTTGATTATTGATAACTGTTCAGTACCTTCACAGTTACGATTATTGATAACTATTCCGACCTGTAAAAGGGGGTGTCGGTTAATACCGATTTTTAACCTCTGACAAGCAAGGAAGAT
>CASWRE010000037.1 GCA_949471785.1 uncultured Lachnospiraceae bacterium | reverse complement strand
AACGTAAAAACTGCGCCACAGCCCTGGCAGGCCATCGCGCAGTGATTTTGTTCAATCGTATTTTGCTGTTCAATACTTCCATTGCCAGTCCTGCCACATCTCTGTATCTCAATAATTCCTGTACTACGCTTACCGCCATTTCCTGCCGAAATCTCAATTCATATCTGTTCCAATTCTCATCTAATTCCGTTCCATACTTTTTATTCTGTTCATATCCCTTTTCATAAAATACCAATCTCAAATTACTGGCTGAACTGCCGAGATAAAGACTTCCACCTTTACTCTGAAACACTTCCTCTTTCAATTCTCCTGAGTCGTGAAAATCTATATCTCTTAGTTTTGTGGAAAGCAATCCCTCTTTTGTCCGTATAATCAAATCGGGAATACTCAAATACGGTTTTCTGTCATCTATCGCCAAATCAATCCGAGGAAAATTGATGTGATACTGACAAACTCTATTTAAAAAATCAAACCATGTTTCCTCATTGAGTTGTAAAAAATTCTCATAGTTGCGACAGCCTTTCCCACTCATTAAAATCTGAAAGCCTTGATACTGTGCGTTTCCTGTTGGCTTTAGCACTTTGATATTATCGAAGATTGCCACAACCTCATGTCCTGCAATCCCCTTTTCATAGCCTGTTACCGTCATAAGTTCCATAGGTATTCTCAGCACATCTTCTATAACTGCTTCTAACGGAACTTCCTTAATGGTTATCTGACACCAATCTATCAAGGCACTTAATTCTTCTTTCTGTCGTATTACTCCCCTGTTAGTGTAGGGGAGTTCTAGAAGAAAACTTCCGCTTCTTTCTTCCAAATTTCTCAAACCTCCTTATCTGCAATGGCGTTGCCATTGCCCTGCCCTCAACCTGCCGTTTGGTACGTCAGAACGAGGACAGGAACTTTGACTGCCTACATATTTTTGTTTGGAACAGAGTGGATACCTTTACAGGTAATCTTCTCCACTAATACAGGGAAATTTCCTCTCTGCACATAAGGGGCATATACTGGTTCTTCCAGTTCTACCACAGCATAAGGCTCAATCTTTGGAAGCTCCGTTGCTTCCAATCGAATATCCACGCTGTTCCCAAGTTTCATGCTTCCAAGATGAAGTTTTAAGGCTTCCACTTCCTCTGTTTTCTTCTTACTTTCTTTGTCATAGCGGTAACAGTTATCCGCACCCATGAAACGAAGTTCTCCAAAGGCTTCTTTTACCTGTTCTTTTGTCAATGTAATCTGCATACACATTCCTTTCTCCCCGTTGAACCGATAGGTCAGTTTCTCATATTTTCATTTTCTCATTACGACGTCGTTTATTGTTCAGTTATTTCTGAACCTAATTTTATATTAGCACAAGTATATTCGTTTTGCAATAGAAAGTTTAGTTTTTTATAAACTTTTTGTTTCTTTTTTTCTGAACTTGTAGTATAGTGTCCTTAGATGATAAGATATGAGAAGTTATAACGAGATATGGAAAGAGAGGGTTTTTCAGATGAATACAATCGCAGAACGGATTAAATTTGCCATGAAAGCAAAAAACAAGAAACAGGTGGATATCGTCAAAGATACCGGTATCAGCAAAGGAGCGTTCAGTTCCTATCTTTCGGGACAGTACAATCCGAAAGCCGATAAAATGGAACTGATTGCTGACTCCTTAGATGTAGACTTACGGTGGCTTTACGGACAAAATGTGCCTATGGAACATACAAGCCCAAATAACAATGCCCTGCAATATGTCTTTTACAACAACTCCTGTTCCGAATATCTTCTTGATAATTTAGACGATATATATATTGCCATGATGACCCAGTATGCCGCCCTCATTCCACGCTTTTATGTCCTTGTCAATCGAGGTGGAAATGCAATGCACATACTGCCATTATTTTTGAAAGAGGATAGTTCCCAATTCTATGAATGTCCGTCTGATTTCTTCTATTCGGACAGGCATACTATTTTTACAAGAGATTTTGAAAGTATTCACATGGTATTAACAACCGCCACGATTTACTATTACGGAATTGATATAAAGACCTATGAACCGAAAGTTACCAAACTTTCCTACTCACAGACTGACGATTGCTTTTATATCGACAATGAAGTACATGATTGTCATATCAAAGCATTTGAAAAAGAAGTGGTAAAAGAAGCACTTTACTTAAAACACAACGCCCAGTAACAGACAAGAGGACTTGCAAGGTTTCGACCTTTCAAGTCCTCTGCTGTATCATGGTGCTGTTGGCTGTGTCCGTTCCGTCAAGGACTGCCCTACGGCGTATCGGCTTCGCCTTGTTCCTTGACCTCACTACGTTTCTCTTTTTCTTGACATTACAAAAGCCTGCACGAATTTTCTTCAATCCGACAGGCTCTCATTCTTTCACATGCTCTATCAATTCTTCTATTCCACAATCCAAGTAACTGCACAGTTTACAAATTAGTTGTGCGTCTAATCTCTGAAATTCATTTCTGCAATAACGATTAAAGTTAGACCTCGGTATATCCAATTCCTTACAAATGGTATTCTTACTAATTCCTTTTTCTTTCAGCAGTTCCTCTATGTGAAGTTCCAAATGTCCATACTTCATTGCCTCACCTCTACATAAAAGTATATTCAATAAATCTTTATGTAGTAATTCACTATATAGTGAGGTACTATATAGTTATTCCTATAACTATATAAAAACAGAGGTATATCAAAATGAAAAAGAAATTATTATTTGTCACTATTATTCTAGTCTTGCTTGCAGGTGTTCTCTATTACATTAGCTTGCCCGATTATCTTGTATTTAACAGTATGTCATTCAGCAATGGGACTAATCGTGATACCGAACTACAAGTTATTGTATATCAATACTGGAATACTGATGAAATGGTAGCGGAAATCGAAGCAGAACATAATCAAATCAATGGAACTCCCACTACTCTTACAATCAATCTGCACCACTCTAAATGGTCTTTTCACAATGGATATGAACCATTTTATAGCACTACTATCAATTATGATTGAAAAAGAAAAGCAGACAGTCCTATCAAAAACTGTCTGCTACAAACTGAGATTTATTGAATCACCTCTACAATTTGTTTTAGCGAATCATAATCAACAAAATCTACTTTTGTGTTATAGGTTTCTATCAGTGCCTTATCTTCTTGCGTAAGGCTTTCAACTGGCTTGTTTTTAAGAGAATGATATAACATTTTCATCATAGTCTTGTGCTTGAAATTCAATTTACTGTAGTCTATACCACCTCTTAAGTGAAAGATTAAAGAGTTTTTATAAATATCTTTTTCAAGTTGTTTTTCAAGGGAGGCTTTAATGTTATTAGTATTTTCTTTATTATTTACATCTGCAAGCCCTACAGTAACCAGAATCGTTTTGATATTGCTATTTTTCAATAGTCTAAATGTGTTTTTTAATCCTTTTACACCACCTGCATACAATCCCCCAAAATAAATTATCTGCTCGTAATCCTTTATATCCTTTATGTTTTCATAACTTATGCAAGGAATTTCTGTTATCTCTGAAAGTTTTGTAGCGTATGCTTTTGCTGTTCCATATTGACTACCATATATAATTAAACTTTTCATAATTCTTTATACCTCTACAACTTCTAATTTGTTTATTTCTTTGATTCTAACACATTTCCTAATCTTTAACATTATTTTCCAAAAATTTAAGGGTATATTGCAAAATACAATACACCCTCATCACTCACAGCGTTCCCTTTCTATTTTAAACAACAAGCAAATTCCTCATTAAGAGGTTGGGTAAATTTCTTTACCCAATACCCTACCCAATCTGTACCCAAAATAGCATGATATTTTGTGAGATTTTATAGTAGTTTATAACACTTGTCAAAATAGTCAGAAACCGCTTAAATACGCTATTTAATTCGATTTTTACCAGTCTTACGATTGATAAATTAGTTTCCCATCTGTTTTGCCACTTCCTCCGCGAAATTCTCCTCGCGTTTCTCAATGCCCTCGCCAGTCTCGAAACGGACGAACGCTTTGACTGCGATCTTAGCGCCGTTGGCTTTAGCGACGGATGCCACATACTGACCGACATTCTCTTTGTTCTCGGCCTTTACATACTCCTGCTGGAGCAGACATACTTCTTTCAGCTCTTTGTTCAGACGACCGGTAACCATCTTCTCAATGATATTGTCCGGTTTGCTGGCATTTTTCGGATCGTTCTTAGCCTGAGCCACAAGAATAGCCAGCTCTTTCTGTTTGTACTCCTCAGACACGTCGTCGGTGGAAACGTAAACCGGCTTCATGGCCGCTACCTGCATGGCTACGTTGTTGGCCATTTCTTTTACCGCGTCATTAATCACATCGGTCTCCACATCCACCAGAACGCCGATCTTGCCGCCCATATGAGTGTAAGGAGCCACAAACCCATTTTCCTCATGAACCTTTGTAAAACGGCGGATATTCATATTCTCACCGATCACGGCGATCTGGCCGGCCAGCGCCTCATTCACGGTCTTAGTGGTATCAAATTTCCATGTCTCGGCCAGGAATGCTTCCACGTCCTCGGCTTCTGTCTCCATAGCCTGCTCGGCCACCTGAGCCACATAACCCTGGAATTTATCGTTCTTTGCTACGAAATCTGTCTCCGCATTTACCTCGACCACTACGGCTTTCTTGGCATCCTCAGATACGAGAACTTTGCACAGGCCCTCAGCCGCCACACGGCTGGCTTTTTTCTGGGCCGTGGCCAGTCCTTTTTCCCTCAGCCACTCAATAGCCTTGTCCATATCGCCCTCGGTAGCCGTCAGGGCTTTCTTGCAGTCCATCATACCGGCTCCGGTTGTCTCTCTTAATTTCTTAACCTCTGCTGCTGTAATAGCCATTCTATTTTCCTCCTGAAATGGGTTATACTTTACTCCTCAACACTTTCTGCTTCTTCAGTCTCCTCGACTTCTTCCGCTTCGCCCTGGTTTGCCTCCACAACGGCGTCTGCCATCTTGGATACGATCAGTTTTACGGCACGAATAGCATCGTCATTACCGGGGATCACATAATCCAACTCTTCAGGATCGCAGTTCGTATCACAAATACCGATCAGCGGAATGCCCAATGTATGAGCCTCCTGCACACAAATTCTTTCTTTCTTCGGGTCAACGACGAAAATCGCATCCGGCAGTCTCTTCATCTCCTTGATACCGCCCAGGTTCTTCTGCAGTTTTTCCAGCTCTTTCTTAAGCAGGATTACTTCTTTCTTCGGCAATACCTCAAATGTGCCGTCAGCCTCCATGGCCTCGATCTCTTTCAGTCTCTGAATTCTGCTCTGAATAGTCTTGAAATTGGTCAGCATACCGCCCAGCCATCTCTCGTTTACATAGAACATACCGCAGCGGGTCGCCTCCAGAGCGATAGCGTCCTGCGCCTGCTTCTTGGTTCCCACAAACAGGATATAGCCGCCGTCCGCCGCAATATTGGCGACTGCCTTATAGGCCTCATCCACCATACCTACGGATTTCTGCAGATCGATGATGTAAATTCCGTTACGTTCTGTATAAATATACGGAGCCATTTTCGGATTCCATCTCCTCGTCTGATGACCAAAATGCACACCTGCTTCCAAAAGCTGTTTCATTGAAATTACGCCCATTGTTTTTCTCCTTTTTTTGATTTGTTTTGCTTCCATGTGTTTCGCTGTTCGCGCCACCCAAAGGGCATCGGGCACCGGCGCGCACCCCACACATGTGCTTAATCGCAGCGTTTGAATTATAGCACAGCCCATGCGGGCTTTGCAAGATGAAATTTCCTCAAAAACCCTGATTATTCTCCAAACAAACGGCGCAGGATTCCGTCGGCCCGTTCGGGCGCAAATTCTCCCCAGCATTTTTTGATGCTGCCGTTCCCGATCCAGCGCCCGTGAGCCTCCGCAATCTGTTTCTCGGAAATGGCAATATCACAAGACGGCGTAGCGTTCTGAATAATCTGCAGAAATCTGCCCTCACTGCAGCCAATCTCCCCAAGAAAGCGTTCTGTCAGCTCAGGAACGACTTCTTTATTATACTGATAAAATTCCTGCAGGAATACTGCGCAGGCCGTTCCATGGGAAATACCGTACTGTTCTGTCAAAAGATAACCCATCGTATGGGGAAAAGCAGTACCGGTGGCATTGATGGCCAGACCGCCATATATAGAAGCATTATAAAATACTTCCCGGTCCAAAAGGGATATATTTTCCCAGCCTGCCTTCTCTGTTTTGCCAAACTGCCCCGCCAGCAGACGTATACCCTGTACGGCACAGGCCCGGGAAAATACATTGGCCATACGGCTGAAATAACTTTCTATACAATGAGCCAGGGCATCCACGGCGGTAGACCGGGTAAAATCTGCCGGCAGACTCTGCATATAAGACGGATCGCCCAACGCCAGGACCGGATACATGGTCTCATGATTAAAGCTTGTCTTCCTTCCGTCCGGCGTAGTGATTACCGCCACTTTCGTCACCTCACTGCCCGTTCCCGCCGTCGTCCCCACGGCCATGACGGGCAGCGGACGTTTCGCCCATTGCAGAGAATACAGCGTCTCCTGAGTCATACCCGGATTGGCCGCCAGGACCGCTATGCATTTGGCCGCGTCCAGCGGCGATCCGCCGCCAATGCCGATGATAAAGTCAGCTCCCATGCGGCAAGCCTGTCCGGCTGCTTCCATACAGTCTGTCAGACGGGGATTTTGTCCGATACAGTCATAGACCTCCCGGAATATCCCCGCGTTTTCCAGTACCGTTTCCACATCATCCAATGCCCCACAAGCTTTTGCCGAATGCTTTCCCGTGATAATCAGACAGGATTTCCCCAGCTTTACGATTTCCTTAGCCGAATCTTTCACACATCCCAGCCCCGTAATCAATCTGGTGGGCATATACCAGTTCATATTCATATCTGCTTTTCCTTTCTATCTGCGGTGCATCTCCCCTGTTATTTTCTTTCAGTATACCGCCGAACCGCTTCCTTTTCAACGCTGCCTTCAAAAAAGAACCTTATTTGTTTTTCCTGGACTATATGTTCTCTCACAGCCTGACAGGGGATTTCTTGCATAGCTCATGAAATTATGCTACCATAGAGAAAAATCAGAAACGGAGGTCATACAACCCATGATCAGAAAAGCCGAAGAATGTATCAAAGAATATCGGGAACATATGCGCGACGGCGCAGGTACCGTGGAGATCACCAATCTTGGTACCCCCGCCGAATTAAACGACAAGGGCCGCCTCTTTGCCAGGATCACTCTGAATCCGGGGTGCAGTATTGGCTACCATGTCCATGAAAAGGACAGCGAGCTCTTTTACATTCTGAAGGGTACCGCCGAATACAGTGATAACGGCGAGACAAAGACGGTTTCCGCCGGGGATGTGACCGTATGTCCGGCAGGAACCGGCCACAGCATTGCCAACCACACCGACGGGGCAGTGGAACTGGTGGCGGTCATTGTCTACGCCTGACTGACATTCCTCCAAAGCGACATAGTCTGTTTACAGCTATGCCGCTCTTCTTTTCCGCCGGGTCTGAATCATACTGCTTTCTGCAAAAATCCATTTAAAATCGCTGCGCGATGGATTATGCGCGCCTATGGCGCTCGTTGAAAACTGACCGGAACGGAGTGAGGACTTTTTGCACTCTTGAATCACTTTCTTACGATCTATGCAGTAAATGCGCAGACCGTTCTGGACCAATGTGCACCATTACTATTCATGGGTCAGGAATGCGCTGAACTGCGACGCGAAGCTAGTCCTTTAGGGCGCATTCCGTAAGAACATCCCCTCCGGGGATACCAGATTGCCTCTGGCAAATTAAGGAAATGATTCAGGAGTGAGGGGCGATTTTGCAAAGCAAACTTTAAATATCGCCCCGAATTGTTGCTATGAGCGGCCTCCCAGGCCGTGAATAGTAACCACCACCAGCGCCCCGGCGATAAAAAAATAAATTTCGGTTGACAAACCTTTTCCTCCCGTGTATGTTAGTATTATAGTTTATCGGAATTGCAGAGCAATTTTCGATAAAAGGCGCAGCATGCGCCGTCAAATCATTGCACTCGTTGATTCGGTAGGTGAGGCCACCGCAGTGGATATGGATTGCTGCCGCGAAGTTGTGGAGACACAACCAGAAGGTCAGCAGGTCACGTCGCAAAAGGCGTGATCTAACGCAATTTCACGCCCTGCGACGCTAAAGCTTGAACGGTTCACAGTTTTTTATTTGTGTCACTGTTCAGGCAGTGATATTTTTTTGTTCTGGCAGAACCGAACCGGACACATATCTTAAGAGAAAAGGAGGCGAAACCATGGACGCAGACGGCACTAGTAGCGGCACGACAACAGTTCCCATACGGCAGACCGGCGCAGCCTGCGCCCATTTCGCCATTTGCAGACGATTGTAATTATCGGTCCGGCCTGTAGTTTTGCTGCGCGAACCAAAATAAATTACAAATAGTTTTGTTGTGTCTTTACTTCGCTATCTCCGGTATAACTGCGTAACCCGCGGAAATAACTGATAAGAGGAGGAAAGACTGATGACAGATCCCTTAGAGACCTTAAAAACCAGCATCAAAGCGCTGGCGGAAGTAAAAAAATATGCTACTCTCCGCGATATTCTATCCACCATGAATGCGGCGGATATCGCGTCTCTCTTCGAGGACGACATGCCCGAAGAGATCGTACCCCTTTTATACCGGCTGCTCCCCAAGGAGCTGGCCGCCGATACTTTCGTGGAAATGGAGCCGGACACCCAGCAAATGCTGATTACCGGATTCTCCGACAACGAGCTGAAGGAAGTCGTTGACGAGCTTTACGTCGATGACGCCGTTGACCTGGTGGAGGAAATGCCCGCCAATGTGGTAAAACGTATTTTAATGCAGGCGGACGCGCAGAAACGCCAGATGATCAACACCATCCTGAAATATCCCGAGGATTCTGCCGGGAGCATCATGACCACGGAGTTTGTAGATCTGCGGCCCCATATGACGGCGGAAGACGCCATTCTGCATATCCGCCGCAGCGGCATTACCAAAGAGACCATCAATAACTGCTACATCTGTTCCAAGGACCGCAAGCTGATCGGAGTCGTGACGATCCGCGGCCTGATCATGGCCGAGAATTCTCAGACCATGGAAGAACTGATGGAAGAAAACGTGATCGCCGTCACCACCATGGAGGATCAGGAGACGGTGGCCCAGCAGTTTTCCAAATACGGTTTTCTGGCCATGCCTGTAGTGGACAGAGAGGACCGTCTGGTGGGCATCGTCACCGTCGACGACGTGCTGGACGTACTGGAGGAGGAGGTCACCGAAGATATTGAGAAGATGGCCGCCATCGTGCCGGCCGACAAACCCTATCTGCGCATGACCAGTTTTGAGTTGTGGAAAAGCCGTATTCCCTGGCTGCTCCTTCTGATGGTATCGGCCACCTTCACCGGCATCATCATCACCGGCTTTGAAGATTCTCTGGCCAAATATGTGGTGCTGACGGCCTATATTCCGATGCTGATGGATACCGGCGGAAATTCCGGTTCCCAGGCGTCCGTGACCGTGATCCGCGGCATCTCTCTGAACGAGATCGAGTTCAAAGACATCTTTCGGGTCATTTTCAAAGAAATGCGGGTGGCTCTCCTGTGCGGCATAACCCTGGCGGTCTGCAACCTTGCCAAACTGATGCTTTTCGACCGCCTGGCCATTATGGTGGCCGCCACCATCTGCCTGACACTGGTGGTAACCATCTTCTGCGCCAAGATCGTCGGCTGTTCTCTGCCGTTAATCGCCTACCGGCTTGGCTTTGATCCCGCCGTCATGGCCAGCCCCTTTATCACGACAATTGTAGACGCTATCTCACTGCTGGTGTATTTCCAGTTTGCCACAAGACTGCTGGGATTGGGGTAAATCCTGCAGATTCATAAAAACGGATACACAATGGCCCGGCCGCTGTGTACCCGATTTTTATATGATCACAAATCTCTACCGTTTTAAAACGCACGGACATCGGAAATGTCACGGGAATGATCAGGGCCAGGCCCTTTGACAAAAAGCCTCTTTACTGTGTCTCGTCCACCGCCTCCGTAAACGACTTCCACTCCACTCTTCTTTTCCTGAACCGATACCAACTGGCAAAATGATTATAAAAATAGTATGCGTGAGTCAGGAACTGCCCCATCAACACATTTTTTGATCGGAGCGTCTTGCTATAAAGCTCCCCTGTAGCTTTATCCTCCTTGCAGTTTTGAATGTACGTGATCAAATCATCCTCCGTCACCACATCATCGGGAATATCCACCCATCCCATGCCCACGCATTTTAAGTGGTGGGCGTCGCTGCCGCCTGTGCCCGGTCTGGCAAACTGATAGGCCAGCGCCTTGGCTTTGGCATTGCTGTCCTCCTCCTCACAGGCATTCCAGGTCTCCACGAAGTCAAACTGCCGCATCAGCCATTCCAGACGTCGGCGCTGCTTTGTGTTCGTAAAACTAAGGAAACGCTCCCCGCAGGGATGGGCCGGTCCCAGGATTCCCCCATTGAGATGCACCACCTCAATCAAATCCTTCACCGGCAGCCCGCGGAGCTCCAGAATCTGCAGTTCTGTATCCCTGGGCATGATCACCAGCATATGTCCCGCATCGATCGTATCATATTCTATTCCCTTCCACACGTGAAACGCATGGGGATCGTCTTTTTCATGGCAATGCCTTTCCGCCCAGGCCCGATAGCCCTTGTAGGAATCGTGATCTGTCACCAGCATCCCGCCAAACCCCAGGCCTTTAAGCTTCGACGCAAATACCTCCACAGATACCTGTCCGTCCAGTGAGCCTTCCCTTGTATGACAATGCATATCCACTTTCATATACTGACTCCTCCTGTATTTTCCGCATTGCGGTCAACCAATTTACGACAAAATTCTCCCGACTCTGTCCGTCCTTTTCCATAGAAATAACGGCTACTGTATAGATTGTTTCCGCTTCAGGACCGCCACACATTCGATGTGGGAGGTAAAAGGGAACAGATCAAAAGGCCAGGCAGTCAGCCCGCGATAACCATGGCCGGTCAGATATGCCAGATCTCTTTTCATTGTTTCCGGGTTACAGGAGATATATACAATCTGTCTGGGCGCAAGACGCGCCGCCGCCTGCAGAAAAGTCTCGCTGCTGCCGCTCCTGGGCGGGTCCATAAACAACACATCGGCCCTCTCGCCGTTTTCTGCCATCTCCTCCATAAAATCCCCGGCATCCTCACAGTAAAACTCAATATTTTTTATTTCATTTTGTTTTGCATTGCGGATGGCATCCCTTACCGCGTCCTCGTTCAATTCCACACTAATGACCCTTCCGGCCCGACCGGCGGCGATCAAACCGATGGCGCCAATGCCGCAGTAAGCGTCAATCACGATCTCGTTTCCGGTCAGATTGGCCAGCCGGACAGCTTTCTCATACAGCCGCTCCGTCTGCGCTGGATTGATCTGATAGAAAGAGCGGGAGGAAATCCGAAACCGCAGGCCGCACAAAACATCTTCGATATAACCGCTGCCATACAAAACCTTTTCCCGTTCACCCAGCACCATACTGGTATCCTGATCATTGATATTCAGCACAATCGTCGTGATCTCCGGATGCTTTTCCCGCAAGACCCGGACGAACGCGTTTTTTGAGGGAAAGATCGGCGACGCCGTCACGAGTACCACCATCACTTGCCCCGTAGCCGCGCCGATGCGAATCAGCACATGGCGCAAAAGCCCCCGGCCGCTGTCCTCGCCGTATATCCGGATTTTGAAAGATTTCAGCATATCCCGGATCGTACGAATAATCGCATCTGCCCTTCGGTCTTCAATCTGGCAGTTCTCAATCTCCACTACACAATGGGAATTCTCCTGATAAATCCCAGAAACGGCCCGCCCTTTCCGGAAGTCAAAAGCCGCATGGACTTTGTTCCTATAATAATAAGGGTTTTCCATTGCCGTAATCGGAAATACCCGGCAAAACGGACCGATCAGCCGCTCCACCATCTTTTGCTTATTTTCACACTGCTTCTCATAGGGCACACCCTGAAAACTGCACCCGCCGCAGCTCTTATGTTTCGGGCATATCGGTAATTGTCCGTCCATCTTCTCGTTCCCCTTTTTCTTTTTCGCTGTATTTCATCTGGTTTTATTCGGAATCTTTCATACTGTAACTATTCTGTCTTAATAATAGTCCAGCTGACCTGTTACCTCACATATATCATTTCAGGTATATCATTCATCTACACAATGATATCCTATACATCTTTATGTTAGTATAAATATTATGTAAAGTCAATTCTCACATTCGTTGATATGGAAATCTGTTATTGTAAAAAAGAAAGTCTGTAACCGCAGAGCCACTGAGCGATTACAGACTTTCCGTTTTTTTGCATTTATCATTTTCACAGTTTTTTCAGCTCGGCTTCCAGAGATTTTTCCGTCAAAGGCAGAAGAACCGAAATCAGGCCGTACATCCCCTCAGAATCTCTTCCAGGGCCGCCCCGCTGCTGGTATGACAGCGGATTACCTGCGCGTTTGCCCGCCTGGCCCCGTCCACCGCGCACCGGATCATCTTGTGAGAAACGGTATTGGTAAAAAGAATGAATATATCGGGCGTTCCGATCTGCTTGTCCATGTCTGCCGACATCTGCGTAAATACCTTTGCTTTGCATTTATAGTTCTTACATATTTTTTTGTACTGACAGACCATGCGGTCGTGGCCGCCGACAATCACTATACTCATCGTATGCCTCCCTGTTCTTTCCTTGTAAAATCTGCCCGCTGTTTGTTATGACTATAATAAATTAGTTTATACTAACTGTCAAGTATAAAATTGTTTGGCAGAATCTACTGCAGGAAAGGAGTTACTGCTCACTCTGTGACCAGTAACCAGCAGCTTGGGCATGAAAATTCGCTTCGCGAAGCCCAAACTGCCGTCTGTATACGATTTTTTACATTCCGAAAATCATTCCTCCCGCCAGATACACCAGCAAAGCCGCCATCCACGCCACGACGCACTGTCCCGCCACAACACCCAGAGCCCACCGGCCGCCCAGTTCCCGCTTAATGGATGAAACTGCCGCCACGCAGGGCGTGTACAACAGGCAGAACACCAGCAGAGAAGCCGCCGCCGTCGGGGAAAGGGCTTCCAGAAGAAGGCCCGTGGAGCCAAACAGCACAGACAGCGTGGACACCACGCTCTCTTTCGCCATAAATCCGGTGATCAGCGCCGTGGAAATCCGCCAGTCCCCAAAACCAAGGGGAGCAAAAAGCGGCGCGATGCTGCCTGCCACCGTGGCCAACAGACTGTCATGAGAATCCGTCACCACATTCAGATGCACATCAAAGGTCTGCAAAAACCAGATGGCAATCGTCGCCACAAAGATCACCGTAAAAGCTCTCTGCAGAAAATCTCTGGCTTTCTCCCACAGCAGCCGCACCACATTATCAGCGCCGGGCATACGATAGTTCGGAAGTTCCATCACAAAGGGTACCGGTTCGCCCCGAAACATGCTCTCCCGCAGCAGAATCGCCATCAAAATCCCCATCAGAATGCCCAGAAAATACAGGCTCACCATCACCACGGCCTCACGTCCCGGAAAGAAAGTGGCAGCAAAAAAGCCGTAGATCGGCAGCTTCGCCGAACAGCTCATAAAGGGTGTCAGCAGAATCGTCATCTTGCGATCCCGCTCCGAGGGCAGGGTACGACTGGCCATCACCCCGGGCACCGTACAGCCAAAGCCGATCAGCATAGGAACGATGCTGCGCCCCGAAAGGCCGATTTTGCGGAGCAGCTTATCCATAACAAAGGCCACTCGGGCCATATAGCCACTGTCTTCCAGAAGGGACAGAAAGAAAAACAATGTCACAATCACCGGCAAGAAACTGAGCACACTGCCCACACCGTTAAATATTCCGTCGATGACCAGGGAATGCAGCACTTCATTGACTCCCGCTCCCACAAGAGCCCGGTCCGCAAGCCGCGTAAGCCATTCAATCAACATTTCCAGCGCCCCCGACAGCCATGCGCCGATCACGTTAAAAGTCAGCCAGAACACGGCCCCCATGATAGCCACAAAAGCCGGTATAGCCGTATATTTTCCGGTGAGTATCCGGTCTATTCTACGGCTCCGCACATGCTCCCGACTCTCCCTGGGCTTAATCACCGTCTCCTCACAGACTTTTCTGATAAAGGCAAAACGCATATCCGCCATAGCCGCAGCCCGATCCAGGCCCCGCTCTTCCTCCATCTGCAGAATAATGTGCTCCACCATCTCATCTTCATTTTTGCTCAAATGCAGGCCATCCCGGATCAGCCCGTCTCCTTCCACCAGCTTGCTGGCGGCAAACCGAACCGGAATCCCTGCCTGCTCTGCGTGATCCTCGATCAGATGCATAATACCATGGAGGCATCGGTGTACGGCTCCGCCGTGATCGCCGGAATCACAGAAATCCGTGCGCCCCGGCCGCTCCTGATATCTGGCCACATGAAGGGCGTGATCCACCAGCTCGGCAATCCCCTCATTTCTGGTTGCCGATATGGGAATGACCGGAATCCCCAGCATCCGCTCCATCTCATTGACCAGAATCGAGCCGCCATTGTTCCTGACTTCATCCATCATGTTCAAGGCCAGCACCATGGGAACGTCCAGTTCCATGAGCTGCATGGTCAGATACAGATTTCTCTCTATATTCGTGGCATCCACGATATTAATGATTCCCTTCGGCCTGTCCTCCATCAAAAATTGTCTCGTCACCAGCTCCTCGCTGGAATAGGGGGACATGGAATAAATGCCGGGCAAATCCGTTACCAGCGTTCCGGCATGATCCCGTATTTCTCCGTCTTTTCTGTCCACCGTCACACCGGGAAAATTACCCACATGCTGGTTTGAACCTGTCAACTGGTTAAACAGCGTCGTCTTGCCGCAGTTCTGATTCCCCGCCAGGGCAAAAGTCAGACATACCCCCTCCGGTAACGGATGTTCATCTGCTTTTACATGGTATTTGCCGCCCTCCCCCAATCCAGGATGAGGGCCGGAATGCTTTTTATGAGGCTTCTCATGCCGCATGTCCCGAATATAAGGCCTGCCGATCTCAATCTGCTCCGCATCATCCAGACGCAAAGTGAGCTCATAGCCATGAATCTGCAGCTCCATAGGATCTCCCATGGGAGCGTATTTGACCAGTGTCACTTCCGCCCCGGGAATCAGCCCCATATCCAGAAAATGCTGGCGCAGGGCGCCTTCGCCGCCCACTTCGCCTACCACTGCCGTCTTTCCTATCTCTAATTCTCTTAAAGTCATACGCATTACTTCCTCTTTTTTTCTAAAATACTATTATAGCATGCAGACGATGTATTACAATATCACCGGAAGATATTTTCTCTTTTACCAATGACCGGACACAGAAACCTATGTTCCCCTTGTTCCTCTCCGACGGATATGCTATTATTTTATTCTGTATACAATGAGTCCTGACGGACAGAAAAAAACGGAGTGATAAACCATGTCAAAAGAACACAAGATGCAACGCATCATTGTCAAGGTCGGAACATCCTGCCTGACCTATCCCAACGGAAGGCTGAACATCGGCGGTATCGAACGGCTGGTGCGGGTCATTGCCGACCTGCAGAACCGCGGTTTCCAGATGGTGCTGGTATCCTCGGGGTCCGTGGGGGTGGGTGCCGCCAAACTGGGATGGCGGGAACGGCCTCAGGATATCCGCAAAAAGCAGGCTGCCGCCGCTGTCGGTCAGTGCGAACTGATGCATATATACGATAAAATATTTCTGGAATACGGCATTAAATCGGCGCAGATTCTGCTGACCCGTGAAAACACAACCAATCCCGAGCAGCGGGCCAACATCCACGGCACCTTCGATATCCTGCTGGAGACCGGCGTCGTCCCCATCGTCAATGAAAATGATACGGTGGCGACGGCCGAGCTGGAATGTATGGACACTTTCGGCGACAATGACACCCTTTCCGCCGTTGTGGCCCAGGTATGCAGGGCCGACCTGTTGGTAATTTTCACGGATATTGACGGCCTGTACGATTCCAATCCCCGCCATGATCCCAACGCTCACCTGATCGGTCGTGTGGAGGAAATCGACGCCTCTCTGTGGGCCGCCGCCGGGGGACCTGGTTCCGCAAACGGCACCGGCGGCATGACGACAAAGCTTGCCGCCGCCCAGTTGTGCATGGACGCCGGAATTTCCATGCTGATTACCAAAGGCAGGGCAGAAACCCTCTATGATATTGTGAATGGCAAACCGGTGGGCACCCTGTTCAAACGCCCGCGGAACAGCTGATATTAAAAACACAAGGAGGCTAATAATGAGAGATATAATGACGATCGCCCGGGATGCAAAGACCGCAAAGGCCGCCGTTGCTCGTCTGGGCGTCAATGATAAAAACCGCGGCCTGGAGGCCATTGCCGCCGCGCTGGAAAAAAACACCGCAGATATTCTGGCGGCCAATGCCGTGGATATTGAAAACGGCCGCGCGAACGGATTAACGAAAGGATTGATTGACCGGCTGACTCTGACAAAAGAGCGTATTGCCGATATTGCCGAGGGATGCCGCCAGGTGGCCGCCCTGCCCGATCCCGTGGGTGAGCTGTTGTGGCAGAAAACCCGGCCCAACGGATTGAAGATCGGTTTGAAACGAGTCCCCATGGGCGTGATCGGCATTATCTACGAAGCACGTCCCAATGTAACCGTGGACGCGGCGGCCCTCTGTTTCAAGGCGGGCTCGGCCTGCATCCTTCGCGGCGGCAAGGAAGCGTTTCACTCCTCCATGTGCCTGACAAAGCTTATGCGCGCCGCCCTGGCGGAAGAAGGGCTGCCGGAAAACGCCATCAATTTAGTCGAAGATACCGACCGGGAAACCGCCAATGCTATGATGCGTCTCAACGGCTTCCTGGATGTGCTGATCCCTCGGGGAGGAGCCGGGCTGATCCAGGCTGTGGTCAGAAACGCTACCGTTCCCGTGATCGAAACCGGCACCGGCAATTGCCATGTCTACGTGGATGCCTCCGCCGACCTGGCCATGGCCTCCCGCATCCTGGTCAATGCCAAATGTCAGCGCATTTCCGTCTGCAACGCGGCGGAAAGCCTGCTGGTCCACCAGAAAATCGCCGAAAGTTTTCTGCCCCTGGCAGCCAAAGTCCTGGCTTCCGACCATGTAAAGCTGCACGGCTGCCCGCGCACCCGGGAAATTTTGGGCGACGGTATTCTGGCCGCCACCGAAGAGGATTACGCCCGGGAATATCTGGACTATGAAATGTCTGTCAAAGTAGTGGACAGCCTGGACGAGGCCATCACCCACATCAATACTTACAATAGCGGCCACTCGGAATGCATTGTTACGGAAAGTTATACCAATGCCCAGCGCTTTTTGGATGAAGTGGATGCAGCGGCGGTATACGTCAATGCCTCTACCCGGTTTACCGACGGCTTTGTCTTCGGCTTCGGCGCAGAGATCGGCATCTCCACTCAAAAGCTTCACGCCCGCGGCCCTATGGGCCTGGAGGCTCTGACCAGCCAGAAGTATGTGATTTATGGGAATGGGCAGGTGAGATAACGATTGGAATTGAAAGGCATACAGGGGCGTTTTCCATCCGGAAAACGCCCCTGCTTTTTAATCTGCTTTATTTCTCCACTTTGGGCAGCTGCGCAAAGGATGCGGCCAGCTCTTCGTCGGTGGGAATGTAATCGCTCATCTCACCGTCATTAAATTTCTGATAAGCCACCATATCAAAATAACCGGTTCCGGTCAGACCGAATACAATATTTTTACTCTCCCCGGTCTCTTTACATCTTTCAGCCTCGTCCATGGCCACTTTAATGGCATGGCTGCTCTCCGGCGCAGGCAGAATACCCTCCACACGGGCAAAATACTGAGCCGCCTTGAATACCTCCGTCTGCTCCACACTTCTCGCCTTCAAAAGCCCCTGATCGTACAGTTCCGACACCGTAGAGCTCATACCATGGTAGCGCAGACCACCGGCATGATTGGCAGAGGGAATGAAACCGCTGCCCAGCGTGTACATCTTTGCCAGCGGACACACCTTGCCGGTATCACAGAAATCATAGGCATACGTGCCTCTGGTCAGGCTCGGACAGGAAGCCGGCTCCACGGCAATGATCTCGTAATCCACCTCGCCGCGCAGCATCTGACCCGCGAAGGGAGAGATCAGGCCGCCCAGATTGGAACCGCCGCCGGCACAGCCGATGATCATATCCGCTTTGACCCCATATTTATCCAGAGCCGCTTTCGCCTCCAGACCGATCACGGACTGGTGCAGCAACACCTGGGCCAGCACCGACCCCAGGACATAACGGTAACCCTGCTGAGTCGTAGCCGCTTCCACCGCTTCAGAAATCGCGCAGCCCAGGCTGCCTGTGGTTCCCGGGAATTCCGCGTTAATTTTTCGTCCCACCTCCGTATTCATGGAGGGAGACGGCGTCACCTGGGCGCCATAAGTACGCATCACCTCGCGACGGAAAGGCTTCTGCTCATAGGAACACTTCACCATGTACACCTGGCAGTCCAGATCCAGATAGGAACAGGCCATGGACAAAGCCGTTCCCCACTGCCCCGCGCCGGTCTCCGTAGTCACGCCCTTCAGCCCCTGCTTCTTGGCATAATAGGCCTGGGCAATGGCCGAATTGAGCTTATGGCTGCCGGAGGTATTGTTTCCCTCGAATTTATAGTAAATATGAGCCGGCGTCTGCAATTTCTCCTCCAGACAATACGCCCGTACCAGCGGAGACGGACGATACATCTTATAAAAGTTCCGGATCTCGTCGGGGATATCGAAATACGGCGTCGTATCATCCAACTCCTGCTTAGCCAGCTCTTCACAGAAAATACCGGACAGCTCCTCCAGCGTCACCGGCTGCAGCGTACCGGGATTCAAAAGCGGCATGGGCTTCTTTTTCATATCTGCCCGGACATTGTACCACTGCTTCGGCATTTCCTGCTCTTCAAGATAAATCTTATACGGAATATTTTTTTCCATAATAAATACACCTCTTTCTATATGTTCTGCTTTGTTACCATTCGGCCCACGAAAAGTTTCCCTGCAGCCAAAAATTCTGGGCGCCAGACCCCGGACTGAACAATAATTTGACTTTACCAGTTTACCGGAAAAAAGCCCGCTGTTCAAGCATGTCCATGTACTTTTTTACAAAATATGTCTTCAGTGCGATAACAGACAGGTCATCCTAATCATTTTCCTTAACTTAAAATTTCCTATTGACATTTCCACTGCCTTAGTGTACTATATATCTAGTTCACTAAGGCAGTGGAAATGTTAAAAAAGGAAGGAGGAAGCAAGAATGGATTTCAAAGCAAACAATCCCCTGTATCTGCAGGTGGTCACGGATATCAAAAAAAGGATCATCACCGGAAAACTTCCACCCGGAGTCAGACTTCCGTCCACCAGAGAACTGGCGGCCCAGTATAAGATTAACCCCAACACCGCTGTGCGCGTATACAGCCAGCTGGAGCAAGAAGGGATCACCTTTATCCGTCGGGGTATCGGCACCTTTGTCACGGAACAGGAGGATATTATTATGGAATTTAAAAGCGAGATGGCCGAAAGCCTGATCCGGGAGCTCGTAAAAGAGCTCCGGAGCCTGGGCTTAAAAAAAGAAGAGATTATAGAAATCGTAGAAAGGAGCTACTCATGCTGAACTGTAATCACATCGTAAAAAAATACATCACCACTACTGCGGTCAACGATCTGACCCTGACCCTCGAACCCAGCCGTATCTATGCTCTCCTTGGGCCCAACGGCAGCGGCAAAACCACTTTTATGAAAATGGTGGCCGGCCTGGTCAAACCCACGTCGGGGGAGCTGACCTGGCAGGGCGAGCCCATCGGCATAACCTCCAAGGCCCAGATCGCCTATATGCCCACAGAACCCTATTTTTACAGTTATATGACCGGACGGGATGCCGGGAATTACTACAAAGATTTCTTCCCGGACTTTGACGAGGACAGATACCTGTTTCTCCTGAAACGCATGGAGCTTGACCCTTTCCAGAAAATCAGCAAAATGTCCTCGGGAATGATGGCCAAACTAAAGATCGCCCTGAACCTGTCCCGGGACGCCCGTCTGATCATGCTGGATGAGCCGCTGAACGGGATCGACCTGCTGGCCCGGGAAGCCATTATAGACACCATCATTGAGAATTTTTCTCCCGAAAAAATCTTTGTTCTCTCCAGCCATCTGGTGGAGGAACTGGAAAAAATTATTGATCACGCTATTTTTATCAAAAACGGCCGTGTGGAGCTGGCCGGCGACGCGGAAGAACTGCGGGAAACCCACCATCAATCCATCGTAGAACTCTACAAAACCATTTACGGTTCCCAGCAGGAAACCGCTCTGTAACATAGAAACAAACGCCTCACATCATTTTTCATAAGGAGACCTGTTATGTTTAAACTGACAAAATATGAACTGCGCAAAACCCGCGCTACTCTGGTAATCGCCGCGGTATGCTTTGCAATCCTTGAGCTGGCTTACATCATCGGCCTGGCTCTGCATAAAGAGAATCTGGCCGGAGGTTCCGCCAGCTTTCTCATCCTTTTCGCCTGCTTCAGCTACTTTTTCTTCCTGGTGCTGGCCATCATGAATTATTCAAAAGAGATGAATTCCAAAAGCAGCTACCTGATCTTTATGACGCCAAACACGCCCCTGTCCATCCTCTCTGCCAAGATGCTGATGATCCTTCTGGTGGGCCTGACCTCCCTGCTCGTCTATGCCCTGATCTTCTGGCTGGATATACGGCTCCTTGTCGCATTTTATCCCGATGCGGAAATGACCGGCGATTTGCTGACCGGATTTGCCAGAGGGCTTGGGGTTGATCTCCCTGAACTGGGCTTTACTCTGCTGGCCATGCTGATCGCCATGATCGTAACATTTTTCATGCTCGTAGCGCTGGCTTACCTGGCTATTACCTTAAGCGCCACCTTCCTGCAGAACTTCCGTTTCAAGGGATGGATCAGCTTCGGCCTGTTTCTGGCTCTTTTCATGGCAATCACCTGGGTCGATAATCATCTGGTGCCCGACCTCTACCCCAATCCGGCCAGCTGGCAGCAGCTATGGATCACGATACTTCCCTCCTGCCTGTATTATATTGTGCTCATGATCCTGTCCACCATTGCCAGCTCCCGATTGCTGGAAAAGCACGTATCACTGTAAAAGCAAACCTTTTGAACCATCGCCGGGCCCGCAAAACCCGGCGATGCTTTTGGTTTCCCCTCTATTCGATCCCTGCATTTTTCCGATAAAACGGCAGTGAGATAAAATAACACCCCACATAAAACACCAGTATTACCAGTACGCTGATTATATTCACAATCAGGAGATCCGTGCTCATCACTTTTCCCAGCGCATGAACCGAAAACCAGGAGGACACCGCCATCACCAGGAACGGCCCCGCATAGGTAAACAAAAGCTCATGGGCCACGGCCCGCCTCAATACCCGTCGGTCCACGCCGATTTTATACAGCCCTCTGTAGCGCGCCCGATCCTCAAAGGCGTCATTGTACAGCCGCATAAACAAAATACTGCCGCTGGCCAGTACAAACACCATAAACATAAAGATACAGATAGAATAGAGCACTTTGATCCACTCCATATCGCTGACCGTGGGGTTGGCAAATGTACAGCCCTGGTACAGGTCCGGCCTGGCCTCCCGCAGGCCTTTCAACTTATCCGCACCGGCGGCAAATGTGTCCGGATCAGCAATTCTGTAATTGTAAAGATAAGCCTCCGAACCCAGAGAACGCATGCTTTCGTACACCCGGTCATTCACCATGTAAAAGCTGATATGCTCCTGCAAAACACCCAGATAGGGTACCGACGTCTCCTCTGTCTGGCGGTAGTCCCGGCCGTCAATCGTAACGGTGATCCCTGATTTCTCGGTGCTCAGACTCATCAGGGGAAGCTGGGTCACATTCACAACCTCATCATCCCCCGGTTCCGGTATGGTAAATTCCAGTCCCGCTTCCCCGGCCAGATCACGAACGGCCGACCAGGACAGCGCGCCGTATGAGCTGTAAGTATATACGGTCTCCACCATATTTTCTCCAAATACCAGCAGGGGGATCTCACTGCTGCAGACGATCTCATTGTCCTCCTCAATAATGCCGTGCAGATCCCCGTCCAGCCCGTCCTTCAGGCCCAGCACCTGATACTGCCAGGTAGCACGGAAATGCTCTATTTCCGTGTAACGGTTCTTCATGGCAAATCCCATAGCCAGAGCCGTCACCGAACAGAGCATCAGCACCGTCACCATGGCATAGGTACGATAATTCCTTTTCATCCGGAAAATGATATTGTTGACCCACAGCGTCCGTTCTTTTCTGTATAAGAAATATTTCTGTCGGGCCATTCCCTGAACCAGAAGAGGAATCATACCGCCAAAAAGCAGATATACGCCGATAATCACCAGCACAACGGCCGCCAGCACATTGTTCATCACTTCCATGCCGCCCTCCTTCAGGGCAAGGTAATATCCCGCGGACAGAATACCCGCGCCCAATACCGCCTTGACAGTCAAAAGCCCTGTCGGCTGACGGACAAATTCATTTTTTCTGCCGGCGGACACCAGCTCCAGCACACTGCTGCGCACGATATTAACATAGCCCTTGATCACAAAGACGAAATAGACGGACAGATATATCGCCGTCACCCGTAAAACAGGCCCGGGATTTATGTGAAAACGGATTTCCACTGCCAGATCCGAGAGCCGAACCAGAATCATCTGAAAAAGCTGGCTGGTCATCATGCCCAGCCCCAGGCCCAAAGCCAGAGCGGACAATCCGATCAGAGACGTCTCCATCATATAAAGCTGTCCGATTTTCTGATTGGTCAGCCCCATAAACACATAGATACCAATCTCCCGTTTACGGCGCGTCAGGAAAACATTGGTCGAATACCATATGAAAAAGGCCATAAAACAAATCAGCACAACAGTGATCGCCTGTATGGAAATATCCATATTCTGCCGGCTTTTTTCTCCCAGTACGTCAAAAGCATCCGAATCTATGACGCACTGAAAATTGAAAAAAATCAGTATGGTAAAGGCCAGAGAAATCACAAGTGAGAGATAATTTCTCGCACTGGCCTTGAAGTTTTGCAGGGCAAGCCTGGTCATACTCATGAGAAATCACCTCCCAGAGACGCCTGCATATCAATAATCCGGTCATAGAATTCCTTTCTGTCCCGGCCCCGGCTGATACGGCACTGAATCAGACCGTCGTTCAGAATATAAACGTCCTTCGCATAGGACGCGCTGTAGGCGTCATGGGTTACCATCAGAATCGTAGCCTGGCCGCTGTCATTGACCCCTTTCAGACATTCCAGCAGATCCCGGCTGGAGCGTGAATCCAGCGCGCCGGTGGGCTCGTCGGCAAATACAATCTCCGGCTCCGTAACCAGGGCTCTGCAGGCTGCGCCCCTCTGTTTCTGGCCTCCGGAGAGCTGGTAGGGATACTTTTTCAAATGATCCGCCAGGCCAAACTGCCGGGCCAGTTCCCCGCTGCGCTCCATACATTCTTTCCCCGACACGCCGTTTAAAGCCAGGGGCAGAGCGATATTATCCTGCAGCGTCATGGTATCCAACAGATTATAATCCTGGAAAACAAACCCGATTTTATCCCGGCGCAGCTTCGACAGCTCCCGGTTGCGAATCTGGGTAATCTCCTTTCCGTCCAGTATCACCGAACCCATGGTCGGCCTGTCGATGGTGGACAGGATATTGAGCAACGTGGTTTTGCCCGAACCGCTGGGCCCCATAATCGCGATAAAATCCCCCCGGCACACAGACAGATCGATTCCTTTTAATACCGTGGTGGAAAATCCCTTACTGCCGTAATCCTTTGTCAGATTGCGGATTTCCAATACTTTACTTTCATTCATCTGCATTCATCCTCCTTACACGACTATTGTAAAAAATACCGGAGGAAAAATCCTTACAAACGGCTTACAAATGAGGCCCAAGCTTACAGAATCTGTAAGCTTGGGCCTCTCAAATCCCTTCCCTGAATAAATACTCCCGGTTATCGCAAAAATAAATCGTAAACCGCGTATAAGACCCATGCTCACTCTCCACCTCGATCCGGTGGTTCAGCTTCTCCACAATCCGCGCCGCCAGATACAACCCCATACCGGTAGACTTGTATCTTCCGCTCTGATTGCCGCTGCCTGTGTACCCCCGGTCAAAGACCCGGCGGATATCCTGGGATAAGATTCCCTCCCCGTGATCCTCCACGCACAGGCGCTGCTCTCCGTCTTTTTGTTCTGCCGTGACGCGAAGCAGCGGCTCCCTGTCGGCGCCCGCGTACTTGACCGCATTATTCACCAGCTGATCCAGCACATAGACCAGCCATTGCTTGTCTGTATAGACCACGCAATCTTCCGGCACCTGTATGTCCACAGTAAAATGGTTCTGTATCAGGAAAAAGCGGTTATTGCGGATGGAAGCCCGCACACAGTCCAGAAGGCTTTGTCTCCCGATTTTCAGGTCATAGAGATTTCCCTGGGCCTTGCATCCCACCAGGGCGCCGTTCACCTGCTGGTTGATCCGCTCCAGCTGCTCCCGCATCGTCTGACGAACCGCCATATCCGAAATTTTCTCACAGGCCAGGAAACCGGCAGACAGAGGCAGCTTCACCTCATGACACCACTTCGTGATATAATCCAGCAGATCGCAGTACTGCTCATACTGCGTTTCCAGCTTCCCCTTCCACAAATCCACATCATGCCGGACGATATCCCGGTCCACGTATGCCCCCCAGGCGTCTCCAATCTCTCCCGGCTGTTCCAGAAGGTCCGCCAGCTCCCTGTCCCGCCTTTTTAGCCTCCCGTAAACGCCGGCCAGCCAGACTCCGCCGAAAATCAGCAGCAAAAGATCCATATACACCAGATCCGTTATATTTTCCGCCCGTAAAAGCCAGATAAAATATACATTATAGACCGCCCCCACGCCCAGGCAAACCACCGCCGTTTTCAGGCGTCGTCCAAATCCCCGGGGCATACGCTCTGTCCTCTCATCCATCTATGAAATACCCCTGTCCTTTCTTTGTGCGGATCAGTTCCTCCCCGCAAAAGCTCTTGAGCTTGCTTCTCAGACGGCTGATCACCGTAGTCAGTGTGCCGTCCGATATAAACTCATCCGTACTCCACAGCGTCATCATCAGCTCTTCTCTGGCCACGACCCGGGGCCTCTCGTCCATGAGCCGAACCAGTATCCTGTGCTCTGAACGGGTGAGCTCGGCCTCCCGTCCCTCATAGATCAATGCCTCCAGCTGACTGTCAAAACACAGCCCTTCCCTCAGCCAGACCCGGTCTGCCACCTGATATTGATAAGCCCTCCTCAGAATGGCCTCGATTTTCGCCTTTAAAAATTCCAGCTGAAAGGGCTTTTCCACATAATCGTCGCCGCCCTGGGCCATAGCCATAATCTTGTCCCGGTCATCGCTGCGGCTGCTGATAAATAAAATCGGTACATTAGAGATCTCCCGTATCCGGCTGCACCAATAAAATCCGTCATAGTAGGGCAGGTTGATATCCATAAGAACCATCTGAGGCGAAATGCGGCGAAATTCCGCCAGCAAATCCGCAAAATCCTCTGCCGGCTCCACGCCGTAACCCCACCTGGTCAGAAAATCCGCCAATTCCCCGGCCAGAACCCTGTCGTCCTCCACAATCAGAATGCGGGCCCCGGGGGTTACCCGCCCCTGTATTTGATTTTTCATAACATGCCTCCTGTCTCTGCCACCATATCATACCTCTTCCCGCACTCTTTTTTCAACATTTTTCAGTTTGGACTTCTATCTGCTTTATTCACACCAGCATCGTTTCACTTCCGTAAATTCTGTTTTTGAACGTTTTCCTCTGCAAATATCTTTCCAGACGAGAACTGCCGGCAAACGATCTGTCATGTTCCTCTGCTTATATACATAGAGCTGATAGGCAAGCTTCGCACAGCTTATTCTTATCCGGATGATCTCTTTTATTTCCTTTTCATTTTTTTCCATGTGGTCTGGATAACACGTCAGTTTATCGATACTCTCCAAGATTTCATTTAACTTATTTAGTGAGTCTTCAGACAATTTCACATCAGTCCTGAAATATAATAAATCCTGAACAATCGCCAAACAAACGTTCAGTCCCGGCCGCTTTCCATACTGACACAGAAGCAACAGCTCATTCAAAATATTCCCCACAGCAGGCGCATGATAGCAATCGAGCAATAAGTTTTCCGCCGCATAAGCGGACGCATCCGTCTTTTCCTTATCGGCAGATCTTAATCCCGCGATTACCTCCTCCACTACCTGATCCAGGCGGTCCTCCGACGCAATCATAGCGGATAACTCAATGGTTTCTAAACCAAAATGATCCACTTCAGCAACCATTCTTTCCATATCCTCAAGAATCGGCATACTTATCTGCCGTACCTGATTTCGATCAAACGACGACATCGCACGTAAAAGCGATTTGACCCTGGCCCGAAACTCTTCTTCATGCAAATTCAGATGCCTGTCTTCCGCATATTTTTCCCGCACATCCTGCCAGCAATCCAGAAAGCCTTTCATTAACAGCTCAATCTCGCCCGTTTTCCAAAAACCGGATTCCCTGTTATTCATACGCTGAATGTCCCGCAGAAAAACATTGTCTCCAAATGTCATTGACGACAACAATTTCTCTTTGATTCCCTGAAAATTTTCGGGAGCAAGTAATTGTCGTTTTATTCTGTCCGCAACGTTGATCTGTCCGGGACAGGGCCATTTGAGAAATATATCCGGAAAATAGTCGTCTTTGTACGGCAATAGTATTTCCTCGTTAATACCGTCCCATAAAAGGGCGGCAAATTTTTCACTCTGTTCCGCCGTTAACAGTCCCCATTCCGCGATCTGTCCCAGCCTGGGGACAACATGCTTTTTCTCCTCTTCACTCGAAGATGCCTGGTCTATCATATCATCTATAATATCCGGTTCAATATCCGCCGACCGGTACCAATGCGCTGCCTGTGCAAAACAAAAAAACACATCAAACGGATCAATCGTGCTTTCTCCTTCTATGTGCGTGCGTTCTTTCGCCGAACAAATGAGCAGTTCATTGAGCATCGCCGCCTTTGCGCGATCCTCCGTCACTTTCATCACCTGTCTGATCCAGCCGTCCAGAACCCGGTATTCCTTCACTACATCCGTATCAATGAGTCTGCACATCAATCCGATCATCCTCTTCTGTCCGAGAACATTCACAGTGGACGCCAATCTTCCGAGGATCTCCAGACCATTAGATAAAATATGGCCATAAGCGCTTTCTCCTTGATTTCGATTAGTCGTCCCCATACTTCCGATATTACCGTTCACAGCATCAAACACATAGTTGAAAGCTCTTTTCAAATTTTCTTCATCTATATCATTCAGTATAATACACTCTTTTCTGCTCACTACTTTCTTAATTGTCTTTGTACTACCAAACCGCAACAACATATACCAGCCTATATATCGATACCGCTCCAATAATATTTTTACAAAGTCCGATTCATCGTCGTCAACCAGCCGGGTATAGCCTATATGTAATGGAATGGAAACCCGGTCGAGCAGTCTGTAAAAATCGTAATTTTCAGAAAATTCCTGTCCGACAGATATGAGGATTCTTTTCTCCCTGTCAATCGCAAACGGCTCCTCTTTTCCCATCTTTTTCAGACTTCTTCCTAATTCCCCCGCAAAAGCCCTTCTTTCCCGTTCAAAATCAAAATAGATTTGATACTGTCGCGATTTACCCCATATTTCTTTCAGTTCTTTGGCGCAGTCAAACGGCCTCTGCGCCTGCAGTACAAAAGACCAGAGAAAATACGCGGCGGCTAAGACAGATTGATACAGGACGTGATTCTGACGATTGGAATCTGTCCGGATGTTCGACAGCAGATCTCTCTCCAGATCCTGTAAATCCCGGAGGGATTCTGCAAACAGGCCGCACTCCGCCTTCAAGCCCGCGATCTGCAGCCGGACACCAACGGCAGATTCCTCACATGAGAATGTCGCCAACCGGTCTCTGGTATCCGCTATTTTCATCTGCATAAATAGCAGCTTGATCCTCTCCAGAGACAATTCAGCCTCACCTTCTGCAATATTGCCGCGCTTCTTCCATAAAGCCTCATAAACCGTATTCCAGTTGCCTAAATCAAGATCTTCCCGGTACTCTCTTAAAAGAGCCTGTCCGATATAAAACCAGCAGGCTTCCTGCTCAGACGTTGCCGAGCCGCAGGCTATCCGATCCCCCATCTGATCCCAGACTTTCCTGATTTCTGACAATAGCCTCCCGGTATAAGCCATAAATCCGGTTTCATAACGCCAGACCAACTCATAGGCAAAATCAAACAATTCTTCGAACGCGGCCTGTTCCGTTACATAAAGAAGCTCTTCATGCCGTGTATAAGACCGCAATGTGTCTCTCTTATCGCCCGGGACAACATACCAGGAAGGACTCCTTAACCTTTCTTCCCTCCAATGTCCTGTCACCTTCAACAGTTCATCTTTTCGTACATCCGGAGCAGCCCACAGGCCGTCTATGTGCATATATGCTAACTCCCAGGTCAAAAGAACCTCATCCGCTTCCGCATCTCTTTGACCGTGCGCCATATGAGTATCTGCGATCAGCGGAACCGTTTTTTGCGGAAAATCGGTCATTTTTTCCGCCATATTATGCAACATGGAAATTATCGTCAGCTGATTCCTGCGATCTTCCTCACGCCACTCCCCCTGATACAGTTCATCATATAAATCTTTGTCATATTTATATATACAGTTTTTGAACATATCAACAAAAGAATCAATAAAAGCATCGCCTTTTATACCATACTCTGAACAAATGGCCTTCATTTGCCTGCGGATAAACCGAACATAGTCATAACCCGGCTCTTTTTTCAGCTTCTTATATATTTCCCGAAGGTTGTCTTTGGAAAAAACAAGCCGAACGGCTTCTCCAAAAGAATCCTCGCCCTCATTTTCAAACCGGGCAATCACATCACCGCAATTTATAAAAGCGCCATATATCACCGCCTTATCAACAGCAGCTATGGCCCCTCCGGTTACCGCGCTGATAAAGTCTCCAAAAATATTCTGTAATGCCAGCCATCCGATTGATTCCATAAATGTTTTATGATCCTCTCTGATTATTTTATATGAAAAGCATATTGAATAACTTTTCTGCATATGCAATAATACCAACAGGCAAAAAGATATGACAGTTCCATGTGAACGTAGAATATTTGATAACATAAGAATTATATCATATCCATTAACATTCTCCCATCCCTTTCTTAAAGGCTTGGTGGTTGAGATTATGGCTGACATAATCCAATAATGTTTCTATAATATTTTTTTCAATAATTCCTCTGCATTTCCTCAATACACTCATCAACATTTATTTTTTTCCAGCCCTCCAATCTAACACCGTGTACCCGCCGCCATTGTTTCGTCAATTCGCCTGTAAATGCCTCATGTAAGATAGCAGACTTACGCAGTTCAAAACTATCCACAACAGCCTGCGCTTTTTGCCTGGCTTGATCCAATTTGGTGAAAATGGAATCAATGCGGTTCACTATACGATATTGTTCTGTAATTGGAGGTAATGGAATCGGCATATTTTGCAGAGTATTCCTACTCACCTGTCTAACCATTATTCTCACCTTATGAAATTTTGATTTCTTTTTGTTCTTGACTTCCCGGCAAATGGAAATTTTCTTCTCTATTAGCGGTTATATTTTGCTCCTGCATAAATCAGCAATGCCAATCCCACAACAAATCCCAATGCAAAAGCGATAAAACTTAATGCTGAATCTGTTATACCGATTATTATAGCAGTCACCAAAAGACCAATTCCAATAAAGATACCCCCCCAACCTGATATTTTACCAAAAACCTTTTTATCACTTGGAAACACTTTGTCATAATGATAACTATGAAGCAAAGTGATTTTTTCCTTTTTCCATATCAAACAACCAAGATATATAAAAACAAGTGCAAATACACCTATTCCAATCGCAACACCCATCGTTTCCGTCATAACAATTCCTTCCAAATCACTTAATCTATCCATATAGGGATAGACACAATCAGTTTCTTCGCATTGTTTTTGCAATTCCTACAGCGCCTTGTATGCAACATTATTATTCTTATCAAATAATAATTCAAATGTTTCTGCTATATTGACTGACATGGTAATCTCCTTTACAGATGAGGATTTTTATATTTTTTACAGTGTGATTATCCAAAAACATACTGCTGAAATTGCAGAAAGCGGTGTCATGATATACTTTTCTTTTTTGCTTTTGGATATAAAATTCATAATCGTATTGAATGAGAGATATATTGCCATGATGATACAGATTATCTTTGTTACGTTCTCTGAAAACTATAATGGTATAAGTCCTCCCATTTGCCATATTATGACCACAAAAAGTATCTGTAAAATAAACTGCATTACCAAAATAATCCTTAGTTTCTTAGGGAAAACTTTATATTGCCCTCCCATTGTCAACTTTCCTAATGGAAAACCACAAACTATAAGAAATGATAATACAATCACTATTGAAAAGACACCTGCTCCTATAATAGCCATCATGGCCAACCTCCAAATACCGATTCCTCGTTCTATTTAGCCACCCAATAAACAGAAGTTTATTTTTCTTTTTTGCTCATAAGAGAACAACTGATAGCTACAAATAAACCGATTAGAATCCACGGAAATGCTGCTCCTAAAAAAGTGCTAACCATAATTCATTCCTCCTTCAAAATTTCGATTTCTCAATTTGGCTTTTTCCTATTATACACAAAAATATGGGATTTTTCAATTCACAAACTGTCGTTGCTTAAGTTTGAATGACATTGTCACTTATTACGGAAACGCTGTCATTCACCTATGAATAAATTATATCATTTTTATATCCATTCCTTTCGCTTCGCTCAGGCACAAAATGTTATGAAAAT
>CASWRE010000036.1 GCA_949471785.1 uncultured Lachnospiraceae bacterium | reverse complement strand
GGCAGAAATTACTATGTCAATTTATCTAAATATCAATATGTCAGTACACTAGTTTCATACTTAATCCAGATTGGTATACTTATTGTCGCCCTTGCAAATTTGATTTATCAGGTTTACAAGAGGAAAAAGAAATAGCCGCCACTACTGCAAATAGTGACGGCTGATGCTGTAAAGCATTAAGTGTTGTTTTTCGAGGGGTAGAGCCGTTTCTATGGCTTTCCCTTTTTCTATGCTTAATATAGCACATTTGGCAGCAGGATTCAAGAGCCAAACACACGCTTATGGGGGGCCCTGTAGGCGTACCCCCTAGATTGGAGGGCTCCTAGATGGAGCTACCTTGCCCGTAATTTCAGGATGACTTTATACCTCCTCCCCAGTGTCTCTTATTACAAAAGTTCTTCAGGAGAGTTTATATTTCCCTCCGGGAATATGTGAAAGAGGAAGAAGCAAAGGAGGAAGATTATCAATATTAACCATAATCTGGTGTACCGGAAGCATAATAATGGAAAATGGGAGATGCATATATCAACGCTAAAGACAAGCACGGGCGGCATAGTGATATAGGTACGACGATGAATATTTATGCAGAAGCGACGGAGGAAAAGAAAAAGGAGGCGTTTAAGAACCTTGAGGGAAAGATAAAGATATGCTGAAAGTATTTTGAATTGAGGTAAAGTTGAGGTAAAACGGTGCCAAAGGCGCCGCCCTATTCCTCAACTTTTCCTTATCTAAAGGCGATTTTACTGCTTTTTTAAAAACTGCTTATCAAATTCCGCGTTAAAATAGTAAAAATTCTTCGCGTCCAGTTTGTCCTTGGTCATCTCCAGGGCTTCCCCAAACCGCTGAAAATGCACGATCTCCCTGGCCCGAAGGAATTTCAGAGGCTCCCGCACATCAGGTTCGTGGATGACTCGAAGCAGATTTTCATAGACCGTCCGGGCTTTCTGCTCGGCGGCCAGGTCCTCATGGAGATCGGTGAGGGCATCTCCTTTGGACTGGAATTCCAGAGCTGTGAAGGGTACGCCCGCTGCGGCCTGAGGCCAGAGAGCGGCGGTGTGATCCACATAGTAAGGAGCAAAACCGGCGTTTACCACCTCTTCTTCGCTGAGATTTTTCGTGAGCTGATAAACCATGGCGCAGATGATTTCCATATGTCCAAGCTCTTCCGTGCCAATGTCCGTCAGCAGGCCGCCTACGGACTTAACAGGCATGGAATAGCGTTGAGCCAGATAACGCATGGATGCGGACAGCTCGCCGTCGGGCCCGCCATACTGGGTGATGATCAGTTTGGCTGTCTTCGGACAGGTTTTGGCGATTTTCACCGGATACTGCAGTCTTTTTTCATAACACCACATCAGATATTCCCCCCTTCCCACGGCGCCGGGCCTTCGTCCCAGCAATATTTCTGTTCAGCGCAATTACCTGTGACAATAGAACTTTGGGTCAGCGGATAATGGCTGTGCGCAAATTCGGAGAGCTGGTTCAGCCGTTCCTGTAAAAGCTTCCGATACAGACTTTGCCCTTTTGGACAGTCGGGATGGGTGTCCAGATACAGGGTCAGGTCGTTGATCATGAACCCGATGCAACTGATCTGAAAAAGATCTCTGGCCGCAGGGTCAGTTTCCGTCATGCAGGAACCGCCGTCGTCGGCCTTATAAAAGGGCAGATTCAGATTCGGGAAAATAGTACCCTCGCACAGGGATTTCTCCGGCGTATAGACTTCGTCCCACTCCTGTATGGGGACGGTAGCGATGGCCAGATTTTGCGTTTGCTTTAGCATATGATCACTCCTTTCATCATTTTATGGCAGCAAAAAAGCATGTTTTCCGTGTGACGATGACAGTATTAGCATTGTCACAAATTGGCGGATGATGTAAGGCAAATGCAGGCGCTTCTGGTAAAAAACGGACATGTAGAAAACTGTGAAAGGATAAAAAAATCGTGAAAATCCTGCCCGTGGAGACGAAAAAATGTCGAAATATGAGGAATAATTAGGGAATTTGAAATAAAAAAACCAGTTTCCCAAACAAAAGAAATTTGAGAAAAAAGCGCAGAATAAAATTGAGCTGTCGCAAAATGAAGAAAGTTGTCGGTCGATTTTTCGGTTTATTGGGGCGCTACACTTGAATTGGCCAGTGGTCAAAACTATAATTTAAACTGTACATGACGCAGAGAGATCTGCGGGGCGCCCCTCATCTTTTGAAAATCCTGTGGCCGTAAAAAAGCGGTTACAATCAATCCAAGCTGGAGGAAGAATATGGAAAAAATTGAAGTCGCGATTGCCGATGATAATGAGCGCATGATACATATGTTAGGCTCCATGATCGAAAGCGACAATGAATTGGAACTCGTGGGACAGGCAGACAACGGAAAGGATATCTACGATATTATCAAAGAGAAAGAGCCGGATGTTGTGCTGCTGGACATTATTATGCCAAAAGAGGACGGGCTTACAGTCATGGAACGGATCAACAGAGACGATTCCATGAAAAAGCACCCCGTGTTCATCGTCGTGTCTGCGGTGAGCCAGGAAAGGATTACAGAAGACGCCTTCAACCTTGGCGCATATTATTATATTTTAAAACCATTTGATAATGACATGGTTCTCAGGCGTATCAAAAATCTGAAGTATGGTGTGCGCGGTAATGTTCCTAAACTGGCTGCGAAATCCAGCTCGGAGCATGTGATGCAGCTTTTGGAGCGCAATCTGGAGATGGATGTGACAAACGTTATCCATGAGATCGGCGTTCCGGCCCACATTAAAGGATATCAGTATCTGCGGGATGCGATCATCATGTCGGTTAACGATATGGAGATGCTGAACTCAATTACGAAAATTCTGTATCCCACGATTGCCAAGAAGCATCAGACCACCCCAAGCCGGGTAGAGCGGGCCATACGCCATGCTATCGAGGTGGCCTGGAGCCGAGGAAAACTGGATGCCATTGATGAAATGTTTGGCTATACCGTCAATTCCGGCAAGGGCAAACCTACAAATTCGGAATTTATTGCCCTGATAGCCGATAAAATACGGCTGGAATACCGCACGCTTTAAATACAGGCAGTTGATTGGCATCTTTGTAATTACTTGCCCAATCCGTTTACAATCACCTGGCGAGGGGCTTTTAAGCGTCGCCGGCGCTCATCTAGAACAGACCGAAGAGAAATGCAGATTTTTCACGCTTTCCCAGCATGTTTTACGATCTGCACAAGAGATGTATGGATTTGCAAAATAGTTTTGAAGATTACACTTTATTTTGGCAGATGAATGAGGTATAATAATGACAAATTTATGAAAAAAAACGGAGGATTTTTATGAAAAATATACTTTTTGCAGCCTCAGAGTCAACGCCTTTCATTAAAACAGGGGGGCTTGCTGATGTAGTGGGTTCTCTGCCAAAATATTTTCCGAAAGAGTATTTTGATGTGCGGGTAGTCATTCCCAAATATGCGGCTATCCGGCAGGAATTTAAGGAACAGATGCAATATATTACGAACTTTTATATGGATCTGAACTGGCGGCAGCAGTATGTGGGCATTTTTGAAATGGAATATGAAGGAGTCAAGTTCTATTTCATTGATAACGAGGAGCATTTTAACGGCGGCGGAATTTACGCAGGTATGCCCTGGGATCTGGAGAAATATGCCTTTTTCTCCAAAGCTGTACTGTCCATTCTGCCGGTGGTTGGTTTTCATCCGGACATCATCCACTGTCATGACTGGCAGACCGGTCTGATTCCCGTATATCTGAAAGAACGTTTTGCGGCCGATGAGTATTATCGCAGCATCAAATCGGTCATGACGATTCATAACCTGAAATTCCAGGGAGTCTGGAATATACCGACGGTGAAGAGCATTACCGGGCTTTCCAGCTACTTTTTCACACCGGACAAGCTGGAGAAGGATCACGACGCCAATTATCTGAAGGGCGGCCTGGTGTATGCCGACGCCATTACCACCGTGAGCAATACCTATGCGGAGGAAATTAAAACGCCGTTTTACGGAGAGGGGTTGGACGGATTAATGAATGCCCGCAGCAACAGCCTCAGAGGTATTGTGAACGGTCTGGACTACGAAGAATGGAATCCGGAAACGGACAGTTTTCTCGCAAAGAATTTTTCGGTCAGAAATTTCAGGAAGGAGAAAGTGAAAAACAAGACGGATCTGCAAAAGAGGCTGGGCCTCGCTGTGGACCCCAAAGCCATGATGATCGGCGTGGTATCCCGTCTGACAGACCAGAAGGGTTTTGATCTCATTGCCTATATCATGGATGAATTATGCCAGGACAGCATCCAGCTTGTGGTGCTGGGTACAGGCGAGGAACGTTATGAGAATATGTTCCGTCATTTTGCATGGAAATACGATCAGAAAGTATCCGCGAATATTTATTATTCCAATGAGCTTTCCCATCAGATTTACGGTTCCTGCGACGCTTTCCTGATGCCGTCGCTGTTTGAGCCCTGTGGCCTGAGTCAGCTCATGAGCCTGCGTTACGGTACGGTGCCGATCGTGCGTGAAACGGGCGGGCTGAAAGATACGGTAGAGCCTTATAATGAGTATGAGAAAACCGGCACAGGCTTTAGCTTTACCAATTACAATGCCCATGAGATGCTTGGCGCTATTCGATATGCAGAGCAGATTTATTATGATCACAAAAAGGACTGGAACAGTATGGTAGAGCGGGGCATGCGGACCGATTTTTCCTGGGAGAATTCGGCAAAACAGTATGAAGAAATGTATACCTGGCTGGCCGGGTATTAAGGAATAGACAAATGTGAAAGCATTTATGTCAATATGAAATATGTATGCGAGGCAGAAGGGAGCCGCCGCGGGCGGTTCTCTTTTGTGTATCCGGCGTTTTGTAATGCGGGCGGCAGTTCGGGTTTCGCAAAGTGAATTCTTATGCCTGAACCGCGAGTTACCGCCGTTTATTTTATCTGAAAAATAGTTCTTGACATTCGGTTTACAAATGTGATATTATCATAGCACAGTTCTTTGGCGAATCGCCGATATTTTCCACGCTGATTGAGAAAAACAGGTTGACAGAGAAAGGATTTTGTATTACTATAGCTGTAGTTTTGAGAAGAACAAATGTTCGCATTCCGCGAAAGGGAGGCATTTATGAAGGATAATAAGGACGCGAAGACGGAAGATAAAGGCAAGGCGCTGGAGGCAGCGATCGGACATATTGAGAAGCAGTTTGGCAAAGGATCAATTATGAAGCTGGGAGATTCCATGGCCAATATGAATGTGGAGACGGTACCTACCGGCTCTCTGAGTCTTGATATTGCTCTGGGTCTGGGGGGGATTCCCCGGGGACGTATCGTGGAGATTTATGGACCGGAGTCCAGCGGTAAGACGACGGTGGCCCTTCATATGGTGGCGGAGGTACAGAAGAGGGGAGGGATTGCCGGCTTTATTGACGCCGAGCATGCCCTTGATCCGGCTTACGCGAAAAATATAGGCGTAGATATCGATAATCTGTACATATCCCAGCCGGATAACGGCGAACAGGCTCTGGAGATTACGGAAACGATGGTCCGTTCCGGCGCGGTGGATATCGTCATCGTGGACTCTGTGGCGGCGTTGGTGCCCAAGGCGGAGATCGACGGGGAGATGGGAGAGTCCCATATGGGGCTTCATGCCCGCCTGATGTCTCAGGCGCTGCGTAAGCTCACAGGTATAGTCAGCAAATCGAATTGTATTGTAATTTTTATCAATCAGCTCAGAGAAAAACTGGGCGTTATGTTCGGTAATCCCGAGACGACCACAGGCGGCCGGGCTCTGAAATTCTATTCTTCTATCCGTATGGATGTGCGCCGTACGGAATCCCTGAAGACTGCGGGGGAAGTGACCGGTAACCACGTCCGGGTCAAAGTGGTGAAAAATAAAGTGGCGCCGCCTTTCAAAGAGGCAGAGTTTGATATTATGTTCGGTAAAGGTATCTCTAAATTTGGAGATATTTTGGATTTAGCCGTGAAGCTGGATGTTATTCAGAAAAGCGGCGCGTGGTTTTCCTATGACGGCGCAAAGATCGGCCAGGGCCGGGAAAATGCCAAACAGTATCTGGCGGAACATCCGGATACTGCGGCTATAGTAGAAAATACGGTGCGTGAAAGCTATGGTCTGCCCGGGGCGACTGTGCCGCCTGCGGCAGCGGAAGAGACTGCTCCGGCGGAACCGGGCAGTAGGAAGGTAAAATCATGACGGTCACAGAAGTCCGTGAGATAAGCCGGCAGAAAGTTTGCGTGGAATTTGATCATCAGCTCACCCTTGTCCTTTACAGGGGTGAGCTGAAACGTTATGGACTGCGTGAGGGGGCGGAGGTCCCGGACGGTTTGCCCGATGAAATCGAGGAGCAGGTGTTGCGAAAAAGGGCGACAAGATATGCCATGAATCTGTTGGCCAAACGGGATTACGCGGCCAGAGAGCTTAGGGACAAGCTTTGCAGAGCCGGTTATACGGAGGAAACGGCAGGTCATGCCCTCGCCTATGTCACATCCTTTGGCTATATCAACGATGCGGACTATGCCCGGCGTTATCTGGAGACCTACAGTGATCGGAAAAGCCTGCGCCGCATGGAGGCGGATCTCCGGCAGAAGGGGATTTCCGAGGAGATTCTGGTATCAGCCATGGCAGAGGCGGATTGCACGGACGAGAAGGAGACATTGCGCCGCTATGCCGTAAAAAAGGCGGCGGCGCTGGATTTGTCCCTGGAGAAAAACAGGCAGAAGTTTTTCCGGTATCTGACGGGTAAAGGCTTTTCTTATGGGGACGTAAAAGATGTTCTGGAGGAACTGCAGGCAGAAGGCTACTGTGAACGGAGTGAACAGTAAATAAGTTACTATTCACGGCCTGGAAGGCCGCTCATAGCAACAATTCGGGGCGATACTTAGAGTTTGCTTTGCAAAATCGCCCCTCACTCCTGAATCATGTTCTTACGGAATGCGCAGTTCAGCGCATTCCTGACCCATGAATAGTAACAATCTTTACGGAATATGATTCCTGAGCTTGACATAAATTACAAATCAGTATAGAATTGTAGTGTTGTATTTGTACAATGAAAATTAAATAAGGAGGTGCTCCTGTGACAACTGGTATGATCATTGCCATTAGCATAGTTGTTACTGCGGTAATCACGCTGCTTATTGCCATCCCTATTACTTGCAGAGTGGCTGTGGCCAACAAAGTCAAAAAAGACGCGGAGATTGTTGGAACAGCGGAAGTAAAAGCAAGAAACATAATAGATGAAGCATGTAAAACGGCTGAAACAAAAAAACGTGAAGCCCTTTTGGAAGCAAAAGAGGAATCTCTGAAAACCAGGAATGAGTTGGAAAGAGAGACGAAAGAACGCAGAGCAGAGCTACAGAAATATGAGAAACGTGTGCTGTCAAAGGAAGAAACGGTTGACAGAAAGGCAGATGCAATTGAACGACGCGAAACAGAGTATGCAGCCAAAGAGAACGAATTAAAAAAGAAGGAAAAGCGGATCGATGAGCTGCATGATCAGGGAGTACGGGAACTGGAAAGAATTTCCGGTCTCACCTCCGAACAGGCAAAGGATTATCTGTTAAAAACTGTTGAGGACGAAGTAAAGATTGATACTGCGAAACTCTACAAGGAATTGGAGAGTAAAGCGAAGGAAGAGGCAGGCAGAAAGGCCAAAGAATACGTGGTGACGGCCATTCAGAAGTGCGCGGTTGATCACGTGTCCGAAGCCACGATTTCTGTAGTGCAGCTTCCCAGTGATGAAATGAAAGGACGGATTATTGGTCGTGAAGGCCGAAATATCCGGACCCTGGAGACGCTGACCGGCGTGGATCTGATCATTGATGATACACCGGAAGCGGTGGTTCTCTCCGGATTCGACCCGATCCGAAGGGAAGTGGCGCGTATAGCGCTGGAAAAATTGATTGTTGATGGCCGTATTCATCCGGCCCGCATTGAAGAGATGGTGGAAAAGGCTCAGAAGGAAGTGGAATTCCTGATCCGCGAGGAGGGCGAATCGGCTACGCTGGAAGTCGGCGTGCATGGTATTCACCCGGAGCTGGTCCGTCTGCTGGGACGGATGAAGTTTCGATCCAGCTATGGTCAGAATGCGCTCAAGCATTCCGTCGAGGTGGCTCAGCTTGCCGGTCTTCTGGCCGCTGAGGTCGGAACCGATGTGAGACTGGCCAAGCGTGCGGGACTTCTGCATGACATCGGCAAATCTATTGACCATGAAGTGGAGGGATCACATATTCAGATCGGGGCGGATCTGTGTAGAAAATACAAGGAGTCTGCTACTGTCATCAATGCTGTGGAGGCCCATCACGGCGATGTGGAACCGGAGTCTCTGATCGCCTGTATTGTACAGGCTGCAGACGCCATTTCCGCTGCTAGACCGGGGGCGAGGAGAGAAACCCTCGAAACATATACTAACAGGTTGTCCCAGTTGGAGGATATTACCAATTCCTTCAAGGGCGTGGAAAAATCTTTTGCGGTTCAGGCCGGACGGGAAGTCCGTGTTATGGTAGTTCCTGATCAGGTGAATGATTCCGATATGGTCCTGCTGGCCCGAAATATTGCCAAGCAGATCGAGGCGGAGTTGGAATACCCGGGTCAGATCAAGGTGAGTATTATTCGTGAAAGTCGTGCGATTGATTATGCAAAATGAAAAAAGATGCTGGAGACAGCATCTTTTTTTGTCGGACAAAGGTTGATTCATAAATCCCTGCTGCAGGGCGTAAGTCTTTTATAGGAGGGATTGCATATGAAGCGTACAGAGTGGGAAGAAAGGACGGCGTCCTGGCTGTTTTTGGGCGTATGGTTTTTAGCGGGTTTTCTGCTGGGATGCTTGACGGTGAACTTGTATTGGCGGTATAGTTCAGATCATCTGGCATTGGCTTCTCTGCAGATGTCACTGTATTTGGACCAGGGGAGAAGCATAGATAAAAAGCAACTGTATCTGTATCTTCTGTTTCGCTATGGACGCCTGGAAGGACTTCTCTTTTTTACGGGGCTCTTTGTGTGGGGATATTTGCTGGTAACAGCGATTTTGCTGACGGCAGGTTTTCTGTTCGGGTATCTTCTGACGGGAATATTGCTGCAGGAGGGATGGCGCATGTGCGTCAAAAGCCTGCTGATTCTGGCGCCCCAGTTTTTGGCCGTGGGACCGGTATTTCTGCTGTGTATGGAGAGAATATGGCGGCGTGAGGATACTTTGCCGCGTCACCCGGGAAACTCTCTGCGGCATCTGGCAGGTTATACAGGGCGGTATTGTCTGTATTTTGGGGCAACGGTGATACTCACCGGGATTGAAGTTTTACTAGTTTGTGCAGTTCTTACAAAAATTGTGTAAAAAATTTTACGTTTTTAAAAATACAAGATATGGACGCGGCAAGGGATAAAAGAAACGATATCTTGTGGAATAGTTAAAAAAGGTAGTTTTTGGATGAAAAACCGCAAAAAATGGCGTTTGCTTTTCGCGAAAACTTGTGTTTAAATAAATTACATCAGCCGGGAGGGGAGTCCCGGCAGGGGGGACGAATGAGGTCAAGATCATGACAGAAGAGATTCAGGAGTTTATAAGTTACTTGCACGACAACCGAAAGTCTTCCGCGAATACAGAGGTGTCCTACAGAAGGGATTTGAGAAAAGCAGCAGAATATTTTGAACGGCAGGATATCACCCGTGTAGAGCAGATCACACAGACCAATATCCGTTCCTACTTGCTTTTTATGGAGAAACAAAAGTTTGCCACAGCCACGATTTCCAGGAGCGTGGCGTCGTTGCACGCTTTTTTCCAGTATATGGTGAAAATGAAGAGGATTGAACAGGACCCTTCTGAGGAATTGCGGCCGCCGAAAGTGGAGAAAAAGGAGCCGGAGATCCTCAGCGTGGCGGAGATAGAAAAATTGATGGGTCAACCTAACATGGAGACGGCTAAAGGCGTTCGTGACCGGGCAATGATGGAACTTTTGTATGCAACGGGCATCCGTGTCAGCGAGCTGACTCATTTGCTCACCGGAGACGTCAATTTGCAGTTGGGGTATATTGTCTGCCGTGATAAGGAAAAGGAGAGGGTGATTCCCTTTGGGGACGAGGCACGGGAAGTCATGCAGCAGTATCTGGGAAAAGAACGTATGCGGCTGGTGGGTGAAAAGACTTGTCCCTATTTGTTTACGAACTGTGCGGGAAAACCAATGAGCCGTCAGGGGTTCTGGAAAGTATTGAAAGGCTATGCCCAGGACGCCGGTATCCGGACGGATATTACGCCCCATACGCTGCGCCATTCTTTTGCCGCCCATCTGATTCAAAACGGGGCGGACGTCAAAGCGGTGCAGGAGATGATGGGACATGCCGATATCTCCACTACCCAGATGTATGTACATATGAATATTAACCGTATTCGAAGCGCTTACGAAAACGCTCATCCCAGGAGCCGTGCCACAGTGGGCGGCAGAAGGGAGTAAAGAAAGAATTTCATAATAAAAAATCCGGAGTCATCGCAGCGGGATATGCACCGCGAAGGAAATGCGGGCATATGCTGGTAGAGAAACTGTTTGTGACTGATGTGGCGACACATGGAAAACAGTGACAGATTACCGGAGGGATTATGGAAAGACAGATATATCTGGATCACGCGGCGACAACTCAACCCGCACCTGAAGTAGTACAGCAGATGCTGCCCTGGCTGTCCGGGCGGTACGGAAATCCGTCGGCGCGCTATCGGTTGGGACAGGAGGCGGGCCGGTGTATCGCCGAGGCCAGAAAGCAGGTGGCCGCGCTGATCGGCGCGGACGCGGAAGAAATGTATTTCACATCCGGCGGGACAGAGTCGGATAATTGGGTTTTAAGAAGCTGTCTGTCCGGAGGAACCAATGAAAAACGGCATATGATCACAACGGGGATCGAGCATCATGCCATATTGAACACCTGCGCCCGGCTTGAGAAAGAAGGAGCGCAGGTGAGTTATGTCATGCCGGACGGAGAGGGCCGTGTGGATGTGCGGGATATTGAACGGGAGATCCGGGAGGATACGGCGCTGATTTCCGTGATGTATGCCAACAATGAAATCGGTACTTTGGAGCCTGTCCGGGAGATTGGCCTTCTTGCGGCGGAATATGGTATTCCTTTTCACACAGACGCGGTGCAGGCTGTGGGCCATGTGCCCATAAATGTCAAAGATTTGGGCATCACTTGGCTGTCCGCCTCGGCTCACAAGTTTCACGGGCCCAAAGGCTGCGGATTTCTGTATATGCGAAAAGGCCATGAACTGCCTTCTTTCCTGCATGGCGGCGCTCAGGAGAAAGGCCTGCGGGCGGGAACGGAGAATGTGGCCGGGATCGCCGGCATGGGAGCGGCAGCCCGTTTGTGTATGGCACATATGTCCGGAGATATGGCGTATGTCCGCGGACAGAGGGATTATCTGATCCGGGGCGTGGAGTCGGCCATATCCGGCGTCCGATTGAACGGCCATCGGCGGATGCGTCTGCCCAACAACGTAAATTTCAGCTTCTCTGGATTGGAGGGGGCGGCCCTTTTGCTTCTTTTGGATCAGGATGGTATCTGTGTCTCTTCCGGGGCGGCCTGCAATGCCTCGTTGGAGAAAGGGTCCCATGTTCTGGAGGCCATCGGCGTGCCGGAGGAATACCAGAGGGGAGCGGTGCGGATGACTCTGGGACCGGAGACGACCAGGGAGGAGCTGGATTACGTTATCGAACGCCTGAAAGCGCATGTCATGCAGCTCAGGGAACTGAAAAATGCCTGAAATATGGTGGAATACAGCATTTTATGGATAATTTGCCGCAGGTCTGGCAATAACTGTTAAAAATACACTTGAATTTTTGAGGCATATTGGGTATTATATTAACCAAGCGACGGCTTGTATTTTATGAGCCCTCAATTATTCATTCACTTTTAGGAGGAACAAGATCATGGCAGTAAAAGTAGCAATTAATGGTTTTGGCCGTATCGGCCGTCTGGCTTTCAGACAAATGTTTGGCGCTGAAGGCTATGAAGTAGTAGCGATCAACGATTTGACCAGCCCGAAGATGCTGGCTCATCTGTTGAAATATGACTCTTCGCAGGGAAAATATGCTCTGGCCGACAAGGTCAGCTGCAGCGAGGATTCTATTACCGTTGATGGCAAAGAGATCAAGATCTACAAAGAACCCGATGCCAACAACTGCCCGTGGGGTGAGCTCGGCGTAGACGTAGTTCTGGAGTGTTCCGGTTTCTATACATCCAAAGCAAAAGCTCAGGCTCATATCAATGCCGGCGCACGCAAGGTCGTAATCTCCGCTCCGGCAGGAAATGATCTTCCTACGATCGTGTTTAACACCAATCATGAGGTATTGAAACCGGAAGATACCATTATTTCCGCGGCTTCCTGTACGACAAACTGCCTGGCTCCGATGGCGGATGCTCTGAACAAATACGCTGCGATCCAGTCCGGTATCATGGTAACGATCCATGCTTATACAGGCGATCAGATGACGTTGGACGGCCCGCAGAGAAAAGGCGATCTGAGAAGATCCCGTGCGGCGGCTGTAAATATCGTTCCGAACAGCACAGGCGCGGCTAAGGCCATCGGCCTGGTTATTCCCGAGCTGAACGGTAAGCTGATCGGTTCCGCACAGCGTGTGCCGACCCCGACAGGTTCCACCACTATCCTGACAGCCGTTGTCAAGGGCGACAATGTAACCAAAGAGGGCATCAACGCCGCTATGAAAGCTGCTGCCAACGAGTCCTACGGCTACAACGAGGATGAGATCGTTTCCTCCGATATCGTAGGTATGAGATATGGTTCTCTGTTCGACGCTACGCAGACCATGGTTTGCGAGATCGGCGACGGACTGTATGAGGTGCAGGTAGTATCCTGGTACGACAACGAGAATTCCTACACAAGCCAGATGGTTCGTACAATCAAATACTTCTCCGAGTTAGCATAATTCGGCAAACTACACGGCCAATTTTAGATTCTGGAGGGTCCGGTCTGTTTGGACCGGACCCGTTTTTTATATGGAGGGAAGATAACATGGGATTGAATAAGAAGTCAGTAGACGACATCAATGTAAAGGGCCTTCGCGTTCTGTGCCGGTGTGATTTTAATGTGCCTCTGAAAGACGGCGTGATCACAGATACCAACCGCCTGACAGCCGCATTGCCGACAATCAAAAAGCTGATCTCCGACGGCGGGAAGGTGATTCTCTGCTCCCATCTGGGCAAGCCCAAAGGAGAGCCGAAGCCGGAGCTGTCCCTGGCTCCCGTGGCAGCCAAGCTGACGGAGCTGCTGGGCCGGGAGGTGAAATTTGCTCCTGACAATGAGGTGGTGGGCCCCAATGCCAAAGCAGCCGTGGATGCTATGAAGGACGGCGATGTGGTTTTGCTGGAGAATACCCGTTATCGGAAAGAAGAGACAAAAAACGGTGAGGAGTTTTCCAAAGACCTGGCGTCTCTCTGCGATGTGTTTGTGAATGACGCTTTCGGTACGGCCCACAGAGCCCACTGCTCCAATGTGGGTGTGGCCCAGCTGAAAGATACGGCCGCAGTAGGCTATCTGATGCAGAAGGAGATCAATTTCCTCGGCAACGCCGTGGAGAATCCAGATCGTCCTTTTGTGGCCATTCTGGGCGGCGCAAAAGTGGCGGACAAGCTGAATGTGATCTCCAATTTGCTGGAAAAATGTGATACTCTGATCATCGGCGGCGGTATGGCCTATACATTCCTGAAAGCGAAAGGATGCGAGGTGGGTACTTCTCTGGTGGATGATACCAAACTGGATTACTGTAAAGAAATGCTGGAAAAGGCCGAGAAGCTGGGCAAAAAGCTGCTCCTTCCGGTGGATACGACCATCGCGGCAGCGTTCCCCAGCCCCATTGACGCTCCGATTGAGACGGAAGTCGTTGCCTCTGACGCGATTCCGGCGGACAAGATGGGCCTGGATATTGGGACGAAGACCGCCGAGCTGTACGCCGATGCGGTGAAGTCCGCTAAGACAGTGGTGTGGAACGGTCCTATGGGTGTATTCGAGAACCCGATTCTGGCTAAAGGTACGCTGGCTGTGGCCCAGGCCCTGGCAGATACTGACGCTACCACGATCATCGGCGGCGGAGATTCCGCGGCGGCCGTAAATCAGATGGGCTTTGGGGATAAGATGAGCCATATTTCCACGGGCGGCGGCGCTTCTCTGGAGTTCCTGGAGGGTAAGGAATTGCCGGGCGTGGCGGCTGCTAACGATAAATAAAAGTAAGGGTACAACGGGTTCAGGTGATCCGGATTCTGCCCGGGCCCGCAGATGCGCTGGCCGGGCGGAAAACGGTCAAAGATTATGCATAGGAAATCAGGAGGATATGACCCATGGCAAGGAAAAAAATCATCGCCGGTAACTGGAAAATGAACAAGACGCCCAGTGAGGCTGTGGCGCTGGTGGAGACATTGAAGTCATTAGTGGCTAACGACGAGGTGGACGTGGTATTTTGTGTGCCCGCCATTGACATTATTCCGGTAGTTGAGGCTTGCAAAGGCAGCAATATCCAGGTCGGCGCGGAGAATATGTATTTTGAGGAGAGCGGCGCCTATACAGGAGAGATCTCTCCGGCCATGCTGACCGACGCCGGCGTAAAATATGTGGTTCTCGGACATTCCGAGAGAAGAGAGTATTTCGCGGAGACCAGCGAGACCGTAAATAAAAAGATGCTGAAAGCTTTTGAGCACGGCATCACCCCGATTATGTGCTGCGGCGAGTCTCTGACGCAGAGAGAGCAGGGTGTGACGATGGATTTCATCCGCCAGCAGGTGAAGGTGGGCTTCCAGGGTGTGAGCGCAGAGCAGGCGGCAAAAGCCGTGATCGCCTATGAGCCGATCTGGGCCATCGGAACCGGCAAGACAGCCACCACAGAGCAGGCTCAGGAAGTCTGCAAGGGCATTCGCGAGTGTATTGCCGAGATCTACGATCAGGCAACGGCGGACGCTATCCGCATTCAATACGGCGGGTCCGTTAACGCGGCTACGGCTTCCGAACTTTTTGCCCAGCCGGATATTGACGGCGGCCTGGTAGGCGGCGCGTCCCTGAAACCGGATTTCGGAAAGATCGTCAATTATTGATGTGAATAGTTAAGAAAGCGTAACCGTCAGCCCCTGGGAGAAGTACAGGCTCTCAGGGGCTGTCGCACACACAGGGGATATTATAGAAATGAAGCCCGGCAGGATTTTAGAACGGGAATAGCCGCACGGAGGGAACATGAACGAACAGGACCGCAAGTGGAAAAACAGTAAAAACTATCTGGCGCCGGCCGTGGCCGCATTCGGCGTGATCTGCGCCGGCCTGCTGGTCTGCTTCCTGCTGTTTAACGGAAAGGTCATCCGGGGCTACGTGAGACTGATATTGTCCTCATTACAATCTGTTCTGATAGGGCTTGCTCTGGCGTATTTGTTGAATCCGGTTATGGAGCGGCTGGAGAGTATTTTGACGCGTTTTATCTTTAAAGGGGAGGGCGGAGAAAAACAGCGAAACAGGATACGAATGTGCAGTGCAACACTGACCGTTGTGCTGATGCTGGCCGTGCTGCTGATTCTGATTGGTTTTGTGGCGCCTCAGCTGGTTACTACGCTGGTAAGTCTGGGACAGAGCATTCCCGGTTATGTGGATCAATTGTCCGATTACCTGAATTCCGATGACCAACTGGCTGCCACAGTGCGGATGTTTCTGAATGATTCATCCAAATCCCTGACAGAGTGGCTGAACCAGAATGTACTGACGACTCTCCGCGGGTGGCTGCTCTCCTTGACAGGGCAGCTGATGGGCGTGGTATCAGGTATTGCCAGCTTCATGGTGGGAATCATTATTTCTGTCTATGTGCTGTGCAGTAAAGAACGTTTTATCGGGCAGAGCAAGAAGATGCTTTACGCTTTTCTGCGTCCGGATCATGCCAATACAGTGTTGGATATCACACGGAAGAGCAATGAGATTTTCGGAGGATTTATCTCGGGAAAACTGATTGATTCTCTGATTATTGGCCTGCTCTGCTTCTGCGGGACGTCGCTTCTTCGCATCCCCTACGCGATTCTGGTTTCTGTGATCGTGGGCGTGACAAATGTCATCCCCTTTTTCGGACCATATATCGGAGCGGTACCCACCGGCCTTTTGATTCTCGTGGCGGACTGGAAGGCAGGATTGGTCTACATTGTGTTTAATATTCTGCTGCAGCAGTTTGACGGAAATATTCTGGGGCCCAGGATTTTGGCCCAGAGCACCGGGCTGTCAGCTTTTTGGGTCGTATTCTCGGTGATGCTTTTCGGCGGCCTGTTCGGCGTGATGGGGATGCTGCTGGGCGTGCCGGTATTTGGCGTGATATACTATCTGGTCAAAACATTTGTGGAATATTGTCTGAGAAGGAAGGGGCTTCCCGAGGCGTCAAACGCCTATGAGAAGGTCTGGTCGATTTCCGGCGGAGAGCCTGTGATCATCTACAGTCAGGAGGAAGAGGAGGAAAGGCCCCGGAGAGAACAACTTTTTCACACGGAGAAGGAAGGAACGCGGATTTCGCGGAATAAAAAGGGGGGCCCGGATTCCGGGCGAAAAAGGAAGGGGAATCATAAGGATTAGAAAGGTAGTGTAATATATATGGAAGATAAACGATATGCCGTGCTGATTGATTCAGATAATATTTCGGCGAAATATATCCACTATATTTTAGACGAGATGACGAAATACGGCGTGGTGACCTACCGGAGGATCTACGGGGACTGGACCAGTACCCAGACCACCCGCTGGAAACATCAGCTTCTGGAGAATTCAATCAGCCCGATTCAGCAGTTTTCCAATACGGTAGGAAAGAACGCGACGGATTCCGCATTGATTATCGACGCCATGGATATTCTGTACACGGAGAATGTGGATGGTTTCTGCCTGGTATCCAGCGACGGGGATTTTACCCGTCTGGCGACCCGGCTCAGAGAGTCCGGCATGGATGTGATCGGCATGGGCGAGAACAAGACGCCCCGATCTTTTCGGGCAGCCTGTACGGTATTCACGAATCTGGAAATCCTGGCGGCTCAGGCGGACGAAAACCGGAAAGAGAAAGAGGAACAGGAGGCTGCCAAGAAAAGGACGGATAAAGGCACGGTTGTGACGGATACAGAAGCCAATGTGTCGAAACAGGATATAGAGGACGATATTGCGGAGATCATCACGGAGAATGAGAATCATGAAAAGGATACGGGGCTGGGCGAGATTGGCAGCCGCCTGGTGAAAAAGTATTCGGATTTTGACGTGAGAACGTACGGTTATAGTTCCCTGTCAAAATTTATTGAGGAGATCGAGCGGTTTGAGCTGGTGAAGGACCATCACAATGTGTTTGTACGCTTAAAGGACGGCGGCGCATCGCGCAGTACGGTGGATGCCTATCTGGTGGAGATCATTCGTGGCAGCGGGGCCGTGGGACTGGATCTCGGGTTCACCGGACAGAAGGTACACAAGAAGTTTCCGAATTTTAATGTGAAGGATTATGGTTACGCCACGTTTTCCAAGCTGCTGCAGAGTATACCGAACCTGCGCATCGAGGGGAACAGCATATATTATGAGGAGTGATGAAATGGATAGCTGGAAGAAAAATGTACGCAGGGCCATACCCTATGTGCCCGGCGAACAGCCCAATCTGCCTGATATGATAAAACTGAACACCAATGAAAATCCTTATCCTCCCTCGCCGAAAGTGGGGGAGGCATTGCATGCCCTGCGGAATCGGGATCTCAGGCTTTACCCTGATCCCACGGCGGGAGAGCTGGTGGAGGCTATTGCCGATTATTATGGCTTGAAAAAAGAGCAGGTATTTGTGGGCGTGGGGTCGGACGATGTGTTGGCCATGGCTTTTCTGACCTTTTTTAACGGTGATAAGCCCGTGCTGTTTCCGGATATCACCTATTCTTTTTACGATGTGTGGGCCGGTCTGTTTCGTATTCCTTACCGGCAGATTCCTCTGACGGAGGATTTTGTGATCCGGCCGGAGGACTATAGGATAGAAAACAGCGGTATTGTTTTTCCCAATCCCAATGCGCCCACGGGCCAAGAGCTGCCTCAGGAGGCCGTCGAGGAGATTGTGGCCGCCAATTCGGGCAGTGTGGTGATTGTGGATGAGGCTTACGTGGATTTTGGGGCCCGGTCCGCGTTATCCCTCACGGAAAAATATGATCATCTGCTGGTGGTGCAGACGATGTCGAAATCCCGCTCCCTGGCGGGAATGCGCATCGGTTACGCCATGGGTAATCCGGAGCTGATCCGGCGCCTGAATGATGTGAAATACTCTTTTAATTCCTATACCATGGATCAGACGGCCCTGGCTGCAGGAAAAGCGGCCATGGAGGACAGGGAGTATTTTGAGGAAACCCGCAAAAATGTCATGGAGACCAGGGAGTGGACGAAAAGGGAACTTAGCGAGCTGGGTTTTACTTTTGGAGATTCCATGGGGAATTTCATTTTTGCCGCCCATAAGTCCTGTCCGGGCAGGGAGCTTTTTAATGCTCTTCGAGAGAAGCGAATCTTTGTGCGCTATTTTGACAAACCCAGAATCAGCAATTACCTCCGCATCACGGTCGGTACGCCGGAGGAGATGAAAGCGCTGGTTGATTTTCTGAAAAATTATCTGAGACAGGAGTAGTGTGTATGGATGCGATTGTACAATGGTTTACCGTGACTCTGGAACCCTTTGTATCAAAGGAGGCGGCAGTCTTTATTATCTCACTGTTTCCGATCCTGGAGCTTCGGGGAGGGCTTCTGGCTGCCAGGCTTTTGCAGGTGCCCTACATACAGGCTCTGGCGCTGTGCGTGGCGGGCAATATTCTGCCGATTCCTTTTATCCTGCTGTTTATCCGGAAGATTTTCGCCCTGATGAAAAAAACGAGGCTGTTTCGGCCTCTGGTGGAGTGGCTGGAGAGAAAAGCTATGGGAAAGAGCGATCGGATAAGGAAATATGAGTTTCTGGGCCTGGTTCTCTTTGTGGGAATTCCTCTGCCGGGTACCGGCGGCTGGACGGGAGCGCTGATCGCTTCTCTGCTTCAGGTGGATATTCGGAAATCCTCAGTGGCCATACTGATCGGTATCGCCATGGCGGCGGTGATTATGTCCGTGGTTTCCTATGGTCTGATGGGAAGCCTGTTATAGTAAATCTGTCTGTGCAGTCGGTGAGGAGGAATCCTGTGAAATTTGCCAAAAAGGATATATTGTACGAGGATATGTCCGTCCTTGTCTGCCGGAAGGCATCGGGCATGGCGGTACAGAGCGCCGGACCCGGAAAGATGGATCTGGAAAGCGCGCTGAAAAATTACCTGGCTGTGAAAAACCCCGGAAAGGGAATTCCCTATCTGGGAGTGGTTCAGAGGCTGGATCAGCCGGTGGAGGGCCTCCTGGTTTTCGCCTTGACAAAGAAGGCCGCCGCCTCTTTAAGTCGGCAGACGGCGGAAGGACGGATAGAGAAAATATATATGGCCCTGGTGCGGGCATCTCTGGAACCGGGCCAGTCCGGCGAGCTTGCGCACTGGCTTAAGAAAGAGGGCCGGCGTTCCGTCGTCGTGGAGTCAGGGACGCAAGGGGGGAAACAGGCCCGTCTTTCCTATAAGGTGCTGGCAGAGAAAGACGGAAAAAGTCTGTTGCTGGTTCGGCTGCATACGGGTCGATATCACCAGATCCGCTGTCAGCTTGCCCGGGAAGAGATGCCCATTGTGGGAGATATACTTTACGGACAGGGGGAAACACGTATGGGAGGGATCGGCCTGTGCGCCTGCCGTCTGGCTTTCGACCATCCGGACACGGGGAGACGGATGATCTTTGCCGTCCGGCCGGAGCATGACAGTTTTCAATTTTTGTCCGGTTTTTTGAATACCCTTGTGGTTCCTGAGAAAAACATTTATAATGCAGTAAATATGGAGTATGAATAGACAGGGGAGGTTTACGGATGAGGAAACTGCTGATCAAGTTTTTGGTTCTGTTTGTCGCCTTTCTGGCTTCGGTTTTGATCTTTTCCAGTGTATTCAATCGGAGGGAGACGGTGAATACGTCGGATCTGGAGCCGGCATCGCTGCCGGTTCTTTATATGGCAACCGGTGGGATGACGATCAATCCGATGCAGGGTTATACGGTGAAAATGCAGGAGAAGACCATGCGTGACAATGTCACGCCCATCAGTACCAGCAGGGATTTGACGCTGGTGGTGGAGCCGAAAGAATCCACGGTGGAAAGCGTGTCTTTTACTGTCACCACACCGGACGGGGCCGCGGTCGTCGAGGAGCGTAAGCTGAGCCTGAACGAAGGTGAGGATGGGATGATCGCCATGGATTTCCAGCTTGAAAATCCTATCCTGATGAATCAGGAGTATCTGCTGCATTTTACGGTGACGCTGGCCGGGGGGCAGAAAGTATATTATTATACCCGGGTATTACAGCGGGCGGGTCTGAATACGGGCCAGTACCTGGAATTTGTAACCAATTTTTATGAAAAATGCATGAATAAAGAGGCGGCTATTGAGCTGAGCACCTATCTGGAATCCACAGAGGGTGTGGGGGACGGTGATCTGGCCAAAGTAGATATCCATTCTTCTTTTGACCGTGTGACATGGGGAGATCTGAATCCTCAGATAGCCAGAAAAGCCTATCCCAATATCAAGGAAATCAATGAGACAACCTGTAGTGTGACGCAGGATTACGTCATTTCCTCTCTGGATGATGAAGGGCAGACCGAATATTACCGTGTGCATGAGTTTTACCGGATGCGCTATTACAGTTCCCGGGTGAGACTGTTGAATTTTGAACGGGAGACGGAAATGATTTATGACAGTTCCCTGGCCAGCCTGTCTTCCAGCGGAGTGTCTCTGGGTATTACTCCGGTCGGCGAGACGATTGTGACGGATGAAAATGTGGATGTGGCCGCTTTTCAGCAGAGCGGAGAGCTGTTCACCTTTAACCGCAGTTCCAGCAAGATCAGCCGTATTTTCAGCTTCCGCACCGACGGCGAGCTGGATATGCGGGAGCTGGGCAACAGGCACAAGATCAAGGTGATTCGTGTCACTGAGGGCGGCGATGTGGATTTTCTTGTCTATGGCTATATGAGCAATGACCGCTATGAAGGGCAGAACGGGGCGATGGTGCTTCATTACGATGCTCAGCAGAATATTTCCCGGGAGCAGCTTTTTATCCCCTGCAACACTTCCTTTTCCTGTATGGAACGGGATCTGGGAGAGTTTTCCTATATTACTACGGGCGGTATTTTTTATATTCTGATTGACAGTACACTGTATAAAGTGGATCTGAACGACGGGTCCAGCGAGATTCTGCTGGATCAGATAAACGGAAACTGCTTTGTGGCGTCTTCAAGCCAGAAGACTGTGGCCTGGATGGATCAGATGCAGCCGGAGCGGTCCACGACCATTACGATGATGGATCTGGAAACCGGAGCGACGCATCTGATCACGGCGCCGTCCGGCTCTTATTTGCGGGCGTTGGGCTTTCTCAATGAGGATCTGGTCTATGGCCTGGCGGCGGAGGAAGATATCCTGGAGGATACGTTTGCCATGGCTACCGTTCGAATTGAAAGTTTCAGCGGAACAGTGGTTAAGGAGTATACGCAGAACGATACATGGGTTACGGAGGCGTCGGTTACAGAGGAATCGGTGGAGCTCGTCAGGGTCAAAAAGAATAAGAAAGGAAAGTATAAGTCGGCGGAGGCGGACAGGATTGTCAATAACGTGCAGTCGGGCAGCGAGAGCATCACAGTATCCCGGAGCGCCGAGGAACGGCGGGGAATGGTGGCCTGGCTGAATTTTAGTCAGCCGTTGCGCGAGGAAGTACCAGTGGTCATGGAGACGAAATATTCGTCTTACATGGGGGATCAGCGGCTGGAAGCCGCCTTCCGGGGCTTTTCCGACGCCGCCTTTCAGGTATATGCCATGGGTGAGTTTCAGGGGGAGTACGCGAATGTGGCCGAGGCCATAAACGCGGCAGACGAGCTGACCGGGGTGGTGCTGAATGCGGATCAGCAGTATGTCTGGGAGCGGGGGAACATAAAGGAAAAAATGAATATTCCTCTGGAATCCCTGCCGGAAGACGTATTATCAGTACCGGAGACGCCGGCGGCCTTTTCGGAAGTCCTCGGGGACGGCTATCAGGTCATGGATTTAAAGGGGTGTCTGCTTTCCCAGGCGCTGTATCATGTGAGTCAGGGACGTCCCGTAGCGGCGGAAACTCCCGACGGTTTTGTACTGATCGTCGGCTTTGACCAATACAACGTAATTCTGTATAATACCGAAAAGAAAGAAACATACTATGGTGGAATGAATGACAGTACGGCCATGTTTGAGGAGGCAGGAAATAATTTTATCACATACATGGAAAAAGTTTCACAAAAGTAGTCTGGAGGCAAGAGAAAGGATATGGATGAAAGAATCAAAATGATGGCGAGAAACCTGGTCGACTATTCCGTGAAAGTTCAGGCGGGGGACAAGGTGTATATCCATTATATCGGACAATCCGGCCGGGAACTGGCCCGTATGCTGGTCAAGGAGGTGTATCGGGCCGGGGGAACGCCCTTTGTGCATTTTACGGACATGCAGATGGTGCGGGAGCTCCTTTTAAACGGCACGAAGGAGCAGATGGATCTCATGGCGGAGTGGGATGGCGCGGAGATGTCCCGAATGGACTGCTATATCGGCATTCGCGGGGCCGAAAATGCTACGGAGCTGGCGGATGTACCCAAGGAACGGATGGCCCTCTATGAGACTTATTATCAGAAACCGGTGCATTCGGATATCCGGGTACCGAAGACCCGGTGGGTGGTGATGCGTTATCCCAACGCGTCCATGGCTCAGCTGGCCGGAACCAGCCTGGAGAGATTTGAAGATTTCTATTTTGATGTCTGTACCATGGATTATGGCAAAATGGCAAAGGCAATGGAGGCCCTGGTAGCCTACATGAGCCGTACGGACCGGGTGCATCTGGTGGGACCGGGTACGGATCTTCATTTTTCCATCAAGGATATACCGGTAATACCCTGTGCCGGCGAGTGCAACATCCCCGACGGGGAGGTGTATACGGCTCCGGTGCGGGATTCGGTAAACGGGGTGATTACGTACAATACGCCCTCTCCCTACAACGGCTTCTGTTTTGAGAACGTGCGGCTGGAGTTTCAGAACGGGCGTATTGTGAAGGCGACGGCCAACGATACGGAGAGGATCAACGGGGTCTTTGACGTGGATGAGGGGGCCCGCTATGTGGGCGAATTTGCCATAGGAGTCAATCCCTATGTTCTGGAGCCTATGAAGGACATTCTTTTCGACGAGAAGATCCAGGGATCGATTCATTTTACGCCGGGAAGCTGTTATGAGGAAGCGGACAACGGTAATCATTCCGCGCTGCACTGGGATCTGGTATGGATTCAGCGTCCGGAGTACGGCGGCGGAGAGATCTGGTTTGACGATGTGCTGGTGCGCAAGGACGGGCGATTTGTAGTTCCGGAGCTTATGGGGCTGAATCCGGAAAATCTGAAATAATGGGGGAAATGAGTATGAAACTTACAACGGTGAGGGAAATATATAAAAACAGGGACGCCTATCTGGATACAGATATCCGGGTGGGCGGCTGGGTCAGGAGCAATCGCGGTTCTAAAAATTTCGGCTTTCTGGTGCTCCATGACGGAACGTTTTTTGAGACGCTGCAGATTGTGTATACGGATCAGATGGAGAATTTTTCCGCTATAGCCAGGCTTAATGTGGGTACGGCGGTGGTTGTGTCCGGCAAACTGGTGGCGACGCCCCAGGCCAAGCAGCCTTTTGAGATCCAGGCGGAGTCTGTGGAGATCGAGGGGGCTTCCGCTCCGGATTATCCTCTGCAGAAGAAACGCCACAGCCTGGAGTTTCTGCGCACGATCTCCCATCTGCGCCCGAGGACGAACACCTTCCAGGCAGTCTTTCGGGTACGTTCTCTGGCGGCCTATGCCATACACAAGTTTTTCCAGGAGAGGGGCTTTGTCTATGTACATACGCCGTTGATTACTGGGAGCGACTGCGAGGGCGCCGGAGAGATGTTCCGTGTGACGACCCTGGACATGCAGAATCTTCCGATGACAGAGGAGGGCCGGGTGGATTACGGCCGTGATTTCTTCGGCAAGGAGACCAGTCTGACGGTCAGCGGCCAGCTAAACGGCGAGACTTTTGCCCAGGCATTCCGTAATATCTATACCTTCGGGCCGACCTTCCGGGCGGAAAATTCCAATACCACCCGTCATGCGGCAGAGTTCTGGATGATCGAGCCGGAGATTGCTTTCGCGGATCTTGAAGATGATATGGATCTGGCGGAAAGTCTGCTGAAATATGTGATCCGTTATGTGCTGGAAGAAGCTCCCGAGGAAATGTATTTCTTCAATTCCTTTGTGGACAAGGGATTGAAGGAGCGGTTGGAGCATGTGGCAAACGCCGAGTTTGGCCATGTGACGTATACGGAGGCAGTGGAGATATTAGAAAAGCATAATGATCTTTTTGAGTATAAGGTATCCTGGGGCGCGGACCTGCAGACGGAGCATGAGCGGTATCTGACGGAAACTGTGTTTAAGCGTCCGGTCTTTGTCACCGATTATCCAAAGGAGATCAAAGCCTTCTATATGAAGCTGAATGAGGATCAGAGGACCGTGGCTGCCATGGATTGCCTGGTACCGGGAATCGGCGAGATCATCGGCGGCAGCCAGCGTGAGGACAATTACGATACCCTGTTGGGCCGTATGAGGGAGCTGGGGCTTAAGGAGGAGGATTACGGCTTTTATCTGGATCTGCGAAAGTACGGATCTACGCGCCATTCCGGATTTGGCCTGGGCTTTGAGCGTTTCGTCATGTATCTGACGGGTATTGGCAATATCCGCGACGTGCTGCCCTTCCCGAGAACCGTGAAAAACTGCGAATTATAAAGAGGATATGTCGGCCATCGGGAGAGAACGTTCTGAATGGCCGGATTTTTTTTGAACAGGAGAAAATACCGTATGCATGAAAATAATGAAATGATCATCGGCTGTCACCTTTCGTCATCGAAAGGATTTTATCATATGGGCGAGGAAGCCGTATCCATCGGGGCCAATACCTTTCAGTTTTTTACCCGCAATCCACGGGGCAGCAGGGCGAAAGCCATCGACCCGGAGGATGTGACGCGTTATCAGGCATTCGCGGCGGAGCATGGCATCCGTAAAATCCTGGCCCATGCGCCTTATACGCTGAATCCCTGCTCCCAAGATCCCCATGTACGGGAGTTTGCCTGGGAAACCATGGCCGATGATCTCCTGCGGATGGAGTATGTGCCGGGAAACTGTTATAATTTTCATCCCGGCAGCCATGTGGGACAGGGCAGTGAAGAGGGTATCCGGCTGATTGCGGAGACCTTAAACGAAATTTTAAAACCTGAGCAGCATACCACGGTGCTGCTGGAGACCATGGCGGGGAAAGGCTCCGAGGTGGGCAGGAGCTTTGAGGAGCTTCGGCAGATCATGGACCGGGTGGAGCTTTCGGATCATGTAGGCGTATGCCTGGATACCTGTCACGTGTATGACGCGGGCTATGATATTGTCGGCGATCTGAACGGCGTGCTGGAGGCATTTGACAGGATCATCGGTCTCGACAGGCTCAGAGCCGTCCATATCAATGACAGCAAGAATCCCTTTGCCAGCCATAAGGATCGTCACGAGAAGATCGGGGAGGGCAGTATCGGATGGGAGGCCTTTGTGAGGATAATCAATCATCCGGCCCTTAAGAATCTGCCCTTTTATCTGGAGACTCCCAACGAATTGCCCGGTTATCGGGCGGAGATCGCGCTGCTTCGGGAAAAATACAGTAAATCCTGAAAAACACATGTACAAATGCGGAAGACTTCGGTACAATAGTAACAGTGAAGCCGAAGGCTGAACGGTACAGTAATTATGCAATGTGGGTTTTTGAAAAGGCAGACGGAGGAAATGCAGAATGTTAGAAGAACTGAAACAGGCGGTCTATGAGGCCAACATGGAACTTCCGAAACGAAAACTGATTACCTATACCTGGGGCAATGTCAGCGGCAGGGATTTTGAAAAAGGGTATTTCGTGATCAAGCCCAGCGGGGTGGATTACAATAAGCTGACTCCCGATGATATGGTGGTCATGGATCTGGAGGGCAACCGGATCGAAGGGAAGTACAAACCCTCCTCCGACACGCCGACCCATATCGAACTGTATAAAAAGTATCCGGAGATTGGCGGTATCGTACATACCCATTCGCCCCAGGCCACGGCATGGGCTCAGGCGGGACGCGACATCCCCCTCTACGGCACTACCCACGCGGATTATTTTTACGGGCCGATCCCCTGTGCCAGGAGCCTGACAGAGGAGGAAATCCAGGGGGAATATGAGGCGAATACAGGTAAGGTGATCATTGAAACTTTCACAAAGGACGATAAAAACCCGATGTATACGCCGGGAGTCCTGTGTTGCAATCATGGCGTGTTCACCTGGGGCAAGGATGCGGCAGAGGCCGTCCACAATGCCGTGGTGGTGGAGGAGGTGGCCAGGATGGCGACCCTCACCGAGCTGATCAATCCCCAGGTAAAGCCGGCGCCGGACAGCATCCGGGACAAGCATTTTTACCGTAAACATGGGGCGAATGCCTATTACGGGCAGTAGCAGACAGCAAGAAGCCGGTTCCCGTCCGGGGAGCCGGTTTTTCACTGCCCTGAAATCGGGGAAGGGATAAGAAAATGATCAAGATACCGAGGCCATCGGGGCTGGGAAAAGAAAAAAGGATGGCGTTGAAAAAAGCTTTCTCTCTATTATTTTTGCTGCTGATCGTCATTCCGATCCTGGGAGTGATGGGCGCGGCCCTGCTGCTTTTGAACCGGCAGTTTGAGAGCCAGGCCATAGAAACTATCCGGCAGGGTCAGGAGACGATTGCCGCCGGCATGCTTTCGGAAATTGACAATATGTCCATGCATCTGGCCCATTTGACTTATGTAAATGACAGTGAAATCCTTCAATACGCGGCGGATACGGACACGGAGGTTGTGCGCGACCGCTATGAGAACCGGCTACGCCTGGCGCGGGCGGAGAGGCTTATCCTGGAGCCGGTGAATGACATCTTGTCGGTCTATTTCTATATGAAGGACGGAAACAGTACTTACATGAAGAGCGCCGTGAAATGGAAGCCGGAGCAGGTAAAGCAGATGGACTGGTACCAGAGGGCTCTAAAGGAGAGCAACAGAGTATGTATTGGTATTTATGATACGGACGCGGTGAATGACCTGATCGTGGGCGGGAAGAAGGATATGATGATTTTATCGTATTCCCTCTCGCCGGATATCTCTCTGGACCGTTCCCAAAAGCTGGAGATGATAACGCTTTACCAGTCGTCCCGGGAGGCGGACAGGATAAAAAAATATAACAGGGAATATCTGCAGGGGAAAAACAAACTGGGGATTACCCGCATCACGGACGAAGCAGGAAAAACGCTTTTTTCTACGGTGGAGGAGGACGGCGGCCGCGGTGCTGCTCTTTGCCGCTTTCTTTTTCCTCTATTTTATTCGGAGTATTATCCGTCCGGTGGAGGCCATGAGCCGGGGGATGCGCAGGGTCGAGGAAGGGGATCTGGAGGTGCGCATTGTGCCCAGCGGGCAGTCGGAGATTCGCGGTATGATCCACCAGTTTAACGCCATGGCCCGACGTCTGAAAAGTCTGGTGGAGGAATACGAGAGGAAGGTAAAGGCCGCCGGGAAAACGCCGGAGTTTTATCTGAAAGCCATGATACAGGGAGAAATGCCTCCCCGGGAAGCGGGAATGGAATCCGGCGAGTTTTTTACGGACCCCTATATCATTCTGGGATTATATTGGGAAACAGAGGAGAAAAAGGGAAGAGGAGCCGAGACGGCACAAAAGCTGGCCGGCAGTTTTGAAAAGAATCCGCGGTTTGCGTCGCGGTGTACGGCCTATCGGGAATCTTCCCGGGTGTTTGTAGTGTTTTACCGGATTGACGAGGAGGACTATCTGCCCGGGCTCGCGGATATGGTGCGGGATCTGCAGCGCATAGGAAACACGGTATGCGGGGTCTGCGTCACCGCCTGCGCCAGCCCACGGGCCGAGGGCTGGGAACAGTTTCTGCCGCTGGTGGCAGAGATACGGAAAATGGAATGCCTGAAATACCTGGGCCGGGAAAATGCCTTTTTTGATCTGGGGCGGGAAGGAGAGTATGCCGGGCGCCTGTGGGAGCTGTCCCGGGACTGCGGCCGTCTGGCGGAGGCTCTTTACATTGCCGACGAAAAAAATGTAATGGAGGAAAAGGAGAAATTTTTTGAGGCGATTAACAGGGAGCCGGGGGAAAGCCGCCGTTATATGGAGGCCCTGGTTATGGCAATCGGGGAACGCTTCGGCCGGGACCACTGCAGCCTGACCGAAGTGTTCGGACAGCGGTACGATTATCCGGAAAAGCTCAGACGTATCGCGGATGAAAAGAGCCTGAAGATGTGGCTGGCCAATTACCTTGCCTGGATTCTGGACTATACGGCTTCCCGCCTGGAGGAGGGACAGGCGGACGTGATCGTCCGGACAAAGCGCTATGTGATCGCCCACTATATGGATTCCGCGTTCACGCTGGGGGAAGCGGCGGAGTACGTGGGACTTAGCGAAAAATATCTGACCCATCGTTTTACCCGGGAGGCAGGGGAAACTTTTTCCGAGTATCTCGCCGGCGTGCGTATACAGAAAGCCCGGGAGCTTCTGCGCAGCACCAGTTTTAAAATATATGAAATCGCCGAGATGGTGGGGTATAATAATGCGGAGCATTTTAATCGAATGTTCAAGAAAATCACAGGAATGACGCCTTCTCAGTACCGTAAGCAGGTATAAAACAGATAAAAAAGTACGATAAAGCAGAAAATATTACTTTAGATCAGAATAAAGCCTCCCTGGAATGTGAAGAAAAGTCAAGAAATAGGAAGAAAAGAAATGGCGGGAGAGATTAAAAAATGATACTTTGTTGGCACAAAACCAAAGGAGGTACGCTTATGAAAAAGAAAAGCGTTGTTGCAACAGTATTGACAGCGGCGATGGCCGCATCACTTCTTATGGGATGCGGCGGAGGGGGAAGCTCCCAGGCGCCGTCCTCTGCCGCAAAGGAAGAGAGCAGCGCGGAGCAGGGCAGCGCTTCTGATAATACGGAAGGAAATGCCCAGTCTTCGGCTTCCCAGGAGGCGTCCGCAGGCTCCGAGGATCTGTCGGGAACCATTACCTTTGCCATCTGGGATAATAACCTGAATGATTTCATCGAATCCAACGATATGTTAGGGAAATTTCAGGAGAAATATCCGAATGTGGATATCGAGGTGGAAAAGATCAAGGATGACAGCGAGTACTGGAATACAATGAAAATGCGGGCGTCCGCCAATCAGCTCCCGGACGTCATGTTTAACAAGACCTTTACGCTGTCCCGTTTTAAGGATTATCTGGTCGATCTGTCCGGGACCGAGGCGGCGAAAAACAATGAGCTGGCCGAGGGATACGCCGTGGACGGCAAGATCCTGGGCGTGCCGATGACGGCGGGTTACGAGTACGTATATTATTGGAAAGATATGTTTGAGGAAGCCGGCGTGAGCGTGCCTACGACCTGGGGCGAGCTGGAGGACGCGGCCAAGAAGCTGCAGGATTACTTCGGCGCCAAGGACGGCGATTTCATGGCGATTACCTGCGGCCTGAAAGATGAGTGGCCGGATTATCCGTTTATGGAGTTCATGCCCGCCCTGGAGTCCGGCAACGGCCCTGTTTTCTTCCAAAAAGGCTGCCATCATCGCCCTCGGCGACTGGGGCCTGCAGAATATCCAGAATAACACCGACGATACCAGCCAGCTGGGAACCTTCTATCTGCCCACCAGAGAGTCCGCTTCCGATCCCTTTAATGTGGTGGTACAGGGCGATTCCTTCATGGGCGTGACGACCCATTCCCAGAATCCGGACGCGGCTATGGCTTTTGTGGAGTGGTTCTACTCCGACGCCTGGTATCCGGATTATCTGAACTACATTACATCTGCCTCCTCCATGACGAATTTCACGAAGGAGAAAGATCCGATCCTGGCCGAGGCCGACACGTTGTGCCCGGACAAGCAGCTGATCATGTATGACGGCGGCGGGGATGATTTTACCGCGATTCAGAATGAAACGACCTTTGATTATAAAAAGCTGAGCGCACAGATGCTGACGGACGGTTTTGATCTGGACGGGGCTCTGGCTGAGCTGGACGCCAAATGGGCGGAAGCAAGAGGAAAACTCGGCATCCAGTAAATGCGTAAATGCGGGAATCCTGTCGCCGACAGTTTTTCCGTATGCAAAGGCATAGAAACATACTGGGGGCCGCGTCGGCGGCTCCCAGTTTTTGTGAGGAGGTAGAGATGAATTCATTAGAGAAAAAAAAGAAACAGTTCATCGTGGCGTCCCTGGTCATTCCCATGCTGCTTTTGGTTGGATTTGTGGTGTTTCCGGCTTTTGACCTGTTTCGTATGAGCTTTACAGACTGGGACGGTTACTCCCAGTCCAGCAACGTGGTAGGGCTTGCCAATTATGTGACGATGTTCCAGAATAAAGACCTGTGGCTGTCCCTGCGCAACAATGCGATTTATTTCGTAGTCCATCTGTGTATGATTGTTGTGGAGCTGGCCTTTGCCGTGCTTCTGACCAGCAAGCTCCGCGCGGCAAAATTTTACAAGACCATGGTATTTTTGCCCTATATTATCAACGGTGTGGCGATTGCCTATGCCTTTTCCTACTTTTTCTCGCCGATCAACGGCGCTTTTGACGCGATCCTGTCTTCCGTGCATTTGGAATCGCTGATCCGCAGCTGGCTGTCCGACGAGAAGGTGGTCAATTTCGTGCTGGCTTTTGTGTCCCTGTGGCGTTTCAGCGGCTATCATGTGATCCTGTTCATGGCGGCCCTGCAGGTGTTTGATATTCCTTTCGTCATGACGGCGGGCGGCCCGGGCTATGCGTCTTCCACGTTCACCCTGTACACGATTAAGACGGCCTTTACCTTCTCGAATTTCGGGTTGGCCTCCACCATGGCGGTGGCGATCATGGTAATGATCGTGCTGGCTCCGATTGTGCTGACCCTGTTTGCGGCCTTAAAGACCAAGACGGCGGTTACCCTGACATCGCCCATGGCCCTTCCGGGACCGGATGAGGTTACCTTCGACAATTTTATGAAGGTTCTGACAGATAAGTACCTGCTTCTGGGCTTTAAAAATACGATTATCATCATAGCCGTATCACTGGTGTTTAATGTGATCTTCGGCACCATGACCGCCTTTATCATGGAGCGTTTCGAGTTCCGCGGAAAAAAGATCGTGACGGCGTTCTTTTTCATCGGCATGCTGATCCCCAGCTTTGTCACGGAGATTGCCCGTTTCCGGATTATCCAGGGACTGCATCTGTACAATACGCTGGGAGCGCCCATCGTAATATATATTGCGGCGGATCTGATGCAGCTGTATATTTACAGGCAGTTTATCCAGGGGCTTCCGGTTACTCTGGATGAGGCGGCGCTTTTAGACGGCTGTTCCTATTTCGGACTGTTTACGAAAATCATTTTTCCGCTGCTGAAGCCGGCTACGGCCACGGTGTGCATCATCAAGGCTATCAATATCATCAACGATATGTATGTGCCGCTTTACTTTACTTAAGGATAATCCTTCGGGGAACTGCCGCAAATGGCATATTCCCCATAGTTCCTGTATCTAATCAATCTTCCCGACAAAACGGTAATAAATCTCAATGTCCCA
>CASWRE010000035.1 GCA_949471785.1 uncultured Lachnospiraceae bacterium | reverse complement strand
ATCAACCACCTTCCTTGGGATTCCCTATTTTTGAATTATACAGGAAGCTCCTTTGATTTTCTATGATTATGTGATTTTTCAAAACCAGTGTATACGGGAATCCGTGACAAGGGATGCCGATCCGTCCGGACGCCGCTCTGTCTGTATGGTTTTTGTCTCCCACCACTGTGCGCTCCGGTCATTTTCCCGGATCTCACAGGAATAGGCCGCCCACAGATCCAGCAGGGGATATTTTTCTGCCAGATCGTTGAGCAGCGGCAGGATATCCTTTTCGGGGATATCGCAGGTTGTCTCACAGACCCCGCCGCTGCCGTACTTTTCCCACTGCGGGCAGCCCGCGGCGGCTCGGTTTATGCGCGCCATTCCTTCCTCGGGAACGGTGTTTCCGTTTGGGACGTGTATGCGGATATGGACAGTCATTTTCCTTCTCCCCTTCATGGTTTATCATACGGCCGGCTAGTGTCCCATCCAACCAGAAATTGAACTTGAGCACAGCCTGATCCGCACCATTGCCGCGTTAAAATTTCTAGCCGATGCCACCGCATCGCCGTCGAAATTTTGCCTTGCACTGGCATGGATCATGCCATGCATAAAATTCAATTTCTGGCCGGATGGAACACTTGCCTGCGCCGCCGGCAGTCATGCGCCTTTTTCTTCCTGCGTCTCGGAGATCCGGTTGGCCGCGAAAAGGATCAGCAGGATGGCCAGAAACAGCAGCGTGGACATGGCGTACATCTCCGGGTTGATCCCCCGGCGTACCTCCTGATAGAGCATGGTGGAGATGGTGTTGATGCCGGCTCCTTTAGTAAAATAGGTGATGATAAAATCGTCCAGGGAGATCGTAAAAGCCAGCAGGAAGCCGGAGAAAATTGCGGGCATGAGATCCGGCAGTACGACTTTTATAAAGGCGTAGACCGGCGTGGCCCCCAGATCCAGGGCGGCTTCGTAGATACTTGTATTTGTCTGGCGCAGTTTGGGCATCACGTTCAGGATGATATACGGAATGCACAGGGTAACGTGGGCGATCAGCATGGAGGTGTATCCCAGGTTCATAAAGCGCACAAAGAGAAGCATGACGGCAATGCCCGTGACGATGTCCGCGTTCAGCATGGGGATATTGGTGATACTGATGAGGACGCCCTGACTCTGTTTTCCCATGGCCGCCATGCCGAGGCAGGCCAGAGTTCCCAGCGCCGTGGCGATGAGGGCCGCCGAGGCAGTCAATAACAGAGAGGTACGGACGGCTTCCAGCACGGCTCCGTCTCGGAAAAGCTGCAGGTACCAGTCGAAGGTAAAACCGCCCCAGACCGTACGGGCTTTGGAACTGTTAAAGGAACACACGATCATAACCAGAATCGGGGAGTAAAGCAGGAAAAAAACCAGTCCCACATAAAAACGTTTCAGAAAAGCTTTTGCCTTTACCATAGGATCTGTCCCTCCCCCGTCTTATCGTATTTGTTCATCAGCGGCATACTGACAAAGATGAAGAGCATCAGCACCAGGGACAGGCCGCTGCCCAGCCCCCAGTCGTTGGCCAGGGAGAATTCCTGCTCGATGACGTTGCCGATCAGCAGGATCTTTGAGCCTCCCAGAATGTCTGCGATCACAAATTCGGATATGCCAGGGATGAATACCATGATCACGCCGCTCATGACTCCGGGCAGGGACAGGGGCAGGATGATCCGGCGGAATACCGTGATACCGTCGGCGCCCAGATCTCTGGCGGCATCAATGACATCCCGGTCAATCTTGCACAGGATATTATAGATCGGCAGGATCATAAAGGGCAGGTATTCATAGACCATGCCGATCAGGATGGCCCCGTGGCTGTACATCAGATGCAGTCTGGGCAGGCCGAAAAACCGCAGGATGGCGTTCAGAATGCCGGTGTTGGCCAGGATCATCTGCAGGGCCAGGATGCGCAGCAGGAAATTGATCCACATGGGCAGGATGAACAGCATAATCACGGCGCCGGACTGCCGGATATGGGAGCGGCTTAGGATATAAGCCAGCGGGTAGGCGATGACCAGGCAGATGGCGGTGCTGCCCGCGGCGATCAGCAGGGACTCCCACAGGGCCTTCACATGGATCGGGTCTGCGATGGCGGCAAGATGCTCCAGGGTTAATTGTCCTTCGTCCCCGGTCAGGCCGTAATACAGCACCATGAGCAGAGGCAGAATGATGAAACCGGCGGCCCATACCAGATAAGGGCCGGCGAGAAATTTTTGTTTATTCATCCAGGGCCACGGCTTTCTCATCCTCCGATACAGGTTTGTTCATAATCTGTATATTGAAGGGAATCACACGGATGCTGACAGATGCGCCCACCGGGTGGGCCACGGTGCTCTGTACCAGCCATTCATAGCCCCCGGCCTGCACCTCCATCTCGTAATGGACGCCTTTAAAAATCAGGTGGGAGACCACGCCGTCCAGAAGGCCTTTGCCCGGATCGTCCAGGATTACGTCCTCGGGACGGATCACCACGTCTACCGGCAGATTTTTGGGGAATCCCGTGTCCACGCAGGGGAAACGCACGCCCAGGATTTCTACCAGCTCGTCCCGGAGCATGATGCCGTCGATGATATTGCTGTCCCCGATGAAATCCGCCACAAAGGCGTTTTCCGGCTCGTTGTAGATATCTTCCGGGGTACCCATCTGCTGGATATAGCCCTGGTTCATGACCACTACGGTGTCGGACATGGTCAGGGCCTCCTCCTGATCGTGGGTGACATAGATAAACGTGATGCCCAGCTCATTTTTCAGGCGGATCAGCTCGTACTGCATCTCCTGGCGCAGCTTTAAATCCAGAGCTCCCAGAGGTTCGTCCAGAAGAAGTACCTTCGGCTCGTTGACAATGGCCCTAGCGATGGCGATACGCTGCTGCTGGCCGCCGCTTAAGGCGGTGGGATTTCTCTTCTCGTAACCTTCCAGATTGACCAGTTTCAGGGCGTAGGCGATCTTATCCCGGATATAGGCGTCGCTTTTTCCGCTGATCTTTAAGCCGAAAGCGATGTTTTCCGCGATATTCATATGGGGGAACAGGGCATATTTCTGAAATACGGTATTGAGGTTCCGTTTGTTGGGCGGAAGCATGGTGATATCCGCCCCGTCAAAGATCACGCGGCCCTGATCCGGGGTGACAAAGCCGCCCAAGATACGCAGAGTCGTGGTTTTGCCGCAGCCTGAAGGGCCCAAAAGGGTCAGAAATTCATTTTCGCGGATGCTGAGACTCAAGTCATCCAGAACCGTCTCGCCGTCGAAGGCTTTGGAGATATGGACAAGATCGATCAGTGGCTTTTTGCTCAAAGTGAGTTCCTCCTGTGGTAAATGTACTTACAATCAATCAGAAGCTGGGCGGCGTACTGACCCAGATCAGCGTGGCGCCCCTTCTTGATGTCAGATAATGCCGTGTGGCGGGAGTGAAATAAAAGGATTCCCCGCTTTTGGCGGTGTGGGTGTGGCCGTTCAGGTGGACGGTCACGTCGCCTTTCAGTACATATCCGAACTCCTCCCCCTCATGGGGATTATCAGGATAGGTAGAACCGCCGGGCTCCAGGCGCAGCAGGATCGGCTCCATCTGGTTTTTCTGCGCGTTCGGAATGATCCATTGTGTAGTGGCGCGGAGCTGGGGCTCCTCCTTGGTGAAGTAATCTTCTTTGGAAAATACGATCTGCTCTTCGGTCCTTTTGCGGAAAAAATCGCTTAAATCGGTGCCCAGGCACTGGAGGATATCCTGGAGGGTGGCGATGGAGGGGGAGGTCAGATCCCTTTCCAGCTGGGAGATGAATCCTTTTGACAGTTCCGTGCGGTTCGCCAGTTCCTCCTGCGTGAGTCCCTTTTGTATGCGCAAATCCTTAATCTTTTTTCCGATTTCCATAAATTACGGCCCGATGGTACAGCAGATTTCCCGGTAACTCTGCCCCCTGGGCCGCCCCCTTTCCGGCTTTTGTATTGGTCGCTCTAATAATAATCTCAAAGTTTAGTAAAAGTAAACATTAATACGATTATAGCGGAAAAAATCAGGGTGTCAATACCTATTTTTTTGCGTTTTCGAATCAGGTGGTATAAAAATACAGATTTTACACACATTAAAGTATCGCATGGCGAAAGCGGCGTATTTTGCCGTGTAAAAAGGACATGTCCGGGATCAATAAAGCGGCCCGGGACGGAACCTGTTTGGAGGTGTGTATGCAGAAAGGTACGAGGACATTGGCTTACAGTCAGCCGGTCTATTTTAACGGCGAGGGCTCGGTGGTCGGTCAGAAGGAAGGGGAGGGCCCTCTGGGCAAATTGTTTGACGTGGTGAAGGACGATCCCATGGCGGGGAAAGATACCTGGGAGGAGGCGGAGAGCGAGCTGCAGGTGGAAGCGGTGCAGACGGCGCTTAAGAAAGCGGGATTAAATAAGAAAGATATCCGCTTCCTTTTTGCCGGGGATTTGCAGGCCCAGAGCGTAGCCAGCTCCTTTGGCCTCAGTCAGCTGGAAATCCCCCATTTCGGCGTGTTCGGGGCCTGCTCCACCATGGGGGAGACTTTGATTCTGGGCAGTATGACTATTGCGGGAGGCTTTGCCGACTATACGATGGCTGTGACTTCCAGTCATTTCGCCAGTGCGGAGAAAGAGTTTCGTTTTCCGCTGGAGTACGGGAATCAGAGGCCTCTGTCAGCCAGCTGGACGGTGACGGGCAGCGGCGCCTGTGTGCTGGGCAGGCGAAAAGGGACTCTGGGTGTCACGGCCTGCACGCCGGGGAAGATCGTGGATTACGGCCTGAAGGATTCCTTTAATATGGGGGCCTGCATGGCCCCGGCGGCGGTGGATACCCTGCTGGCCCATTTTGAGGATATGGGCTGCGGGCCGAAATATTACGACCGGATTTTTACCGGGGACCTGGGCGTGGTGGGTAGCCAGATCCTGGAGGAGAAGCTGGCCGAGAAGGGATATGATATAGAGAGAATCCATCAGGACTGCGGAGTGATGATGTATGATATAGACAAACAGGATGTTCACGCGGGTGGCAGCGGCTGCGGCTGCGCGGCCACGGTGCTCTGTGCCTATATTTTGCCGGAGATGCGGGCCGGGACGTGGGAGCGGGTGCTCTTTGTGCCCACGGGGGCGCTGCTTTCCAAAGTCAGCTTTGCGGAGGGCCGTACCATTCCGGCAATCGCTCATGCGGTGCGGATTGAGCGGGTGAAAGAAAAATGAGGGGGAGCCGGACAGAAACGGTGATCAGACAGATCAGGAGGATGTGACAATGACGGATTATATCGTGGCGTTTCTTGTGGGGGGCGTGATCTGCGCTCTGGTGCAGATCTTACTGGATAAGACGAAGCTGATGCCGGGGCGGGTCATGGTGATTCTGGTGTGCTCCGGCGCGGTGCTGGGAGCCCTGGGAATTTATGACATGTTTCAGGATTTTGCCCATGCGGGGGCGTCGGTGCCCCTGCTGGGATTCGGCAACGTGCTCTGGACGGGCGTAAAAGAGGCCGTAGACGAGCAGGGCTTTATTGGGCTGTTTCTCGGCGGTTTCAAGGCGGGGGCCGCGGGAACCAGCGCAGCCCTGATTTTCGGCTGGCTGGCCAGTGTGATCTTCCAGCCGAAAATGCGGAAATAAAGATTGAGGAATGCGAAGCGTACCTGGGCCGGACCGTTACTGTGGGGGTAACCGTTCGGCCCAGGACTTTGTGGGCGCTTCTGTTCTGATTTCGGGTTGTTTTTCGGTAATGGTCTGGTTATAATAAAAGGCATAGCGAATACATAAGGAGCCAAGCCATGAGACAAGCACAGAAAAAGCAAGTAGAGAGTTATGTGGAGCTGCTTACTAAAGCCCACAATGCGATAAAAGCGGCGTTAAAGGCAAGGAAATGGGACGGGGCCCTGGAGCTTCTGACCCAGTGCCAGGAGGGCGCCATCCTGGCGGGGAATCTGATTGAGGACGCCCAGGGGGAGGGATTTGTGACGGTGGGGCTGCTGGAGGACTATTGCGAGATCGTCTACCAGCTCCATGACAAGATTTTGCAGGGGCAGTATGTAGACAGCAGCCGGGCGCACAAGAGCCTGCACCGGGCCATGGTTCAGATTAAAAACAGCGTGGAGAAAGATATCCCGGTGCGCATGGAGGCGGTATTTCTTCCTTATAAGGCGTCCATGTGGGACTCTCTGGAGAGTGTGTGGAAGGCGGCGGACGAGGACCCGGATTGCGACGCCTATGTAATCCCGATTCCCTATTATGACAAGAACCCGGACGGCAGCTTTGGAGAAATGCATTACGAGGGCGATCAATATCCGGATTATGTGCCCATTACCGGTTATGACGAGTTCGATTTTCAGTCCCATCATCCGGATATGATTTTTATCCACAACCCTTACGACCAGTATAATTATGTGACCAGTGTGGAGCCGTTCTTTTACTGTACAAATCTGAAACAGTACACGGAGAAGCTGATTTATATCCCCTATTTTGTCCTGTGGGATTTTAAGCCGGACGATAAAAATTCCGTGGAGAACATGCGCCATTTCTGCACCACCTCGGGCGTGATCCATGCGGATAAGGTGATCGTCCAGTCGGAGGATATGCGGCAGGTCTATATCGATGTCATGACGGAGGAAGCGGGGGAGAATACCAGAAGCTATTGGGAGGAGAAGATCCTGGGGATCGGGTCTCCGAAATTTGACAGAGTGTTGAGCGCCCAGGAGGAGGAGCAGGAGATACCGGAAGACTGGAAGCGGGTTATAGAGAAGCCCGACGGAAGCCGGAAAAAAATCATACTCTATAATACCGGCGTGGCGGCCCTCCTGCATCACAGGGATAAGATGCTGTCAAAGATACGGGATGTATTTCGGGTGTTTAAGGAAAGACAGGAGGAGGTAGCCCTGCTTTGGCGGCCCCATCCGTTAATCAAGGCCACCATCTCTTCCATGCATCCGGAGCTTTGGGAGGCTTATGAGGCGATACGGGAAGAATATCTGGCAGAGGGGTGGGGGATTTACGACGATACGCCGGATGTGGACAGGGCCATCGCCATCAGCGACGGGTATTATGGAGACGGAAGCTCCCTGGTGCAGATGTATCAGAAGACGGGGAAACCGGTGATGATACAGGATGTGGATATCCGGGAGTATGAAGAGAGCGAAGGGTGACGGTCTTCACCTAAATTCTTAAAAAGACCGTTGACATTTCTCTGGAGAATGGCTACAATGGGACGAGATAAGAGGGAGTAGTTGGCGTCGGAAAGACGTTTGCATGACCGTCAGTACGGTTCCCGCTCTTGATGGGGACCCGGTGTGTAACGAAGTAACGAGACTTTTGTCGTACATAAGTGCGGCGGGAGTCTCTTTTTTGTCGCACAGGAGAGTTTCAGACAGCGGTGCGGCTTGTCCGGACCGTTACGTCGTCTCAACATTTTCTGACCTGTGGAAGGAGGAAACTATATGGAGATTCTGGTACAGTTCGTACTGATCGCGGTGGGATTTACGATGCTGGTAGTGGGCGCGGACTGGTTTGTGGAGGGTGCGGCGGGAACCGCGCGGAAATTCGGCATCCCCCAGCTGGTCATCGGCCTGACCATTGTGGCCATGGGCACCAGCGCGCCGGAGGCGGCCGTCAGTATAACAGCGGCGCTTAAGGGGGATGCGGATATCTGCGTCGGCAATGTGGTGGGCAGCAATATTCTCAATATACTGATCATTCTGGGGCTGACGGCTGTGATCACGCCGCTGGCCATACAGGCGTCCACCTTGCATTATGAGATTCCGTTTACTTTTCTGGTGACGATATTGATGATGTTTCTGGGACTGAGCGGTGATGTGATCGGGCGCGGCGAGGGCGTCATCCTGTGGCTGTTTATGCTGGCCTATCTGGGCTATCTGCTGTGGATGTCCCGGCACGGGGTGAGCGAGCCGGAAGAGTCGTCCGGGGAGAAAAGTGTTCTGTGGCTTCTCCTTTCCGGTATCGTCGGTATCGCATTGGTGATTTGGGGCAGCGACGTTACGGTAGACGCCGCCACGGCCCTGGCCAGGATCTTCGGTATGAGCGAACGTTTTATCGGCCTGACGATCGTGGCGCTGGGGACGTCTCTGCCGGAACTCGTCACTTCGGTGACGGCGGCCAGAAAGCATAATGCGGATATTGCCATCGGTAATATCGTGGGCAGCAATATTTTTAATATCCTGTTTGTGCTGGGAACCACGGCCCTGATCACGCCGGTGGCCTATGAGGCGGGCTTTTTTATCGATTCCCTGTTTGCCGCGGCCGCGGTGCTGCTGCTCTTTGCGGGCGTGCTGCCGAAACGGAAGCTGACCCGTCCGGTGGGACTGGTGATGCTGGCGTCTTATGTCGCGTATGTCGTATACCTGATTCATTGACGCGTCATATCTGTTGTACTCTGCGTCCGGATGTATAAAAAACATCCGGGCGTTAATACTGTGCATAGAATTTTGTCTTTCCTATTTTACACAGATTTTACATACCCCATATCTGGATTACAGATATGCCTGTTACAGTGAAAGAAATCTGAGAGAGAAACAGGGAGGCAAAGTATGGATATATTTTCGATTGTGGCGATGGCGGGCGGCCTGGCGCTGTTTTTGTTTGGCATGGAATTTATGGGAAGCAATCTGTCCCGGGCTTCCGGCGGCAAGATGGAGCAGATCCTGGAAAAACTGACGGGCAATCCCTTAAAGGCGGTGGCTCTGGGCGCGGCAGTGACGGCGGTGATTCAGTCTTCCTCGGCCACTACAGTCATGGTGGTAGGGTTTGTGAATTCCGGTATTATGCGGCTGTCCCAGGCTACCGGTATCATCATGGGGGCGAACATTGGCACCACCATTACCTCCTGGATGCTGAGCCTGACAGGGATTGAGAGCGACGCGCTGTGGCTTCGGCTGCTGAAGCCCTCGACGTTTGCCCCGGTACTGGCCTTTGTGGGAATCGTACTGTATATGTTCCTGCAGAATGAACAGAAAAAATATGTCGGCGGTGTGTTTCTGGGCTTTGCCATACTGATGAGCGGTATGGAAACCATGAGCGATGCGGTAAAACCTCTGGCAGATGTGCCGGAATTTACCGGTATGCTTACCCTGTTTTCTCATCCGCTGGCCGGCCTTCTGGCCGGAGCCGTCCTGACGGCGGTGATTCAGTCCTCCTCGGCGTCGGTGGGTATTCTGCAGGCCCTTTGCGCCACGGGGGCGGTATCCTATGGGACGGCGCTGCCTATTATTATGGGACAGAATATCGGCACCTGTGTGACAGCCATGATCTCGTCGGTGGGAGCCAGCAAAAATGCCCGGCGGGCGGCATTTATCCATCTCTATTTTAATATCATCGGTACCACGGTATTTATGGCGGTATTTTATACGGTCAATGCCCTGTGGCCCTTTTCGTTTCTGGAAACGGCGGCGGGGGCGGCAGGGATCGCCTTCATCCATTCCTGCTTTAATATCGGCGCCACCTGTCTGCTGCTTCCGTTTACGGGAATGCTGGAGAAGCTGGCCCGCTGTACGGTCAGGGACGGAAAAAAGACGACCCATATGGAAAACAGGCTGGGTCTTCTGGATTCCCGTTTTCTGGATCAGCCCGCGCTGGCCATGGAGCACTGCAATCAGGTCATGCATGAAATGTCCGAACTTACGGCCAACGAGCTGGATATTGCGGTGGGGCTTTTAGGTGAGTATAATGAAGAAAACGCTCATCTGGTCCGGGAGATGGAGCGGCTGGTGGATACGTATGAGGATAAACTGGGCAGCTATCTGATGGAGGTGGCCTTGCGGGATCTGAACAACAGCGACAGCTATGACCTGTCGATCCTGCTGCACTGTATCAGCGATATCGAGCGGATATCCGACCACGCGGCGGGGATTCAGCGGTGTGCGAAGGAGATGCATGACAGGAATCTGGCATTTTCCCGGAGCGGGCAAAGGGAGCTGGATCTGCTGTCCGGAGCCGTCCGGGAGCTGGTACACAACACGGCGTCTCTGATGGCGGAGCGCAGGCCGGAGGACGCGAGGGAAATAGAGCCTCTCAAGGAGGTCGTGGATGACTTAAGCGACCGGACGAAGCTGAACCATGTGGAGCGGCTCAGGAGAGGTTCCTGCACAATTGAGATTGGATTTGTTTTAAATGAGCTGGTCATCTGTCTGGAGCGGGCGGCGGATCACTGTTCTAATGTGGCGGTCAGTATTCTGGAGCAGGAAAATGTGCTCACCGGGCGTCACGCCGTGCTGCGGGAGATGAAGCATGGGGATAACGGCGAATTTCGACAGAGGTATGAGTTTTATCGGGATAAGTATAAGCTGGAAGACTGAGACAGCTCCGGCAGGCACATCGCTGCGGGGCGTCGCTAAAGGAGAACGGTTTTGGCGAAGGTTTTTATTGTTGAGGATGATGAAAATATCCGGGAGATCGAGCAGTTTGCGCTCAGGAACGCGGGATATGACACGGAGGGATTCGGGACGGCGCGCGGCTTTTTGAAAAGGCTGGAGAGTGTCAGGCCGGATCTGATCATTTTGGATATCCTGCTGCCGGATCAGGACGGGCTGGAGCTGCTGCGGGGGCTCAGGCAGGACGGCAGGACCCGTAAGATTCCCGTACTGTTTGTTTCCGCGAAATCTACGGAGCTGGATAAGGTGAAAGGGCTGGAGCTGGGGGCGGATGATTATATGGCCAAGCCCTTTGGGGTGATGGAGCTGATCTCCCGGGTGAAGGCTCTGCTGCGGCGCATGGAACTTCCGGAGCGCAGCGAAGAGATCTTTTTCGAGGGTATCCGGATGGAGGAGGACCGACGCCGGATCACGGTGGACGGCGAGCCGGTGGAACTGACATACAAGGAGTACGAGCTTTTAAAGGTTCTGCTGCACAATTCCGGTATCGTGCTTCCCCGCGCCAGGCTGCTGGAGCGGGTGTGGGGGATTGACTATGAGGGGGAGACCCGGACGCTGGATGTACATATTAAGACCCTGCGGCACAAGCTGGGGGCCAGAGGCGTGCTGATCCAGACGGTGCGGAATGTGGGTTACACGCTGAATTATGCCCGGCCGGACGCCCCGTGACACGGCCGGGCGGACAGACGGACAGCGCCCGTCAGGGGGCCGGGAAAGAAGGCATGTACGATGAAACAGATATTAAACCGGAGAATGGCTCTGGTGGCGGCCTTAAGCGTGTGCCTGACGGTGCTTTTGACGAGCTGCATATTTTATGGAAAGTATCAGGCGCAGATTCACGATGACCTGAAGATGAATGCCTGTATTCTTCTGGCTACTCAGGAATTTCTTTCCTGTGTGGAGCAGAAGTATGATCCGGGGATTGACAACCTGCGTATTACGGTGATAGCCGTCGACGGTGGGGTGGAGTACGACAGCAATGCCGATATCGGCCATATGGACAATCACGGGGACAGGCCCGAGATCCGGCAGGCGTTTGTTAAGGGGGAGGGGTATGAGGTGCGCCGCTCAGGCACTTTGGATAAAAACACGTATTATTACGCCCGGCGGCTGGACGACGGCCGGGTACTGCGGATAGCCAGAGAGGCGGGAAGCCTGTGGAGTTTTCTGAAAACGGTTTTTCCGGTACTGATTCTTTTGCTGCTGGCCATGGCGGCCTTTGGCGTCGTGCTGGCCCGTTTTCTTGCCAGGCAGATGATACGTCCGGTGGAGCAGCTGGCCGTGAATCTGGATAAGGAAGATGAACAGATCCAGACCTATGAGGAGCTTCAGCCTTTTATGGACAAGATCCACAGGCAGCACAGGGAATTGAAGCAGAGCGCCCGTCTGCGCCAGGAGTTTACCGCCAATGTCTCTCATGAGCTGAAGACCCCGCTGGCTTCTATATCCGGTTATGCGGAACTGATGGAAACCGGGATCGCCGGCGCGGAGGACGTGACGCATTTTGCGGGGGAGATCCATAAATGCGCGGGCAGGCTGCTGTCTCTGATCAATGATATTTTACATTTGTCCAGAATGGACGCCATGGAGGCCCTGCCCGACGTGGAGCCGGTGGATATCGGCGCATTGGCGGCGGATTGTGTGGAGATGCTGCAGATGCAGGCGAAAAAGCACGGGGTCTGCCTGGAATTTGCGTGCCGCGACGCGGTCTGCCTGGTAAAGGGCGAGCGGGGGATGCTGGAGGAACTGCTGTATAATCTCTGCGATAATGCCATCCGCTATAATCGCCCGGGCGGGTATGTATGGGTGTCTGTGGAAGAAAAGGCGGAGGGCGTGTGGCTGGCAGTAAAAGATAACGGCATAGGGATCTTGCCGGAGGATCAGGAGCGGATCTTTGAGCGGTTCTACCGGGTGGATAAGGGCCGTTCCCGGGAAACGGGCGGCACGGGCCTGGGATTGGCCATTGTAAAGCATATCGTGGAGCAGCACCATGCCCGGCTCGCCCTGTCCAGTACGCCGGGGGAGGGAACCTGTGTGGAAATAGAGTTTCGTCATGAAATCCGTTGAAATATCGGGAAGAGTATGGTAAATTACCGTTTGATAAAGGGGGGCGCATGGCATGGAGCGTTATGTAGATCTGCAGGAAATCACGGACGGGAAAACGTATGGAGAGAATGATATGGTCCGGGTGGGGTGCAACGGCTGCAGGGGCTGTTCCGCCTGCTGTGAGGATATGGAGGATACGATTATTCTGGACCCGCTGGACGTATACCGGCTCACCGGACGCCTGGGCTGTACTTTTGATCATCTGATCGGCCGCCATGTGGAGCTTCACGTGCAGGGAGGCCTGATACTGCCCAGCCTGAAGATGGATGAACAGACGGGAAAATGTACGTTTCTCGGCGGCGACGGACGGTGTACGATACATGCCGTCAGGCCGGGCTTCTGCCGGATCTTCCCCCTGGGGCGCTATTACGAGGACGGGGATTACACGTACATACTGCAGATACATGAATGCCCCGCGCCAAACAAAACCAAGGTGAAACTGAAACGCTGGATTGATACGCCCAGGCTGGCCGAAAACAGGGCCTTTATCAACGCCTGGCACAGACTGCAGAAGGAACTGCAGGCGCGGATAAAGACCGCCGGGGACGATGTGACGGCGCGGAACCTGAACCTGTTTTTTCTGCGGACATTTTACCGGACGCCCTATGACGGGGCGCGGGATTTCTATGAACAGTTCGCGGAACGCATGGGGGAGACGGAGAGCCTGTTGCGGTAAGATATTGTAAACCCTTGCCGATTTTTTCGTAATCCGTCCCGGAATTTTGTGAAAAATCCAGTATTGATTATTTGCGAAAAAGGTGTAGAATAAAAGTCGTTCAAGCAAAGGCGCTGATGAAAACGGGAAGATTCCCGGGTTCGCGGCGCTTTTTTTGAGGAATATCGCTGCTTTTTGCGTGTGCACGGATGTATGTGCTGCGTCATGCGGTTTTCCTGTTATTCCGGAATAGAGACTGTACAATGGCGTACAGCGGCCTCTGATCAGGGCCGCCTGTACGCCCTTTTTGGTGTATGGAGCGTTTTTTCCGAAAGGGAATGAATCCGGTACATCATGGAATGAGGAGAATTATTATGGATTTTAGTATTTGGTATCTGGTGGGCGCCATTCTGGTATTTTTCATGCAGTGTGGCTTTGCCATGGTGGAGACCGGTTTCACCAGGGCGAAAAACGCCGGAAATATTATTATGAAAAACCTGATGGATTTCTGTATCGGTACGGTGGTGTTTATCGGCTTCGGTTACGGGATCATGAACAGCGAGCATTACATAGCCGGCCTGATCGGTATGCCGGAGTACGGTATGTTTGCGGATTTTGCCGGATTCAACTGGTCAAACTTTGTGTTTCAGCTGGTGTTCTGCGCCACGGCGGCCACCATCGTCTCCGGCGCCATGGCCGAGCGGACGAAGTTCATGACGTATTGTATTTACTCGGCGGTGATCAGCCTGATCGTTTATCCCATCGAAGCCGGATGGGTGTGGAACGGCCAGGGCTGGCTGGCGCAGATGGGGTTCATAGATTTTGCCGGTTCTTCCGTGATCCATATGGTGGGCGGTATTACAGCCTTTATCGGCGCGGCTTTTTTAGGACCCCGTATCGGCAAATACAGTAAGGATAAGAAAACCGGACAGGTGACCGTCCATGCGTTTCCGGGCCATTCCCTGACGCTGGGAGCCCTGGGCTGTTTTATTCTGTGGTTTGCCTGGTACGGTTTCAACGGCGCGGCGGCCACTTCCGTAGAACAGATGGCGCAGATCTTCGGTACCACAACCCTGGCCCCGGCGGTGGCCACTGTCACCTGTATGATGTTTACCTGGGTGAAAAACGGGAAACCCGACGTATCCATGTGTCTGAATGCGTCTCTGGCCGGTCTGGTGGCCATCACGGCGGGCTGCTCCAATGTGGACGCGGTAGGCGCTATCGTGATCGGTATCGTGTCCGGTATTCTTGTGGACGTGGTGGTAGAAATCGTGGATCAGAAGCTCAAAGTGGACGATCCGGTGGGCGCGGTGGCCGTCCATGGCGCCAATGGGCTGTGGGGTACGGTGGCCGTAGGCCTCTTTGACTACAACAGCGGCCTGTTCTATGGCGGCGGCGCCCATCAGCTGATCGTCCAGTGTACCGGTGTAGTAGCTATTGCCGCTTACACGGCGGTCGTCATGTCTGTGGTATTTCTGGTTCTGAAGCATACCATCGGGCTGCGCGTAACCGCCGAGGAGGAAGTGCTGGGGCTGGATTACATGGAGCATGGCCTCGTGTCGGCCTATGCGGATTTCCTGCCCGTATCATCGGCCACTATGGGGCTGGAGTATGAGGGCGACGACCACGTGGAGGTGGAAGACCTGCGCAAAGAGAAACTGGCCCCGGTTCTGCCGGAAAGCGGGACAGATCCGGTCGGACGGTTTACCCGGATTACGGTGATCTGCAAAGAGGAGAAATTCGCCCTGCTGCGTAATGCCATGAACCAGATCGGCGTCACCGGTATGACGGTGTCCCATGTCATGGGCTGCGGCCTACAGAAAGGCAAGAGCGGCCAGTATCGTGGCGTTGAGATGAGTATGAATCTGCTGCCGAAGCTCCAGGTAGATATCGTGGTATCCACGGTGGCTCCGGAACTGGTGGTGGCGGCAGCCAAGAGGGCGCTGCACACCGGCCGGTATGGCGACGGCAAGATTTTCCTGTACGATGTGGAAAATGTCATTCGCGTGCGTACCGGGGAGGAAGGATACGACGCTCTGGTGGGCGGAAAAAAATAAGAGCTGGAGGATTCAAATAAAGGTATAACAAATTGATATAGATGGAATGCCTGACAGAGCTTGACTTGAAGAAATGACCGATTTATACTTTGAGTATAATAAAGTAAACGCTAAAGTCTTGCTATTGATTTTGATGCAGGCATGATCCAGGGAGCCGGGAATGTTTTCTTGGTTCCCTGTTTGTATGTGGGGGGAAACGATGGGAAAGAGAATACGCAAAGCGATATGTCTGATGCTGACCCTTTTGCTTCTGGTACCGGTATGGCAGGCGCCGGTCGTTGTGCCGGCTTCTGATGCAGCTGTGTCTGTAGATCGTATCAATCACGTCCTGGCGGAGACGAAAGCCTATATTCTGGATCTGGACAGGGAACCGGACCGTTTCAGCCAGTGGTTTGCCCTGGGCCTTGGCCGCGGCGGCATGGATCTGAACAACGCCTATTTTCAGACTTTTTATAAAAATATGGCCGCCTACATAGCGAAAAAAAAGGGGGTTCTCACTCAGGTAAAATATACGGAATATTCCAAGGCGATTCTCGCCCTGACGGCCGTTGGTATAGATGCCCGGGATGTAAACGGCTATAACCTGCTCCGGTATCTGGCCGACTTTTCTAATATCACGCGGCAGGGGTTCAACGGCCCTATCTGGGCGCTGCTGGCCTTAAACAGCCATCCGGCCTACACGATTCCCGTCGTGGACGGCGTGGAGCAGCAGACCACGGAGAAGGTACTGGTGGATTATCTGTTGGCCGGGGAGATACGAGATCAAAACGGGAAGCTCGGCGGCTGGAGTCTGACCGGCGATGCGGCGGATGTGGATATCACCGCCATGACGATCCAGGCCCTGGCTCCCTATTATGGCAAAAACGAGTACGGGGATGTGACGGAGGCCATAGACAGAGGGATCGAGACGCTGTCGGCCATGCAGGTGGCGTCCACCGGCGGTTTCGCTTCCATGGGGGCGAATAATTCCGAGAGCTGCGCGCAGGTGCTGGTGGCGCTGTGCGCGGTGGGTATTGACCCGCAGAGGGACGATCGCTTTATCAAACCGGGAGGCGGAATCGTGAATAATTTGCTGTCCTATCATGTGGAGGGGAGCGGTTTCATGCATGTCAAGGCCGGTGAAACCAATAACGGCGGCGCCGAGGCAGGCACGGTAAACGGTATGGCTACGGAGCAGGGATTTTATGCGCTGACGGCTTATAAGCGACTTCTGGACAGAAAGACTTGCCTGTATAATATGTCCGATACACAGCTCAAAAAGGGAGAAACGGTGATCCCCGGGGACGATGACCAGCAGAACGGAGGAAGTAACGGCCAGACGGGCGATGGCAATAATTCCGGAAAAACGGAGGGGGACGGCGCGAAAACGGATAATGACGGTTCGGGAAATACCACCCGGCCCTCCGGAACGGGAAATAAGGGAAATACTTCTTCCGGAACGACCGGAAAAACCGCGGGAAAGACAAAAAAACCCACGGGAAAGACAAAAAAGCCTGCGGGTACGATAAAAACAAGCGGAGCCGGGCAGGCCTCAGGCAAAACAGGCACGTCCGGTAAGACAGGCGCATCCGGCGGGACCAATTCCGATGGGGGCGGCAAGAATCAGGATACGGAAACCTCCGGGACGTCGGAGATATCGGAGACGTCGGAGACATCGGAAACCTCCGGAATCCCGGAGAGCTCAGGAATGCCGGAAAGCGCGGAGGAGGGATGGAGCTTCGCCGGAGAAGAGTACGTACCGGAATCCTCCGCCGTTTCGGGAACGGAAGAGAGCCAGGAGGCGGCGCCGCCCAAGCAGGAGCAGCCGGAGAAAACCGTTTCTTACTGGGTGATGGCTCTCGGCGTCCTGGGAGGCGGCATTGCTGGGGGCGGTATAGTCTGGCGTGTGGGAAAACGAAAGAAAACCGGGTGAACGGGGCAATGATGCGAAGACGGAATTGGTTCCGGTAAGGAGGCGCGGCAAAGCAGGGAGGAAAAATGAGAGGAAAGAAAAGAGGAATGCAGGGATCTTTTTGGGGAAAGCTCGCTTTCATGGGGTTGACGGCCGTTCTGTTCGCGGGTTGTGGGAATCGCAGTACCGAGACGAAGGACGCCGAGGCCAGTAAAGAGCAGATTGCCGATGTGGTGCAGATACCGGAAGACGGCGTGATTACCCAGGCTCAGTTTGAAGCCTTTGAGGGGACGGACAGAGTGATCACCTTCGAAGGGCAGTCGGGGGATATTTCCTATAAATGGGAATATCCGGGACGAAATATTCATAATGCCACGGATATGGATTTGTCTGTGGATTTTACCACGGACGAGAAAGAGCTGGGGGAGATCCGGTCTCTTTCCGGAGACGCGCCTTTTGCGGTCGGCATGAAGCTTAAGGGCTCAGGGTTGATTACCGTGCCCACGCTTACCGTGGAACTGCCGGGAGAATGGGACGCGGATACGGCGGTATTTTGCAAGGAGAAAGACGGCAAGGCAATGAAGATCTCCGACGCCGGGATGACTGTCGAGGGCAGCGGGGCAAAGGCGCATACCGTGCTGTCCATGAAGGTGACAGAGGTGGGCGATACCTACTATGTGGTGGCGGGCCTTTCCGACGAGGCCGTGGCCGCCCGCCGGGCGGCGGAGACGGTTTCCGCCGACGGAGACAGTTCGGGGCTGCCGGAGACGTCCGAGGAAGAAGAGAATTCCGGGAGCGACACAATTGCCGGGGATGATGCCGGCGGTTCTTCTGACGACACATCCGGCACGGACGGAGATTCCGGCAAAACATCCGACAATAAGAGCGGCAAAGAGAAAGATTCCTCAAAAAAGAGCGGCGGCAAGAAAGAAACCTCCAAAGAGGACGGCAAGAAAGAGGACAAGAGCGGGTCCGGGGAAGAAAAGGAAGAGGATACCGCAAAAACCAGGACCTGCACGATTTCCATAAGCTGCGCCACCATCCTGGACAATATGGATCACCTGACGAAGGGCAAAGAGGAATTTGTTCCCGCCGACGGCTGGATACTGGCGCCGACCACGGTGGAATTTACGGAGGGGGATTCGGTGTTTGACGTCCTTCTGGCGGTGTGCAAGGCCGTTGGCATCCATATGGAGCATTCTTATACGCCTCTGTATGGCAGCGAATATGTGGAGGGTATCAATCAGCTCTATGAATTTGACTGCGGCGATCTGTCCGGCTGGATGTACAATGTGGATTCCTGGTTTCCCAATTATGGCTGTGACAAATATATTCTCTCGGACGGGGAGACGATTCAGTGGGTGTACACCTGCGATCTGGGCAAAGATGTAGGCGACAACTCCATGTGGGAATAGGCGGGTGAACGTATGGGCGATACATTTTCTACATACCATCCGATCGTTAATCTTTTGTATTTTGTGTTTGTCATCGGTGTGTCCATGTTTCTGATGCATCCGGTGTTTCTCAGTATCGGCTTAATCTGCGCCACGATCTACTGCGCCGTGCTGCAGGGGATGAAGAAGACGGTGAAAGGCTTCTGCCTGTTCACACTGCCGATGATCGTCATCGTGGCGCTGATCAATCCGATGTTCAACCATTACGGCGTGACCGTGCTCTTCTATTTGTATAACGGCAATCCCATCACCCTGGAGAGTATGGTCTACGGGGTGGCCATGGCCGCCATGCTGGCCGGCGTGGTGCTCTGGTTCCGCTGTTACAACGAGATCATGACTTCGGATAAATTTATTTATCTTTTCGGCAGGGTGATTCCGGCGCTGTCGCTGATTCTGTCCATGTGCCTGCGCTTCATCCCGAAATTCAGCCGGCGTATGCAGGTAATCAGCAACGGGCAGAAATGTATCGGGCGGGACGTCAGCAACGGAAATCTGGTAGAGAAGCTCCGCCACGGTATCACGTCGCTGTCCATCCTCATCACCTGGTCCCTGGAGAGCGCCATTGAATCGGCGGATTCCATGAAAGCCAGGGGATATGGTCTGAAAGGGAGGACGGCATTTTCCATCTATCACCTGGATAAGCGGGACCGGCGGTTCCTCATGGCCATGGCGGTGCTGGCGGGGAGCTTTTTCGCGGGCTGTATCCGGGGCCATGCTTACGTCATGTATAATCCGAAAATCCGCATGACGGGATTTCCACCCACGGTGGGGGGCATGCTGACCTATGGCGTTTACGGCCTGTTTTGCCTTCTGCCGGTGCTGGTGGACGCGGCGGAGGGATATCGGTGGGCCCGGCTCCGCGGGGAAGTGGTCCGTGCGGGGCGGGCGGATTACCGGCTGTGGGACGGCGGGGAGGTACAGGAGAAATGAATCTCGTTGAGATAAAGAATTATAGTTTTACCTATCCGGAGGGTCGGGAGGAGGCGCTGTCCGATATCAGCCTGTCTTTGCGGGCGGGCAGTTTTACGGTGCTGTGCGGACAGTCAGGCTGTGGGAAAAGTACGCTGCTCAGACAGTTGAAAACGGTATTAAGCCCCCATGGAAAAAAGCAGGGAACGATCTTTTTCGGCGGGAAGCCCCTGGAAGAGCTGGGACAGCGCACCCAGAGCGCCCGGATCGGGTTTGTCATGCAGGACCCGGACAGCCAGATCGTGACGGACAAGGTGTGGCATGAACTGGCCTTTGGCCTGGAGAGCCTTGGGTATGATACGGCGACTATCCGGCTCCGGGTGGCGGAGATGGCCTCTTATTTTGGTATCCAGCAGTGGTTTTACAAGGGCGTGGAGGAGCTTTCCGGCGGTCAGAAACAGCTGCTGAATCTGGCCGCCATCATGGCCATGCATCCCTCACTGCTGATCCTGGACGAACCCACCTCCCAGCTTGATCCTATTGCGGCCTCGGATTTTCTGGAGACCGTGAAAAAGATTAACCGGGATCTGGGTATTACGGTGCTCATGACGGAACACAGGCTGGAAGAAGTGTTTCCCGCGGCGGACAGGACTGTCGTGATGGAGAAGGGACATATTATATATGAAGGGACTCCGAAGGAGACGGGGATGTGGCTTTATGACCGGGGGCACGAGATGTTTGCGGCCATGCCCGCCCCTATGCAGATCTATGCCGGAACAAAGGCGGTTTGGGGCCGGACCGGTTCCGGAACGGACCCGGCAGAATGCAGGGCCGTTTATCCGGAGGATATCTGGACGGCGTCCGCAGAGACTGCCCGCTGCCCGATGACCGTGCGCGAGGGCCGGGACTGGCTGAACGGGGCGCTGGGCCGGACGGAAGACTTCGCCTATCTGGAGGAGGAAAAAAAGTCCCGGGAACGCCACAAGACGGAAGCCGCCCGGGGCAGAGCCGGCGACGGCGCGGCGTTCGATCCGGTCATAGAGCTGGATGAGGTCTGGTTTCGCTATGACAGGGATCTGCCCGATGTGGTAAAGGGACTGACTATGCAGGTGCGGAAGGGAGAATTCTACTGCCTGCTGGGCGGCAACGGCACGGGCAAGAGCACCACGCTGTCGCTGGTCAGCCGGGTGCGCAGGCCTTACCGGGGACGGATACGGATCGCGGGGCGCGATATCCGCAGCTTCGGCGACAGGGAACTGTACCGGTCCTGGCTGGGCGTGGCGCCCCAGAATCCCCAGAGCCTTTTTGTGAAAAAGACGGTGGAGCTGGAGCTCTATGAGATGATCGGCGGCACGAAGGAGCGCGTGAGCGCGGATTTTCCGGTGGATATGGAGAAGCGGGAAGTGGTGGAACAGATGGCGGCGGTCACCCGTCTGGACGGCCTGATGGCGCAGCATCCCTATGACTTAAGCGGTGGTGAACAGCAGCGCCTGGCCCTGGCCAAGATCCTGCTGCTGCGTCCGAAGATTCTGCTTCTGGATGAGCCCACGAAAGGGCTGGACGCCCATTTTAAGGAAGAATTTGCGGGGATACTGAAAACGCTGCAGGCCCACGGCGTGACTGTTTTCATGATATCCCATGATATCGAGTTTTGCGCCCGGTACGCGGACCGCTGCGGCATGTTCTTTGACGGGAATATCGTCACGGAGAATCCGCCGGGGGCTTTTTTTGCCGGAAATAATTTCTACACCACTTCTGCCAACCGCATGGCCCGCCATATCTGGCCTGGGGCCGTAACGGCGGAGGATGTGATCGGGGAAATGGCGTCGCATCCGGGGCAAAGGGAACAGGAAAAGAAAAGCGGGCGGAGAACGGTGGAAGCAGAGGGACGAAAGAAGATATGAGGGCGGATAGTATGGGAGAGAGCCGTGTGCAGGAAGAGTTTCTGGACAGGTATCTGAATGCGGAAGATATATGGACGGAGTATCAATCGCGGAAAAACCGCACGGGTATCCGCAGGTTTCTGGCAGATCTCCTGAGAGATATGCGGGAGGAGACGAGCGTACCCATTGAGCCTTATGAAGGTGAAAGAGAGGATACGCAAGCCGTAAAGACAGACCGGCGGCTCTCCAGGCGGACTGTGGCCTCCCTGGTGGTGCTGTGCCTGCTGACCCCCCTTACTATTGCTTTCGGCATTATCTTTCTGGCGGACAGGAAGTATGTGTTCATCAGTGTGGTTTTGCTTTTTTATGCCATGTTCCCCTTTTTTATGGTGTTTGAGGGACGTAAGCCCCAGGCTCGGGAGATGATCGTCATAGCGGTGCTGGGGGCTCTCACGGTGGCCGGCCGGTCAGCCTTTTTTATGCTGCCCCATTGTAAACCCATAGCGGCCATGGTGATCGTAAGCGCCGTTACCTTCGGACCGGAGTCCGGCTTTCTGGTGGGCTGCCTTTCTATGGTGCTGTCCAATTTCCTTTTCGGACAGGGCCCCTGGACGCCCTGGCAGATGGCTTCTTTCGGTCTCATCGGTTTTCTGGCGGGGGTACTGTTTCGGAAAGGCCTGCTGTCCAGGACCCGCCCGGCTCTGTGCGCGTATGGTTTTTTATCGGTCATTTTCATTTATGGCGGTATCATGAATCCGGCTTCCCTGATTATGTATACGTCCCGTATCACCTGGAAGGGGATCCTGGCCATGTATATCAGCGGTATTCCCGTGGATCTGGTCCATGCCACTTCCACCGTGCTTTTCCTGTGGTTCGGCGCACAGCCCATGATTGAGAAGCTGGAACGGATCAAAAAGAAATACGGATTGATCAGTCATTGATAAAAGCCCTTAGCCGGGCTTTTTTCTATGCAAACTGATATGCTCAAATTGGAATGTCAGATATAACAAAAATGTGTTTACTTTATAATCGTTAGATGATACCCTAATAGATAGTTAAAGCAGACGGGTGCATCTGAGAAAAATAGGAAATCGGCCACTGACAGAGAATGGCGGAGGAAATGCTGTCAGGGGTTTTGCTTTAGCGGAAAAATATCAGAATTGCTTTTTTGAAATCAAAGGAAATCATGAAAAACAAATCATGAAATCATGAAAAACATGAAATGGATCAAGGAGGATAAGAGATGAAGAAAAAGCAGATAGGGAAAATATGCTCTCTGCTGTTTTCCGCAGCTGTAATCGCCACAGCATTTCCTACAGATGCATTTGCCGCGGAACTCCCCGGGAACATGGAGAGGACCAGCGGAGATGTAAAGCAAAATACCGCTGGATTTGCCATGAACGCTCAGCTGTTCAATGATGCCGAGAGTCACGAGAGCGCGTATAGAGAGGCCGCGGTAACAGAGGAAACGGCAGCGTATCAGGGGAAGGACTGGACGGTGGTGAATCTTACTTTTGAGAGCGCCGACGCCAGTAAGGCGGCGCAGAATTTGCTGCGAATCCGGGTAGCCGTCCCGGAAGACGATATTGTGGTGATCGGCACAGGCTATGACAAAACCAAAGATGAGATTTCAAGCCCGCTGGATCAGGCTGCAGGCGAAGATAATGTTTTTTATTCGAAAAGCAACAGTTCCATGCAGCATTTGGGAATCGGGAATGGACCTGCGGAGGCGACGAAATCCTTGTACTGCCTGGTGACCCACGGAGACGGCACAAAGTCTTATTACAAAATCGTGGTGCTGCGCAAGGGGTATAAAGGAGTCGGCCAGACCGGCGGGAACAGCTATAGCCTCATGAATTATGACGCGGAAAAAGAATGGTTTGCGGATATGGAATCCTGGCTGAATCCCAGCGGGACGACCTACGATGAGGAGGGAAAACGAAACGGTACCCTGGAGTGGGTTCCGATCGAGAAAGACAAAACGAAGGATATCATGTGGCTGGAGGATAATTACGTGTTTGCCAGAAGGGCGGGTACAGAAGCCTTATATAAGGCCTCCTATAATGGCGAGGAGTATTATTATACGGCGATTGCCAAGTATAAAAGAGCGACGGCACGGACTCTTCTGGACAGGCGTAAGACGGACGGCGTCACCAAGATAGGGGACTTTGCGGATGCAGACGCCTTTGCGGCAGAGTTCCCGGCGGGCCAGGCGGAGAGAGCAGGGGAATTTTTCAGCCAGATACAGAAGCTGGAGGAGATTCTCAACAACAATGTAAGCGATATAAACCCGGGCGGCTGGGACTATTTGTTGTATCAGGACGGGGTCAGCTGGAGCGAGGAATGTGAAAGCGCCCAGTTGAATCATGTGATGGATGCGGCTCCCGGGATATGGGAGAATATTTATGACAAAAAAGGCACAAAGGAAGCGATCCGGTCCTATCGCGACTTGAATAAATATCCCCTGGAGCAGCAGGCAAAGCTACAGGCCATCATAGAGAAATACACAGCTCAGGTAGACAGCGACTATGAAACGGGTGTGATCAAGAGTATAGACGCGACCCATGCGATTCTGGAAAACGCGAAAAAAGAAATGGACGCGATCAGGATTCCTCTGGATCAGTGCAGAATCACACTGGACGCTTCGTCCGTCGTCTACGACGGGACGGAGAAAAAGCCGGCCGTCCGGATAACAGGCCCTGACAAGAAAGCTCTCAAGCCGGAGGAGTACACGGTTACATATACAAACAATATCCATGCCGGGGATGCGAAAGCCACGGTGACAGGCGCAGGCGAATATGCCGGAAGCAAGACAGTCGCATTTACCATCAGCAAAGCGGCCCAGGTCATCACGACGGAAAAAACCTCTTACATCTGCGCGGCCGGGGACAGCGCCTTTTCGCTGAAAGCGTCCGTGAATTCCGGTAAGGCATTGAGCTATCGCTCATCGGACGATTCGGTGGCCGGCGTATCGGCGGACGGCATGGTAACGCCGCTGAAAGAGGGCGCCGCGGCGATCACGATCAAAGCCGACGGAGACGGAGATTATCTGGAGCAGACAATCACGGTAAATATTCAGGTCGGCGAAAAGCAGGCGGTAAAAGATCCCCAGAACGATCCCCAGGACAACGCCCGGGAAAGCCTTTTGACAATCACTAAAAAAGCATATACGAAAACAGAGGGCGGCAAAGCCTTCTCACTGGGCGTAAAAGCGGCAAAAAACGTTACGGTCGCCTATAAAACCAGCGCGAAAAAAGTGGCTGTAGTGAGCGCTAAGGGTAAGGTCACGATCAAAGGCGCCGGGCGCGCGGTCATCACCGTGACGGCGAAGGCGAAGAGCGGAGAAACACAGAAAGAGAGTATTACCATTGACGTGAAACCTTCCGCCAAGCTGGGCCTGAGCGTCAAAGCAGGCAAAAAGCAGCTGAAGATCAGCTGGAAGAAAAATAAAAACGTGACCGGATACGAGATAACGGTGGCCACAGATAAAAAATTTAAGAAAAACGTAAAGAAAGTAACCATTAAAAAAGCGAAAACAGTCAAGACCACCGTGAAAAAGCTGAAAGCAAAAAAGAAATATTATGTAAGGATACGCAGCTATAAAAAGGTGTCGGGCAAGACGCTGTACAGCAAATGGACGGCGGCTAAGACAGGAAAACCTAAAGCATAGGCAAATGCAGGAATCAAAAGGGGGACGTCATGAAGAAAAAGAAAAAAATAACGGCAGTGCTCCTGGGTGCGGGAATGCTACTGAGACTGATGTGCCCCTGGTTTTGTGAAAACCCGGTTGTATATACCGTCAGGGCGGAGGAAGGCGCCGTCCTGACGGAGTGTGAGACGGCGGATATGCCGGAAAATGAGCTCCTGCCCGCGTCAAAGGAGGTCACGCCGTCCGAACCCGAAGATGAAAACAAACTGGAGGATAAGGAAACGGAATTCTCCCGCGAGGGCGCAGGCGGTCTGCCGGACAGGAAGGCTGCGCCGGGGACGGCCGGAAGGGCCGGGGGACCGGCCAATACAGAAGGGCAGAAGCTTCCGGGGGACGCTACCCCGTCCGTTCCGGATATCGGCGCGGAACCGCCCCGGATGCTTTCTCTTTCCGGAAGCGGTTACAGCAGCCTGGAGAAGATGAGTCCTGCTTTTTCTCCGGATATCCATGTGTATCACTTTCTGGACAACAGGCCCTATTACCATATGGACAGGGAGATGAGCGCGGTGGTGGAGCCGGGTGTACAGGTGAGGGTCAACGGACAGGAAATCGACGTGGGGGCCGACGGCAGCTGTAGGCTGGTTATACCCTACCGGGCGGAAGACAGCGCCAATGCGGTGGTACTGACAAATTCTCTGACAGGGCTTTCCGGCACATATATTTTTCATACTTACGGGTACGGCGTTTCCGATCCGTTGGGGCGTCTGCGGCTGGTCAACGCCGGGGGCGAGGAAGATCCGGCCAACATCGGCAGCTTTGCCGCTCAGGGCAACGCGCCGGTATACTACGGGAGCACAAATCTGTCCAGGGTCAGGCTGAAATGGTCCGTGGGCATATCGGCCAACAAGGAGTACCGGGCCGAGATGACAGATGATCAGGGGAATCTGCTGGACACCATTCTGGCTGTGGCGGGAGAGGAAGGAGAATCCCTGGAGATCACTTCCAAAGTCCTGAATCTTTCTCCGGGCGAGAACACTTTCTATATAAAATGCATCGGAAAATACACGCAATATGTGAACGGCCGCCCGACAGAGAAAGACGGCGTTCATGTGACGACAGTCATGATATGCCGCAATGAGGCGGCGCAGGACGAGGATTTCACCGATACGACGGTGGATGACCTGCAGATCTATGTCAACGATACAGGCGGGAAAAACTATGTCGCCAATTTCGACCCGTCCCGCCGTACCTATAAATTGCAGCTCCCCTACGAAGAATTTAACCGGGCGCTCAGCAAAAATTATATTTATCTCAGGATAGGCTGCAAAAACACGAAAAAAAACCTGCTTGTCACAGGCGGCAGTACTCTGGCGGGGGTATCGTCTAGCCTGCGGCCCCAGGACAACGGCTGTTATCGTATCGGGGAGTACAGTGTGAGGGAAATGTATGCGGCGGACAGTTTTAACGTTTATGTCACGGTAACGGCGCCGGATAATATTTCCAGGGCAACCTATACGATTCGGATAGTCAAGGAAGGTCAGGCCGGACTGTATGTGCCCGATATGTATTACGAAAAAGTTTTTGGCATAGGGCCCAGCAGGCCGGAGAGAGAAGTACTGCTGACTCTGGGATCTGTCTATTTCTTTGACGCACTGGGACAGCGCACATCGATCTCCATGGCCAAAAGCAGAGGACATTTCCATATAGAGATCTCCGATACCAGCGTGATCCGTTATGAAGATTCGGTAGCATACGATTTTCCGATCCGGCTGCTTAGACCGGGTAAAGTCTCGGTGCGGCTGATCTACGACGACGGAAAATATCATTTTGAGGACGCCATTTCCGTTCACACATATTATACGACCGGCTATCTGAAAGCGGAGCTGACGGCCGCCCGGGAATTGCTGGAGGAAACGCAGAACAGCGACCGCATATATGCCGACGGCGCAAAGGAGACTTTTGAAAGAACGATAGCGTCCTCCCAGGCCGTTTACGATGAACTGGTAAAGGTGAAAACTCTGACGGAAGAACAGAGGAACCGGCTGACCGCCGCGTCGGAGGCGCTCATGGCGGCGGAAGAAAAATACAGGCTGTCTGAGATCGGGAAAAAGATTACGGCTTTTGACCCTCTTCCTGCAGATATTGCTTCCCAGTCCGTGCGCAACAGGGCTACCGTGGAGGATGTGCGCCGGCCGGATACGGTTACGGCTACCATTGACGGGAAAAAGGTAACGATTGAAGGGATCGTCTGGAAGCCGAAGCCGGTGTGGGAGAGACTGCCCTATGAAGAAGTGCGCTACTATTTCACGGCGGTGCTGCCGCCGGGATATGTGACCATGGAAGGGGTGAAATATCCGCAGATTTTTGTGCTTCGTATGGAGGAAGGGGTTCCCACGATCGTGAAAAAAACCATTCCTCTTCCCAATTATATCCTTTACCAGCATCTGCCGGTGGGCTCGACGAAGGATCAGGTGAATCTGCCGAATTTGCAGATGTCGGCGGTGGAGGGAACCGGCGTGGAGTATGGATTGATTACCGTGCCCGTACTCTGGGATGACGTAGATGGTTTTGACGGAAATACCCCGGGGATCTATCGGTTCCGTTCCCGCCTGGACCCCGATTACCCGGATTTTCAGTTTCAGCCCAACAGTACCCGCGATCCCATGCAGACCATCACCGTTATCATCGATCCTCCGGTGGAGGACGGGCCGGAAGGGCCCTGGGGCGGCGACGGCCCGGGAAGTTCGGGAGACGGCGGTCAGGGAGATCCGGGAGACGACGGTACGGGAGGTTTGGGAGACGGCTCGGGTGGCGCTGCCGGCGACGGCCGGCCGGGAGGAAGCGGTTTGGGCGACATTTCCGGCAGCGACGGTTCCGGCCGTTCGCCGTCCGACGGAGGGTCTCCGGGCGGCCAGCCCGGCGGCGGAGATCCGGGAGAGGGTGCGGAAGGCAGCCGGGACGGCGGATTGTCCCGCGAAGGGCCCTGGGGGCATTCGGAGACGGCGGCTTCTGTTTCCGGCGCGTCTTCCGAAGAGGGAGCCTCCGCAGAGAATGCGCCGCGCAGGCGGGAAACCGCCGCGCCTGGGACGTCTGTAGATGAAAAATCCGCGGACAACGGCCCGCGCCCGGCAAAAACGCAGGATCATACGCCGGAGGCCGCGGACGGCCAGGCAGTGAAGAAAAAGAAATGGAAAGTAACGCAGATCCTCGGCGATACACCGGAATCGGAGGGAAGAGGGGGGCTTTTTGCCCGTATCCTGATCCTGCTGCTGTTGCTTTATGGGGGCGCAAGAGAGTATCTGGATCAGAACAGAAAAAAGCGGAGGGATAAATAAGATGAAAAGAGAGAGAAAGCAGTGGCTTTTGGCGGCGGTTTTCCTGCTGGCCATTCTGTGTATCTGGCCGGCGACGGCCAGGGCGCAGGAACCCCAGGGCAGGATCATCATGTCGGTGGAGAAGAAAACATTGGGCCAGGGCTATATCATGGAACCGGAGTACGTACCCTTTTACGCGGGAGATACCATGGCCACTGTCACGCTGCGGGAGCTGACCAGAATCGGCCGCCGCTATAATTACGACGGAAGGATAAATAGCGGCTTTTACCTCTCGGAAATTTCCGATCCCGACAGAGGCGCCGAGAATATCCCCCAGTATATTCAGGATACCATAAAAGCGCTAAAATTTTCGCTGCATAAGGATTATACCCCAGATTATCTGGGCGAATTTGATTATTCCCAGCAGTCGGGATGGATGTACAGTATAAACGGCGAGTTCCCCAATGTTTCGGCCTGCGAGATGCGGCCCCGGGACGGACAGACGCTGCGCTGGCAGTTTACCATGGTGGGCCTGGGACGGGATCTGGGCGGAGATAAAGAGTATTTTACCGAAAACGGTCTTAAGGGGTTAAATACGGAAGAGCTGAGCCGTCTCGTGGCCATGGTAAAAGACAGGCCGGAGGTGTTGAAAGAGGCCAAAGTGAAAGCCGCTTATGACCGCTGCCTGCAGGTGAGTAAGAACATAAACGCGTTCAAACAGGAGTTGGCCAGTGAATTTACCACGCTGCGCCACGCCCTGCATATGGACGTGGTAACGGATATTCGTCTGTTTGACGGAGTCAGTGATCACTGTGTCGTAAAATACGGCACGGCTCTGGAGCAGATTCCATTCCCTTCCTACTTCAAAGCCCTGAAGGATGGCAAGACGGAAATCAATATCACGAAGGTGACCTGGTACTGTCAGCAGGAGTACAATTCCCATAAAGCGGGGACATACGTATTTAGCCCCGGTATTCCGGATACCTATCTGATTGACGAGGGGGCGTCTCTGCCCACATTTACGGTCACGGTGCAGAATCTGGGCGATATCAACGACGACGGGACGACGGATGAAAAAGATCTGGAGCTTTTGATTCCCCATATTGGGGAAGAGGCGGAGCCGGATGAGGACGGGGCCGTCTATGACCTGAACGGGGACAAACGGATCAACATGGCGGACTATTCTCTTCTGGCAGGGGCCCTCGCCGACTGCGGGATTACGACAAAAGACGACGGCAGGCTGGAGCTGGTATTTGATCAGAGCCTGTGTGGCGAGGGGGAGACGGGAACGGCGTCCCTCGTCCTTTACAGTACCAGGCTGGACACACTGGGCGTGCAGCTTTCTTACGATCCGGAGAAACTGGAGAAAATAGCCATAGAGCCCCTGGAAGGTTTTCGTATCGAAAGATCCGTATCCAGGCCCGGCGGCGAAACCGTCCTTCTGGGCCGTCGGGAGGGCGTGCTGTCGGCGTCGGGCATTCATGGCGCCTGTGTGGCAAAGATAAGCTTTACCTGTCTGACGGAAGGTAAGCCGGAGATCACCTTCGGGGAAGCCATGGCGGAATTTCAGGAGGATCAGTCGCCCGCGGGCTGCCGCAACGGATATCGGGTGGATCTGGATGCGGACGTCAACCATGGCGAGGATTTCCGTCTGCAGCTCCAGCTGGGAGAAGGAAAAGTGAGGAACGTACGGTTTACGGAGGAGACGGAGCAGGAAAACGGCGTGGAGGTACGGCTTGCCACGGCGTCCTTTGCCGCCTCGGATGTGGAGGATGTGCCGGAAAACCGTGTACGCGCCCGCGTACAGGCCGACAGCCAGTGTACCGTGACGATCGGAGGCGGTGTGGAAGACGGCCGGATCACAGAACCGTTTTCCGTGGATGGGGACGGAACGCTGCTTGCGGCCGGTCAGGCGGGATGCTTTACAGGAGGCGCCTCGCCCCAGAGGGAAAACCATGTCCTGTATATGCTGGTGGAAAGCAGCGGGGTAAAGACATATTACAAGATCCGCGTAGAACGCAGGGGATATGAGGCCGTTACCTGGAAGTACGGCGGCGACGCGCCCTTTATTCTGGCGGGATGGTCGGCCGGCGCGCCGGATATACTGACCGCCGCCTGGGATGCGGCGGACGCACAGATCCGGGGATGGGACGCCGCGGGAGATCCCGTGGATGATTTGCGGTTGATCCTGCCAGGCGGGGACAGTTCGCAGTCCTTCTATATAAAGAACCAGTCCGGTCAGAAGGGGACGCTCTGCGTCAAAGAGGCGGGCGACTACTGGATGGAGATAGTAGACGGTAAAGGCGAGGTCAGAGGGAAGGTCCGCGTGGCGGCCGTGTATCCCTCCAGGGCCGCCGATTATTACATTGAGCAGGCGAAAAATATTTCTCTGGATAAGGAAGACTATGACGCGTCGGCGGTATGGCTTCTGCTCGACTATAACCACTACATTGAACAGGCGGAAAATATCCAGGATACTTTCCCGAAAAATGTTCCCGTATATCTGGACGGCATGGGCCGGTATACGGCTCAGAATACGGGGCGGCCTCTGACGGATGATTACGGCTATGCCGTCAGCGGGGATTCTCTGCGGACGGAGGCTGTGAATGATCTCAGGATGGCGATGGAGGAGATCATGCCCCAGCTCCTGGCTATGAAAAAGGCGCCCGCGCAGACGAAACTGCCGGAAAAGGAGCCTGCGAAAGATTCCGGCGTTTCCGGCGGAAATGACGTGCAGAAAGAGCCCGAGGTTCCTCCGACGGAAGAAAACAAGCCCCCGGCGGCAAAGAAAAAGAAGCCGGTTTTTACCTGTACAAAGACAGTGACCAAAGAATATCCGGGTAAAGCGTTCACTCTGTCCGTTAAGACCGACAGCGACGGAAAAGCGACTTATCACACTTCCAATAAAAAGGTCATTACGGTGTCCGGGAAAGGCAAAGTAAAAATCAAAGGCATGGGACAGGCCACAGTCACGGTAAAGACCGCCGCAACGGCGAAATACAAGGCCGGGCAGGTAAAAATAACGGTGAAAATCATCCCGGGCAAGGTAAAGGGCGTCTCCGTGTCGTCTCCGAAAGCCAGGACTTTCAAAATCAAGTGGAAAAAGCTTGCCAAAACGGGCGGTTATCAGATTCAGTATGCCCGTGACAAATCTTTTAAAAAGAAAGTGAAGACGGCGCGGGCTGGCGCCGGAAAAACCGTTCTGACAGTCAAAAAACTGACCCGGAAAAAGACGTACTATGTCAGAATACGGGCATACAAAAAAGTGTCGGGAAAAACAGTCTACGGTAAATGGAGCGCGAAGAAAAAGGTAAAAATCAAGTAAAGGTGAAAGACAATGGAATATTCATTTGTGGAACTGCTGCATACCGTCGGCCAGTGGCTGGCTGTCCCCTGTCATGTGATTCTGATTCTTCTCATGGCGGCGACCGTGGTGCAGACCGGCCATGTGGGCGTGGAATTATTTTTTGAAATACGTCGTCATGGCAGGGTAAACAGCGTCGCGCTGGTCCGAGAAATGAACGGAAAAAGCGGAGAGGAGAAGAGGGCGCTCATAGAGAACAGCGGATTGTTCCGGCGGGAGAAAAAGATGCTGACGGATCTGCTGGACACAGAGCATATGGAGGCGTCTCTGCGTCAGGCCATCGCTCAGAAGCTGCTGGCGGAAAACGAGGCGTATTACGGCCGGATTCTCCATATCACGGAGCTGGTGTCAAAGCTGGGCCCCATGTTCGGCCTGCTGGGCACGCTGATCCCCCTGGGGCCCGGCATCGTGGCGCTTGGGGTGGGAGACATCCAGACGCTGTCCCGCTCTATGGGTATGGCCTTTGATACCACCATAGCGGGCGTGATCAGCGCCGCCGTCTGCAGCGTACTGTCCGCAATGCGCCGCCGCTGGTATACCGGAAACATGGGAAATATGGAATTGCTCATGGAAGCGATCCTGTGAGACCGCCTCGGGGACGGGAGCTCAGTCGTGAAAAAAGGAGGATATATGCCGGGAAAGACAAAGCTGCACCGGAAAAAACGGGAATATTTTGACGAAGAACAGGCGAATCCCATGGAGAGCGTCGCTAATCTTGTGGACGTCATGCTGGTATTCTCCTGCGGGCTGATGATGGCCCTGATTAGCTTTTATAATGTAGACATCAACGGCGTAAGAAAAGAAATTCCCCAGGAAAACATGTGGGAGATTCAAAACGACGGGATTATTGACGAAGAAGGTAATATATCCCAGGGCTTTGAATCCCGCGGAACCGTATATGAGGATAAAAAGACCGGAAAGATGTATATCATCGAGCCGGAAGAACAGGAAATTAATTAAGAAAACTGTGGTATACATCCTGTCGCAGGAAAATGACTCGTGCCATAATAGGCAAAGAGGATATAAGCAAAGATACGGCGGAGGAAAGTACTTCGGCCCATGACGGGCCGGAGGATTTTTCCTCCGCTTTTATTTTTGCGTAGGAAAAAGCGTCTTGAAGTGGCTTTTTCAAGACTGTATGCTCAAAGGTATACGATATCAGCTCCGGCGGGATG